>CAUWCX010000046.1:0-20153 GCA_963557105.1 uncultured Oscillospiraceae bacterium
AAGACGGGGAAATTACCCAGCAGGACTACCGGGATATGAAAGCCGATTATGAGCGACAGACCATCGCTCTTACGGATGTGCTGGCCCGGCTGAACGCTGAACGGGCGGAACTGGCAAACGGTGTAAAGAGTGAGCATCCCGCATTGGTGGCCTTTACAAAACATCAAAATATCGACCAGCTTTCCCGGGAACTTCTCGTTGAGCTGATCGACCATATCAAGGTTTATGAGAATGGAAACATTAGTGTGAGATTTAAGTTTGCGGATGAATTTAGACGCATAGCAGAATACATTGAAATCAACACCACAAAACCCGCAGTAGCGGGCTAACCCCCGCTACATACCCCTTTGACAGTGTGTTTTCCTAATAGGAGCTAATCATACGATGCTTCTATTTTCCCTGTGAACAGAAATGAAATCCTCGAAATAAAGGGAACGTCAAGCTTCAATTTTGCAGATGCCTCGGTTGCTACTGATCCCTGTGTCTGTATGGCAGAAGATACGTCTGTCTTACATGATAGTTCTCCATGGTCTCTCTCTTGCAAAATATTGCGAATTGTTTCCTTGTCAAAATAAATAATTTTATTGATTTTCTCTTTTGCCATAACATTAGTCACACTTTCGATATAAGTATGAAAAACTTATTTCAGTCTTTCGTGTATAATACGTTTAATGGTCTCTTGTGCAGATTCCTCGCCTGCCAGTTCAATCAGTTTGTTGTAATCGTCGATTTCATTTCCAGAGAAGATAATCGAAACTACTTTCTCCAATCTTCCAGCAACATGATCATATTTTTCTGGATGTGCCCAAAAACATGAAAGGCAAAATTCTGCATCTTTTGTTTCCCAATTGGTACAATGTTCACAAGTCCATGACTTTGCTCTATTAGCAGACGGGCTTAGAAGCATGAAGCAATCCAAATCTTCTTCGTCTTGCTCTCCACCAATTTCATAAGGAACTCTATGGTCAACCTGCAGAATGTTTTCATCCATTGTTTCTAAATAAATAAAACATTTGGGGCCATACTTTTCAACAAGCGCCTGCTTTAATGCTTTTGACAAGACCGTTCTACCAGATGCTTTAGACAACATATTTTTGGCTTCGTTTGGGTCACCAAATTTGTATGCTGCAATTTTACGGCCATCTGGTCCTGGAACTCTGTATGTAACCAAAGGGATTCCCAATTCTCTAACATCTCTTGCTGCTCTTGGCGGATGATTATAACCATAATCATCCTTTAATTCTTGCGTTGTAATATAGCCATTTTTAAGAATATGCTGAATAACTGTTCGAGGTCTCTTGTCTGATACAGATTCAAGCAAATCAAGAAACTCTTTTGGATAATCACTCATGCCATTGCCTCCCAAAGTGTAATTTGTTTCGGTTTATGCTCAAAAACAGGAATAAGCTTTTCACTGATATAAAGTGCTTCAAAAGTTGTAGATTTTTTTCCAAGTAGAACTGACTGACTGGATACGCCTGCATTTAATAATACTTTTTTGCACCCCAAACTTGCCGGCAGTTCTTCGCCATACTCTTTTCCACCGCATTCGCCATCATAGCTTATCAAATAATCTACACCTTTTCGGTTTAATATTTCTATTGCTTCTACGAACTCATCAAAGGGAACACCTGCAAAATATCGGTTATCACGAACATTTGAAACCCCTTGATACGGAGGATCCATATAAACCAAATCCCCAGGACGAGCCATTTCAAAAATCTCTCTATAATCTAATGCAGTAAAAGTTGTTTTTCCTTTTAAAAGCTGAGAAATAGCAGACACATTACTTTTTAAGGTTTTAGGATTTGTGCCATGTCTTCGTTTATCGGGAGATTGGTTAAAGTTTCCATTTTTTCCGTATCTAACTGCCCCTTTAACACATCTTGCCAATAAGTACAGCATATTGGCGGGTGTATTCTCACCATTATTGAAGCGTTCTCTGACATCATAAAAATGCTGTACATGATTGTCTCCATATTTGAATTGCTCTTCCCATACTTTCGAATATGCACTTATAAGCTGATCCGGGGCATTAATTGCTTCTTTCAGCAGATTAACAAGTGGTGCATTCAAATCATTTATATGAAATGAGTTTGCTCGATCATCATGTGCTACAGCTATACTAATTGCTGCCATGCCTGCAAACGGCTCAATTAAACGATCAATTCTATCCGGCATATACTCCAGAATTTGTGGTGCAAGTATTCTTTTTGAACCTTGATATTGTACAATATGAGGAACTTTTCCGTTCATTATTCTCCTCCTTTAATCGTCAAGGGACGGTCAAACTCAATAATATCTCCAATGTCACATTCTAAGGAAACACACACCTTATAAAGACTTTCCATAGATACAAATTCGTTACGTCCCATTTTAGCTAATACATTAAAACTAATCCCAGAAGCCTCTTTCAGCTCTGTTCTTGTCATTCTTTTATCTATAAGCGTTTTCCATAATTTATCGTATGAAACTTGCATTTCTATCCTCCATTCCAAAAGAAAACAACGAGAATATAAGTCTTTTACAGTATAACGCAAATCACACGAAAATTCAAGATAATCTCACGATATTGTGAGCTGCATGTATTTATTAGCCAAATCACCTTCTTTTAAAATAAGACATTATCAATAACTTATCTATCAACTTCGTTACGGCTTATTTTTTCACGATTTCTGCCGAAGTAAGTCCACAAGTCATTCCGTGAAATCACATCCTCATAGGTGCGAATTCTTTTACGGAGCCGATCATTTTCTTGTTCCAAATCCGCTGTGCGAAGCTGACTACGGACGGACTTGTAGTGCGCCAATTCTTCCTTGACCGCCGAAAGTTCTGTTAGCAGCGACTCGATTTTAGCTTTCAAGTCAGCAATGGTTTTCTTTGCTTCCTTCAAGAGCTTTTTCAGCTTGCCTTCCTGCTTTTCCTGCACTACATATTTCTGTGCTGCGGTGACAAGATTTTGAAAATCCTCTTTCTCAACTGCTACCTTGGATGTCAGCGGCAGGGGTTTAGCTTCTATTTGCTCCACAGCCTTGATAGAAATCTGTTGATGCTGAACACGCTCGATGGTTTGCTCCAGTTCGGCAAGCTCCTCTCTGCGTTTCTCTCTCTTAAATTCCAGAACGCTCAGATGCTCCTTGTGTTCGCCTTTCTGTTCCCATTCGATACCATGCTCCAGCATGATTGCAGCAAGGAATTCTTTCTCCTTCTGTACCCACAAGTCACGCTCTGTCAGGGATCGCCCCTCGCCGGTGATACCCTGATCGGCAAGTGCCTGTTTCAGAGAAACACGGGTGGACAGTCCTCGCTTGCTTCCGGTAGTAAAGGGAATGAAATCAATGTGTAAGTGGGGTGTTGCTTCATCCATGTGTAGGTGAGCAGAATATACATGGAGATGGGGATTGCGTTCAAGGAAGCTGTGATAAAACTTGTCCAAGATGGTTTTTGCCAGCTCTGCGTTTTCTCCATCGGCTGCCATATCATCTTTATTTCCTACTTGAAATATCACTTCGTAAAAAGGCTTTTCCTGATCGCCTTTGCAGATTTTTTCGTAGTAATTTTCAATACGGCGATCTTTACGTTTCTGCTTGGCGTTATACTCAGCTTGTGCTTCATCGAACAGCTGATGGTACGCATCCTCAATGGGCGTGTAGCAATATTCGGTGTTCAGATGGGTGCGTGTCGGGTCAACATTTTCTGCGATATAGGTGCGGCGGTTGTGTGCAACTACGCCGTCACCGGACATAGCACTGATTGTTCGTTTTATAGCTGTTACCTCCAAAATTACGATAATTTATCGAAACTCGTTTTCGCCGCTCGGCGGCGGGTTTTGTTACTTTTGTCAAAAGTAACGCAAAAGCACTTTTGACACTACGCATCAAAAGCGCATTGCGCTCTCCGAGGGGGTATGCGGCTCCTGCGGGAGCCTGTGCCTTGTTTGCAATCTGTACAGGTTCTGCAAAACACGGCACGGTCGCTGCCTGTCCTTCGGTACAATCACCGCCCATTGTCTGAGAGAAACTACAATCATTTCTCTCAGACTGTCCGCTTCAAATCTGCGGATTTTCAGTGAGGACGGGAGATGCGCTGGGGTTTGCTGCATCAACTAACGTTCTGTCTTGTCTGCCATTCACAGGAGCGTGGCACGCTCCTGTTATAGCTCCCAAGGAGAAGTAGTCCAGCGGTAACTTTGGGGGATACCACGCTCATCCAGATAGCGCTGACGAGCCGCTTCACGTTCTTCTGGGGTAAGGGCGGTTTTGTATTTGGCATACAATTCGTGCCTTACCATAGATTCCAGTTTTTTCTCCAATCCATGTCGGATTTCATCTTCATAATCGTCCTCCATCATCAGATGGTACTGAAGCAGAGCCAGAAATAAATCATAGGGGATTTGTACATTCTTCATTTCCTATCCCTTCCTTTCCGTGTCGGTGGTGACGATGGTGACGGTGTTTTAGACACCGCCACCACTATCAAAATCATCGTCACACCGTCACGCATCGTCACTTTCATAATGGAAGGCTTCAATTTTGATATGCCTTCCATTGTGGGTACGGGTGTTACTGTACATTACCCAGTGCTCCTCATGCAGACGCCCCGCATTCACATTTAAGTATCGTGTGAGCTGATTGGGCTTCATGTCCACCTGCAAGGCCTCAACCAATTCGGTAGGGGTTCCTTCCCACAACCACTGTTTGCCCGACACAAGAGTTTTTACCTTCTCCAGAACAGGGTCTGGCAGTTTTACCCAAAGCTCTCGTTCTACATCATCCAGTTCCCATTTTAGGGTCTCAGTATCTCGTTCCAGAAGCAGCTTTTGATCCGGTTGATCTCGACCAGAGACTTCGATAGATGCCTTATTCCCGGAACGCTTTACCTTCTCCATGATGAAAGCACCATCGGCTGCTCCCAGCAGACCATTGGTTCCGGAAATGCGGTCGAAGCTATCATCAGCCTGCTGCTTCCTTGTGTGATGCACAATCAGCAGACAGAGATTCGATTCATCTGCAAATGCTTTCAGCTGACCGATAATCTCATAGTCATTGGCGTAGCTGTACCTGTCGTTGTTGACTTCACGGATTTTCTGCAGCGTATCAATGATAATCAAATTCGTTCCTGGATGTTCCTTCACAAATCGCTTCAACTGCTCAAACAGACCTGTAGCGAGAGATTTTGCAAATGTAGCGAAATGGAGATTGTCCGTTCCATCTACGCCAAACATTCGATACAACCTCTCCTGAATACGTCTGTAATCATCCTCCAACGCAAGATACAGAACTGTACCGGGATGGGTTTTGTAATCCCACAGTGGAAGGCCAACGCTTACATGGTAAGCAAGTTGTGCCATAAAGAAAGATTTACCCACCTTGGGTGCACCTACAAAAAGGTACGCCCCTGGATATAAGAGATTTTCTATGATTGGTCTACGGCTCTCATATAGCGTTTCATAGATCTGGTTCATAGTCATAGTCGGAAGATAGGACGGCTCCGACATACGAAGCATCTGCTTCAGATATTCATCGCCGTGTTTTCCGTCATCGAAGTTGAAATAATCGGGTTCTTGTGTTACAATTTCTTCAGCTACATAGGAAAGCGACTGTTCCCCATCTGCGCCAACAGATGGAACCGGGACGGTCGTTTTTTCTTTTTCATTCATCAATTCTCATCCCCTCCAATCTGTAAACCGTAGAATTTCTGCTTAAAGAACTGAATAGGGCATTTTCCGGCAATCGTGATGTATCCCATTGCTTTCAGCTCCTTGTTCAGCTCCCGCACGATCTGATACGCCTTGCTTCGACTGACATTCATGATTTCCTGAATTTCTTCTGCTGTGATAAACTGTGCTCTCATTAGTACCTCCTGTGTCTAAAATGTAGATTTGCGTACTTTTCATTCGCCTGATTTTCCTATAATCCAGAAATACGCACTTTTAGTACATTTTTATTATACGTATAAAAAATACTTTTGTCAAGTCTTGTGGAAATAAAATATGTACTTGAAATTCGCATTTATTTGTGATACCATATAGACGAGGTGAATTATTTATGGGTAATTTCGATTATTCCGCAATCGGCCAGCGGATAAAAACTCTTCGAAAACGCAAGGGCCTGAACCAGACACAACTGGCAAACCTACTCGGAAAGTCTCTGCGCACTGTGCAGAAATACGAAACCGGAGAAATCGAGGTTTCCATTGATGTCGTAAATGAACTGGCAAAACATCTTGATACAACGCCGACATTTATTCTTGGCTACGAAACAAATACGGCATCTATCAGAAGTCTTGCCGACATAATGAGCTTCCTGTTTGAACTGAACAAGGTTTCTTCTATCAAATTCGATGTAGATGTGCAGAAACCGCCCCGCAGTAATGAGTGGACCTGCTCTATCCGTTTCAATGGCAAGGAAATGGATGCCGATCACAATGCGGATATGTGTCTTTTCTTAGAACAATGGGAAGAAATGCGTGAGGATGTGCGCAGCTACAACTGTTCTCCTGCGGCATTACATAGCTGGCAAGAGCAGACCCTTGCGTACTATGCGGGGGCTTCCGTGGAATGTGTGGAACCGGAAGAACTTGACGAAGATGAGCGTTTAGCTCGTCGCAGAGCTTATCTGGAAAAGGGGTGTGACTCTGCAGAATAATTGAGGTCTGACATTGAAAAATAAAGGAGAATTTTCATGTCAGTGACGAAAGACAAAAACACAGGAAAATGGATGTCTCAAATCCGTATCAAGGATTGGACAGGAAAAGAAATTCACAAAAAGAAAAGAGGTTTCTCTACCAAGAAAGAAGCCTTGCAGTGGGAACGTGATTTTATCAATCAGGCAAATGGCAGCCTGGGCATGAGTTTTATGGATTTTATTGAGCTGTATCTCAAAGATATGGAAAAGCGCCTGAAACCATCTACCGTGGCCAACAAACGTTTTCTGATTGATCTGAAAATCATTCCGTACTTTGGAAAGCTCCCTCTGGATGCTATCAAACCAACCGATATTCGCAGATGGCAAAACGAACTCACCAATTACCGTGACGAAAATGGGAAGCCTTACTCTCAAACCTATCTTAAAACCATCAACAATCAAATCACAGCCATTTTCAACTACGCCGTTAAATACTACGGCTTAAAAGAAAATCCCTGCCATAAGGCAGGGGGAATGGGCAAAAAGAATGCCGATGAAATGCTGTTCTGGACAAAAGATGAGTTTGCGACTTTTATCAGTGCCTTAAAAGACCACTCTGTCTCTTATACTATGTTCATGACACTGTACTACACCGGCATAAGAGAAGGCGAGCTGTTGGCATTGACCCCATCAGATATTGATTTCGACAAGGGCACATTGACCATCAACAAAAGTTATCAGCGTCTGAACGGCAAAGACATTGTATCTTCACCCAAAACACCAAAAAGCAATCGTGTTGTTACGATTCCAGAAATTTTGAAAGCTACACTCCGCAGCTACATGGATAAATGCTATGGATTGCAGCCTGACGACCGCCTGTTCCCATACACCAAAAGTTATCTCTATCATGAGATGGAATACGGGATCAAGGAGTCCGGCGTGAAAAGGATTCGTGTACACGATATTCGTCACAGCCATGCCAGTCTGTTGGTGGAGATGGGATTCTCACCTTTGCTGATTGCGGAACGTCTGGGACATGAACGAGTACAGACAACTATGGATACATACAGTCATCTGTACCCGAATAAGCAAGTCGAGGTAGCCAATCAGCTGGACAGTTTAGCCATCTAATCCCTCTGGCTACAAAAAATCAGCCTGATGTAGCCATTTTGTAGCCAGCAAAAAGCAAGAATCCCGAAAACCCCTGTATTTTCAAGGGTTTTCGGGACTCAATAACCGTTAATTTATTATTCCCACTCAATCGTCCCCGTGGGCTTGGGCGTCAGATCAAACAGTACGCGGTTGACGCCCTTCACCTCGCAGGTGATGCGGTGGGTGATGTGCTGGAGCAGGTCGAAGGGGACATTCTCCACGGTGGCGGTCATGGCGTCCACGGTGTTGACGGCGCGGATGATGACGCACCACTCATCGGCCCGCTTGTTGTCCCGGACACCCACGGACTTGATGTCGGGGATGGCGGTGAAGTACTGCCACACCTTGCCCTCCAGGCCGTTCTTGGCGAACTCCTCCCGAAGGATAGCGTCGGACTCCCGGACGGCCTCCAGGCGGTCACGGGTAATGGCGCCCAGGCAGCGGACGCCCAGGCCGGGGCCGGGGAAGGGCTGGCGGTAGACCATGGCGTCGGGGAGACCCAGGGCCACGCCGCAGGCGCGGACCTCGTCCTTGAAGAGCATCTTCAGCGGCTCCACCAGCTCAAACTGCAGATCCTCCGGCAGACCGCCCACATTGTGGTGGCTCTTCACCGCCTTGACGGTCTTGGTGCCGGACTCGATGATGTCGGGGTAGATGGTGCCCTGGCCCAGGAAGGCAATGCCGTCCAGCTTGCGGGCCTCCTCCTCAAACACGCGGATAAACTCGCCGCCGATGATCTTACGCTTGGTCTCGGGATCGGCTACGCCGGCCAGCTTGTCCAAAAAGCGGTCCACAGCATCCACATACACCAGGTTGGCGTCCATCTCGTCGCGGAAGACCTTGACCACCTGCTCGGGCTCGCCCTTGCGGAGAAGGCCGTGGTTGACATGGACACAGGTCAGCTGCTTGCCGATGGCCTTGATCAGCAGGGCGGCCACCACGGAGCTGTCCACGCCGCCGGAGAGGGCCAGCAGGACCTTCTTGTCCCCAACCTGGCGGCGGATCAGCTCCACCTGGTCGGCGATGAAATTCTCCATATTCCAGTTAGTATCCGCCTTGCAGGTGTCAAAGACGAAGGTGCGGATCGCCGCGTCCCGGGCCTCGCCGTCGGCGGCCAGGGGGGCGCTGCCCTTGTGGTCGATGGCCCAGATGGGCAGACCACTGTCATATACTGCGGAGGAGGCGTCGATCTCCACGCCGTCCACCACCCGGTTGGGACCGCCGTTGAGGATGATGCCCTTTACCCCGGGGAGAGCCGCCAACTCAGCGGCGGAGATGTCGTGGGGGTGGATCTCGGTATAGACGCCCATAGCGCGGATCTCACGGGCAAGGCGGGGGTTCTCCTCGCTGCCCAGATCCAGGATCAAAATCATGTCTTGCTTCATGGATTTTCCTCCTAGTATAGATGAATTCGTGGACTTATTGTATCACGGCCTATTCCGCCGCGCAAGTATTTTGCGTGGACTGTCCCCCGGCGGTTTCCCAAAAATTCCCGCAAAATAGCGGGGGGAAAATCGGTCAAAACAGCGAAAGGGTAGTCCGTCAAGTTATTTTTCCAGGGCGGCCTGCCACTCCGCCTCGCGGAAACCGGTGAGAACGCAGTTCTCTGTCACCAGCAGGGGACGCTTGACCAGCATCCCGTCCGTGGACAGCAGGGACAGCTGCTCCTCCTCGGTCATTCCCGACAGCTTATCCTTCAGTCCCAGGGACTTGTACTGTAGGCCGCTGGTGTTGAAAAACCGCTTCAGGGGCAGACCGCTGCGGCGATACCAGTCGGTCAATTCCTCCACAGAGGGGTTGTCCGCCTTGATGTCCCGCGGGGTATAGGGGACACCCTGCTCATCCAGCCACCGCTTGGCCTTCTGGCAGGTGGTGCACTTGGGGTAGTACAAAAATAACATGGTAACATTCCTCCGTATCAGTATTCCCGCAGGACCAGCTCAGTAGACCCGGGATTCAGCCCAAGCTCCAGCCGTTTGACCTTGGGGTGCTTGGCATAGACCTGCCGGACCATGCGCTGCAGCTGCGTGCCGCCGTGGTAGCCGTGGATCACCTCGATGCGGTAGACCGAGCCGCCGGCCCGGCGAAGGGCTGCGTCCACGGCGGCCTGGGCCTGGGCGCAGGTC
Organism: uncultured Oscillospiraceae bacterium; assembly: GCA_963557105.1. Taxonomy (GTDB): domain Bacteria; phylum Bacillota; class Clostridia; order Oscillospirales; family Oscillospiraceae; genus Pelethomonas. The sequence goes on from CAUWCX010000046.1 coordinate 9,905, forward strand.
ATCCCATGGAGATCCAGCCGGACCGTTCCGCTCTGCATATGTCCGCCTCCCTTATCCGTAGTATTCCTCTCCAGTGTACCACGGCGGAGGAGATTTGAAAAGGGGCGGGGTGATGAAAAAATGTCCCCCTGCCGCAGCAGGGGGACATACAGCTTGTCAAAGAGCCTCGCAGAGTTCGCCGCCCGCAGGCGGCGAATAGAGCGGAATCATTTTCTGCCGCGACATGCAGCACGGTATTCTCGCGGCATAGCCGCTGCGACCTACGCTAAAAATATGCCACAGGCATATTTTCTTCACGCTGCGGCGTGGCAGAAAATACTGCTCGCGGAGCGAGCGTCGCACCGGCCGTAGGCCGGAAGGCGCAGAGCGCAGCGCAAGCCCCTTCTCAAAAAAGTGCTTGCACTTTTTTGACAGTATCGTGTCCCCCTGCCGCAGCAGGGGGACATGACATAGCGTAGGGGGATCAGGGGCAGCGGACGATGCACTTGAGGACCTGGCCGTCCACGGAGGCGGTGATGTTGGTGGTGCCCTTTCCGGTGCGCACCACCCAGCCCTGGCTGTCCACGGAGGCCACGGCGGGATTCTCGCTGGCCCAGACGATGGGGCTGGTGCAGTCCTTCACCTTCAGCTGGAACCCGTTGCCGCCGGAGCGCTCGGTGACATCGGTCTTGTTCAGCGTCCAGGCAATGGGGTTGACCCAGGGATCTCCGGTGACCGTAACGGTACAGGAGACGGACTCCTCCCCGGCGGCGGCGGTGACGGTGACGGTGCCGCCGGCCTTGCCGGTGATGGCGCCGCCGTCTACGGTGGCAATGTTTTCATTGGAGGTGGACCAGGTCACCTCGCCTGTGCCGCCGGTGGCGGCCAGTCGGGCAGTCTCCCCGGCGGGGATGGTGATGGCGTCATGGTCCAGGGCCAGAGGACCTGCGGGGACAGCGGGATCGGGGGCGTCGGGAGCAGCAGGGGCGTCGGTGCCATTGCCATCAGGAACACTGGACCGGTCATCTTCGCTGTGTCCCTCCGGCTGGGCGGAAAAATTGGAGATATTGGCGCCGGGGTCTGTGCTGACAGCATCCGGCTGGACCGAACGGATCCCCATAAAGCTGGCCACCTGCTCGCCGAAGTAGACGTAGCCCACTACGCCGATGATGACCACAGCCATAACCGACAGCATCACGCCGCCTGCGCCGCTGCTGCGCTTCTTTTTGGACAGGCGCTTGCCTCCGTGGCGGCGCAGGGGTTTACCCCGGCGGGAAGCCTCCTCCTCCTCACAGAAGGGGCACTTTCTATAGGTATCGGAATATTCCTCGCCGCACTTGGGGCACTGACGGTTACTCATGGCAGATCCTCCTTTGGATAGTTGCTCAATTTACATAATATCGGTTTTTTGCGCCGCAGTCAACCGCTTTTTCCTGTTTTGACGGAATCTGGCAAAAATTTGTTCCCCTGTTCTTGCTTTTCTTTGGGGATGTCCGTATAATGGGGAAAAACAAGCGATACGCAGGAGGACACGGCCATGACCGACACCATCTTTATTGGCATAGCGGGGGGTACCGGCAGCGGAAAGACCACCCTGACGGAGCACATCAAGAAAAAATTCGGGGACGACGTCAGCGTCATCTACCACGACAACTACTATAAGGACCAGACCGGTATGCCCTTTGAGGTCCGCTGCCGGCAGAACTATGACCACCCGGACGCCTTTGAGACGGACCTCATGGTCCGCCACCTGAAGGCCCTGAAGGCGGGGGTGCCGGTCCAGTGCCCGGTGTACTCCTATGCCGACCACAACCGCACCCAGGAGACGGTGACCATCCAGCCCACCAGCGTAGTCATTGTGGAGGGCCTGCTGATCTTCCAGAATCCGGAGCTGCGGGACCTGATGGACATCAAGATCTTCGTGGACACCGACGCCGACGTCCGCATCCTGCGGCGGATCATGCGGGATGTGAAGGAGCGGGGCCGCACCATCGACTCCGTGGTGGAGCAGTACCTCACCACAGTCAAGCCCATGCACGAGCAGTTTATTGAGCCCTCCAAGCGCTTCGCGGATATCATCGTCCTGGAGGGGGGACACAATCTGGTGGCCCTGGACATGATCATGCAGCGGATCGCCAACCATATTGGAAAATAGTCCCCTGAGGGGAGAAAGGAGCGGCGGATGAGATTGCGGATGACCCTTTGCTGAACATATAACGGCAAAGGAGAAACGAAATGATCGACTATCGCGCCGGGGTGATCCCCGGAGGAGAACAGCTGCTGGCCCTCTATGACAGCGTGGGCTGGAGCGCCTATACCGAACAGCCGGAGCGCCTGTGCCGTGCGGTGCAGGCATCGCTGCTGGTGCTCACCGCCTGGGGGGAGGACGGGGAGCTGGTGGGGCTTTTGCGGGCCGTGGGGGACGGGGAGACCATCCTCTATGTGCAGGATCTGCTGATCCGGCCGGACCGCCAGCGCCGGGGCATCGGCCGGACGCTGCTGCTGGACTGCGTGGAGCGGTACCGGGATGTGCGGCAGAAGGTGCTGCTCACCGATGATACGCCTGCCACGGCGGCCTTTTACCGGGCCTGCGGATTCCTGTTCAGCGGAGAGCTGGGGGCAGTGGCATTTTTGTATACCTCGGAAGAATAAGAAAACCGGTCTGCGGAGACTGTCAAAAAAGTGCAAGCACTTTTTTGAGAAGGGGTTGCGCTGCGCTCTGCGCCTTCCGGCCGCTGGCCGGTGCGACGCTCGCTCCGCGAGAAGTATTTTCTGCCACGCCGCAGCGTGAAGAAAATATGCCTGTGGCATATTTTTAGCGTAGGTCGCAGCGGCTATGCCGCGAGAATACCGTGCTGCATGTCGCGGCAGAAAATGATTTCATCCTATTCGCCGCCTCCGGGCGGCGAACTCTGCGAGGCTTTTTCGACAAGAAAACCGGTCTGCGGTGGTATCACCGCAGACCGGTTTTTTGCGATTCGACTACAGGAAGAACAGCGCCAGACGGTAGACCAGGAAGCTCACCAGCCAGGCCACGCCCAGCTGCCAGCCCAGGGCCAGCAGCGTCCACTTCCTGCTGCCCATCTCCCGGCGGATGGTGGCAATGGCCGCCACACAGGGGGTGTACAGGGAGCAGAAGGCCAGGAAGGCCAGGGCGGCGGCGGGGGAGAAGGTGGCCGCCATGGCGGCGCCGGCGGCGGCGTAGTCCGTGAGGCTGAAGCCGTAGAAGAGGCTCATGGAGCTGACCAGCATCTCCTTGGCAATGAGTCCCGTCAGCAGGGCAACTGCCGCCTGCCATACGCCGAAGCCCAGGGGCTGGAAGATGGGGGCGATGAGCCCACCGAAGGCGGCCAGGATGCTGTCGGCGGCATCCTCGACCATGTGCAGGTCGGTGCCGAAGTTCTGCAGGAACCAGACCACCACGCTCATAAGGGCGATGATGGTGCCCGCCCGGGTGAGGAAGTCCCGCACACGCTCCCACACATGGAGCCAGATGTTCTTCAGAGTGGGCATACGGTAGGGGGGAAGCTCCAGCAGGAAGGGGGCGGGCTCACCCTTAAAGAGGTTGCGCTTCAGGAAGAGGCCGGAGAGAATGGCCATGGCGGGGCCCAGCAGGTACAGGCCAAAGACCACCAGTCCCGCGTACTTGGGGAAGAAGGCGGCGGTCATGAGGCCATAGATGGGCAGCCGCGCGCCGCAGGACATGAAGGGCACCAGCAGAATGGTCATCCGCCGGTCCTTCTCGTTTTCCATGGTCCGGGCGCCCATAACGGCGGGCACCGTGCAGCCAAAACCCATGAGCATGGGGATAAAGGCCTTGCCGCTGAGGCCGAAGTGCCGGAGGGTGCGGTCCATGACGAAGGCCGCCCGGGCCATGTAGCCGGAGTCCTCCAGCATGGACAGGAAGAGGAACAGCAGGGCAATCATGGGCAGGAAGGTCAGCACGCCGCCCACACCGGCGATGAGGCCCTCCACCAGCAGGCCAATGAGCCACTGGGGAGTGTGGATGGCGGTGAGCCAGCCGGCTACGCCGGGACAGAGGACCTCCTCCACGAACCAGGCGATGCCGTTCGACATCCAGGCGCCGGGGCCGCTGAAGGTGATGAGGAAGACCACCAGCATCATCCCCAGGAAGAGGGGGATGGCGAAGTATTTGTGGGTGGCGACGGCGTCGATGCGCTCGGTGAGCGTGGGCTTGCCGGTGGGGGTGCTGCGCTTTACTGAGCGGCGGACCACCCGCTCCACAAAGTGGTACCGGCTGTCCGCCAGCAGGGTCTCCCGATCCCCCAGGGGGCTGGAGGCCTCATACTCTGCGGCGATCTGGTCGATGCGCTGGAGGGTCACCTCCCCCAGCCCCAGCTCCTTGGCCACCTCAGGGTCCCCCTCCAGCAGCTTGATGGAGGCCCAGTGGGCGGGGATGCCCACGGCATAGGCCCGGTCGTGGATGATCTCCGTGATCCGGTGGTGGATGGCGTGGGTGAAGTCGTCGTACAGGTCGTCGGGCTCCAGGGTGAGGCCGCTGTGCATCTGCTTGTGGGCGGCCTGAACCAGCTTTTCAATGCCCTTGCCATCCCGGGCGGAGATGGGGACCACCGGCACGCCCAGCCGGGCGGAGAGCATATCGCAGTCGATCTGATCCCCCTTCTTCTCCACCTCGTCCATAAAGTTCACCGCCAGCACCATGGGGCACTCCAGCTCCAGCAGCTGCATGGTGAGGTAGAGGTTCCGCTCCAGGTTGGTGGCGTCCACGATGTTGATAATGGCGTCGGGCTTCTCCCCGATGATGAACTTCCGGGCCACCAGCTCCTCCATGGAGTAGGGGGAGAGGGAGTAGATACCCGGCAGATCCACCACGGTGAAGCTGACCTCCCCCACCTTGGCGATGCCCTCTTTCTTCTCCACGGTGACGCCGGGCCAGTTGCCCACATACTGGTTGGACCCGGTGAGGGCGTTGAAGAGGGTGGTCTTGCCGCAGTTGGGGTTGCCCACCAGGGCCACCTTCCACTGCCGCTGGTCGTGGGCGGTGGGGTCATAGCGGCGGGGGTGCTGCACCTGCTCGTGGCGGTGGGCCTGCTGCATGGCGGCCTGCTCGTCCGGGGAGCAGCTCTTGGCGCACCGGGCGCAGTTGCCGGTGCAGCCCCGGCCCAGGAAGTAGGACCGCTCCGTTGTGTCGGCATGGCGGGCGTCGGCCGGGGCCTCCTGGCCGGGAAGCACCTGGATCTGGGCGGCGTCATCCTTGCGCAGGGACAGCTCATAGCCCCGCAGCTGTACCTCCATGGGATCTCCAAAGGGGGCGATCTTCACCAGCCGCACCTGGGTCCCCGGGGTGAGGCCCATATCAATGAGGCGGCGCTTCACCGGACCCCGGCTGACGCCGACCTGCTGAATGACGCAGCTCTCCCCCACGGGGAGCTGGTCCAAGGTCATGGGATTGTTGGACAGTTTCATCTGTTTCGTCCGGTCCTTTCGGTAGTATCACTAAACAAAGTTAGTCTATTCTAACTATATGGCTTTGTCAATAGGCGGCGGCAACTTTTCACAAAAATATGTGGAGGAGAACCGGGGGTAACGGGGCTGCATAGGCTATAGGGAGCAAGGTGCCTGCATGGAGAGAAGGGGGGAGACACCCAATGGAGAAGGAAAGGACGCTGGACCGGCTGCCGGTGGGGCAGAGGGCCACTGTGACGGCGGTAACGGCCCCGGAGGAGCAGGGCCTGCGGCTGTTGGAGCTGGGCTTTGTCCCCGGCGGCACGGTGACGGTTTTGCAGGAGAGCCCCTGGGGTGACCCGGTGGCCTACGGGGTCTGCGGCGGGGTCATGGCCCTGCGCCGGGCAGACGCCCGATATATTGTTGTGCAATAAAACAGAGGGGGTCCGCCGCAGAACGGAGAAGTTCTGCGGCGGACCCCCAAAATTATCGGAGGACAATATACAGCCAGAGGCCCAGCCCCAGCTGGAGGACAAGGATGGCGGGCATCCCCCAGACGAAGTACCAGTGCTTCGTCTTGTGGCGGAAGAGCTGCATCCCCAGAATGGCCCCCACGCTGCCCCCCAGGAGGGCGGAGAGGAAGAGGGCCTTCTCGGAGATGCGGCGGGCGCCCGTCCGCTTGGCCCGGCGCTTGTCGGACCACATCATGAGAAAGGCGACCAGGTTTACCGCCAGCAGGTAGACCAGCAGGAGGCCCCACAGGCTGCCCACAGCGGCCCAGACCGTGTCGTTTGCGGCAGAGGGGAGGACCAGCTCCTTCATGGGCTTAGAGCTTCACCAGCTCGGCGGCGGTCTTGGCGGCCAGACGGGCGTTGTTGAACACCAGCTGGATGTTGCTCTCCAGGCTGTCGCCGCCGGTGAGATCCTTCACCCGGGCCAGCAGGAAGGGGGTGGTGGCCTTGCCGTGGATGCCCTGCTCACGGCTCTCGGCGATGGCCTGGTCGATGGCGCCGTTGATGACGGCGGGGTCCATGGACCACTCCTCGGGAATGGGGTTGGTCACCAGCATACCGCCCCGCAGGCCCATCTCACGCTGGGCGTGGAAGGAGGCGGCCAGCTCGGCGGGGGTGTCGATGCGGTAGTCCACGCCGAAGCCGGAGGAGCGGGTGTAGAAGGCGGGGAGCTCGTCGGTGCCGTAGCCGATAACGGGCACGCCCTTGGTCTCCAGGTACTCCAGGGTGAGGCCCAGGTCCAGAATGGACTTGGCGCCGGCGCAGATGACCATGACGGGGGTCTGGCCCAGCTCCTCCAGATCGGCGGAGATGTCCATGGTGGTCTCCGCGCCACGGTGGACGCCGCCGATGCCGCCGGTGGCAAACACGGAGATGCCGGCCATGTGGGCAATCATCATGGTGGTGGTGACGGTGCAGGCACCGTCCTGGCCCCGGGCGATCAGCACGGGCAGATCACGGCGGCTGGCCTTGGCGATGGCGGGGCCCTTCTTGCCGAAGTACTCGATCTCCTCGGCGGTGAGACCGGCCTTCAGACGGCCGCCGATGATGGCGATGGTGGCGGGAACGGCGCCGTTGTCCCGGACCAGCTTCTCCACCGCCAGGGCGGTCTCCACGTTCTGGGGGTAGGGCATACCGTGGGAGATGATGGTGGACTCCAGGGCGACAACGGGCTTGCCCTCGGCCAAGGCCTGGGCGACTTCAGGGGCGATATCCAGATACTTGTTCATCATTTTTGACTCCTTTTTGTTATTTTTATAGCAGATAATACGAATAGTTGTCGAAAAAACGGGCGGTGGGCTGGTTGAAGGGGGTCACAGCCGGTGCCGGATCTCCTCCGCGCTCATGGCGGGGTTGATGGTCTCCTCGCTCTCCATGGCGATGGAGGAGGCGGCCAGACCTGCCCGGGCGGTGCCCTCCAGGTCGGTGCCCTCCAGGTAGGCCCAGGCGATAGCCGCCATAAAGGCGTCGCCGCAGCCGGTGGTGTTGACCATCTTGCCGGGACGGCAGGGGATGTGACAGCGGCTGGTGCGGTCGGCGGCAAAGACGCCGTCGGCCCCCAGGCTGATGAACACCCGCCGCAGGCCGGTGGCCAGCAGGGCGTCGGCGGCCCGGTTCATGCTCGCCTCGTCGGTGATGGCCACGCCGCTGAGGAGCTCGGCCTCCAGCCGGTTGGGCTTCAGGGTGTGGAGCTTGCCCAGTACGGGCCGCAGCTTCTCCGCCTTCACCGTGGATACCGGGTCGGCGAAGAGGGGGACTCGGCAGTTCTCCGCCAGCCACGCAATGGACTCCGCCGGGATGTTGGTGTCCAGTACGATGAGCTGGGCGCTGCCCAGCAGGGCGGAGCGGGAGGACAGGAAAGCGGGGGTGATATGGCGGTAGATATCCATGTCGCTCATGGCCAGGGCCATGTCCCCGTCGGGGCCGGAGATAAAGAGGTAGGTAGAGGTGGCCGCGCCGGGGATCTGCAGGGACTGGCTGATGTCGATCCCCAGTTCCCCGCAGGAGGCGGCCAGCTTCTGGGCGGAGAGGTCGTCGCCGAAGGCGGTGAGCATCCGCACATCCACCCCCAGCAGGCACATATTGTGGGCAATGTTCCGCCCCACGCCGCCCAGGCTCATCCGCACCTGGCCGGGGTTGGAGTCCTGGGGGATGAGGCTGCCGTAGGAGCGGCCGCCGATGTCCATGTTTACGCCGCCGACCACCACGGCATAGGGCGCCGTGCGGATGATGTAGCCCTTGCCGGCGATGTGCCCCTTCTTCATCAGATTGGAAATATGGACGGCTACAGACGACCGGGTGATCCCCGCCTTGTCCGCCAGCTCCTGCTGGCTGATCATGGGGTTTTCCTCTATCCAGCGCAGCAGCTGCCGCTCACGCTGGGTCATGGCGCCACCTCCTAAAGAAAAGTTTATAAAGTAATCTTGTGCTTATATTATGCCGCGGGGGGCTGCGTTTGTCAAGAGGAAAAAATGGGGGAGAGGGAATTTTTTTTGCGGACACAGGGGGCAGTTTTCCACAGCGGAGGAGAAAAGCTCTTGTAAATTCCAATTGTCAGAGGTATAATACACCTATTATGTGATCAACAACCCCGCAAATCACAAAAAAATGCAGGTGAAATACTATGGAAAAAATCAAGATCGCGGCGATCTTCGCCGACAGCGAGCGCCTGGGCGGCCAGACCGTGACCGTCTGCGGCTGGGCCCGCACCATCCGGGACATGAAGACCTTCGGCTTTATTGAGCTGAACGACGGGTCCTGCTTCAAGAACCTCCAGGTGGTCATGGACGCCAGCGTCCTGGCCAACTACAAGGAGATCGCCGGCCAGAATGTGGGCGCGGCCCTGATCGTCAAGGGCACCGTGGTCCTGACCCCCGAGGCCAAGCAGCCTCTGGAGGTGAAGGCCAGCGAGATCGTGGTGGAGGGTGTCTCCTCTCCCGAGTACCCGCTGCAGAAGAAGCGCCACAGCGTGGAGTATCTGCGGACCATCGCCCATCTGCGGCCCCGCACCAACCTGTTCTCTGCGGTGTTCCGTGTCCGCTCCGTGGCGGCCCACGCCATCCACACCTTCTTCCAGGACCGGGGCTTTGTGTATGTCCACACCCCCATCATCACTGCCAGCGACTGCGAGGGCGCCGGGGAGATGTTCCAGGTGACTACCCTGGACATGAACGATCTGCCCCGCACCCAGGACGGCCAGGTGGACTACAGCCAGGACTTCTTCGGCAAGCACGCCAACCTCACCGTGTCCGGCCAGCTGAACGCGGAGAACTTCGCCATGGCCTTCGGCGATGTATACACCTTCGGCCCCACCTTCCGGGCGGAGAACTCCAACACCCAGCGCCACGCCGCTGAGTTCTGGATGATCGAGCCGGAGATGGCCTTCTGTGACCTCCAGGGCGACATGGAGGTGGCCGAGGCCATGATCAAGTTCGTCATCAACACCGTCATGGAGAAGTGCCCCCAGGAGATGGCCTTCTTCAACAGCTTTGTGGATAAGGGCCTCATTGAGCGGCTGCGCCATGTGGCGGATTCCGACTTCGGCCGGGTGAGCTACACCGAGGCGGTGGAGTTGCTCAAGCAGAACAACGATAAGTTTGATTATAAGGTGGAGTGGGGCTGCGACCTCCAGACGGAGCATGAGCGCTACCTCACCGAGCAGGTGTTCAAGCGCCCGGTCTTCGTCACCGACTACCCCAAGGAGATCAAGGCCTTCTACATGCGCCTCAACGACGACGGCAAGACCGTTGCCGCCACGGACTGCCTGGTGCCCGGTATCGGCGAGATCATCGGCGGCAGCCAGCGTGAGGAGCGCATTGATGTGCTGGAGAAGCGCATGGCGGAGCTGGGCCTGGACCCCAAGGACTACTGGTGGTATCTGGATCTGCGGCGCTATGGCTCCTGCCGCCACGCTGGGTTCGGCCTGGGCTTTGAGCGGATGGTGATGTACCTCACCGGCGTCAGCAACATCCGGGATGTGCTGCCCCATCCCCGTACGGTGGGGACGGCGGAGTTTTAATTGGCGGGTGGGGACGAAAAATTGTTCGTCTCCAACCTTGTGGGGATTCCATCCCCACGCCCCGGGTTACTTTCCCCTCGTCGGGAAAGTAACCAAAGGGACGCTCAGGAGGGGGACACTTTCGATTGTGTCCCCCTCCTGAGAACCACCCCCCGCACCGACTCTTCAAGGGGGCCGAAGGCCCCCTCGCCAGAGGGGCTACCCCCCGTGCAACCCTGTTGCCTGGTTGCACCCCAACGACATGGCACCGCGCCGCCCCGGCGCGGGGTTCTTCGGGGGCTACCGCCCCCCATTCCCCCCGAGTCTTTCGTGG
>CAUWCX010000047.1:0-19303 GCA_963557105.1 uncultured Oscillospiraceae bacterium
ACCTTCAGCCCCGACGACGCCTGCACCCGTGCCCAGATGGTGACCTTCCTGTGGCGTGCCGCTGGCAGTCCCGTGGTGAACTACGCCATGAGCTTCACCGATGTCCCCGCCGACGCGTACTATGCTGAGGCCGTCCGCTGGGCCGTGAGCCAGGGTATCACCGCCGGCACCAGCGCCACCACCTTCAGCCCCAATGCCACCGTGACCCGTGGCCAGACCGTCACCTTCCTGTGGCGGGCTGCCGGTTCCCCCGTGGTGGCCGGTGACAGCTTCGCCGATGTGGCGGCGGATGCCTACTATGCCCCCGCTGTGGCCTGGGCTGTCCGTGAGGGCATCACCTCCGGCGTCGGCGCGGAGACCTTCGCCCCCAGCGCCGACTGCACCCGGGGTCAGATCGTGACCTTCCTGTATCGGGATATGGTCAAGTAAAAAATTGTACACATAGCGTTGAGGGCCTGCGGCATCCGCCGCAGGCCCTCTTATTTGCGGGAAAGCCTCGCAGAGTTCGCCGCTCGGAGGCGGCGAATAGCGTAAGATCATTTTCTGCCGCGACATGTGCGTGGCAGAAAATACTTCTCGCGGAGCGCGCGTCGCAGTGGCCAAAGGCCGCAAGGCGCGAAGCGGAGTGCCATTCAAAAAAGTGCTTGCACTTTTTTGACGGTAAGAGGGCCTGCGGCATCCGCCGCAGGCCCTCTTGCTGTTGTTGTCCGCTATGCAAAAAATTACCGTCGAAGCGGGGGGCATAAACAAAAAGCCTCTGCACAAGCTATGGGTGCGGCAGGGGCAAAGAAACCTGTTGCCCCACAGTACAGGACGCAAGATCTGCGCCTGAACAACAGCCGCAAAAATGGAGAAGGAGAAAAACAGACATGGCGAAGAACAACAACCGCATCAACATTCCCGAGGCCCGCGAGGCGATGGACAAGTTCAAGATGGAGGCCGCCAACGAGGTGGGCGTCAACCTGAAGCAGGGCTACAACGGCGACCTGACCTCCCGTGAGGCCGGCTCCGTGGGCGGCCAGATGGTCAAGAAGATGATCGAGTCCTACGAAAAGAATCTGTAAGCATCTCCCTAATCTGCGGGGGCCGGCGCTGCCGGCCCCCGCAGACTGTCAAAAAAGTGCAAGCACTTTTTTGAGTGGGAGTTTGCGCTACGTTCTGCGCCTCGGTTGTCCGCTAAGAGCGGACAATTCGACGCTCACTCCGCGAGAAGTATTTTCTGCCAGGTACACGCCCCGGCAGAAAATGATTTCGCTCTATTCGCCGCCTCTGGGCGGCGAACTCTGCGAGGCTTTTTCGACAAGCTGAAGCTGCGGAGGCCGGTTTTCCGGCCCCCGCAGACTATTTTGCCCAAAGTGAGCGCTGGACGGCGGGGGAAATTTTTCATGGGGTGAATCGTGGCCCGCTCTTTCCAGACGGGGAAAATCGTGGTACACTGGAGATGCACAACAACATCTTCTTTGGGAGGCAGCTATGGTCACCTACGACGAATTGCGGAAAAATGCCGAGATCAACACCTATATCACCCGGGCGGACGAGTCCCTCTCCGCTCTGGGCTTCACGGAGCACAGCTTCGCCCACGTCTGCCGGGTGGCGGAGGTGGCCGGGGGCGTTCTGCGGACCCTGGGATACGACGAGCATCAGGTGGAGCTGGCCCGGATCGCCGCCTATCTCCACGACATCGGCAACCTGGTCAACCGGGTTGACCACTCCCAGAGCGGGGCGGTGATGGCCTTCCGTATCCTGGACCACATGGATATGGACGCCGCCGATATTGCCACCGTGGTCACCGCCATCGGCAACCACGACGAGGGCAACGGCGTGCCGGTGAACGCCGTTGCGGCGGCGCTGATCCTGGCGGACAAGTCCGATGTGCGGCGCAACCGTGTGCGGAACCGGGATATGGCTGCCTTCGATATCCATGACCGGGTGAACTACTCGGTGGAGAGCAGCCGGCTGCTGGTGCTGCCGGAGGAGAAGGTGGCCCGGCTGGAGCTGACCGTGGACACCCAGTTCAGCTCCATTATGGACTTCTTTGAGATCTTCATGAAGCGGATGCTCCTGTGCCGCCGGGCGGCGGAGCGGCTGGGCCTCCGTTTCCAGCTGACCATCAACGGCCAGCAGCTCATCTGAGGAGGGGACGGCCGTGAGAAACTGGTGGGGACATCTGCGGACCATTACCGCCCACAAGCTGCTGGTCATGCGCTACTGCTTCCGCCTGGGGCTGTACCGGCAGGGGCTGCTCCACGACATGAGCAAGTACGGCCCCGCGGAGTTTTTGGTGGGGGCCAAATATTACCAGGGGGACCACAGCCCCAACGAGGCGGAGCGGCTGGCCACGGGCCTGTCCACGGCGTGGCTCCACCACAAGGGCCGCAACCGGCACCATCTGGAGTACTGGATCGACTATGATCCCGCCCAGGGCGGACGCATGGCGGGCATGGAGATGCCGGTGAACTATGTGGCGGAGATGTTCTGCGACCGGGTGGCCGCCAGCCGCATCTACCAGAAGGAGCGGTACACCGACGCCTCCGCCTGGGTCTACTATGACCGCTCCCGGGACCACTACATCATCCACCCCCGCACCGCCGCGCTGCTGGAGAAGCTGCTCATCATGCTGCGGGACCGGGGGGAGGAGGAGACCTTCGCCTACATCCGCCGTGAGGTGCTGAAAAAGGGAAAAGAAGCCCAAAACAGGCAAATGTAAACCCTGGGTTAGCAGAAAATCCGCCCCGGTTGGTGGCTCCAGCCGGGGCGATTTGCTACGCTGAAGCCACAAAGGAGGTAGAGATCATGACAACTGGACAGCGCATCGCGCAGAAGAGAAAGGAACAAAATCTCAGCCAGGAGGCCCTGGGGGAGCAGCTGGGGGTATCCCGCCAGTCAGTCTATAAGTGGGAGTCGGACAACACCCTGCCGGAGGTGGATAAGCTGGTGGCCATGAGCCGGCTGTTTGGGGTCAGCGTGGGCTGGCTGCTGGGGGCCGAGGAGGAGCCGGGGGCGGACAGGCCGCAGCCGGGGGCGGCGGCGGAGGCCCCGCTGACGGAGGGACAGCTGAAACTGGTGGAGGAGATCGTGGACCGCTACATTGCCGCCCTGCCGAAGCCCTCCCGCCGGAGACGGTGGCTGTGGATCGCCGGGGGCGCTGCGGCGGCCCTGGCGGTGGTCCTGGTGGTGTCCAACCTCTTCGGGCGGCTGGACCGGGTGGACCGGCAGTACAATGATTTGCAGAATGCCGTGGGCTCGGTCCGCAGCGACGTCAACGGGCAGATCTACTCTATCACCTCCCGGGTGGAGGAGATATTGAAGAGCCAGAACAGTTTGGCCGCCGACTACGGCACGGAGATCCTGTCTGCGGATCTGGCGGCCAATACAGTGACCATCCGGGCATGGGCCACCCCCAAGACCTATGTGGAGGGCATGACGGCCACCTTCCTGGCGGACACCGGAGCGGGCACTGTGGAGGTGCCCGGTGCTCTGGGCGCCGACCGGGAGTTCTCGGCGGAGATCACCTGTCCGCTGACGGATGATATCTCCGTTTCTGTGGTCTTCATGGATGGGGAGAAGCAGGAGACCCAGCTGCTGTATGTCTACGGCGAGCTGTACAGGGGCTCTTTTACGCCAGTGGAGCTGCAGGGGCATATGTTTGGCTTCCGGCAGGTGGATGAGAAGGGCAGCATCACCTTGACGGATGAGTACAAGATCGTTGTACAGGACTTTTCCACAGTTTCCGCCGCCAATGGGGCCATCCCTCAGGGGGAGCCGGCGGAGATCCGGGTGGGCTTTTTCTGCGACAAGAAGCTGGTGACCTGGCTGGAGCCCTGCGCCCAGCCGGAGAGCTACCGGGGCGACTACGGGGAGAGCAGCCGGTTCTTCCGCCTGGACAGCGTCACCATCACCCCCAGCCATGACCAGGTTTACGGCTTTGCCGCCGTGGTCACGGACCAGTTTGGCCGGGAGCAGGTGTACGAGGAGCTGCCCCGGTACACCCTGCAGGGCGATGAGCTGAACATGGCGGGGGACGCGGAGCTGGAGGCCGCCACGGGGATGCCTATCGAAGCGTGGTGGGACCTGCCCTGGTCCTACGAATAGCGTGGTCCACTGTGGGGGACGGAGGCGCGGCCTCCATCCCCCACGATTTGCTGGGGAAATTTTTCGTGAAATGCTTGTCAAGGTGGGGGGCTTCCGGTAAAATAGGGGTATCCTATCCTGGTATGGGGAACACAGAGGGGGATGTGGCATGGGGGAGGAACAGAGGAAGAACCGCTACGGGGACGCCAATGAGCGGCTCTATCTGCTGCTGTCGGCTACGGCGGCGCTGCTGCTGGTATTTGGCGTGATCGCACAGCCCAACAGGCACCTGCTTACGGGCCTGTGGCGGATACAGCTCAGCGAGGTGGGGCTCATCACCGACCCCATGGCCATCGGCGGCGTGGGCTCGGCCCTGGTGAACGCCTCCCTGGTGATGACCGTGGGCATCCAGCTGATCCGGCGGCTGAAGCTGCCCTTTACGGGGGTGTCCTTCGCCTGCCTGTTTATGCTGGGGGGCTTTGCGCTGCTGGGCAAGAACCTCATCAACATCGCCCCTATTATCCTCGGGGGATGGCTGGGGGCGCGGTACCGGGACGAGGAGTTTTCCACCGTGATCTACCCCACCATATTCGGCACCTGTCTGTCCCCGCTGGTGAGCTTTTTGATGGTCAACGGCGCGCCAGGCGTCCGCTGGGTGACCATGGCCCTGGGGGGGATCGTCATTGGATTCCTGGTCCCACCCATTGCCCGGTACACGGTCCGCATCCACCAGGGTTACAGCCTCTATAATGTGGGCTTCGCCGCGGGCTTTTTGGGCATGGGCCTGGCCAGCATCCTCAAGGGGCTCGGCGTGGAGCTGCATGCCCACATCATCTGGAGCGAGGACGGCCATGTGCTGCTGTGCGTCATGGTTTCCGTGATGCTGGCGGGCCTGTTTGCCGCCGGCGTGGCCATGGGGTGCCGCAGCGTGCGGGATTACCGGGTCCTGCTCCACCACTCCGGCCGCGCTGTGGCGGACTTTATCATTATGGACGGCCCCGGCCGGACGCTGGTGAACATGGCTCTGGTGGGCGCCATCGGCTTTGTCTATCTGCTGGCGGTGGGGGTGCGGCTCAGCGGGCCGCTGGTCTGCTGCCTCATGAGCATGATGGGCTTCGGCGCCTTCGGCAAGCATCCACGGAACATCACCCCGGTGATGGCCGGGGCGGTGCTGGCGGCGCTGCTGTTGGTGCAGGTGCCCATTACTGCCCCCGGCGTGCTGCTGGCCACCTTGTTATGCACGGCCCTGGCCCCTATTGCCGGTCAGTTCGGCTGGTACTGGGGCGTTGCCGCCGGGTTTATCCACATGACGGTGGTGCAGAATACCAGTATCCTCCACGGGGGGATGAACCTATACAACAACGGCTTCGCCGCTGGCATGTTCTGCGTTTTGCTGATCCCTGTCATTGAGGCGCTGGACCGGAAGCAAAAGGAGTAGATCCATGAAGAAAAATACCGCGCACACCACCCGCCGCAAGATGAACCACATCATTGATGAGCTCTATACCGCCCTCTTTCTGGCGGGGGGGAAGGAGGTGGACCTCCACCTGATCAAGGAGGAGGCGGGACTGCGCCTGCTGGTTCGGGGGGATTTTGACCCTGTCCACCGCCACCACATGGAGCGCATGGCGGAGGTGCTGCAGCCCGCAGTCCGCAACCCGGCCCTGGTGGAGACCTACTGGGAGCTGGCCGGCGGCGACGCCTACACCAGCGACAGCGAGCTGTCCCTGGTGGGGCAGATGCTGGACGAGGCACAGGTGAAGGTGGGCGAGGACCAGGTGGAGATGGAGCTTTATTTGGCCTTTTAAGCGGGGAGACGCAAAAAAATATTGTATTTTCCCCTTGACCGGTGTATACTGTGTCACATAAATAAAGAGGAGGTCCTGTGATGAAGAGTACCTGGCGTTTTGTTGTGAAGATCGTCGGCGCGTCTCTGGCTCTGGCCGGCGCCATCTGCCTGGTCGTCGGATATTGGGACAAGCTCACCGCCGGCGCTGCCGAGGTGAAGCGGGCTGTGACCGGCAGATGCGGGCGGTGCCGCTGCCCCGAGTTTGCCGATTACGAGGACGAGCTGCTGGACATGTAAGTGCCCTTGGGAAAAAGAGAGCCGCCGCTGGAAACAGCGGCGGCTTTTTGCGCTTTTTTTGCCCAAATACAAAAATTCCCGGAAATATCTCTTGACATTCCGGAAAAAGCATGGTAAACTTAGTTGCTTATGTCTATAGGAGGAAGGGGATACCCTCCCATCCTTCTTGCACAGTATAGCAGTTTCCCACAGAAAAGGCAAGAGGAAACTGCAGGAAAAGTATCAACAAGTCCGTGCGTGTCACGGAGAGCTGCGGAAAATATGACGAACCGGTCGGCCTTCGGGTCCATGGCGGGCCGGGGAAGCAAGAAAGGTAGATGAGTGAATCAAGATGGCTAAGGACAAACTCTACGGCAAGACGCTGCGGAAAAACTTTGCCCGGCATGAGGAGATCATGCCCATGCCCAATCTGCTGGAGATCCAGAAGACCTCCTACCAGTGGTTTTTGGACACCGGCCTGCGGGAGGTGTTCGCCGACGTCGGTTCCATCACCGACTATGCCGGCACCCTGGAGCTGAGCTTCATCGACTACAGCATGGATGAGCCCCCCAAGTACAATGTGGAGGAGTGCAAGGCCCGGGACGCCACGTATGCCGCCCCGCTGAAGGTCAGCGTCCGTCTGCGGAACAAGGAGACGGAGGAGATCAAGGAGCAGGAGATCTTCATGGGCGATTTCCCCCTGATGACCAAGTCCGGCACCTTCGTCATCAACGGCGCGGAGCGCGTGGTGGTCTCCCAGATCGTCCGCTCCCCCGGCATCTACTACGGCAAGGAGATCGACCCCAAGACCGATCTGCCCATCCTGACCTCCACGGTGATCCCCTACCGGGGCGCCTGGCTGGAGTATGAGACCGACGCCAACGAGATGTTCTGGGTCCGCATCGACAAAAACCGGAAGCTGCCCATCACCTGCCTGATCCGGGCCATCGGCCTGAAGACCGACGCGGAGATCCTGGAGTTCTTCGGCGACGACGCCACTGTCCAGACCACGCTGGAGAAGGACGCCTGCAAGACCTATGAGGAGGCCCTGCTGGAGATCTACCGCAAGCTTCGCCCTGGTGAGCCCCCCACGGTGGACTCCGCCGAGACCCTGGTCCACAACCTGTTCTTCGACCCCCGCCGGTACGACCTGAGCATGGTGGGCCGCTACAAGTTCAACAAGAAGCTGGCCCTGTGGGTCCGCGCCTCCGGCCGCACCCTGGTGGCTCCTGTGGCACACCCCGCCACCGGCGAGATCCTCTATGAGGACGGCCACATCCTGACCCGGGCCGAGGCCCAGGAGCTGGATGCCATCGGCGTCAACGAGGTCGTGGTGGATGTGGACGGCAAGCCCATGAAGATCTTCTCCAACCACATGTGCGACCTGGCCCGCTTTGTGGACTTCGATCCCCTGGCCGAGTGCGGCATCAAGGAGCGGGTCCGCTACAGCGTCCTCCAGGAGCTGCTGGAGCAGTACCAGGGCGAGGAGCTGAAGGACGCCATCCGGATGAACGTCGACAACCTGGTGCCCAAGCACATCATCGTGGACGACATCCTGGCCTCCATCAACTACATGAACGCCCTGGGCAAGGGCCTGGCCACCAAGGACGACATCGACCACCTGGGCAACCGCCGCCTGCGGTGCGTGGGCGAGCTGCTGCAGAACCAGTTCCGCATCGGCTTCAGCCGCATGGAGCGGGTCATCCGTGAGCGCATGACCATCCAGGATCTGGACATCGTCACCCCCCAGAGCCTCATCAATATCCGGCCCGTCACTGCGGCCATCAAGGAGTTCTTTGGCTCCAGCCCCCTGAGCCAGTTCATGGACCAGACCAACCCCCTGGCCGAGCTGACCCACAAGCGCCGCCTGTCCGCCCTGGGCCCCGGCGGTCTGAGCCGTGAGCGCGCCAGCATGGACGTCCGTGACGTCCACTACAGCCACTACGGCCGTATGTGCCCCATTGAGACCCCCGAAGGTCCCAACATCGGCCTGATCAACTACCTGTCCACCTATGCCCGAATCAACGAGTACGGCTTCATCGAGGCTCCCTTCCGCAAGGTGGACCACGCTACTGGCCGTGTCACCGACGAGGTGGTCTACATGACCGCCGACGTGGAGGACCAGTATATCGTGGCCCAGGCGGCTGAGCCCACCGACAAGGAGGGCCACTTCCTCAACGAGCGTATTACCTGCCGTCACCGCGACGAGATCATCGGCGTGGAGAAGGAGAAGGTGGACTTCGTGGATATCAGCCCCCGGATGATGGTATCCATCGCTACCGCCATGATCCCCTTCCTGCCCAACGACGACGCTAACCGCGCGCTGATGGGCGCCAACATGCAGCGGCAGGCTGTGCCTCTGCTGAAGCCGGAGGCCCCCATCATCGGCACCGGTATGGAGCACAAGATCTGCCTGGACTCCGAGGTCGTGGTTCTGGCCGAGGGCGACGGCGAGGTCGTCAAGGTGGACGCCACCGCCATCACCGTCAAGTACGACAACGGCGAGACCAAGGAGTATAAGCTCATCAAGTACCTGCGGTCCAACCACACCACCTGCATCAACCAGCGGCCCATTGTGTCCGTGGGTGAGCGTGTCCACGGCCTGCGGAAGAACGAGAAGGGCGAGTGGGAGGACCCCACGGTCCTGGCCGACGGCCCCGCCACCGATCAGGGCGAGATCGCCCTGGGCCGCAACATCCTGGTTGGCTTTATGACCTGGGAGGGCTACAACTACGAGGACGCCGTCCTGCTCAACGAGCGTATGGTCCGGGAGGATGTGTACACCTCCATCCACATCGAGGAGTACGAGATCGACGCCCGTGACACCAAGCTGGGGCCCGAGGAGATCACCCGGGATATCCCCAACGTGGGCGAGGACGCCCTGAAGGATCTGGACGAGCGCGGCATTGTCCGCATCGGCGCCGAGGTCTACCCCGGCGACATCCTGGTGGGCAAGGTCACCCCCAAGGGTGAGACCGACCTCACCGCTGAGGAGCGGCTGCTGCGGGCTATCTTTGGTGAGAAGGCCCGCGAGGTCCGCGACACCTCCCTGAAGGTCCCCCACGGCACCAGCGGTATCGTGGTGGACGCCAAGGTGTTCACCCGCGAGGGCGGCGACGAGCTTGGGCCCGGCGTCAACGAGGTGGTCCGTATCTACATCGCCCAGAAGCGCAAGATCAGCGTGGGCGACAAGATGGCCGGCCGCCACGGTAACAAGGGTGTTGTCTCCCGCATCCTGCCCCAGGAGGATATGCCCTTCCTGCCCGACGGCACCCCCCTGGATATCGTGCTGAACCCCCTGGGCGTTCCCTCCCGTATGAACATCGGTCAGGTGCTGGAGGTCCATCTGGGCTATGCGGCCAAGACCCTGGGCTGGAAGGTGGCCACCCCCATCTTCGACGGCGCCAACGAGGAGGATATCGCCAACGCTCTGTCCGAGGCCGGCCTCGACCCCGAGGGCAAGAGCTGGCTGTACGACGGCCGCACCGGTGAGCGCTTTGACAACAAGGTCACCGTGGGCTACGTCTACTTTATGAAGCTCCACCACCTGGTGGATGATAAGATCCACGCCCGGTCCACCGGCCCCTACTCCCTGGTCACCCAGCAGCCTCTGGGCGGCAAGGCCCAGTTCGGCGGCCAGCGCTTCGGCGAGATGGAAGTCTGGGCCCTGGAGGCGTACGGCGCCTCCTACACCCTGCAGGAGATCCTGACCGTCAAGTCCGACGACGTCACCGGCCGTGTTCGCACCTACGAGGCCATCGTCAAGGGCCACAACGTGCCCAAGCCCGGCGTACCCGAGTCCTTCAAGGTCCTGGTCAAGGAGCTGCAGAGCCTGTGCCTGGACATCAAGGTCCTGGACAAGAACGGCGACGAGATCGAGCTGAAGGACGACGACGACGAGATGACCACCTTCAACCTGGCCCGCATGGACGCGGACAATGACCGCGACGACCGGGAGTCCTTTGTGGCCGATGACGCCGACTTTGCGGAGTCCGGCTTCGGCATCGAGGATGTGGAGGACTTCGGCGATGACGGCGACGACGGCGATGAGTTTTAATCGGAAGGAGGAGCAGAATTTATGAGTTATGCAGCATTTGACGCGATCAAGATCGGAATCGCTTCTCCCGAGATGATCCGCGAGTGGTCCTACGGCGAGGTGAAGAAGCCGGAGACCATCAACTACCGCACCCTGAAGCCTGAGCGGGACGGCCTGTTCTGCGAGCGCATCTTCGGGCCCACCAAGGACTGGGAGTGCCACTGCGGCAAGTATAAGAAGATCCGCTACAAGGGCAAGATCTGCGACCGCTGCGGCGTGGAGGTCACCCGGGCCAAGGTCCGCCGTGAGCGCATGGGCCACATCGAGCTGGCCACCCCCGTCAGCCATATCTGGTACTTTAAGGGCATCCCCTCCCGGATGGGCCTGCTGCTGGATACCAGCCCCCGCATCCTGGAGAAGGTGCTGTACTTTGCCAACTATATCGTTACCGATCCCGGCGAGACCCCGCTGATGAAGATGCAGCTCCTTACCGAGAAGGAGTACCGGGATATGCGGGAGAAGTATGAGGACGATTTCCAGGCCGGTATGGGCGCCGAGGCAGTGAAGAAGCTGCTGCAGGACATCGACCTGGAGAGTCTGTCCGAGCAGCTCCATGCCGAGCTGAAGACCGCCTCCGGCCAGAAGAAGGCCCGCATCGTCAAGCGCCTGGAGGTGGTGGACGCCTTCCGCCTGTCCGGCAACAAGCCGGAGTGGATGATCATCGACGTTCTGCCGGTGATCCCCCCGGAGATCCGCCCCATGGTCCAGCTGGACGGCGGCCGCTTCGCCACCAGCGACCTCAACGACCTGTACCGCCGGGTCATCAACCGCAACAACCGCCTGAAGCGGCTGATCCAGCTCAACGCCCCCGACATCATCGTCCGCAACGAGAAGCGGATGCTGCAGGAGGCGGTGGACGCCCTGATCGACAACGGCCGCCGGGGCCGCGCCGTCACCGGCGCCAACAACCGTGCGCTGAAGAGCCTCAGCGATATGCTGAAGGGTAAGCAGGGCCGCTTCCGCCAGAACCTGCTGGGTAAGCGCGTGGACTACTCCGGCCGTTCCGTTATCGTTGTCGGCCCTGAGCTGAAGATCTACCAGTGCGGTCTGCCCAAGGAGATGGCCCTGGAGCTGTTCCGCCCCTTCATTATGAAGAAGCTGGTGGAGGACGGCGCCGCCAACAACATCAAGTCCGCCAAGAAGATGGTGGACAAGGGCCGGGCGGAGGTCTGGGACGCCCTGGATGTGGTCATCAAGGACCACCCCGTTATGCTCAACCGCGCCCCTACCCTGCACCGCCTGGGTATCCAGGCCTTCGAGCCTGTGCTGGTGGAGGGCCGCGCCATCAAGCTGCACCCCCTGACCTGTACCGCATTTAACGCCGACTTCGATGGCGACCAGATGGCCGTTCACGTCCCCCTGAGCGCCGAGGCCCAGGCGGAGGCCCGTATGCTGATGCTCTCCGCCAACAACCTGCTGCGTCCCCAGGACGGCGGCCCCGTCACCGTCCCCTCTCAGGATATGGTCCTGGGCTCCTACTACCTGACCTACGTCAACGACAAGGAGGACGGCGCAGGCAAGGTCTTCGTCAACGAGGACGAGGTGATGCTGGCCTACAACGACCATGTCATCGGTATCCACGCCCCCATCAAGGTCCGCCGCACCTTCACCTATCAGGGTGTGGAGTACCGCAAGATCGTGGAGATCACCGCCGGCCGGATTATCTTCAACCAGAACATCCCCCAGAACCTGGGCTTTGTGGACCGCAGCGATCCCGACCACGTGTGTGACTACGAGATCAACATGACCTGCGGCAAGAAGGAGCTGGGCAAGATCGTTGACCGGACCATCCGTGAGCACGGTTTCACCGTGGCCAGCGAGGTGCTGGACAACATCAAGTCCACCGGCTACAAGTACTCCACCCGGGGTGCTATCACCATCTCCATTTACGATATGTCCGTTCCCGCAAAGAAGTATGAGCTGATCCGGGAGACGGAGCAGCGCATCGTGGACATTGAAAATGAGTATAAGATGGGCTTCATGACCAACGACGAGCGTTACCGTGCCGTTGTCCGTGAGTGGGAGAAGACCACCGAGGATGTTACTAACGCCCTGCAGGACAACCTGGAGGAGCTGAACCCCATCTACATGATGGCCACCTCCGGCGCCCGTGGTTCCATGAAGCAGATCCGTCAGCTGGCTGGTATGCGTGGTCTGATGGCCAACACCGCCGGCCGCACCATCGAGATCCCCATCAAGTCCAACTTCCGTGAGGGCCTGAGCGTGCTGGAGTACTTCATCTCCTCCCGAGGCGCACGAAAGGGCATGGCCGATACGGCGCTGCGTACCGCTGACTCCGGTTACCTGACCCGCCGTCTGGTGGACGTCTCCCAGGATGTGATCATCCGGGAGGACGACTGCGGCGTGGACCACGGTATCTGGGTGGAGGAGATCAGCGAGAACGGCCAGGTCATCGAGAAGTTTGCCGACCGTATCCGGGGCCGCTTCCCCGTCAACGACATTGTGGACCCCGCCACCGGCGAGGTGCTGTGCCCCAAGGGACGGATGCTCAGCGAGGCCGATGCCAAGCTGCTGGAGTCCCGGGGCATCAAGCGGGTGGAGATCCGCACCGTTCTGACCTGCCGGGCCAAGAGCGGCGTGTGCGCCCGCTGCTACGGCATGAACCTGGCCTCCGGCCGCCCTGTGGGCACCGGCGAGGCTGTCGGTATCATCGCCGCCCAGTCCATCGGTGAGCCCGGTACGCAGCTGACCATGCGTACCTTCCACACCGGCGGCGTCGCCGGCGGCGACATCACCCAGGGTCTTCCCCGAGTTGAGGAGCTGTTCGAGGCCCGCAAGCCCAAGAAGATGGCCACCCTGTCTGAGATCGCCGGTAAGGTCCGCTTTGAGGAGAGCAGCAAGGGCTCTCTGCTGAACATTCATGTGGTGGCCGACGACGGCAACACCAAGATGTACTCCGTGCCCCACACCGGCCTGAAGGTGGCCGACGGCGACATCATCGAGATGGGTACCGCCCTGAACGAGGGCGCCCTGAACCCCCACGATGTTCTGCGTACCCGCGGCGCCAGCGCGGTCCACAACTACCTCATCCAGGAAGTTCTCCGCGTGTACCGTCAGCAGGGCGTTGACATCAATGATAAGCACATTGAGGTCATTGTCCGCCAGATGATGCGCAAGTGCCGCGTGGAGGACGCCGGCGACACCGAGCTGCTCAGCGGCGCTATGGTGGATGTGCTGGAGCTCCAGGAGGCCACCGAGAAGCTGGAGGCCCGTCGGGCTGCTGGTGAGGTCCGTGAGGACGGCGAGCCCCTGCGGGATGCGGAGGTCACCCAGCTGCTCATGGGTATCACCAAGGCCTCTCTGGCCACCGACTCCTTCCTGTCCGCCGCCTCCTTCCAGGAGACCACCAAGGTCCTGACCGAGGCCGCCATCAAGGGCAAGGTGGACCACCTGGTTGGTCTGAAGGAGAACGTCATCATCGGTAAGCTCATCCCTGCAGGCGCAGGTCTGGACAACTACCGCGAGATGGCGGAGAGCATCGTTCCCGAGCCGGAGAAGGAGGTCCCGCCTGAGATCGACCTCCCGGAGGCTGACCTCGAGGATATGGAGGCTGAGGCGCAGGAGGAGGCGGAGTTTGCCGCCGATCCCGTGGCTGAGGACACCACCGAGGAATAATCGAACCCCTTTGCAGGGCGGCGCTTTGGCGCCGCCCTGCTTGATATTTTCGACTTGGCGGGGAAATCCGGGAGAAGCTGCCTTGAGGGAAGAAAAACAGAAGAAAAATATTCGTCTGAACGGAAATTTGTTTGGAAATTATACTTGACGAGCTGTACACGCTATGATATAATTCAAAACTGCGCGGGTATGTTCCTGCGAAGTTTATCCCAAGGGGATCGGGAGGAAAAAACCTTGCTGAGTGAGCTGGAGGCCATGGAAAAGGTGATCGGCGTGAAGCAATCCCGCCGCGCCGTCCGGGACGGCCTCGCCAGACAGGTTTTTCTGGCCGCAGACGCCGATCCGGCGCTGACGGAGCCCCTATTGCAGCAGTGCCGTGCGCAGGAGATCCCTGTTCACGACCAGTTCACCATGCGTGAGCTGGGACAGGCCGCCGGTATCCAGGTGGGTGCCGCTGTGGTGACGCTGCTGAAAAAAGATCCCGCAAATTGATTTTTATCAGGATATTTTTTGATATCCTGCTAAAAATATACTGGAGCATCCGCTCCAAACATTTTTTGAGAAAGGAGAAAACTATGCCTACTTTTAACCAGTTGGTTCGCAAGGGCAGAGAGCAGGCGACCTACAAGTCCGCCAGCCCCGCTCTGCAGTTCGGTCTGGATACCCTGAAGAATAAGGAGACCAACCTGCCTTCTCCCCAGAAGCGCGGTGTCTGCACTGCCGTCCGTACCTCTACCCCCAAGAAGCCCAACTCCGCACTGCGTAAGATCGCCCGTGTTCGCCTGACCAATGGCTACGAGGTCACCGCTTACATCCCCGGCGTGGGTCACTCCCTGCAGGAGCACTCTGTGGTCATGATCCGCGGCGGCCGTGTGAAGGACCTGCCTGGTGTGCGTTACCACATCATCCGCGGTACGCTGGATACCCAGGGTGTCCAGGGCCGTATGCAGGCCCGCTCCAAGTACGGTGCCAAGCGTCCCAAGTCCAAGTAAGCGAGGTCACGCGAAAAAACCAGCGATTTGCCGAATAGGTTGACATAGTTTTTTCAGATAAACTGTGACCTCTTTGGCAGCAAAACGCCGGGTAAGACCCGGAGAGTACCTATGATTTCATAAAATATAATGAAGGAGGGAAGCATAGTGCCCAGAAGAGGTAATGTTCCCAAGAGAGAAATTTTGCCCGATCCTATCTACAATAGCGTACTGGTGACCAAGCTGGTCAACAGCATCATGCTGGATGGTAAGAAGGGCGTGGCTCAGAAGGTGGTCTATGGTGCCTTTGACCTGGTCAAGGAGCAGACCCAGAAGGACCCCCTGGAGGTTTTCACCGCCGCTATGGACAACATCATGCCCAGCCTGGAGGTCAAGGCCCGCCGTGTGGGCGGCGCCACCTATCAGGTGCCCATGGATGTCCGCCCTGTCCGCCGCCAGACCCTTGGTCTGCGCTGGCTGACCACTTATTCCCGCGCCCGCAGCGAGCGCACCATGGCTGAGCGCCTGGCGAACGAGATCATGGATGCCGCCAACAACACCGGCGCCTCCGTGAAGAAGCGGGAAGACACCCACAAGATGGCCGAGTCCAACAAGGCCTTCGCCCACTTCCGTTGGTAAGTTAGGAGAGACGATATGCCGAGAAAGGTATCACTGGAAAACACGAGAAACATCGGCATTATGGCTCACATCGACGCCGGTAAGACCACGACCACCGAGCGTATTCTGTTTTACACCGGTGTGAACTATAAGATCGGTGAGACCCACGAGGGTACTGCCACCATGGACTGGATGGCCCAGGAGCAGGAGCGTGGTATCACCATCACCTCCGCCGCTACCACCTGCTACTGGCAGGGGACCAAGAAGCAGTTCCCCCGGACCCGTCTGAACATCATCGACACCCCGGGCCACGTGGACTTCACTGTGGAAGTGGAGCGTTCCCTGCGCGTTCTGGACGGCTCTGTTACTGTTATGTGCGCCAAGGGCGGCGTGGAGCCCCAGTCTGAGACGGTTTGGCGTCAGGCCGACACCTACCGTGTCCCCCGCATGATCTACGTCAACAAGATGGACATCATGGGCGCTGACTTCTATAATGTGCTGCGTATGATCTACGAGCGCCTGAAGTGCAACGCCGTGCCCATCCAGCTGCCCATCGGCAAGGAGTCCGATTTCCGCGGCATCATCGACCTGGTGGAGATGAAGGCCGACATCTATTATGATGAGATGGGTCAGGATATGCGCGAGGAGGATATCCCCGCCGACATGATGGAGCTGGCTCAGGAGTACCGCACCAAGCTGGTGGACGCCTGCGCCGACCTGAATGATGAGATCATGGAGATGGCTCTGGAGGAGCAGGAGATCCCTGCCAGCCTGCTGCGCGCCACCATTCGTAAGGCTACCATCGACAACGAGATGGTTCCCGTTGTCTGCGGTACTTCCTACCGCAACAAGGGTGTTCAGAAGCTGCTGGACGCCATCGTCGATTATATGCCCTCCCCCATTGACATCCCCCCCATCAAGGGTGTGGATCCCGAGACCGAGGAGGAGGTCGAGCGTCCTTCCGACGACAATGCCCCCTTCTCCGCTCTGGCGTTCAAGATCGCTACCGACCCCTATGTGGGCCGTCTGTCCTTCGCACGTGTGTACTCCGGTATCATGAACACCGGTACCGCCGTGCTCAACGCCACCAAGAACCAGCGTGAGCGCATTGGCCGCATCCTGCAGATGCACGCCAATCACCGTGAGGATATCGAGTGCTGCTACGCCGGCGACATCGCCGCCGTGGTCGGTCTGAAGAATACCACCACCGGTGATACCCTGTGCGATCCCGCTCACCCCGTCATCCTGGAGTCCATGGAGTTCCCCGATCCCGTTATCCGTGTCGCCATCGAGCCCAAGACCAAGGCTGGTCAGGAGAAGATGGGTCTGGCCCTGGTGAAGCTGGCTGAGGAGGACCCCACCTTCCGTACCTGGACCGACGAGGAGACTGGCCAGACCATCATCGCCGGCATGGGCGAGCTGCATCTGGAGATCATTGTTGACCGTCTGCTCCGTGAGTTCAAGGTGGAGGCCAACGTTGGCGCTCCCCAGGTCGCCTACAAGGAGACCATCAAGAAGACCGTCGAGCAGGATACCAAGTATGCCCGTCAGTCCGGCGGTAAGGGCCAGTACGGCCATGTCCGCATCACCGTTGAGCCCAACGAGCCCGGTAAGGGTTACGAGTTCTTCAACGAGATCACCGGCGGCGTCATTCCCAAGGAGTATATCCCTGCTATCGATCAGGGTATCCAGGGCGCTATGCTGGCTGGTGTTCTGGCCGGCTATCCCGTGGTTGACGTCAAGGTCCACCTGACCTTCGGTTCCTACCACGAGGTCGACTCCTCTGAGATGGCCTTTAAGATCGCCGGTTCCATGGCCTTCAAGGAGGCCTGCGCCAAGGCTACCCCCGTCCTGCTGGAGCCCATGATGAAGGTCTCCGTTATCGCTCCCGACGAGTACCTGGGCAACGTCATCGGCGACCTGAACAGCCGCCGCGGCCAGATCCAGGGCCAGGAGAGCCGTACCGGTGCTACCCAGATCGACGCTCTGGTGCCTCTGGCCAACATGTTCGGCTATGCTACCGACCTGCGTTCCTCTACCCAGGGCCGTGGTCAGTACTCCATGGAGCCCCACAGCTATGTGGAGATCCCCAAGAGCATTGCTGAGAAGGTCATCGCTGAGCGTACGGGCAACCGCGCCGGCAAGTAAGAGACGAAATTTGTCCGCTTGGATCTGTTTTTGGGATTGCTTTTTCCCCGGATCTATAGTAAAATATCAGCGTTATGACGTTTGGCGCTGATTCCAACCATTCATATTAAACTGTTAAGGAGGATTTTCCCAAATGGCTAAGCAGAAGTTTGAGAGAACCAAGCCCCATGTCAACATCGGCACCATCGGCCACGTTGACCACGGTAAGACCACCCTGACCGCCGCTATCACCAAGTACCTGGCTATGCAGGGCGGTGCTGATTACACCGACTACTCCAGCATTGATAAGGCTCCCGAGGAGCGTGAGCGTGGTATTACCATCAACACCTCCCACGTGGAGTATGAGACCGCTGCCCGTCACTATGCCCACGTTGACTGCCCCGGCCACGCCGACTATATCAAGAACATGATCACCGGTGCTGCCCAGATGGACGGCGCTATCCTGGTCATCGCTGCTACCGACGGCCCCATGGCTCAGACTCGTGAGCACATCCTGTTGGCCCGTCAGGTCGGCGTGCCCGCCATCGTCGTGTTCCTGAACAAGTGCGACCTGGTGGACGACGAGGAGCTGCTGGAGCTGGTCGAGATGGAGGTCCGCGAGGTCCTGTCTGAGTACGAGTTCCCCGGCGACGATATTCCCATCATCAAGGGTTCCGCTCTGCAGCCCCTGCTGAGCGAGTCCACCGATCCCAACGCTCCCGAGTATGCTTGCATCAAGGAGCTGATGGACGCTGTTGACAGCTATATCCCCACTCCCGACCGTAAGGCCGACATGCCCTTCCTGATGCCCGTTGAGGATGTCTTCACCATCTCCGGCCGTGGTACTGTTGCTACCGGTCGTGTGGAGCGTGGCCAGCTGAAGCTGTCCGAGGAAGTCGAGATCATCGGCCTGACCGAGGAGCGCCGCAAGACCGTCGTTACCGGTATCGAGATGTTCCACAAGTTGCTGGACTACGCTGAGGCCGGCGACAACATCGGCGCCCTGCTGCGTGGTATTGCCAAGACCGACATCGAGCGCGGCCAGGTTCTGTGCAAGCCCGGTTCCATTCACCCCCTGACCAAGTTCGTGGGCCAGGTGTACGTCCTGTCCAAGGAAGAGGGCGGTCGTCACACTCCCTTCTTCAACAACTATCGTCCTCAGTTCTACTTCCGTACCACCGACGTTACCGGCGTCATCACCCTGCCCGAGGGCACCGAGATGTGCATGCCTGGCGATAACGTCGACATGAACGTTGAGCTGATCACCCCCATCGCCATCGAGAAGGGCCTGCGTTTCGCCATCCGTGAGGGTGGCCGTACCGTTGGTTCCGGCGTTGTCATCGAGACTCTGAACTAATCTGTAGTTGAGCTGACGCTTTTTAGGAGCGGTTGCCTTATGGCAGCCGCTCCTTTTTTTGTGAACAGCGGCTGTCGATGCCTCAGATCCGACTGGCGGCTAATTTCTGAACCGGTTTATCCATAGCCCTCCAGAGACGCTCAGAGGGCTTCAGAAGGGCCTGGAGAGGCTTTCCAGGGGGGAGGGGAGAAAGAGAGACAGTAGGGCAGAGAGGGCGCCTGTGAGCGCAGCATGGGGGGGAATACAGGCAGGATGTGCATTTTGCTGAAATTTAGAGGAATATTTTGTCGGAAATAGTGAGAACGCTGGTTGACAATTCCAGGTCATCCTGCTATACTAAGCAAGCTGTCTACGAGCGGTCG
>CAUWCX010000048.1:0-18187 GCA_963557105.1 uncultured Oscillospiraceae bacterium
TTTCCGGGTTTCCAGAATTTGGTGGTAGCGTTTTTGCTTTATTTTGGTAGCAAAACTAATTTTCGAAATACCCGCTAAGCCTTGCCCTGCAAGGAGTTGCTCTTGGTAGCCTTTTGGTAGCACTTTTAATTCTCGAAAAAATTTCGGGAGAAAAACCGAAAAAACCATCCGTATTTCCAAAGATTTGCAGAAAAATAGTTCCCGTCAAATTGACCACAGTTTTGGTCGAATTTGACGGGAACAGTCGGTTGATTTAGTTTTTTGGCGCCTGCTTCATGGACAGGGAGATGCGCTTTTTCTTTTCGTCCACCTCCAGCACCACCACACGGACCACATCGCCCACGGCAACTGCCTCGGAGGGGTGCTTCAGGAATTTATTGCCGATCTGGGAGATGTGGACCAGCCCATCCTGATGGACGCCGATATCCACAAACACGCCGAAGTCGATCACATTGCGCACCGTTCCGGTGAGCACCATTCCCGGCTTCAGGTCCTTCAGCTCCAGCACGTCGGTGCGAAGAATGGGGGGCGGCAGCTCATCACGGGGATCACGGCCCGGTTTTTGCAGCTCCTTTGCCACATCCAGCAGCGTGGGAACGCCTACGCCGCAGCGTTCCGCCAGCTGCTCCGCGCCGATCTCCTGTATCCGCGTATCCAGCTGGCCCAGCTTCCCGGCGGCAACATCGGCCATGGTGTGGCCAGTCTCCGCCAACAGCTTCTCCGCAGCAGCGTAGCTCTCCGGGTGAACGGCGGTGTTGTCCAGCACCGCCTTGCTCTCCGGCACCCGCAGAAATCCGGCGCACTGCTCAAAGGCCTTTGGCCCCAGCTTTGGGACCTTTTTCAGCTGGGTACGGGAGGTAAACGCACCATTCTCCTCCCGGTACTTCACCACATTCTTGGCGGTGGTGGCAGTCAGTCCGCTGACCCGCTGCAGCAGGGAGGGCGAGGCGGTATTCACATCCACGCCCACTGCGTTGACGCAGTCCTCCACCACGCCGCCCAGGGCCTCATCCAGCCGCTTCTGGGGCATGTCGTGCTGGTACTGCCCCACGCCAATGGCCTTGGGGTCGATCTTCACCAGCTCCGCCAGGGGGTCCTGAAGCCGCCGGGCGATAGACACCGCCGAGCGGAGGTTCACATCAAACTGGGGAAACTCTTCCGCCGCCAGAGGACTGGCGGAGTAGACGGAGGCCCCGGCCTCGCTGACGATCATATAGCTGACGCCGCCGCCCACCTCCCGCAGCAGTTCTACAGTCATCTGCTCCGTCTCCCGGCTGGCGGTTCCGTTGCCGATGGCAATATGGGTGACGCCGTGGCGGCGGATCATGGCTGCCAGGGTGCGGATGCACTCCTGCTTTTTCCGCTCCCCGTGGGTGGGGTAGACCACCGTGGTATCCAGTACCTTTCCGGTGCCGTCCACCACCGCCACCTTGCAGCCCATGCGGTATCCGGGGTCCAGGCCCATGGTCACATGGCCCTTCACTGGAGGCTGCATCAGCAGCGGGCGCAGATTCAGCGCGAAGTTGTGGATCGCCCCCTCGCTGGCTTCATCGGTGAGCGCGTTTCTAATCTCCCGCTCCAGGGAGGGGCGGAGCAGCCGCTCCCAGGCGTCATCTGCGGCAGAACGGACGATCTCCATGGCCGCGCACCCGGGAACAACCGCCCGGCGCAGCGCAATGCGCGCAGCCTCGCCGTCCAGCTCCACCTCCACCTTCAGAATATCCTCCCGCTCTCCCCGGTTGATGGCCAGGACCTGATGGCCCTGTACCTTGCTGACCGGAGAACGAAAGTCGTAGTACAACCGGTAGACCGAGTCCTCAGGCTCCTTGTCTGCCGCCCGGGAGACCAGTACGCCCTGGCGGAGGAAGAGATTTCGCAGGGATTTCCGCACCGCCGCATTGTCAGCGATCCGCTCGGCAATAATATCGCTTGCCCCCTGGAGGGCGGCGGCAACATCCTCCACCCCCTTCTCCGGGTCCACAAAGGGCTCGGCAGCTTCCACGGGGTCCAGACCGGGCCCCTTGGCGAAGAGCAGGTCCGCCAGCGGCTCCAGCCCCTTCTCTCTGGCCATGGTGGCCCGGGTGCGCCGCTTCTGCTTGTAGGGCAGATACAGGTCCTCCACCTCAGCCAGGGTGGCGGCAGCGTCGATGGCTGCGGACAGCTCCTCGGTCAGCTTTCCCTGGTTCGCAATGGCGGTTTTGACCTCGTCCCGCCGCTTCTGGAGATTGCGCAGATACTGCAGACGGTCCTCCAGCGTACGGAGGGTCGTATCATCCATGGAGCCGTGAAGCTCCTTCCGGTATCGGGCAATAAAGGGGATGGTGTTGCCCTCATCGATGAGGCTGATCACATTTTCCACGTAGCCCACTGGCTGTGAAAGCTCCTGGGCCAGGCGCTGTGCGATACTTTCCATAGTTGGCTTCCTTTCTTGAAAAAACAGGATGTGCGGGGAAGTTGATTCCGCTTGCAATAAGGCGGCAGCGGGGCCGCGGGCAAGCCCGCAGTCCCGCTGATCTGCTATCCTTACTTAAAATAGAGCCGCTGCCGCTCGTATTTTGCCTCATAACTGACATTCATTCCCAGCCGGCGGTAGAGCTTCTCGTCCACATCGCTGAGCACCACCGTAAAGTGGGCGTCGCATCCCCGGAGATTATGCAGCTGCTCCTGGGCCAGGGCAGCGATGGGGTTGGTGAGGGCGCTGACACAGAGAGCGATCAGCACCTCGTCACTGTGCAGTCTCGGATTCTTGTGGCCCAGGGAGTGGGTCTTCAGCTGGCAAATGGGCTCCAGCACCTGGGTAGAGATCAGGTCCAGGCTCTGGTCGATGCCGCCAAGGCGCTTTAAGGCGTTCAGCAGCAGGGCGGCGGAGGCGCCCAGCAGGTCGCTGGTGCGGCCGGTGACGATCTGTCCATCTGGCAGCTCCAGGGCCCCGGCGGGGGCGCCGGTGTCCTTCTCCCGCTGCAGCGCCGCGGCCACTGCGGGGAAGATATCGGAGGTGATGTTGGCCTGCTTCATCAGCAGCTCCAGCTTGTAGACCAGCTCGTCGTCGGCCTTGCCCCGCAGCCGGTCCGTAAGGGCGGTGTAGTAGCGCCGCAGGATCTCCCGATAGGACGCCTCACGGCAGACCTGGTCATCGGTGATGCACAGCCCCGCCATATTGACGCCCATATCTGTGGGGGACTTGTAGGGGCACTCCCCCAGGATATTTTCAAAGATGGTGCGAAGGACGGGAAAGACCTCCACATCCCGGTTGTAGTTGACGGTGGTGACCCCGTAGGCCTCCAGGTGGAAGGGGTCGATCATGTTTACATCCGACAGATCGGCGGTGGCGGCCTCATAGGCCAGGTTTACCGGGTGCTTCAGGGGAAGATTCCAGATGGGGAAGGTCTCAAATTTGGCATAGCCGGACTTGATGCCCCGCTTGTGCTCGTGGTAGAGCTGGCTGAGGCAGGTGGCCATTTTACCGCTGCCGGGCCCGGGAGCGGTGACCACCACCAGGGAGCGGGTAGTCTCAATATAGTCATTGCGCCCATAGCCCTCGTCACTGACAATGAGGCCAATGTTGTGGGGGTACCCGGCAATGGGGTAGTGGCGATAGGCCCGGATGCCCAAATTTTCCAATCGCTTTAAGAAGGCGTCGGCGGCGGACTGCCCGTTGTACTGGGTGACCACCACACTGCCCACATAGAGCTCCATCCCCCGGAAGATATCCATGAGCCGCAGCACATCCTCGTCGTAGGGGATGCCCAGATCGCCCCGAACCTTGTTTTTCTCAATGTCAGCGGCGTTGATGGTGATCACGATCTCCACATCGTCCCGCAGCTGCTGCAGCATCCGGATTTTGCTGTCGGGTGCAAATCCCGGCAGGACCCTGGCGGCGTGGTAATCGTCAAACAGCTTTCCGCCGAACTCCAAATACAGCTTCCCGCCAAACTGGCTGATCCGCTCACGGATATGGGCGGACTGTGTCTCAATATACTTCTGATTGTCAAATCCGATCTTAGTCATGGTTCATCCCCCTGCCACACAAATTCAATCCTATTTAGTATACTACAACTCATCTTCTGCCACAAGTCGCGGGACGGAAAAGGGACGCCGAATTTTCGGCGTCCCTTTTAGATAATTCGACCATTGTTGATCCTACCGCAGCCAGGGGCGGTTCAGCGTTGTCCGCTGGCACACCCGTCCGATCTCCTGCTGGATGGACTTTAGGTCGTCGAAGGTCTCCGGTCGCCGGCTCACATCCCGCAGCAAGGCGGCGGGGTGGTAGATCGCCGTGGCCCGCATACCGTCCACATCATACCACATGCCGTGGTCCCGGGTGATCTTGAACTTCTCGTCAATGAGCCGGGTGGCGGCGATCCGCCCCAGGCAGATCAGCAGCTTCGGCTGCATCAGCGCCATCTGCCGGCGCAGGTAGCCGATACAGGCGTCCTGTTCCACATTCAGCGGGTCTCGGTTTCCCGGCGGACGGCACTTGACGATATTAGCGATATAGATCTTGCTCCGGTCCAAACCGATAATGGCCAGCATATCGTCCAGCAGCTGGCCGGCTCGGCCCACGAAGGGCACCCCCTGGGCGTCCTCGTTGGCGCCGGGGCCCTCCCCCACCAGCAGGATCTCCGCCTGGGGATTACCCGTGCCGAAGACCACATTCCGCCGCTGCTGGCAGAGTGCGCACTCCCTGCACTGCTCACATTCTGCCCGCAGGCTCTCCCATGTATCCGCCATATGACTCCTCCCTGGAATAGTTTTCCCCGCCGGGGGAAGGCTACTCCTATCTCACGGGAAGGAGCGCCTGTATGTCCACTTGGTTTCTCTACCTGCTCATCTACAGCTTTCTGGGCTACTGTTTGGAAAAATGCTTTGCCCGGGCCACCCGGTCGCCACACCAGGTCCGCAAGTGCTTTTTGCTTCTGCCCCTGTGCCCGGTGTATGGGCTGGCCATGACCGCCCTTGTCGCCCTGGCTCCGGCGGATCTGGCATTCCTGCCCCTGGCCGCTCTGGGGGCCGCTGTGTGTACGGCGGCGGAGTATCTGGTCCACCTGTTCTGTGACCGGGTCCTGGGGGTCTGGTTCTGGGACTATCGGGCGCTGCGGGGAAATCTCCGTGGTCGGGTCTGTCCGCAGTTCACCGTGATCTGGGGGGTGCTATCTGCCCTGGCAGTGCGGTGGCTCCACCCCGCAGTAGCGGCCCTGGCCGCCTGCGTCCCGGTGGAAATGACCTACACGCTTTGGCTGCTGCTGACGGCGGACAGTGTGGCCTCCGCCGCGCTGCTGCGGCGGTATCACCAGATAGACCTGTTGGCGATCCCCGCCTTTTTTGCTCAGATCCGGGCCTCCAGCCAGTCCAGTACATCCCGGTAGACATACTGCCGGGATGCCTCGTTGAGGATCTCGTGGCGCAGGCCGTGGTACAGCTTGATGTTGAGGTCCCGAATACCCGCCTTTTTGAAGCAGTCGTGGGCCTTCCGCACACCCTTGCCCATGTCGCCCACCGGGTCCTGATCCCCGGCGATGAAGAACACCGGCAGCTCCTTGTCCATTTGATTGATGTTGGACTGCTTGGTGATAAAGGTGAGGCCGTCCAGCATATCCCGGAAGAGGCCCAGGGTGGTATTCCCGCCGCAGAGGGGGTCGGCGATGTACGCGTCCACATTGGCCGTGCTGGCGGAGATCCAGTCAAAGGGGGTCCGGTTGGGGGCAAATGCCTTGTTATATGCGCCAAAGGCCAGATTATCCGCCTTTACACTGAAGGCGTGCTTGCCCAGGCGGCGGATCTCCCGGTCCGCAATGAGCTTGCCCCCGGCAATGACGGCCGCCGGCTGGTGTCCGGTGCCGCAGAGGATACAGCCGTCCAGCTTTCCGGGATAGCGGATCAGATGGGTCCGGGACAGGAAGGAGCCCATGGAGTGGCCAAAGAGGAAGTACGGTACATCTGGAAACACCTTGGCCACCTTGGCCCGAAGGGTCTCGATATCGTCCACCACATGCCACCAGCCGTCCTTCTCCCCAAAGTAGACCATGGGCTTCCCCGCAATCAGGGACTTGCCGTGGCCCAGATGGTCATTGGCTACCACCACAAAGCCGTGGCTGCACAGATACTGGGCAAAGGGTTCATATCGCGCGCCGTACTCCGCCACCCCGTGGGCGATCTGCACCACACCCACGATCTTCCGGTCTGTTGGCGTCCACTGATTGACATGGATCAAGGTTTTTCCATCACTGGAGGGAAAATAAAACTCAGAGGTAATGGACATGTGTAGTCCCCCTTATCGCTGTATTTTTCTCCATTGTACCACAGGCGCCCATAAAAGAACATAGACAAATTTGTGTACTCGCCCAAAAATCCGCTTGCAGCCGCCGAAAAAAGCGACTATAATTGAGGGGAACACCCGGCGTTACGCTTTACTGTTGATTAGAGAGGAGACCGCCATGAGTTTTTTTGATGATTTGACCCAAAAGGCCAAGGTCGTTGCTGTCACTGCTACGGGGAAGGCCAAGGAGGCCGCTGCTTCCGCAAAGCTCTCCGCCGATATTCTGGCTGAGAAGCGGGATATGGATAAGAACTACCGGGCCATCGGCCAGTGGTTCGTCTGTGAATACACCCAGGAGGTGCCCGAGGCCATCGCCGATGTGGTGGCCGCCGTCCGGGCGTCCCAGCAGCGGATCGCCCTGCTGCAGGAGGAGCGGGAGAAGCTGGGCGAGGAGGCCGATGCGGAGCCGGAGGGGGCTGTCTGCCCTGTCTGTGGAAAGATCAGCGACTCCAAATTCTGCCCCCACTGCGGGGCGCCAATGGGCGAGTGATCCGCCTTGTGACCGCCGGACGGCCAGCGCCGTCCGGCGGTCGCTCCTGTTGCATGGAAAACGCCAGGGACCGCACCTCACTAGGCGCGGCCCCTGGCGTTTTGAAAATGGAGAGAGGGAGAAAAAGAAAACTTCTTTTGGACAGGTACATCATAGTATACTGTCGCCGGGAAGTCAACAGCTCATGGATAGAATTCATGAAAAGTTCATAAAGAATTCAAAAATCCAATAAATCCCAGCCTTGACTATGGCAGTAAGTTGGATTATCATAAATAGGCTAATTAAAAGATAAGAGGTAGAATGTATGGTAAAACAGCTTTGGCCATACACCAGAGGGTATCGAAAGCTGATCGTGCTGGGTATCTCCTGTTCGGCATGTGAGGCAGTTTTTGAGCTGCTTCTCCCCCTGGTGATGGCAAATATCGTGGACAAGCGACTCCCTACCGGGGATGTGAGCGCCATTTTACGGGGCGGTGGACTGATGGTCCTGATGGCCCTGGTATCCATGGCCCTGGGCGTTGGTGCGGCCTTTTTGGCCGCCAGGGCGGGACAGGGCTTCGGTGCAAATCTGCGTCAGGCGCAGTACGACCACATCCAGGAATTTTCCTTCCAGAATATTGAGAAATTCTCTACCGCCTCCCTCATCACCCGCCTGACCAACGACTGCACCACTATGCAGCAGACACTGATGATGGGGATGCGCCTCATGGTCCGGGCCCCGGTGATGCTGGTGTCCGCCCTGGTGCTGGCGCTGACCATCAGTCTGAAGCTGAGCCAGGTGTTTCTGGTGGCACTGCCCCTGCTGGTCATTTTGGCGGTGGTCTTGATCCGTG
Source organism: uncultured Oscillospiraceae bacterium (assembly GCA_963557105.1). GTDB lineage: Bacteria > Bacillota > Clostridia > Oscillospirales > Oscillospiraceae > Pelethomonas. The sequence goes on from CAUWCX010000048.1 coordinate 7,640, forward strand.
GGGTCAGCCCCATGTTCAGCGTGCTGCAGGAGCGCACCGATGGGGTGAACCTGGTGGTCCAGGAAAACCTCAGTGCCATCCGTGTGGTCAAGTCCTTTGTCCGGGAGGACTATGAGAACAAGAAGTTCAAAAAGCGCAATGACGCCCTAAAGGCCATCTCTGAAAAGGCCTTTGGCTTCGTGGTTATGGGTATGCCCATCATGATGCTCATCACCTACGGGGCCATTATTGCTGTTATGTGGTACGGCACGCCCCTGGTCCAGAACGGCGAACTGGAGGTTGGCCTGCTGTCCACCTTCTTCACCTATATCACCCAGGTGCTCATGAGCCTGATGATGGTGTCCATGATCATGATGATGGTCACCCGCTCCGTGGCCTGCGGCAAGCGGATCTGCGAGGTCCTGTCGGAGACTCCGAATATCGCCGATGACGACTCCACCGCCGATCTCACCGTGGCCGACGGCTCTGTGGACTTTGACCACGTCTGGTTCAAGTACAACGAATCCGCCGAGGGGTGGAACCTGGCGGACATCGACCTGCATATCAAAAGCGGCATGACCGTGGGCATCATCGGCGCCACCGGCTCCGCCAAGTCCACCCTGGTCCAGATGATCCCCCGCCTCTATGAGGCGGACCAGGGGACCGTTCGCGTGGGCGGTCGCCCGGTGCAGGCGTACACCATGGAGCATCTGCGGGATGCCTGCGCCATGGTGCTGCAAAAGAACACCCTCTTCTCCGGCACCATTCGGGATAACCTGCGTTGGGGCAATGCTGCGGCCACGGACGAGGAGATCATGGCCGCCTGTGACGCCGCCTGTGCCTCTGAGTTCATCCAGCGGATGCCCGAGGGGCTGGATACCGACCTGGGACAGGGGGGCGTCAATGTCTCCGGCGGGCAGAAGCAGCGCCTGTGCATCGCCCGGGCGATCCTGAAAAAGCCCAAGGTGCTGATCCTGGACGACAGCACCAGCGCCGTGGATACGGCCACCGATGCCAAGATCCGCACCGCCTTCCGCACCCAGCTGCCCGACACCACCAAGATCATCATCGCCCAGCGGATCATCTCCGTGATGGACGCCGATCTGATCGTGGTCATGGATGACGGACGGATCGCCCAGATGGGCACCCATGAAGAACTCATGAAAAACAGTGAAATTTACCGGGATGTCTATCAGTCCCAGCAGGAGGGGGTGAGCATCGATGGCTAGTCACGGACATGGCCGGGGCCCCAACAGCCACGGCTTCCAGCGGCCGAAGAATATGCGGGGCACCGTGGCCAAGCTCATGGGCTATGTGGGCCGCTCCAAGTGGCTCCTGCTCCTGGTGGCCCTGTGCGTGGTGCTCAATGTGGTCTGCTCGGTGGGCGGCTCCTATTTGCTGCGCCCGCTGATCAACGACTGCATTGTCCCCGGGGACTACCAGCGTCTGGCCTGGATGCTGGTGCTGATGGCAGCAGTCTACATCAGCGCCGCCCTCCTGAGCTACACCTACTCCCGCATCATGGTCCACGTCTCCCAGAAGACCACCCACGCCATCCGGCAGGACCTCTTCGCCAAGATGCAGAAGCTGCCCCTCAGCTATTTCGACACCCACACCCACGGCGAGCTCATGAGCCGGTACACCAACGATATTGAGACCATCAATGAGATCCTGAATAACGGCCTCATCAACGTGGTCTCCGGCGTCCTGACCTTTGTTGCTGTGGTTGCCATGATGCTCAGTCTCAGCCCGGTGCTGTTTTTGGTGACACTGCTGAGCCTGGGGCTCATGTTCCTGGTGGTCATGACCGTAGGCAAGCGCAGCCGCCGCTATTTTATGGAGCAGCAGCGGGATCTGGGCATTGTCAACGGCTATATTGAGGAGATGATCGAGGGCCAGAAGGTCATCAAGGTCTTCAACCACGAGGACGCCGCCAAGGACGGCTTTGCCCAGCGCAACCGCGCCTACCAGCGCAGCGCCACGGCGGCCCAGTCCCTGGCCGCCTCCATGATGCCCATGATGGGCAACATCAGCCATATCAACTATGCCCTCACCAGCTGTGTGGGCGCCCTGCTGTCCATTGCCATGGGGCTGGACCTGGGCTCCCTGCTGGTCTATCTCCAGTATACCCGTCAGGTCAGTCAGCCTGTGGGCATGATCAGCCAGCAGGTTAACAACATCCTGGCCGCCGTGGCCGGCGCGGAGCGGGTCTTTGAGGTCATGGACGCCGTCCCGGAGGTGGACGTGGGCAAGACCACCCTGGTCAATGTCTCCCGGAGCAGCGACGGGACCTTGACTGAGCAGAAGGAGCGCGGCGACGGCTGGGCCTGGAAGAAGCCCGACGGCACCCTGGTCCCCCTGGCCGGCGACGTCCGCTTCAGCGATGTGGTCTTCAGCTATGTGCCGGATAAGCCCGTCCTCCACGGCATCAGCCTCTACGCCAAGCCCGGCCAGAAGATCGCCTTTGTGGGCTCCACCGGCGCGGGAAAGACCACCATCACCAACCTCATCAACCGCTTTTACGAGATCGACAGCGGCCGCATCACCTATGACGGCATCGACATCGGGGATATCAGCAAGGAGAGCCTGCGCCGCAGTCTGGGCATCGTCCTGCAGGATACCCACCTCTTCACCGGCACCATTGCCGACAATATCCGCTACGGCAAGCTGGACGCCACCGATGAGGAGGTCCGCGCCGCCGCCAAGCTGGCCAATGCCGATACCTTCATCCGCCACCTGCCCAAGGGGTACGACACCTGGATCACCGATGACGGCGGAAGCCTCAGCCAGGGGGAGCGGCAGCTCCTGGCCATTGCCCGGGCCGCTGTGGCGGACCCGCCGGTGCTGATCCTGGATGAGGCCACCAGCTCCATCGATACCCGCACGGAGAAGCTCATCGAGAAGGGCATGGACCGTCTGATGGCGGGCCGCACGGTCTTTGTGATCGCCCACCGCCTGTCCACTGTCCGCAACGCCAAGGCCATTATGGTCCTGGAGCACGGGACCATCATTGAGCGGGGCGACCACGATGATCTGATCGCCCAGGGCGGAAAATACTACCAACTCTATACCGGCCAGCTGGAGCTCAGCTGACAGCAAAAAAGAAGGCGTCCATCCGGACGCCTTCTCTTTTTCTCCGGCTGCGCCGCTATTTCTCGTCTCCGATGGCCTTCCCCACCTCCTGCACCACGGACAGGTGGGTCTCGTCAAAGAGGTGCATATAGATCCGGGTGGTCGTGGTGGTGTTGCTGTGGCCCAGGGCCCGGCTGATGCCGAACAGGGGCACATTGCGGCTGTGGGCAATGCTGGCGAAGCTGTGGCGCAGGCCGTGCAGCGTCACATAGGGCAAACCCTTCTTGGCCAGCAGCTTCTGTAAATACCCGCTGAGATAGTCCGGCTGGTAGGGCTGTCCGCCGCTGTGGCTGACCACAAAGTCCCTGTCCGCATAGGCCTCCCCCAGCTGCGCCAGCTCCTCCTGCAGCTTCTGCCACAGCCGTTCCATGAGCTCCTCCATGTCCTCCAGCCCGCCGTACCCCAGGCGGCGGACGGAAGCCTGGTTTTTGGTGTCCTTGTCCACGGAGCGGCCGTTGACCGCCGTGCGGGCCTCCACAATGGTGATGACCTTGGCCTGCCGGTCCACATGGCTCCACTTCAGCCCGCAGATCTCACTGCGGCGCAGGCCCAGGTAGCCCGCCAGCTTCACCACCGGCTCCATAGAGGTCCCCGCCAGGGCCTCGAAGAGTCGGGACATGGTCTCGGAGTCGTAGTAGTGGTGTACCGGCGTGGTGGAGGCGGGGCGGGCGGCAGTCTCCACCACATTGCGGGTGAGGATCTCCTGCCGCCGGGCCTGCTCCAGGGCGTTGTGGAGAACGCCGTGGTGCTTTCGCACCGTGTTGCTGCACAGCCCCTCCGCCTGCTTCTGGTTGAGATATTGCTGCACCTGCAGCCCCGTCAGCTCCCGGAGGCGGATATCGCCCAGTCCGGGGATCAGGTGGTTGCGGACGATCATGGTGTAGCCGTGGGTGGTGCTGGCGGAGCGGCTGGGCAGGATCACCTGTTCCAGCCAGTAGTTCAGCCACTGGCCCACGGTCAGATCCTTGCTGATCTTCCCGGCCTCCAGCTCCCGCCCGGCCGTGTGGTCCTCCAGAGCGCGGATCGCCTGCTCCAAGGTGGGGTAGCAGCGGACTGTCCGCTGGGGGACCCCGTCCTTGCTTGACCGGGACCGCATGGTGACATAGAAGCTGTGGCGCTGGGTGTCGTAGGCAATGTTGGGCATAATGGTTCTTCTGGACATGGTCGATACCTCTCTTTTCGTTATTTTTGACGGAGACCGTCACCAAAAGAGATACCGAATTCTCCACAATTTGTCAAGAATTACGGGCCATTTCCCGGAGGAAGTGGCCCACAACGCAAGAAAACAGAAATTTATTTCCCATTTAGTATCCCGGAGAGCTTCAGCAGCGCCTCCAGCACCCCGCCGCCCACGGCCAGAGCCTTGTCCGAGGCGGTCTGGCAGTAGCTGGACTGGCACCGGGGGTCCACATCGCCGCTCTTCATGCCCTTGTGTACCGGTACACCGTCGGCCAGCAAGCCCCGCAGCACTCCGTCAATGGTTGCACACATGGGGACCCCGGCCACGACGCCCACGGCATCCCCGGCCTTCACCTGGTCGCCGATCTGCCGCAGCCCCTGGAAGACGCCGTCCGCCGGCGAGCGCAGCACCCGCTCTCCGGCGAAGCCGCCAATGAGCCCCGGGATGTTGGTGTTGGGCTGGGCGCTGCCGGCGTAGATCACCCGGCCCAGATGGTGGCCCCGCATGGTCTCCACCACCGCGTGGCAGTCCACCCCGGCGGTAAAGCCCGGCCCCACCGCCACCACCACAGGGGCCATATCCATGGTGGTCCCCAGATTCTTTTTGGCCAGAATGGCGTCCACTACGCCCTCCGGCTGCAGGGCCGGGATGCACGCCCCCGTCGGGTCCACCAGTACGGGGATCGCCCCCGCCGCCAGCAGACCGGGAACCTCCGCGGGGGTTGCCCTCCGGGCGGTGATCCCCTCCACAGTGTACTTCCCCAGGCGCACCGCCTCGGAGAAGCAGACCGTGCGGCGGATAGCCGTGGGGTCGGGGATCTCACACAGGATCACCTCCATCCCGCTGCGGTACAGGCGAAGGGCGATGCCGGTGGCAATGTCCCCTCCGCCGCGGATCACGATACGCATAACCATTCTCCTCCGTGCAAACTTCCGGCCACCACTGGCTGCTCCAGCTGTGCCGCCAATTCCCTGGCGCAGGCCAGGGCCTCCGCCGTCTCCACCTGGTTGACCAGCACCACATCTCCCAGGGCCTCTCCCCGGATCACCCGGGCCAACAGCGCCATGGTCACCCACTCATCCGGTGACGATCCCGCCAGGGCGCAGAACCGCTCCACCCGGTGGACCGCCTCCTGGATGGGCTGTCCAAAGCCTGCGGCCCCCACCACCAGTACCGTCCGGCGGGTCCCCGCCGGGATCACCGGCTCGTAGTCCAGATGGGCCTTACAGGGCCTTCCCCGGGAGCCATCAGCCTCCACCAGGACGTAGTCCGCCAGTTCCGCCAGCGCGGCGGGGGACAGCGTCCCCGGTCCGAGCTTCCCCTCCGCCCCGGGGCGGCCCACGCAGACGCAGGGGTTGACCGCCAGCGCGGCGGCAATGTCATTCCCACTGGGGTCCTCCAGTACCGGCAGGTGCTCCGGCGGGAAAATATGGGTAGTGGTGGTGCAGATCACCGTTCCCAACTGCTGGAGCTCTCCAGCCAGACGGTACATGGCGGTGGTCTTTCCGCCGCTGCCAATGAGGGCGGTGATCCCGGGGCCAACGCCCAACAGCTGCCGCAGTTCCATGGCGGGCGCTCCTTTCGTTATTTTTTCTTTAGTATAACCTCTGGCGCAGACGGAGTCAAGGCGGAGGGGCAGGCAAAAAGGGCTTGCGTTTTTTTGACATATTCGATAAAATAATATCGGCCCCACACGGGGCCGGGCGCTGTTGCTACATAGGCGGTTAGCTACTCCTGGCACGGTCTCCTCGCGGCATAGCCGCTGTGGCCTACGCTACAAACAGGCCACCGGCCTGTTTGCTTAACGCTGCGGGGTGATGCGGATGGGTACCCAGCGTGGGAAGAAATTCCTGCGTCTTCTGGCGTGTATCGCCGTGGTCGTTATGATCGCGGTCTACTTTGCCCCAAAAGCGTGTTAGCCGCCCGGCTGGCCCCCGAGCGGCTAACGTAAGCATTGCTTATGTGAGTTGATTGGGCTAACTGCTTAGCGACAGCGCCCTTTCTGTTTTTATTGTACCACCTCCCGCCGCTTTGTCAACTGGGTGTTGACGGAGCGGCGGTTTTGCTGGAAATCTCCGGGAAAATTTGTGGAAAATGCCGTTGCACGGAAACGTGCAACAAATGGCCGTTACACCCCATAGGTGTAACGGTTTTTTACCGGGACGCAAATACAGAAAGGAGATTTTTGGATGGAGTATACGAAAAATTATCATCTGCCCCAGTGGAAGGAGGACGACCGCATTATGATGCGGGACTTCAACCAGATGTGCGCGGACATGGAGAAGGGGCTGACGGAGAACCGGACGGCCACCTCCGAGGGCGTGAAGCAGCTGTGGGAAGGACTGGTGACCGGGGCGGAGGGCAGCTTACTGCTGCTGCGTGAGCGGATGGATAAGGGTGAGGCGCAGGACCTGCCCCACTGCTACTACAACCGGCTGGACACGGCGGCGGACGCGGAGAAGCTGACCGAGGCGCGGTGGAGCCAGGAGAAGCACATCTACATGGGCGTCACCACCAAAGCTACCCTGGAGGACCTGAAGGCCAAGAGCGGCGTCAGCCAGATGGGCTATGTCAAGGATACTCCCCAGGACTATGCGGCATTTTATCACTTCACCGCCCCGGGTAAGATCCGCTTCACCAGCTGGTCCTTTATGCTCATGGCTTTCCTGGGAGAGACCACCGGCCAGCAGATCGACCTGAACTTCCAGTTTAAGGCGGAGCGAAAGACCGGGGCAAAATGGACCCAGGTGTTCCAGTCGGCGGTGATCCCCGTCCACGCAGAGGGCACGGAGACCACCACCATCTGGACCAAGGTCCCCGTGGATTTTGTGGTGGAGGAGGGCGAGACATACCGGGTGGCCCTGCGGCAGACCACGGGCAGCAGCGTGATGAGCTGCTTCGCCTTCACCACCTCAGCCTCCGACTCCGCCGGTCTCTATAAAAACGACATTCAGGTGGAGATGACCCCCATTGCCATCACCAGCGGCAGCCATGTGCGGGAGATCGCCACCGCCGGGAGACAGCGGGCGGTGCTGCTGGCACGGTACAACATCCAGCCCGCGGCAGGCGGGGTGACGGCAAAGCTGAACGACGTCGCCATGACGTGCAGCTGCCGGGATAGCCGTGACCGCAGCGGCAAGGTCTGCCGGGAGCTGCGGGCGGTGGCCGTGGGGCCATTCCCGGAGAAGGCGGATCTGCGGTTGGACTTGACCTGCGGCGGGGAGGACGACTTCCAGCTGTTGGACTATATCATCTGTCTCCTATAACGAAAAACAGGGAACCCCCAAGGGCCGAAGCCCTTGGGGGTTGTTTGTTGACGCAAAATTACTTCTGCTTCACAGGAACAGTAACGGTATCCTTATCGGCAGTACCAAAACCAATGGTCACAACCACCTTGTGGTTACCGGCATCCACAGAATGCTCGCCAACCTCAATGGTCACATTAGTCATGTTGAACTTAGCGTTCGTCAGCACGCCAGCAGCCTTGATCTCTTCGTCAGTAGGAGCCTCGGGATTCGCGGCAGGAATACCGGTTGCGGTAGCCAGGGTGCTCTTGACAGCGGCGACGACAGCGTTGTTGATCTCCTTGATGGCAGCAGTCTGGGCGGCAGTGATAGCCTCCACGGTGCTCAGCTCATCAATAGCAGCCTTCTTGTCGGCGACGGTGGCGATGGTGCCAGCCTTCACAGCGTTGGCAGCCACAGCAGCAGCCTCGATGGCATCCTTAGCGGTGTTCTGAGCGTTCTCCACGGCACGTGCTGCGCCAGCGATATCGTTGCTCCAATCCAGCTCATCAATGCTGGTTGCATCGTTAACAGCCTTCTTGGCAGCCTCGCGCATACCGGGAGTCCAGTTGTCATAAGCGGAGCTATCAATCTTAGCCAGCAGCTCAGCCTTCTTGTTGTTCAGGGGCTCATCCGCCTTGTAAGCAGCAATAGCGGCAGTGACATCGGCAATAGCCTTCTGGAGGGCATCCCACTCAGCGTCATCCTTAGCAGCGCTGGGCTTCAGATCCTTGGCCAGGTCCAGAGCGGCCTCGGCGGTGTGCAGGTTATCCGCGTTGATCTCGGCCTGGGTGTCGAACTTGCTCAGGACCTCGATCATCGTGGCAGCCTCGGTGGGAGCAACAGTGTTGGCGTCCTTAGTGATCTTGTTGTAGAGATCCAGAACGTCGCTGTAGATATGCTTCACCTTGTTGACGGTGTAGGTGCTCATGTCAACGCAGATGGCGTACTGGACGTTCTCCTTGTTGTCGGTGAACAGGATCATGCGGTCGTCGTAGTCAATGTCATCATAGTTGTCAACGACCTTGACATCGTACTCGCCCTTATCCTCGTTAGAATCGCCGGTGACCTTGTAGATGGTGACTTCCTCGGGGTTGAAGCGCAGATAACCGGTGGCGGTATCAGCAACCTGGAAGTAGTCGAAGCCAGTCACGTCGTAGAGAACGTCAACCTTACCAGCGTAGATGTTGTGGTCAGCGTAATCCTTGAAGATGTGCTCAACAGTGGTATCCTCATAGATCTCGTAGAACTCGATAGGACCGTTCTTAGCGATATGGGCAGTGCCCTCCTCAACGTCGAAGCGATCGTCAACGATCTTGCCGTCCTCGCCGTAGCCCAGAGCCCAGACATACTCCTTGGTGTAGTTGTTGGTCTCGTAGACGAAGTAGGTGTTGTGATCAGCGGTAGGATCGCTCTCGAAGACCACCACATCGGCCACATCGTACTTCTCGTTCTTCTCAGCGGCGTCGTGGGTCACAGCGTAAGCCACGGCACCCTCAGCCAGAGCGGCCTCAGCGGGGGCATTCTTGTAGCCAGTCCAGGTCAGAACATCGGAGACATACTCGCCGCCGAAACGGTCGGTAGCCTTGATCACCAGGTAGTACTGGGTCTTGGTGGTGGTCTGGATACGGCCGCCGTTGGCGTTGTTCAGAACCTCGTCCTTCAGCTCGGTCTTGTTGGTGATCTTCAGCTCCTGGACATCGTAGCCGGTGCGCTTGGTGGTGTCCTCAGCGTCGATCAGGGTGTAAGCCTCGTCGTTGGCAGTGTAGCCAGCGATGTTGGTGATGAAGGGAGTCTCGCTGGCCTTGTAATCGAAGTAGAAGCAGCCAGCGTCGATCAGACGGCGCCAAGTCTCGCGGTCACCATCGTTGTTGCGATCAGCGGTGCTGATGAAGTCGTCGGCGGAGCTGCCGGTGACCTTGATCTCGGTCTCCTTGCCAGCCTCGACATCCCAGTACATGGCCTTGAAGCTCTCGTCGCGGCGGTCAGTCTCATAGTAACCGTCGGTCAGCAGCATGAAGGCGTTGTAGTCGGACTCGATGTACAGACGGACATAACCGAACTTATCCAGGTACAGGTCATAGGTCATCTCGGTGTGAGCGTCGGTAACATCGTTGTAGTACTCAGTCTTGTCGGCATAGCCGATGTGGGACTGGACATAGTCAGTACCGTTGCAGGTGATGGTCTCGGTCTTGCTGTTGATGCCCTTCTTGTCGATGGTCTCGGTAGCGACCTCGGCAGCATCAACATAGTACACGCCGTCGATCAGGGTGTACACGACCACATCGCCAGCAGCCAGCTTGGCCTCGGTGACCAGCTCATCCTTCTCGATGGTGGTGGTACCGAAAGCGACCTCGTCCTTCTTGGCCAGATCGACCAGAGTGACGTTGCCGTTCTTGGACACGCGGGTGACCAGGCTCATGGCGAAGTCCAAACGCATGACGAAGTCGGCCTTGCCGTCGCCGTCAACATCCACAACCTTCAGCCACTCACCGTTATCGGCGGTGTCGAACTCCAGGGCGTTCTCGGCGGACTCAACATACTCCTCCTTGAACTTCTTGAAGGAGATCTCATCGGAGATGTCCTTGTTGGACTGAGTGCCAACATAGACCTCGCCCTCGATGTAGTTATCGCCTTCCTTGTCGGCGGAATCGAAGATGTTCTTGATCCACTTCAGGTCGATGTTGTTGATCTCGCGGCCGGGAGCGATGGACTTGACGTACGCGCCGTTATCCTTCTTAGCGCCGTTGTCCTCCAGCTCCTTGGCCTGCTCGTCGGTCAGACCCTCGGCCTCAACGACATACTTGATCTTCATGTCGGAAGCCTTGAAGGTGTCGTTGCCGTCGAAGTTGACGAAGTACTCAGCGTCCTTGACGTTCAGACCGGAAGCCTTGGCGATGTTCTTGACAGCAGCGCCGTCGTTCTCCCAGACAGTGTTGCTGCCGGTGTCGGCGATGGCGTACACGGTCTTGC
>CAUWCX010000049.1:0-16991 GCA_963557105.1 uncultured Oscillospiraceae bacterium
GTGTCCCCCTCCTGAGCGTGTTTTTGGTTACTTTTTGCACGAGCAAAAAGTGACCCGGGGTCCGGGGCCGGGGAGGCCCTGGGCGCATCCCCGGGGCGTGGGGATGGAATCCCCACAAGGTTGGAGACGAACAATTTTTCACCCCCACCCGCCCGGCGAGGGGCGAATCAGCCCTGCGAAGAGCGAATCAAACCCTCCCCGCCAAAACCACCGCCCCATCCCGGAGCAGCTGAATATTCTCCTCCATGAGCACCGTGTCCCGTTTCGTGTGGATCCTGTCCATATAATACCCGAAAACGGGGCTCTTTTTCAAGGCGCAGACGCCGACGCCCCGGCGAAATTTGGCCTGGTCAGAGGGGTAGAAGCCGAAGGAGCGGACCACCTGGCAGGTCTTCTCCCCGGCGGCGGGGAAGGACTGCTCCAGGGCGGAGAGGACATCCTCCTCCCGCTTCACCGCCTTGCCGGGGAAGAAGTGTAGGTGATCCCCGTCGCTGACGCAGTCGAAATTCACCACCAGGGCGTTTTTCTGGGCGCCCCTGTGGGCCTTGGCAAAGACGGAGGAGCCGAAGAGGCCCTTCTCCTCGTTGTCAAAGAACACCAGACACACCTGCTCTCGCACTTCCGGCGGCAGGGCTTGGGCGATCTCCACCAGGGTGAGGACGCCGCTGGTGTTGTCGTTGACCGTGTGGCGGTTGGCCTTGCCGGCAACGACCCACCAGATGCACAGCAGCAGGGCGATGTACATCGCCCCCATGGCCAGCCACATGGGGCAGTCCGTCCCGGTGGCCGCCCGCCACAGCAGCATGGTCCCCACCTCCGTGCCCACAGCCACCGCCAGGAAGAACAGGACGAAGAGCATCTGGTACAGAAGGTACCACAGAAAGTTCCGGGGGGTGATGAAGTTGGGGACGGGGAGGACGGCGCAGGTGTCGTAGTGGGCGGTGAAGAGGACCCGGGCCTTCTCCGGGTCGCCCACCACCACATTGCGGCTGAAGCGGCTCCCCTCCACCCGGGGGCTGTAGCCCAGGGCGGTGAGCTGGCTGCACAGCCAGGTGCGGAAGGCCTCCTTCTGCTGCTTGGACTTGCGGACCTGGAAATTCAGCAGGATCTGTTGAGAGAGGTCAGTCATTGCAGGCTCCTTTCTGTTTTGCGGCCTGATATTGGGCGGCAGTCAGTCCATATTCCACCAGAACCGCCTCCCGGCCCCGGTGATCTCTGACGATCTTTTCCCCGGTGCGGGCCATTCCCGGACGAGTCAACAGACCGCCTGCCCGGGGAGGGTCGATGGTCTCCGCCACGATCCGGTGTGCCCCCAGGGCGGAGAAGCCGTAGTCCAGCAGGGCCAGAGAGATCTCCAGCGCATAGCCCCGTCTCCACCGGTCCCGGCGAAGGAACCAGCCGAGCTCCCATTCTCCCGGCGTGTTCAGGGGACAGAACAGGATATACCCGACCAGCTCCGCTGAAGAGCGCTCTTCCAAAGCGTAGCCCACCGGGGGCTGGCGCAGGAGGAGCTGCTCCCGCAGAAAGCAGTCGCTCTCTTCGCGGGTCATGGGGAAGGAAAATGCCATGGTCTCCCGGTCCCCCAAAATGGCGAAAAGGCTGTGGGCGTCAGCGGGGGAGAAGGGGCGCAGCCGCAGCCGGACAGTTTCCAAAGTGGCGATCATGGGTCGGCCACCACATCGGCGGTGGTCCCCCGGACCAGCTCCAGAAGGGCCTTGGGGTCCACGGCCACCTGAAAACCGATCTTTCCAGCGGAAACCATGATAACATTATGTAATAAACAGCTGTCGTGAAACACCGTTGTAAACAGCTTTTTCATGCCCACCGGGGAACAGCCCCCGTGGACATAGCCCGTGAGGGGGAGAAGATCCCTGCTGGGGAGCATGGCGATGGACTTTTCCCCCACGGCTTTGGCGGCCTTTTTCAGGTCCAGGGTTTCCGCCACGGGGATGTCGAAGACGTAGTAGGCCCCGCTGGCCCCCCGGGTCACCAGGGTCTTGAACACCGCCGCCGGGTCCTGGCCCAAAAGTGTGGCCACGGTGACGCCGTCCACTGCCCCGCCGTCGTGGGGGTAGGTGTAGTGGGTGAAGGGGATCTTTTTTTGCTCCAGCAGGCGCATGACGTTGGTTTTTTCTTCTTTCTTTGCCATTGTTGGTTGTCCTTTTTGCTTTTTTTGGTGGGGGATTCGCCTGCGGCGGGTGGGGGACACAGCGGCTTTCTTCTTCCCAGAAGCTGGTTCCTTCGGGGGCTACGCGCCCCCGAGCCCCCGGTGACTTTTTGCTCGCACAAAAAGTCACCAAAAATGCGCCAAAACCCATGGTTTTGGATTCCTTTGTCTCATCGGTGCAGACGGGGGATGATGGACGAAGCCACTGAATGGCAAATCCTTCGGGCATCTGATCTCGGCCGGGTATCTCGTCCAACTTCGCCTGCCGGCCTGTTAAAGGGGTAGGTCCATCTCGGGGTGCGGCACCGTCATTGCGATAACCACACGGCAGTCTGCTCTCGTCCAACACAATTTGATTCTCGCCCCAGGGGCGAGTGGCTTTTTGTAGAGGTAAGTTGTGCCCCCAAGGAGCTATTTTCCTCGCGGCATAGCCGCTGCGGCCTACGCTACAAACAGGCCACTGGCCTGTTTGCTTAACGCTGCGGGGGCTACGCCCCCGCGAAACCCCGCGCCGCGGCGGCGCGGTGCCATGTCGTTGAGATAGAACAACCCTCAGGGCTGGCGGGGATAATCCAAAAAGGGGGCAGGCGCCCCCTTTTGGTCGGTGCGGGGGGTCCGGGGATGGAATCCCCGGTGCTATCGACAAGAACAATCTTCTTGCCCTCCCAGCAAGGGGAAAATCAAAAATCTCTACTTCAACTGCCCCCGCAGCTCCGTCAACCGGTCTCTAAGCACCGCCGCATACTCAAACTCCAGCATCTTCGCCGCCTCCTTCATCTGCTTCTCCACCCGGGCGATCTCCTCCCGCAGCTCGGCGGGGGTCAGCTTCTTGCCGACCTTTTTCTGGGCGGACTCGGCGGTCTGGGAGATCTCCAGGATCTCCCGCACGGACTTGATGACCGTTCTGGGCACAATGCCGTTGGCCTTGTTGTAGGCGTCCTGGATCTTCCGGCGGCGCTCCGTCTCATCCATGGCGGCCCGCATGGAGCGGGTGATGGTGTCGGCGTAGAGGATCACCAGGCCGTCGGCGTTTCGGGCGGCCCGGCCGATGGTCTGGATGAGGCTGGTCTCGCTGCGGAGGAAGCCCTCCTTGTCCGCGTCCAGAATGGCCACCAGGCTCACCTCCGGCATATCCAGGCCCTCCCGCAGGAGGTTGATGCCCACCAGCACGTCGAATTCCCCCAGCCGCAGGTCCCGGATCAGCTGCATCCGCTCAATGGTCTCCACATCGTGGTGCATATAGCGGACCTTGATGCCCGCCCGGGTGAGATACTCCGTCAGATCCTCCGCCATCTTCTTGGTGAGGGTGGTCACCAGCACCCGCTCGTTCCGGGCGGACCGGGCGTTGATCTCCCCGATGAGGTCGTCGATCTGCCCCTGGACCGGGCGGACCTCCACCCGGGGGTCCAGCAGGCCCGTGGGGCGGATGACCTGCTCCACGATCTGGTCCGCCTGCTGCCGCTCGTACTCCGCGGGGGTGGCGGAGACGTACACCGCCTGGTGGAACCGCTCCTGGAATTCGTCAAACTTCAGGGGGCGGTTGTCAAAGGCGCAGGGCAGGCGGAAGCCGTACTCCACCAAGCTCTCCTTCCGGGCCCGGTCCCCGTTGTACATGGCCCGGACCTGGGGGAGGGTCACGTGGCTCTCGTCCACAAAGAGGACAAAGTCCTCGGGAAAGTAGTCCATGAGGGTCATGGGCGGGGAGCCCACAGGCCGGTCGGAGATGACCCGGCTGTAGTTTTCAATGCCGGAGCAGTAGCCCAGTTCCCGCATCATCTCCATGTCGTAGGTGGTGCGCTGGCGGATGCGCTGGGCCTCCACCAGCTTGCCCTGCTCCACGAACCAGGCCTCCCGGGCGTCCAGCTCCTTCTCGATCTCCCCAATGGCCCGGTCCATCTTTTCCTTGGAGGTGACATAGTGGCTGGCGGGCCACACGGGGATGGCGGTGAGGCGGCGGGTGACGGCGCCGGTGACGGGGTCGATCTCGCTGAGGCGGTCGATCTCGTCCCCGAAGAACTCCACCCGGATGGCGCTGGACTTCCAGTAGGCGGGCCACAGCTCCACCGTGTCCCCCCGCACCCGGAACATATTCCGCTCAAAGGCGATGTCGTTGCGCTCGTAGCGGATCTCGATGAGCCGGCGCAGCAGGTCGTCCCGCTCCATCTGCGCCCCCACGCTGAGGGAGATCATCATGTGCTGGAAGTCGTCCGGCTCCCCCAGGCCGTAGATGCAGCTGACGGAGGACACCACGATCACGTCCCGCCGCTCCAGCAGGGAGGCGGTGGCCGCCAGGCGCAGCCGGTCGATCTCCTCGTTGACGGAGGCGTCCTTCTCGATGAAGGTGTCCGTGTGGGCGATGTAGGCCTCCGGCTGGTAGTAGTCGTAGTAGGAGACAAAGTACTCCACGGCGTTGTTGGGGAAAAACTCCCGGAACTCCTCGCACAGCTGGGCGGCCAGGGTCTTGTTGTGGGCCAGCACCAGGGTGGGCCGCTGGACGGCCTCGATGACCTTGGCCATGGTGTAGGTCTTGCCCGAGCCGGTGACGCCCAGGAGGACCTGCTCCCGCAGGCCGTCCTCGATGCCCTGGGCCAGCTTTGCAATGGCCTGGGGCTGGTCGCCGGAGGGGGTGTAGGGGGAGACGACCTTGAACTCTGGCATAGTGGACTCCTTTCGTGATGCGGGGCGAAAATTGATCGTATTATTGTACCACACAAACATCTGTTTCACAAGAGGTTTTCCGGGGAAAACTTTTCTTTCGGCGGGAGAAGGGGAGAAAATCCGACTTTCTCTTGCGTTTTGGCGGCGGCGGGGGTATAGTGGGAAAAAACTGCGGCCGGCCGGCTTCGGCGGCCCATTTACCGCGAAAAGGAGGCAGCGTCCATGACCATTCAGGAGGCGATGGCCTATATCCACACCCCGAGGGGGAGGGGCGCCGCGCCGGGGCTTTCCCGGATACAGCAGCTGCTGGCGGCCATGGGGGACCCCCAGAGGGAGCTGCGGTTCGTCCACATTGCCGGGACCAACGGCAAAGGCTCCGCCGCCGCCATGGTGGCGGCTATGCTCCAGGCGGCGGGGTACACCGTCGGGCTGTTCACCTCCCCCTTTATCTTCACCTTCGGCGAGCGGATACAGGTCAACGGCGTGCCCATCGGCGACGGCGACCTGGCGCAGCTGGTGGAGGAGGTGCGCCCCCCGGTGGAGGCCATGGCCCAGCCGCCTACGGAGTTTGAGCTGGTGACGGCCCTGGCCATGGCCCATTTCCGCCGCTGCCGGTGCCATGTGGTGGTGCTGGAGGCCGGGCTGGGCGGGGCCCTGGACGCCACCAATGTGATCGCGTCCCCCCTGGCGGCGGTGCTGACCAACATCGGCCTGGACCACACGGAGATCCTGGGGACCACCCTGGCGGAGATCGCCCGGGCCAAGTGCGGCATCATCAAGGCGGGAACTGTGGCGGTGACCTACCCCGGCCAGCCGCCGGTGGAGGGGGAGATCGCCCGGCGCTGCCGGGATGTGGGGGCTGTCTGGCGGCCTGTGGACCCCGGGGTAGTGCGCCCCTTGGGGGCGGACCTGGAGGGGCAGACCTTCTCCTGGAAGAATATGGAAAATCTACACCTGCCCCTGCTGGGGGCCCACCAGCTGTGCAACGCCGCCGTGGCCCTGACCGCGGTGGGGGTCCTGGGGGAGCGGGGCTTCCCCGTCCCGGAGGCGGCTGTGCGGGCGGGACTGGCCTGGGTGTCCTGGCCCTGCCGGTTCCAGGTGGTGGCCCGGGACCCGGTGTTCATTGTGGACGGCGGCCATAACCCCCAGTGCGTGGAGGCGCTGGTGGACAATGTCCGGGCCTACCTGTCCGGGCGGCGGCTGGTGGTCCTCACCGGTGTGCTGGCGGACAAGGACTACGCCGCCATGTACGGGGAGATGGCCCGGCTGGCGGACGCCTTCGTCACCGTCACGCCCCCCAGCCCCCGGGCCCTGCCGGCGGAGGAGCTGGCGGTTTACCTGCGGGGGCTGGGATGCAGCGCCGCCGCCTGCGCCGGTGTGCCCCAGGCGGTGGCGGAGGCCCGCCGTCTGGCGGGCCCCTCCGGGGCCGTGCTGGCCTACGGGTCCCTGTATATGGCCGGGGCGGTGGCGGAGGCTGCGGGGAAAGCCTGAATTTTCCGCCGGACAGGGGCGGAAAAAGGGGTTGACAGGAGAAAAAATAAGGACTACTATAAAGTTAATGTATACATAATGATCGCTCCGGTAGGTAAGGCTACCACAGGGATACGGATCGCTGCCGCGTAATCGTGGAGACACGGTGAGTTGGTTTGAGCAGGTCATGTCGATCCAAGGCATGACATAACGCGATTTCACCGCCCTGTGGTGCTAAAGCTTGAACGGCAGAGGGCCCGTGGGGCCCTGTTTATGCGTTTTGTCAAGCCGCCGGAGCAGTACCCCGGCGGCTTATTTGCGCGTTTCGGGGCAACATATTGGGGAAGGAGGGCGCTCGGCATGGTTGATTTGGATAGCGGCGTATTTATGGAGCAGGTGGAGGACTTGGTGGAGCGAAAGCGATGGGCGGACCTCCGGGATATGCTGCTTTTACTGGAGCCGGCGGACATCGCCCAGATCCTCACGGAGCTGGAGACGGACCGGCTGCCCCTGCTGTACCGTCTGCTGCCCAAGGAGCTGGCGGCGGAGACCTTCGTGGAGATGGAGCCGGAGGAGCAGGAGGTGCTCATCAAGTCCTTCTCCGACAACGAGCTGCGGGAGGTGCTGGACGAGCTGTATGTGGACGACACCGTGGACATCATCGAGGAGATGCCCGCCACGGTGGTCAAGCGCATCCTCAAGCACACCGACCCGGACACCCGCCGCAAGGTCAACGAGATATTGAAGTACCCGGAGGACTCCGCCGGGTCCATTATGACCACGGAGTTTGTGGACCTGAAGCGAAGCATGACGGTGGAGGACGCCTTCAAGCGCATCCGCCGCACCGGCGTGGACAAGGAGACCATCAACGTCTGCTATGTCACCGACCCCAGCCGCCACCTGCTGGGCACCGTGTCCATCCGCACCCTCCTGCTGGCGGAGGAGGACGATGTTATTGAGGACATCATGGAGACCAATATCATCTTCGCCAACACCCTGGATGACAAGGAGTCTGTGGCCCAGGATCTCAGCCGCTACGACTTTCTGGCCATGCCGGTGGTGGACCGGGAGAGCCGCCTGGTGGGCATCGTCACCATCGACGACGCCATCGACGTTATGGAGGAGGCCGCCACCGAGGACTTCGAGCTGATGGCCGCCATCACCCCTACGGACAAGCCCTACCTCCGCACCGGCGTGTGGGAGACGGTGAAGAGCCGCATCCCTTGGCTGATGCTGCTGATGCTGTCCGCCACCTTTACCGGCATCGTCATCTCCAGCTTTGAGGACTCCCTGGCCATGTGCTCCGTGCTCATCGGCTTTATCCCCATGCTCATGGGTACCGGCGGAAACAGCGGCAACCAGTCCAGCGTGGCGGTCATCCGCGGCCTGAGCCTGAACGAGATCGACTTCAGCGACCTGCTGGCGGTGGTGTGGAAGGAGAGCCGGGTGGCGGTGGTCTGCGGCCTGCTGCTGGCCGGGGGCAACTTTATCAAGCTGCTGGTGGTGGACCGCTGGCTCATGCACAACAGCGAGGTCACGGTCACGGTGGCCGTGGTCATCTGCCTGACGCTGGTGTGTACCGTGTTCTGCGCCAAGGTGGTGGGCTGTCTGCTGCCCCTGCTGGCGGAGAAGATCGGCCTGGACCCCGCCGTAATGGCCGCGCCCTTCATCAGCACCATTGTGGACGTGCTGAGCCTGGTGATCTACTTTGCCTTTGCCACGGCGCTGCTGGGGATATAGGGCAAAAAAATTCAACACGCAGAGGATACTGTCCGCTTTCCGGCGCTGCCGGAAAGCGGTTTTTTCTTCCCCGGGTTTCCGTTGCCAGGCATATTTTCTCCTCCGCCGGTCATACTACCCCTGGCAAGACCCAAAACCAGTGCGAAGCAAGGAGGAGAAGACATGAACGAACAGATGATGAGCGGCTGCGCCTGCACACCCAACAGATCCATCCGCTGCACGGTGGAAAACTGCGCCCACCACTGCAAGCACGAGGCCTACTGCGGCCTGGAGTCCATCCAGGTGGGCACCCACGAGGCCAAGCCCGCCATGGACCAGTGCACCGACTGCCAGAGCTTCAAGGCCCTGGGCTAAGCGGCGTCTCTGCGCGCCAGCCGGCCCCAGGGGGGGCCGGCATACATAGGAGAGAGGGGGAGTGGCTGTGGAGGAGGCGGGCAAGCACCGGCTGGCCGGGGCCGCCGGAGGACTGGTCAACGGACTGTTTGGGGGCGGCGGGGGCATGGTGCTGCTGCCCCTGCTGACCCGGTGGGGCGGCATGGACGCCCGGCGGGCCTTCGCCACCTGCGTGGCGGTGATCTATCCCATGTGCTGCGTCTCGGCGACGGTGTACCTGTGGCAGGTGCGGCCCGCCCTGAGCATGGTGCTGCCCTATCTGGCCGGGGGACTGGCGGGGGGTGTACTGGGGGGCCTCACCTTCCGGTGGGTGCCGGTCCGGGCGCTGAAGGTGATCTTCGGCCTGTTTCTGCTCTACGCCGGGGGGAGGTATCTGCTGTGGTGACCTGGCTGATCCCCTTCCTGGCGGCCCTGGGGGCCGGGATGCTCTCCGTGTGGGGGGTGGGCGGCGGAACGCTGCTGCTGCTGGTGATGACCCTGT
Source organism: uncultured Oscillospiraceae bacterium (assembly GCA_963557105.1). GTDB lineage: Bacteria > Bacillota > Clostridia > Oscillospirales > Oscillospiraceae > Pelethomonas. The sequence continues at coordinate 8,910 of CAUWCX010000049.1, forward strand.
TCCTGGGGGTGGAGCAGGGGGAGGCCCAGGCGGTGAACCTGCTGTTCTTCCTGCCCACGGCGGGGGTGGGGCTGCTGATCCACCGGAAAAACGGCCTGCTGGACCGGCAGATCTGGCGCCGGGCGGCGCTGCCGGGGACCCTGGCGGCCCTGGCGGGGGCGGTGGTGGCCCTGGCGGTGGATGTGGCCGCACTGCGGAAGCCCTTCGGCCTTCTCCTGCTGTGGGGCGGCGGGAGCGTGCTGTGGAGTGCGTGGAAAAATGGCGAAAAATAGGGTATGGCGTGGAATCGTGCCGCGCCATACCCTCGTCAATATTCATAGATTCTTAATTGGTTTTTCCAGCGGGATGTGCTATACTATACATAGCAGGGCGGAGATGCCCTGGGGAAAACAGCCGTGAGAAGTATCATCACAGAGAAAGGAATCTTTCAATGAATATTCTGTTCCTGTTGACGCCAAAAGCCCAGTGCGCCTACGTCCGGGAGGAGGACACCATCCGCCAGGCTCTGGAGCGGATGGGTGCTGCCGGGTACTCTGCGGTGCCGATCCTTGCCAAGGACGGCAGCTACCGGGGGACCCTGACGGAGGGGGACCTGCTGTGGGCCATCAAGAACCTCTACCTCATGGACATGAAGGCGGCGGAGAGCCACGGCATTATGGAGATCCAGCACCGCAAGGACAACGAGCCGGTAACCGTCACCACCCCGGTGGAGGACCTGCTCAGCAAGGCCGTGGACCAGAACTTCGTCCCCGTGGTGGACGACCGCAACACCTTTATCGGCCTGGTCACCCGTAAGGCGATCATGCAGCAGTACATCGACAGCTGCTACGCCCTGCGCCAGAAGGCGCAGGTAGTAGGCTGAGGATCGGAAAACATAAGAAAAAGTCAAAAAAGTGCAAGCACTTTTTTGAGTAGCACTCCGCTTCGCGCCTCGCGGCAAGGCCGCTGCGACGCACGCTGCGTGAGCAGTATTTTTCGCCAGGTACACGCCCTGGCGAAAAATGATTTCACTGTCTTCGCCGCCTGCGGGCGGCGAACTCTGCGAGGCTTCTTTGACACAAGGACCGCCCCGGCATATGCCGGGGCGGTCCTTGTGCATATGGTTTATAGCCAGTCCGGCGGGGTGGTATCCACGCCGCCGGCGCCGGTGTCCGGGGGCGTGGGCTCGCCGCCCTGATCCGGGGGCGGTGTGGGCTCGCCCTCCGTGTTGCCGCCGGTGGGGGGCAGGGTGGGCTCATCGGTGCCCTGGCTCGGGGGCAGACCGCCCTCCGGCCGGCCGGCCACGCCCACCAGGATGATCTGGTTGCGGCTCTTGTAGCTGCTCTTGGCCTCGAAGGTGGTGGAGATCAGGGTGCCGTCACTGCTGTAGCGGTTGCGGTAGCTCTCCACCTCGTAGCCGGTGTAGCCGTTCTGCTTCTCCTTCTGGGTGCCCCAGGGCAGCTCCTCCGTCTCCACATACTCCGTCTCATAGCCCGTGGTGCTCAGTACCTCCCGGGTCATCTTCACATAGGACCCGTCCAGGTTGGTGCCGTAGAAGCTGGCGGTGAGCTGACCCTTGTCATAGGTCACATCGATGCGGATGGGGTAGTCGCTGTTGTTCTTGAACCGGAACTCCGGGCCACCCCAGGACACGGTGGCGTCCATGCCCAGGGTGATATAGCCGGGGTAGAAGCGGTGGTTGTACCGCTCGGTGATCTCCAGATCCGACAGCAGGGCCGCCAGGTAGACCGTGCTGGACACCTGGCAGATGCCGCCGCCCACGGTGTTCACCGTCTCGCCGTTGACATAGGTGGCCGCCTCGCCGTAGCCCCGCTCCACCGTGCGCTGGCCCACCACCTGGTTGTAGTCGAAGATGTCCCCGGCGTTGAGGACCGTGCCGTTGACGGCGGCGGCCGCCAGCTGCACGTTGTTCTTTCGCGTCTTGCTGCCGGAGACGGTGGTGGTGGCGGTGCCCAGCAGATCCCGGAACAGCACCGTCTCCAGCTCCTGGGCGGTGATCTCCGGGAAGGTGATCTGGGCGGGCAGGGGGATGGTCTCCCCCTCGGCGGCGGCCTCCAGGGCCAGACGGGCGGCCTCCGGGTCCATGGTGACCCCCACCTGGCCGTCCACCACCTTGCCCTGCTCCACATCATAGCGGGCGGGGCTGGGCACAGGGCTGAGGGACTGGGCCAGGGCGTAGAGGTCCAGCTCCTGGGCGGGGATCTCCTGCCAGGGGGCCTCCACCTGGCCCTGGGCGCCGGCCAGGAGCTTCACCAGGGCGGCCTGATCCAGGGCCCGGCCGGTCTGGTGCTTGGTGGCGAACAGGCCCTCCCGGGTGAGCTGGTAGGCGCCGTCCTTGGGGGCCTGGTCAAAGTCCGCGGCCATCTGGCCCACAGCCATTGCCAGGGCGTTCTCGTCGTAGTACAGCTCCGGGACCAGGGCGGTCTCGCCCCCCAGCAGGCCCCGGGCCATGGTCCAGCCGTTGCGGAGCCAGCCCAGGGGGCCGCTCTCCCGGCCCACGGCCCAGACGGCCTGGGCGGCCTCACCGGCTACGGCATAGGCCCCCAGCTGGCTGCGGGGGTAGGTCCCCAGGGAGATTTGACCGGCGGAGACGGTGATGGTGCCGCCGTCCACCCAGGCGGGCAGCTCCTCCTCCAGGCGGACCTCCGCCGCCTCCCGGCTCAGCCCCGCCAGGGGGATCTCCGCCATGGAGACCCCGGGGAACACGGCGTCATAGCCGCCGGCATAGAAGCAGACCCCCAGGACCAGCCCCAAGCAGACGGTGGCGGCCGCCGCCAGGGCGATCCAAAGACCGGTCCGCCTCTTTTTTTGTCCGGCCTCCGGCTGTGCAACGCGCTTTCCGCCCATAACATCCCCCTCTTTCCTGATGATTTGGTCTAGTATACCACACCGCGGGGGAAAAAGATTTACAATTCTGTAACAAGAGCCTCAAGATTTTTGGTGAAAAGCGCAAAAATTTTGCGGAAGGGGAAGAAAATCCGCCGCAGAGGGCTTTTCGACAGGATAAGCCCTTGTCATTGCGGTGTAATGTGATATAATGGCCCTGTATTCTCGGGAAAATCCCTGCTTTTTCCGTCAGTGTTATGTTGCTCCCCTCGGGGAGAAAGGAGTATATTTTATGGCCGATTATGTGATCATGAGCGACAGCAGCTGTGACTTCTCCCCGGAGATGGTGGAGGAGTTGGGCGTGGTGATCCAGCCTCTGACCTTCCGTATTGAGGAAAAGGACTACTTAAACTACCCCGACAACCGGGAGATGGACCCACATGAATTTTATGAGAAGCTGCGGGGCGGCGTCATGGGCTCCACCTCCGCCGTGAACCCCCAGACCTTCATGGATACCATGACCCCCCTGGTGGAGCAGGGGAAGGATGTGCTGTACCTGGCCTTCTCCTCGGGCCTGTCCACCACCTACCAGTCCGCCTGCATCGCGGCGGAGGAGGTCATGTCCGCCCACCCCGGCAGCCGGATCGTGGTGGTGGATACCCGGGCCGCCTCCATGGGCCAGGGCCTGCTGGTGTTCCTGGCGGTGCAGGAGAAGAACAAGGGCCGCTCCCTGGACGAGGTGGCCGCCTATGCGGAGGATATCCGGGACAGGGTGTGCCACTGGTTCACCGTGGACGACCTGCACCACCTGAAGCGGGGGGGCCGTGTCTCCGCCGCTGCGGCCGTGGTGGGCACCATGCTACAGATGAAGCCGGTGCTCCACGTGGATGACGAGGGCCATCTGATCCCCATGAGCAAGGTCCGGGGCCGGAAGGCGTCCCTGGCGGCGCTGCTGGAGAAGATGGAGGAGCTGGAGGCGGACCCGGAGCTGGTGTTCATCAGCCACGGCGACTGCAAGGAGGATGCGGAGCACCTGGCGGCCATGATCCGGGAGAAGTTCCCGGTGAAGCGGCTGGAGATCAGCTTCATCGGCCCGGTCATCGGCAACCACTCCGGCCCGGGCACCGTGGCCCTGTTCTTCGTGGGCAAGCACAAGTAAATCATTTCGTGGGTGTGGGCATTTGCCTGCACCCACTTGTTTTCTCCAGTGATTACCGATATAATATCCCCAATAGAACGCAAGGAGGACTGCGCAATGAAGTGGCTGGAGCTGCATATCGATACATCCCCCGCGGGGCTGGACGGCGTGGCCAGTATGCTGGACGACCTGGGCATCCAGGGGCTGGTTATCGAGGACGAGGGGGACTTCCACCAGTTTCTGGAGAACAACCGGCAGTACTGGGACTATGTGGACGAGGAGCTGGACCGGTCCATGGCGGGGAAGTGCCGCATCACCTTCTACCTGGAGGAGAACGACCAGGCCATGACCCAGGTGGCGGCGGTGCGGATCGCCATGGCGGAGCTGAAGGGGAAGCACCCGGAGTACGCCCCCATGCTCCTGACCATCGACGGTATCGAGGATGCGGACTGGGAGAACAACTGGAAGCAGTTTTATAAGCCCATGGAGATCGGGGAGCGGCTCATCGTCATCCCCGACTGGGAGCAGGCGGAGACCCACGGCCGGGTGCCCCTGCGGCTGAACCCGGGCCTCACCTTCGGCACCGGCAGCCACGCCACCACCCGGCTGTGCCTGAAGGCCCTGGAGAAGCGGGTGGGGCCGGGGATGCGGGTGCTGGACCTGGGCTGCGGCAGCGGTATCCTCTCCATCGCCTCCCTGCTGCTGGGGGCGGATATGGCCTTCGCCTGCGACATCGACGAGAAGGCGGTGGACATCGCCTATGAAAACGCCGCCCTCAACGGCGTGGGCAAGGACCGCTACACCGTCCGGGCGGGGGATGTGACCGCCGACACCGGCCTGCGGCGGGAGATGGGGGCGGACTACGACATCGTGGTGGCCAACATCGTCTCCAATGTGATCATCGCCCTGGCCCCGGCGGTGGGCCCCCTGATGAAGCCCGACGGGGTGTTCATCTGCTCCGGCATCATCGACGACCGGGCGGAGGAGGTCCGGGGCAAGCTGGAGGACAGCGGTTTCCGGGTGCTGGAGGCCAACCAGTCCGAGGGCTGGTTCAGCTTTGTGTGCGTGAGGTGAGGATATGGAGGCCTACGAGCAGAAATTTACCATCGATGTAGGGGAGGTGCAGCGCTTTCACCTGCTCCTGCTGCGGCGGACCTGGTGGAAGGGCGTGCTGGGCTTCACCCTGGTGGGCGCCCTGGTGGTGGCGCTGCTGTATCTGCCGGTCATGGGTCCCCAGCTGAGCGTGGGGGCCAAGGCGGGGATCACCCTGCTGGGGGCGGCGGCCACGGCCCTGACCGTGTCCCTGATCCTGGTGGTGCAGACCCTGCTGCGGGTGAAGCGGCAGGTCCGCGCCTCCGGCCGGGGGGAGTATGTCCAGGCCGTCCGCATTGACGGCTTCGGCGTCCATGTGGATGTGGGGAAGGACCAGGCCAAGGTGTCCTTTGACCAGCTCCACGCCGTGCAGGAGACGGGCCACGCCTTCTACCTCTATCTCACCGCCAACCAGGCCTGGATCCTGCCCAAGGACCAGATGGCGGACCCGGCGGAGGACAGCCGCCGCCTGCGGGCCCTGTTCAATGCGGTGATCGAGTCGAAAAAATTGAAGCTGATGAAATAAGCAAAGGACGGTCAAAAAAGTGCTTGCACTTTTTTGACCGTCTCCGTTTATCCCGGCAAAATCGTCAAATACGACCCGTGGCCCATGCCCTGGTGGTCCAGGAGGATCACCTCGTGGCTTAGGGACTCCTGGGTGAAGTCCGCCCGGGTGTAGAGGGTCCGCTCCACGCCCTGGGCGCTCTCCTCCTCCACCACCAGCCACTGGGTCTCCGCCGACAGGGTCAGGGTGGGCAGCTCCTCTGCCAGCGGGAGGTCGGTGGTCCTGACCACCGTGTTGTCCCCCGCGAACTCCACCAGGCGTAGGGCGGTGAGCCGGGGGGTGTATTCCACGTCCACGGAGACGCGGGTACTGTCCGTCTTGCTCTCCCCGTTCTCTGTGCAGGTATAGGTGGCCTCCTCGGAAAAGCCCATGCCACCGCCGCCGCTGTAGGTGTTGCCGCTGCCGTCCAGATACACCTGGCCCTCCGCCGTCTCGTAGACCTTGTAGGCGTGCCAGATGCCGTCCCCGTCCTCGTAGGGGTCCCAGTCCGCCGGGGCGTCCGCAGGAGGCCCCCACCAGATGACCCCGGCAGTGCTCTCCGCCGTACCCTCATCAAAGTGGTGGATGGAGAGACCTTCCTTTTCGCTGGGGGACATGTCGGACTGTACCCCGGTGACGGAGCCGTGGGCCTCCTGTCGGTGGTAGATGAAGAGGGAATAGCCCGTGAGGCCGGGGAAGGAGAAGTCCCCGGTGTCCGGGTCCTCCACCCCCAGCAGGACCTGCCGGGGGATGGAGAGTTGGCCGTACTTCCCGGTGTCCAGGGTGGTGCTCCCCAGCTCCGTCAGGTGGGGGTTGTCGTAGAAGTCGGTGTAGGTCCCCGGCGGGTCGTAGACCACATAGAACCCCGCCCAGCGGTCCCCGCCGGGCAGCTCGCCGCCGGTTTTCTCCGGCTGGGCCAGGGAGCAGCCGCCGGCGGTCAGCAGGAGAGCCCCCGCCAGCAGAAGTGCAAACAGCTTATGTCTCATGATCGTCCTCCAATCTCCCGTCGAAGCGGAGGATATCCCCCACATCGCAGTCCAGGTAGTAGCAGATCTTGTTGATGGTGTGGAAGCGGACGCCGCTGGCCTTGCCGGAGCGCAGGATGGAGAGGTTGGCCTCCGTGATGCCCACCTTGGCGCACAGCTCCTTGCTGGTCATGTTCCGCGCCTTCAGCAGCTCGCTGAGATGGATAGTAATGGCCATGGCGCACCTCAGATAATGCTCTCGTTGTCCCGGCGGAGGGCCAGCCCCTGGCGGAAATACCGGCACAGGAGGTACAGGGCCGCGGTGGCCGCCAGGGGGGAGAGCTCCAGTTGCAGGTGGAAGCTGGTGCTGCGCAGAAGGGGGAACAGGAGCAGCTGCAGCAGGTTCATCCCCAGCTCCAGCAGCACCATGGCTGCGGCGGCCATGCCGCACAGCCGGGCGGTGCGGTCGCACAGGGCGGCGGCCTCATCCCCGAAGGGGTCCGCCCCCAGCTTGACCGCCAGACCGGCCCCCAGCAGCAGGGCTCCGCTGCCCAGGAGATAGGGCAGCAGCCGCAGCAGGGCCAGGAATCCCTGGGCCCAGACCGTCTTCTCCGCCTGGGCGGGGGCGGCGGTGTCGCCCTCCCGGATGGCCTGGGCGGCAGTCCGCCAGTCCATGAAGAGGGAGACTGCGGCGGTGAGGGTCAGCAGCAGGGCGCACAGGACTAGCAGGATACCCAGCGCCCGGGCCAGCTTGTCCGCCGGCGCCGCCGCCAGATTCCGCAGCAGGCCCAGCACCACCCAGGCCAGCAGGACAGAGGCGGCGCAGCCCAGGGCGGCCACGGGGAGAAACTGGCCCACCGGTCCCACCAGGGTGGGGTTCACCCCGAAGTACAGGGCGGCAAAGATGGTGGGGGGCAGGAGCAGCAGCAGGGCGTCCGTCCACCGCCGCCGCCGGAGCAGCAGGAGAATGGCGGGGACCAGGGGCAGGGCAGAGGCCAGCAGCACCAGGGCCCAGGCGGCGGCATTCCCCGCCGAACCGGAGAGGGACAGCTCACGCAGCCAGGTGAAGAAGGGGAGCATAGGGGTGTCCTCCTTTTTTATTATCGTTCTACGATAATTTTACACGGCGGATTATCGTTTGTCAATAATTTTTTTGAGGTTGGGGACGAGAGATTGTTCGTGTCCAACCCTGTGGGGTTGACCGCCCCACGCCCCGGGTGCGCTCGGGGCCTCCCCGGCCCCGGACCCCGGGTCACTTTTTGCTCGTGCAAAAAGTAACCAAAAACACGCGAGGGGGAGAGGGATTTCGATTTCCCTCTCCCCCTTCGAGACCCCCACTCCTTGAAACGACTCTTCAAGGGGGCCCAAGGCCCCCTCGCCAGAGGGGCTACCCCCCCATCTGCCCTGGGGGCGGGTTGCACGACAAGAACATGGGTAATGGTGGGGCACCGACATTGCGATAACCACACGGCAGTCTGCTCTCGTCCAACACAATTTGATTCTCGCCCCAGGGGCGA
>CAUWCX010000050.1:0-16910 GCA_963557105.1 uncultured Oscillospiraceae bacterium
ACCTGCGGTGACAGCTCTCCCAAAGGGAGAGCCAAGGCTGCAACTGTTTTACGGATACCCGCCTAATCCCGGGGGAACGGGGGGGCGGTAGCCCCCGAAGAACCCCGCGCCGTGGCGGCGCGGAGCAATGTCATTGAGGCAGAACGACTCCCAGTGCTTGCGGGGATAATCCAAAAAGGGGGCAGGCGCCCCCTTTTGGTCGTTGCGGGGCCGCAGCGTTAAGAAAATATGCCTGTGGCATATTTTTAGCGTAGGTCGCAGCGGCTGTGCCGCGAGAAAACCGTGCTCCTTACGGGGATCAATGTGCCCTTTCAAGATGGGACACAATCGAAAGTGTCCCCCTCTTTTGCGCCCCTTTGGTTACTTTCCCGGCGGGGGGAAAGTAACCCGGGGTCCGGGGGCGGAACCCCCGGGACTGCCGACAAGAAAAATGTTTCTTGCCCAACCGCCCGGCAAAGGGCGAATCAACCCCCTGTGGCGAAAAAGCGTCAATCCGCTTTTTCGCCACCCCCCATCACATCAGCAGGGGCAAAATAAAGCTGGCCAGCATGGAAAACACCAGCAGGCCGATAATGACCCGGGACACGATCTTGATCCACTTGGGATTCATCTGCTCTCCTCCTCATCCAATATCTTTTTGATGGCCTTTTCGGCCTTGCTCCGGGGGAGCATCAGCTCGTGACCGCAGCCTGTACACCGCAGCTTGATATCCATACCCACCCGTTGGATGGTCCAGATCTTGCTGCCGCAGGGATGGGGCTTTTTCAGCTCCACCCGCTGATTTAACCGCAAATCCATAAAAAACACCTCGATCCCATGCGCAGCCGGAAGGGGCGGCGCATAAACTGGCCTATCATCAGTGATAGGACGGTGGAAAATTTGCATAGAACACAGTATCTTCCCGAGGGCCTCACGCCCCTCTTCCCCGACGGCCAGCCTCTGTCTGTCCTGCGGGAGGCCATGGAAAAGCAGCACATCCTGGCGGCCATGGCCACCCGCTGCGACAGAGGCCGTGACCTCTGGGTCCGGCTGGGCGGCTACGAGGGGGTGATCCCCCGCGCGGAGGCCGTCCACCCCGCCATCAGCGGCGCCCAGCGGGACATTGCCGTACTGACCCGGGTGGGCCGGCCCACCTGCTGCACCATAACCGATGTGACTGTGGACGGCGGCGGAAGGCCCCGGCTGATCCTCTCCCGCCGCAGGGCCCAGGAGCAGGCCATGGCCTGGCTGCTGGAAAACGCCCAGCCCGGGGTGATCCTCCCCGCCCAGGTGACGCACCTGGCGGACTTTGGGGCCTTTGTGGACCTGGGCTGCGGGGTCATCTCCCTGCTGCCCACGGACCGGATCTCCATCTCCCGCATCCGCCGGCCCGCCCAGCGGCTCCGGGTGGGGGAGGATCTGCGGGTACTGGTGACGGCGGTGGACCGGGAACGCTGCCGCTTCAGCCTCAGCCACCGGGAGCTGCTGGGCACCTGGCTGGAGAATGCCGCCGCCTTCGCCCCGGGGGAAACCGTCACCGGCGTGGTCCGCAGCATAAAGGACTACGGCATGTTCGTGGAGCTGACGCCCAACCTCTGCGGTCTGGCGGAGCTCCGCGGCGGCACAGCCGTGGGGGACGCCGTCTCCGTGTACATCAAATCCATCCGTCCGGAGGGGCACAAGATCAAGCTCCAGATCGTGGAAAACCTGGGCCCCGCCGGAGATCCCCCGTCCCTGCGGTACTTCATTACCGACGGCACGGTGGAGGACTGGACCTACTGACCCTTGATCTTCTCCCAGTAGGCCCGGGCGGCCTGCTCCGTCTTGTTGTCCCCGTAGTGGTAGTAGACGGTGTTTTTCAGCTCATCCGGGAGGTACTGCTGCCGTACCCAGTGGCCGGGGAAGTCGTGGGGGTACTTGTACCCCTGCTCCCGCTCCTGTCCGGTGGTGTCGGCGTGGACATTTTGCAGCTCCCGGGGGACACTGCCGGTGCGCCCGGCCTTTACATCCGCCCAGGCCGCCCCGATCCCCTCGATAACGCTGTTGGACTTGGGGGCTGTGGCCAGCAGGATGGCGGCCTGGGCCAGGGGCAGCTGCGCCTCCGGCAGGCCCAGCTGCATGGCGGTATCCACGCAGGCCTTCACAATGGCGATGGCCTGGGGGTAGGCCATGCCCACGTCCTCGCTGGCGGAGCACAGCAGCCGCCGGCTGGGGGTGATCAGGTCCCCGGCCTCCAGAAAGCGGGCCAGGTAGTGCAGCGCCCCGTCGGGGTCGCTGCCCCGCAGGGACTTCATAAGGGCCGAGGCCATGTCGTACATGGCGTCCCCGCCCCGGTCATAGCGCATGGCGCTGCGCTGGGCCACCTGTTGGGCGTCGGCCATGGTCAGATGCAGCTGCCCGTCCATCGGCTCCGCCGCATCGTACAGCAGCTCCACGGCGTTGAGGGCCTTCCGCACATCGCCGCCGCAGGCCTGGGCGATATACCCGGGGACCCCCTCCTCCCAGGTCAGGGGCAGTGGGCTCTCCCCACCGACGATACGCAGCGCCCGCTCCACAGCGGGGCGGACCTCCTGGGCGGTGACGGGCTTGAACTCAAAGACCGTGGACCGGCTCAACAGGGCGTTGTACACATAGAAGTAGGGGTTCTCCGTGGTGGCGGCAATGAGGGTAATGGTGCCGTTCTCCATAAATTCCAGCAGGGACTGCTGCTGCTTCTTGTTGAAGTACTGGATCTCATCCAGGTACAGCAATATCCCGCTGGGGGCCATCATGGTGCCCACCTGGGCGGCGATGTCCTTGATCTCCTGCAGTGACGCGGTGGTGGCGTTGAGCCGGTACAGGGTCCGGTGGGTACGCTTGGCGATAATATTGGCGATAGTGGTCTTGCCGGTGCCGGAGGGGCCGTAGAACACCATGTTGGCGTCGGTCCCCTTCTCGATGAACCGGCGCAGCAGGGCGCCCTGCCCCACCAGATGGCGCTGGCCCACCACATCGTCCAGGGTCTGGGGCCGGATCCGGTCCGCCAGGGGTCTGTCCATAGCTTCCTCCTCCGACCTAATCCCGGTCACACTTTTCCGCGTCGATGGCCAGCACCACCATCAGGGCGCACAGGGCGTCGGCCCGATCCGCCACATCGATGACATAGTAGTCCGTGAAGTGGAAGGGCTCCTTGGTGATGACGGCGATGGGGCCACGGCTGGGGCTCTGGATGGTGTAGTCCCACTCCAGGAAGCTGCCCTCCACGTCCCAGTCGCTGCAGTCGATGGTGAACTTGGGGGTGAAGAAGGTGAACTCCTTGCGGATGCAGCCCAGGTACTCCCCGTAGGCATAGAGCTCAAACTGGGGCAGGAAGGTGAGGACCTTCTCCTGCACCGTGCCGATATGCTCCCCGGCGGCGTTGCGGATGTGGAGGCAGTGCCCCCAGCTCAGCTGGCCCTCCACCGTGAAGACGGTGTTGCCCACCTCGTCATAGATATCGTAGCTGTCAAACCAGGAAAAAAACCGCTGTTTGAAGTAGAGACGCATGATTTTCCTCCTCTCTCCTTCTGCGCTGTATGCGATACCTTACCAGTATAGCACAAAATTTCCCCGCTGCACAGGTATTTTTCCCTCGAAATTTGGGGAAGGATGTGGTATGATGGGGTCGAGGTGAATCGACCATGAAAAGCCAAGAGACTATTGCACAGATCATCCAGGAGCTGAAGGTCCTGTACCCCGAGGCCATCTGCTCCCTGGACTACGACCCGGAGAAGGCCTATGAGCTGCTGTTCTCCGTGCGCCTGGCCGCCCAGTGCACCGATGCCCGGGTGAATCTGGTGACCCCGGTGCTGTACAGCCGCTTCCCCACCCTGGAGGCCCTGGCCGCCGCCACGGAGGAGGAGGTGGGGGAGATCATCCACTCCACCGGCTTTTGGCGGGCCAAGGCCCGGGATATCGTGGCCGCCAGCCGGATGCTGCTCCTGGAGTACGGCGGACGGGTGCCGGACAACATGGAGGACCTGCTGCGCCTCCCCGGCGTTGGACGGAAGACCGCCAACCTGATCCTGGGGGATGTGTACGGCAAGGAGGGCTATGTCTGCGACACCCACTGCATCCGCATCACGGGACTTTTGGGCATCACCGACGGCAGCCGGGACCCCCTGAAGGTGGAGATGCAGCTGCGCCAGTGCATCCCCCCGGAGGAGAGCAACGACTTCTGCCACCGCATGGTGCTCCACGGCCGGGCGGTGTGCGTGGCCCGGCGGCCGGACTGCGCCAACTGCACCCTGCGCCCCTTCTGCGACCACGGCGGCGCCGCAGGCGGCCAGTGATCCGCCCACATTTTCTATTTCTCCCCCCACCGGGGCGATCGACCGTGCCTGCACGTGTTGATCCCCTCAGTGGGGGAACTTTTTTTATTCCCCCCTCATATACTGGAAGGACAACACAGCAGGAGGGCAGACCATGAGAAACACGGATCGGTCGGAGCTGCAAAAGCTCCTGGACAACAAGAAGGCGGTGCAGGAGATCGTCCAGTCCCCGGAGGCCAAGGCCCTGGCGGGGATGCTGGCGGGCCGGGACCAGGCATCCCTGCAGCACATGGCGGAGAAGGCCGCCAAGGGGGACACCCAGGAGCTGAGCGCCCTGATCTCCTCCATCACCAGCTCCCCCGGCGGCGCGGAGCTGCTGCGAAAGCTCAGCGGGCGGCTGGGAAAATAACATCTGTGGCTTGGAGGGGTCGTTGTGAGCGATTTTGAAGAGAAACTGAATGCGATCCTCTCCAATGCGGACGCCATGGACCAGGTCATGAAGCTGGCCCAGTCCCTGGACCTGGGGGGCTCCCCCGGCGGCGACAGCGGCGATAGTCCGCCGCCCCAGAGCACCGGCGGGGACAGCGGCGGCGGGCTGGGGGATCTGCTGGGTGCCCTGGACCCCAAGCTGGTGGGGCGGCTGCTGCCCCTGCTGGGGGAGCTCACCGGCGGCGGGGACGACCAGCGGCGGCAGCTGCTCTACGCCCTGCGCCCCTTTCTGAAGCCGGAGCGGCGGGACAAGATTGACCGGGCCTTAAAGACCGCGAAGCTCCTCCATGTGGGGAAAAAGCTTCTGACGACCATGGGGGATGGAGATGTATAACCGCTATATCCGCAACGACCAGGGGGTGTACCAGCGCATCCCCACCCCGGAACCGGGCCCCGGCCCCGCCCCACCGCCGCGGCAGGCCCAGCCCCGGGATGAGCGCTCCTCCCCGGGCCGCCCAGTGCAGACTCCCCGCCCCACCCCCACAGGCGGCCTGGGGAACCTGCTGTCCGGGCTCCTGGGCAAGCTACATCTGGATCACATCGACACTGGGGATCTCCTGCTGCTGGCCATCCTCTTTCTCCTCTTCCAGGAGGATGGGGATGAGGAGCTGCTGATGGCCCTGGGGCTGCTGCTGATCCTGTAACCAAATCGTACAATACACAGCTGCCCGGACAGTGGAAACCCACTGTCCGGGCAGCATTTTCTGCAATCCTCTGATTTCTTCTTTTATTTATCTGGAAAATACGATCTTCTCGCTGTTGAACATCCGGGCCAGGATCACCACACCCAGGACGGTGCAGGCCCCGTTGACCGCCAGGGTGGCGGCCACGCCGGCGGTGAGGGTGGAGAAGGAGAACACCCCCACCATGCACTGCACGCTGTTGTACAGGGGGATGAGGTAGGCGCCGATGGTCTGCTTGGCCCCGCCGCCGAACATGGCGGTGATACCCAGCACCATGGTTAGGATCATCATGGGCATGGCGTAGGTCTGGGCCTCCTTGATGGTCTTGGCAAAGGCGGAGAGGATGGAGATGACCGTCACCAGCAGCAGCACTGTGGACAAGATCACCGCCGCCAGCACCAGGTAGTCCTTCACGCCGTAGATGGCGGCGGACACCTGGTCAGAGGCGCCGCCCATGAGCTTGGGCAGGGCCAGGATGGTGCCCACGGCGCTGGAGGCGCCGGAGAGCAGGGCGATGACCGCCAGGGCCAGGATCTTCCCCACGGCGATGTAGCTGCGGCGGATGGGGGTGATGAGCATGGTGGCGATGGTGCCCCGCTCCTTCTCCCCGGCAATGGACTCCGGGGCCACCGCCACGCAGCCGGAGTACAGGAAGATCATCAGCAGCATGGGCAGCAGCATGGCGAAGTAGCTCCCCGCCGCGTCCTCCCGGGTGGCCAGGTCGTAGCTCCCCGCCCCGCCGTTGACGTCAAACTTGTTGGCCATCCCGGCCTCATAGCCGTCCAGCAGGGCGGTCATCATCTGGTGGGCCGCCATGGAGGCCGTGGAGGCGGAGTTGTAGTAGAGCTCCACATTGGGGGCCGCCCCCTGGCCGGCGGGGTCATAAGCCGCCACTGCGGCGTCAAAGTCCGCCGGGAACACCATGACCAGATCCAGGGCCTGGTCCGTCACCGCCTGCTTGGCGGCGGCCAGATCCTCCGGCGCGGTGAGCTCCACCGGCAGCTCCCCGGCCAGGGCCGCCACCGCATCCGGCAGATGCGCCGCCTGGACGGTGTAGATGTGGTCCTCCTCCACGCCGAAGGAGTCCTGCATGGCGGTGCCCATAAAGCTGTACATCACATAGATCAGCACGCCGGGCAGAAGGATGCTGACCACCATGCGCTTGTCCCCGAAGAAGCGGGCCAGCTCCTTCTTCATGATGGTAAAAATGCTGTTTCTCACTGGTCCTCACCTGCCGTTTCCGCATAGATGTCGAAAAACCGGTCCTCCAGGCTCTTTCCGGCCTTCACCCGCTCCAGGGTGTCGCACAGGACCATTTTCCCGCTGATGATAATGCCCACCCGGTCGCAGATCTTCTCAATGAGGCTGAAGATATGGGTGGAGACGATAATGGTCTTCCCCTCCGCCCGCAGCTCCTGGAGGAAATCCGTCACCACCTTGGCGGTGAGCACATCCAGGCCGTTGGTGGGCTCGTCGAAGATGATGATCTCCGGGTCGTGGACGATGGAGATCACCAGGGACACCTTCTGCTTCATGCCGGTGGAGAGGTCCGCCACCTTCACCTCCGCAAAGCGGTCGATGCCAAAGCGGGCAAAGAGCTCTCTCTTCCGCCGCTCTGCCACCGCCGGGTCCACCTGATGGAGGGCGGCGAAGAAGTCAAAGAGGTAGTTGGGGGTAAAAAACTCCTCCAGCTTCAGCTCACTGGTGAGAAAGCCGATGCGGCGGCGGACCTGGTCCGGCTGGCGCACCACGCTGCAGCCGTCCATGACGGCGTCGCCGCTGTCCGGGCGGATGAGGGTGGCCAGCATCCGCAAAGTGGTGGTCTTTCCCGCCCCGTTGGGCCCCAGAAGGCCGAAGATCTCCCCCCGGTAGGCGGAGAAGCGCAGATCCTCCACCGCCACCCGGACCTTATCCCTTGTCCGCTCCAGCTTCTGCTGCTTGGGGGAGAGCTTAAAGGTCTTGGTCAGCCCCTCCACCCGCAAAATTTCTTCCATATTCTTTTCCTTTCTGTCTATTTTCCCTACATGGCCCGATTCAGCGCCCAAAAGGCGATGAGATAGGTCAGAACAAACACCATGATCAGGGCCAGCAGCAGCATTGCCGCCTCCGGCCAGAAAAACACGCCGATCAATCCCACCAGGTACACCGCCGCCAGCAGGGCCAGCCCCGCCATGAGCAGCGCCCGGCGGCTGATCTCCACCCGCCGCTCATCCCCAGCGGCCACCCGCCGCCGGTGGAGCTTCTCCGGGTCCCGAAGGGTGCGGCGGGCGGACAGAGCCTGGTACAGGCATCCGCCGAAGAGCCCCATCCCAGCCCCGGAATAGAAATTTAGGGCATGGCTCCCGGGCTCGTTCCAGCCCAGAACAGCCACCGCAAGCATAACCACCCACGTCACCAGCCCCAGGGCCGCCAGGGCAAGCCACAGCTTCATCCGCGCCCGCAGCTGAAGGGCGTAGTCCTCGTCGTTCCGGGGCAGGCGGCTGAACACATCAAAAATGCAAAAGCGCTCACTCACAGGTTCTCATCCTCCTCGTTGAAAATAAAGATCTCCTCGATAGTTACCCCGAAAAACTGGGCCAGCTTGTGGGCCAGCACCAAGGACGCCTTGTACCGGCCGTTTTCCAGGGAAATAATGGTCTGCCGGGTGACCCCCACGGCGTCCGCCAGCTGGCTCTGGGTCAGGTCCCTGGCCTTGCGGTAGGCCTCGATCCTGGTCTCCATCTCCCACCTCCTGCGTATCCGCAAAATTGTATAGCTCGCTTTACATCTTGGAGTATAGCACGCTTTACATTCGATGTCAAGCACACTTTACGCCTGAAGGCAAAAAATCCCCGCCCACCCGATTTTCGGGCAAGCGGGGACAGGTTTCTTACTTCTCTTTTCCGCCCAGGAGCTTCTCCTTCACCAGGCGGCCCGTGGGGCTGGCGGCCAGACCGCCCAGGGCGGTCTCCCGGAACTCCACCGGCAGGCGGCGGCCCACATCGCCCATGGTGTCAATGACCTCGTCCACAGGGATGCGGCTGGTGATGCCCGCCAGGGCCATGTCCGCAGCGGCAATGGCGTTCACCGCGCCGATAACATTGCGCTTGACGCAGGGGACCTCCACCAGGCCGGCCACAGGATCGCATACCAGGCCCAGCAGATTTTTCAGCGCCATGGCCACGGCGTGGCCGATCTGGTCGGCGTCGCCGCCCCGCAGGTGGACCAGGGCCCCCGCCGCCATGGCGGAGGCGCTGCCGATCTCCGCCTGGCAGCCGCCGGAGGCCCCGGCGATGCAGGCCCGGTAGGCGATGACCGCGCCGATGCCGCTGGCCACATACATGGCCTCCAGCATCTTCTCCTCCGGGAGCTCCTCCTCCCGGCTCATGGGGATCAGCACCGCCGGCAGCACGCCGCAGGCGCCCGCCGTGGGCGCCGCCACGATCCGGCGCATACAGGCGTTGGACTCCCCCATGGCCAGGGCCTCGGCAATGACCTGGGCCACGAAGGGGCCGCCGATGGTGGCGTTTTCCGCCGCGTACTGGCGCATCTGGGCGCCCTGTCCCCCCACCAGACCGCTGCGGCTGCGGCGCTGGCCGGTGTAGGTCTCCGATGCCTCCAGCATGGCGTGCCACGCTGCGGCCATTTTCTGCATGGACTCCTCCCGGGTGACGCCCCGGTCCGCCATATCCGTCTCCAGCACGATCTGCCAGAAGGGCTTCTCCTCCCGCCGGGATGCGGCCTGGATATCCTTAACTGCGTCCAGATTCATCACGCCACCTCCTTCTCATAGTAGGTCACCCGCAGAATGCCGGGCAGCTTGCGGATCAGCTCCAGGATGGAGCCGGGCACCGGGTCGTCGGTCTCAATGACCATGAGGGCGCTGCCCCCCTTGCTGTCCCGGTGGAGGCTCATGTTGGCCACATTGATCCGGGCCAGGGCCAGGGCGGTGGTCACATCCGCCAGGTGGCCCCGGTCGTCCTTGTTGCGGATGATGAGGGTGTTGTAGTCCCCGGTGAAGGTCAGCTCCACCCCGTCGATCTTGGTCACCATGATGCGCCCGCCGCCGGTGGAACAGGCCTGCATGGTCAGGCACTCGTCGTGCTCCCCCACCAGCTCCATCTGCACGCTGTTGGGGTGGGCGTCCCGCAGGTCCACCTCATCAAAGGTGAAGGTGAGGCCCCGCTCCCCGGCGATGGCAAAGCTGTTGGGGATGTCCAGGTCGTCGGGGGCCATGCCCAAAAGCCCCGCAATCAGGGCCCGGTCCGTACCGTGGCCCACGCCGGTCTCCGCAAAGGAGCCGTGGAGATGAAGGGCAGCCCGCACCGGCCGGTCCCCCAGCAGTGTCCGCGCCATACGGCCGATCCGCACCGCACCGGCGGTGTGGGAGCTGGAGGGGCCGACCATGATGGGCCCCATAATATCAAAGATATCGATCATGATCGGAATTCCTTTCCTTTCGCATTTTTTCCATCATACCACAGCCCCTACGTTCCGTCAACGAGGCTTTCCCCTTTTGCGCCCCGAAAAAAACAGGTGCGGCATGGCCCAGCCATCCCGCACCCCAGCTTGTCGAAAAAGCCTCGCAGAGTTCGCCGCCCAGAGGCGGCGAAAAGCGTAAAATCATTTTCTGCCGGGGCGTGTACCTGGCAGAAAATACTTCTCGCGGAGTGAGCGTCGAATTGGCCGCCTTTGGCGGCCAACCGAGGCGCAGAACGCAGCGCAAGCCCCCACTCAAAAAAGTGCTTGCACTTTTTTGACAGTCTCAGGTGCGGCATGGCCCAGCCATCCCGCACCCCTTGCGTACTGCTCACTCCCCCCAAAATCCGTCAAAATACTTCTGGAAGAGCTCCTCCCCCCGGGCCTGAAGCTCCTGCTGAAAGCCCTCGTAGGCCCTGAGGATGGCCTCCCCCGCCGGGGTGAGGACTGCGCCGCCGCCGCCCCGGCCGCCCACGGAGGTCGCCAGCAGCTTTACGCCCAGACCCTGCTCCGCCCGGCGGAGAATGGTCCATGCCTTGGAGTAGGCCATATCCATATCCAGGGCCGCCGCCCGCAGGGAGTGGAGCCGCTCCACCCGCCGCAGCAGCATGGCCACCCCGGGGCCGAAGCATTTCTCCCCGGTGTAGAGCCGGGCGGTGATCACCGGATGCAGCGCTGTCTCCTTCATTTGCCCTTCCCTCCCCTGTGGCGCTTCTATCCGCAGTATACCACGCCGGGGACGCCGGGGCAAGCCTCAGTCCGCCATGTACTCCTCGTAATCCCGCTCACAGGCGAACAGCACCCAGCGCCCGCACACATAGCCCATGTACCCATTACCATTGTAATAGCCCTTCATCGTCTGTTCCTCCTTGCGTCCATGTTTCTCCGGGGAGCAATTCCCCTTGTCTGCTTAGAGGATACCAAATGATCAGGGATAAAAAACGGACAGTAGACAAAATCGGCGCCAAGGATTCCCCTCGGCGCCGACTTTATTATGCCTTCCCCAGCCGCTTCAGCATGGTCTTCTTCACGGCCCGGAGGATGTTCTCATACCCGGTGCAGCGGCAGAGGTGGCCGGACAGGAGCTTGCGCAGCTCCTCGTCGGTGTACTCCTTTCCGCTCTCCAGGATCTCCACGGCGGTCATGATGAAGCCCGGGGTGCAGAAGCCGCACTGGATGGCGGCCTCGTCGATGAAGGCCTGCTGGATGTCGCTGAGCTCCCCGTCGGGCCCCATGAGCCCCTCCAGGGTGCGGATGTTCTTCCCGTCGGCCCAGACCGCCAGGTAGATGCAGGAGTTGTAGCACTTGCCGTCGATGATGACGTTGCACGCGCCGCACTCCCCCACCTCGCAGCCCTTCTTCACGCTGGTGAGGCGGAAGTCGTTGCGGAGCATATCCGTCAGGGATGCCCGCACATCCACCATCTGCTCCACGGCCCGGCCGTTGATGGTGCAGCGGATCAGCTTATATTGGCCGCTCATGCCAGCTCACCTCCTGCCAATTTGATGGATTCCAGGAGACAGCGCCGGGCCATCTCCACAGCGATGTGCTGGCGGAAGTCCTTGCTGGCCCGCCAGCTGTCCCGGGGGTGGATGTCCGCCAGCACCGCGGCGGCAAAATCGTCCACAGTCACCCCGGTCAGGGGCTTGCCCTGGGCGGCGGCCTCCGCCGTGGGCGCGCGCATGGGGATGGGCCCCGCCACGCCGTAGGCGATCCGCGCCCGCTGGATGGTCCTCTTATCCCCGCTGAGGACCACATTCACCGAGCAGCCGGTGGTGGCGATATCCATGGCGTTGCGCATGGCGTACTTGATGTAGTGGCCCTGGCAGTTTTCATAGCTGGCTTTGGGGATGAGGATGGCGGTCTGGATCTCGTCGGGGCGGATATCCACCCGCCCGGCCCCCAGGTAGAACGCCTGGATGGGCAGGCGGCGGACGCCCTCCGCTCCGGTGAGCTCAATGATGGCGTCCCAGGCGAAGAGGGTGGAGGCGGAGTCGGCGCTGGTGACGCCATTGCAGGTGTTGCCGCCGATGGTGCCGGCGTTGCGGATCTGGGGGCCGCCCACCAGGTCCACGGCCTCCCCCAAAACGTTGATGTACTTCTGAATGATGGGGTCCGCCGTAATGGCGGAGAAGCAGGTGAGGGAACCGATGCGGATATTCTCCTCCTGGTCCATGGTCACCCCCCGCAGGGCGTCGATGCCGTAAATGGAGATCAGCTCCGCACCGGCCCGCTTGCCCTCCCGCATCTGCACCAGCACATCGGTGCCGCCGGCGATGATCTGGGCCTCGGGGTGCTCCAGACGGAGACGGATGGCGTCCTGAACGCTCTCCGCCTCGTACAGCGCTTTCAAATCATACATGGTGGCGTCTCTCCTCTCTTACAGCAGTCCTTCCTCTTTGAACCGGGCAAAGAGGACATGGGGCGTCATGGGCGCGTCGTTGACGGCCACGCCGGTGGCGTTCAAAATGGCGTTGCGGATAGCCGGAGCCGGGGAACAGGCGGGGGGCTCCCCCAGGGCCTTGGTGCCGTAGGGGCTGGTGGGCTCCGGGTTCTCCACAAACTCCGCCCGCAGGTTCGGGTGGTCCATAAAGGTGGACAGCTTGTAGTCCAGCAGGTTGTTGTTCAGGGGCCGGCCCGTCTTGGGGTCGAAGAGCAGCTGCTCGCTGAGGCCGTAGCCGATGCCCATGGACATACCGCCGTGGACCTGTGCCTCCGCCAAGGCGGGATTGATGAGGCGGCCGCAGTCGTGGACATTGACGATGTCCAGAAGCTTGACCTTGCACATGGGGATATCCACCTCCACCTCCGCAAAGGTGCAGCCGAAGGAGTAGGCGTTGTTCTTGATCTGGTAGGTGCTCTCGGCGGTGATGTGCTGGCTGTGCTCCATGCTGTAGAGGGCCTCCGTGGCCAGCTCGCCCAGGGTCATGAGCTCCCGGCAGTCGCTGACGCGGATGATCTTGCCGTCGATGAGGTCCAGATTGGCCCGGGCCTGCCGGGTCAGCTCCGTGGCGTAGCTGAGGATGCGCTCCTTGAGCATCTGCCCGGTCTGCTGCAGGGAGAAGCCGCCGATGTAGGTCTGCCGGGAGGCGTAGGCCCCGGTACCGAAGGGGGTGATGTCCGTATCCTGGGTGGAGATCATATGGACCTGGTCAAAGGGGACGCCGATGGCGTCGGCGGCCATCTGGGTAAAGGCGGTGTCGCAGCCCTGGCCGATCTCCGTCTCACCGGTCTGGACGTTGACGGAGCCGTCCTGGTTGAGCACCATGCGGCAGGAGCTGGACTCCAGGGAGATGGGCCACACGGCGGTGTTGTACCAGAACAGGGCCATACCCACACCCCGGCGGACGGGGCCGGTCTGGTTGGCGTAGGCCCGCCGCTTCTCCTCGTAGCCGATGGCGGCCATGCCCTTGTCCATGACCTGGCGGAAGGAGTCCTCGTAGTTCTCGTTTTTGCTGAAGTTGTCCACAAAGCCCTTGGGCATCACCACCTGGCGGCGGTACTCCGTGGGATCGCGGCCCAGGACCCGGGCAACATCATCCAGGTGGCACTCCCCGGCCCACATGGCCTGGGGGATGCCGTAGCCCCGCATAGCGCCGGCGGCGGGCCTGTTGGTGAAGACGCTCCAGGCGTCCCCCTCCACATTGGGACAGGGGTAGATCTGGGGGAAGGCCCCCATGCCCTTGGCCACCACGCCGTGGCCGTGGGAGGCGTAGGCCCCCTGGTTGGAGAAGCACTCGATCTTCCGGGCGGCAAAGGAGCCGTCGGGCCGGACCCAGGAGATGATATGGGTGCGGATGGCGTGGCGGACCCGGTTGTTGACGAAGGTCTCCTCCCGCTGGCAGTCGATCTTCACCAGCCGCCCCCCCACCTGGGTGGTGAGCCAGGCGCACAGGGGCTCGTACAGGGCGTCCTGCTTGTTGCCGAAGCCGCCGCCGATGTAGGGCTTGACGATGCGGACCTTGCCCCAGGGGATGCCCAGGGCCTGGCCGCAGACCCGGCGGACGATGTGGGGGATCTGGGTGGAGCTGACCACATTGATGCGGCCCGCCTCCATGTAGGCGGAGCAGATGTGGTTTTCGATGTGGCAGTGCTGGACGGTGGGGGTGTCGTACCACCCCTCTACTTTGATGAGCCCCGGCTCCCGGATGGCTTCGGCGTAGTTGCCGTTGCGGATCTGGGTGTGGGCCAGGATATTGCCGGGGTACTTCTCGTGGAGCTGTGGGGCGTCGGGGGCCATGGCCTCCTGCACATCCAGGACGAAGGGCAGCTGGTCGTAGCTGACCTTCACCAGACGGGCCGCCTGGGCGGCGGCAACCTCATTTTCCGCAACGACAACAGCCACATCGTCGCCGTAGAAGCGGACATGGCGGGAGAGGAGCAGGCGGTCCGCCACATCCTGGTGGTGGGGATCGGTGCTCCAGGGATGCCCGGCGGTGGGGAAATAGTTTTCCGGCACGTCGAAGCAGGTGAGGATCTTCACCACGCCGGGAACCTTCATCGCCTCCTCCAGGTCGATGGCGGTGACCACGCCGTGGGCCACGGTGGAGTGGACCAGCCGGGTGACCAGTGCGCTCTTGTCGCACAGATCGTCGGTGTACTTTGCCCGGCCAGTGGCCTTGTCAAAGGCGTCCACCCGGATCTTGCTCTGGCCTACGCTCTTGCTCATGTGCATCAGCCTCCTGTCTATTGGGTTGGTGAGGGTCGCCAGCGGACCCAGAGTCAGTCTCCTAAATTATTGTTATTGTAGCACAAAAAAAGTTAGCTGTATAGAGGGGGCGTTATCTTATTTTTTGGATAGCGGGTTGACGGCATGGACCTGCAGGCCGTATACTTTCAACGAGAGGGGGCAAGAACATGAACATCGGATGTGTGGTTATGGCGGCGGGGGCCGCCAGCCGCTTCGGCGGGGATAAGCTGGCGGCGGAGCTGGGGGGAACAAGTCTGCTGCGCCGCGCCCTGGACGCCGTGGCGGCGGAGAAATTTTCCGCCGTGGCGGTGGTGAGCGGCCGGGCGGAGGCCCTGGCCCAGGCGGCGGAGCGGGGATTTTTGCCCGTCTGCAACAGCAGGCCGGATCTGGGTGTCAGCCGCACCATCCGCCTGGGGCTGGAGGCCCTGGGGGCTGTGGACGGCGCCCTGTTCCTGGTGGCGGATCAGCCCCTGCTGCGGCGGGAGAGCGTGGCCGCCCTGGCGGACTTCTTCCGCGCCGCGCCGGAGCAGATCGCCGCCCTGGGCTGCGGCGGCCAGCGGGGAAACCCGGTGATCTTTCCCCGGAAATATTTTCCGGAACTGCTGGCCCTCACCGGGGACAGGGGCGGCGGGGCGGTGATCCGCCGCCACCCAGACGCCCTGCGCCTGCTGGATGTTCCGGCGGAGGAGCTGATGGACGTGGACACCGTGGAGGAGCTGCGCCGCCTGCGGGAATTGGATAAGTAGCAGCGCAGCCGCAGAGGGCATGGCCCTCTGCGGCTGTTGAGCATCCTTATGCCGTTTCGTCATCCTCCGGGATCGTAGGCGGGACGCCCTCCACCACCGGCTCGTCCTCCCCGGGGATCGTGGGCGGGACGCCGATCACCGGCTCCTCCGGGGGCAGGGTCGGCTCCGGATCGGATGTGTCGGGAACCTCCGTCTGGGGCGGCGTATCCTCGGGAATGGTGGGCGGAACGCCCTGGGGGATCTCCTCCTGGGGCAGGGGATCGGGCTCAGGCTGGGGCTCCGGCTTCGGCTGGGGCTGAGGCGCCGGCTGCGGGGCGGGGGTCTCCTCCGGGGCGGCCTCCGGGATCTGGAGCTGCATGGGCTCCTCCGGCAGCTCCACAGGGGTGTCCGTCCGGCCGTGGGTAGTGAAATAGGTATACCCATAGAACTGGTTGGGCTGCAGCAGCTCGCCGTAGTAATAGGCCATCAGCTCACTGACCGTCACCAGCTGGTATCCCTGCTCGATCAGCCAGGGGACCAGAACACGCACTGCCTCCACCGTGGTGGAGTAGATGCTGTGGAGCAAAACGATCTCCCCGTCCAGCTTGGCCTGTTCCTTGACGTGCTGGACAATGGCATCGGTATCCTGGCTGGACCAGTCCATGGTGTCCACAGTCCAGGTGATGACTGCCCGACCGATATTGTTCTTAACGGTCTTGTTCACTGCGCCATAGGGCGGGCGGAGCAGCGTGGGGGCAAAGCCCATGGCATCGGAAAAGGCCTTGTCCGCAGTCTCCAGATCCTGGAGCACCGCGGCACGCTTCAGCTTGCTCAGATCCTTGTGGACGTTGGAGTGGCTGCCCACCTCGCACCCCAGCTCCACCATGCGGGGCAGAGCGTCGGGATACCGGGCCACATTACGGCCCACCTCAAAGAAGGTGGCTACGGCGTGGTTCTCCTCCAGAATGTCCAGGATCTGGTTGGTATAGATCTCATGGGGGCCGTCGTCAAAGGTCAGGGCCACCATGGGCTTTGCGGGATCGATGACCCGGACATAGGGTTCCTCCGGCTCAGGCTCGGGTTCAGGTTCGGGTTCCGGCTCAGGCTTAGTGTCCGGGATCGTGGGGGCCTCCGGAGCGGGGGTGACGATATCCTCCGGTGCGGCAATATTATTATCTGCATCGGGCCTATGGTTTTCGGCAGGTTTTCCACAGCCAGCTGTGCTCAGCAGCAGGGCAACCGCCAGAAATAGAGAGAGAATACGATTCATCTGAGAAGACTTCCTTCGACAGTATTTGACACCTCCTATTATCCATGGAACAGGGGCGAAAAGCAAGCGGAAAGTTGTTACAAAACGATGACAAACCAAGGGGCCGGGCGGCGGTTTTTCATGCCGTAGCCTACACAGCTTTTCCCCATGCAGGGCCGAAATATCATCGCCCTGCAATAGCCCTGCAATAGGCCGATTTTTTTAACGACCCTAGAAATTCCCACAACGCAAAAAAGTACCGCAAACCAGCCTTTTTGACTGATTTGCGGTACTTTTGTGATAACCCAACACTTTAGATATTTTGGATTCGCTTTTGAATATCTTCCA
>CAUWCX010000051.1:0-16456 GCA_963557105.1 uncultured Oscillospiraceae bacterium
AGCCTTGGCTCTCCCTCTGGGAGAGCTGTCACCGTAGGTGACTGAGAGGGCCTTGTAACCGATTCCCCCTCTCCGTCGGCTTCGCCGCCACCTCTCCCAAAGGGAGAGGCAAGTGATGCGTTCAACTACAAAAAACCACTCGCCCTTGGGGCGAGAATCAAATTGTGTTTGACGAGAACAGACTACCGTGTGGTCATCGCAATGTCGGTGCCGCACCATTACCCCGCTTCTTGTTGTGCAACCCGCCCCCAGGGCAGCTCGGGGGGTAGCCCCTCTGGCGAGGGGGCGGAGCCCCCTTGAAGAGTCGTTTCAAGGAGTGGGGGTTCGAAGGGGGAGAGGGAAATCGAAATCCCTCTCCACCTTCGCGTGTTTTTGGTTACTTTTTGCACGAGCAAAAAGTGACCCGGGGCGTGGGGCGGGTAGCCCCACAAGGTTGGACAAGAAAAATTTTTCTTGCCCAACCACCCGGCGAAAGGCGAATCAGCCCTGCAGGGGGGTAGGCCCCCTACCCCCCCTACCCCCCCTGCCCCCCAATTTCCATTTGACATTCCTCCCTCCATACGCTACAGTAAACCTGAACACAACCAAGGAGGCAGCCATGCAGAAAACATACGGGAAAACCTTTCGTGAATATCTCATTATTACCCTTGGCACCGCCATTATCGCCTCGGCGGTCTACTTCTTTATGATGCCCAGCCACCTGTCCGTGGGCAGCATCTCCGGTCTGGCCATTGTGCTGAGCAACTTTATCCCCCTGCCGGTATCCATGATCGCCCTGGCCTTCAACGCAGCGCTGCTGGTGGTGGGCTTCATCTTCCTGGGCCGGGACTTCGGCGCCAAGACCGTGTACACCTCCATTTTACTTCCCCTGTTCCTGCGGGTACTGGAGGTGGCCTTCCCAAATGCCCAGTCCATCTCCGGGGACGCCCTGCTGGACACCATCTGCTATGTCTTTGTGGTCAGCATCGGTCAGGCCATCCTCTTTGTCCGCAACGCCTCCTCCGGCGGACTGGACATTGTTGCCAAGATGATGAACAAGTACCTCCGCATAGAGCTGGGGAAGGCGGTAAGCCTGTCCGGGATGCTGGTGGCTCTGTCCTCGGGGCTGATCTACGACGGCAAGACCGTGATCCTCAGCGTTCTGGGCACCTACCTGTGCGGCATCGTCCTGGACAACTTCCTCTTTGGCATGAACATCAAGAAACGGGTGTGCATCATCTCCCCCAAGCTGGAGGAGATCAAGAACTTCATCCTCACCAATCTCCACAGCGGGGCCACCATCTACGAGGCCA
The DNA here is from genome assembly GCA_963557105.1 of uncultured Oscillospiraceae bacterium. Taxonomy (GTDB): domain Bacteria; phylum Bacillota; class Clostridia; order Oscillospirales; family Oscillospiraceae; genus Pelethomonas. Next base: position 1,293 of record CAUWCX010000051.1, read on the forward strand.
TTGGCGCCTACAACGGGGAGCGGCGGCAGGAGATCATCACCATTGTGGACAAAAACGAGTACGCCCAGCTCATGCGCTTCCTGTCCCAGACGGACCCCACCGCCTTCATCACCGTCTACACCGTCAGCGAGATCTCCTGCCAGCCCAAGCGATGACCCGACCAAGGAGGGATCACCATGAAGATCCTCAGTATTACCGCCCAGAAGCCCCACAGCACCGGCAGCGGCGTGTATCTCACCCAGCTGGTGCGGGCATGGGACGCCATGGGCTGCCAGCAAGCGGTGGTGGCAGGTCTGGCCCCCGGGGACCAGACCCACTTCCCCGCCGGGGTGGCCCTCTTCCCCGTCCGCTACGAGACGGCGGACCTGCCCTTTCCCGTGATGGGGATGTCCGACGAGATGCCCTACCCCAGCACCCGCTACCGCGACCTGTCGCCGGAGATGGTCCAGCAGCTGTCCCACGCCTTCCGTCAGGCGGTACAGCAGGCCGTGGAGGCCCTGGACCCGGATCTGGTGGTCTGCCACCACCTCTACCTGCTGACGGCCCTGGTGCGCCAGTGGCTGCCGGAGCGGCGGGTGGTGGGCGTCTGCCACGGCTCCGACCTGCGGCAGCTGGGGAAAAATCCCCTGGCCCGGGACCTTATCCGGGAAACTATCCCCCGGCTGGACGGCATTTTTGCCCTCCACCAGCAGCAGCGGCAGGAGATCCTCCGCCTGTTCCCCTGTCCCGCCGAAAGGGTCCGCATAGCGGGGGCGGGCTACGACCCCACCATATTCTTCCCCGCCAGCGAGCCACGGACCGTCCCCGGAAAGCATCTGATCTTCGCCGGGAAGGTCACAGAGAAAAAGGGCGTATTCAGCCTCCTCCGGGCCCTGGAGCAGCTGCCCTACCCCCGGGAGGCGCTGCAAGTCACCCTGGCGGGGGGCCACGGCCCCCAGGCGGAATTTGACGCCATCCGGGCCCTGGCGGCGGCCAGCCCCTACCCCGTGGCTCTGCCCGGCCCCCTCCCCCAGACCCAGCTGGCGGCACTTCTGCGGGAGGGCGATGTGTTCGTCCTACCCTCCTTCTTCGAGGGGCTGCCCCTGGTGAATCTGGAGGCCATGGCCTGCGGCTGCCGGGTGGTGTGTACGGACCTGCCGGGCATCGCCCAGTGGTACGACCGCAACCTGCCGGGCCACGGCACCTTCTTTGTGCCGCCGCCCCCCATGGGCAACCTGGACGAGCCGGACCCCCAGGCCCTCCCCGCCTTTGAGGCACGCTTGGCAACGGCCCTGGTCCAGGCCCTGGACGCCCCCCGCACCCCGGCGCCGGACCTCTCCCCCCTCTCCTGGGGGGCTGTGGCCAGACGCATTGTGGGGGAGTAGTGTTGAATAGTATAGCAGCCCCCGCCGCCCGTTGGGCGGCGGGGGCTGCGGTCTGTGCAGAAAAGCAGATTACGCGCAAACTACTCGCAAATTACTCGCAAATCAGATTTCGGCAAAAAAGAAAAAACCTTGAAACCATTGTGGTTTCAAGGTTTTTCATGGTGGACGCTAACGGACTTGAACCGCTGACCCCCTGCACGTCAAGCTGATTCAACGAAAAAAGCGCAAGATTTCCCAATCTTTTCAATATTTTTTCAACAAGAAAGCATCAGTTGAGCACTACCTATTGTCGTAAAATTGTCGTACAAATTCCGTACTCTAGTATGCCAAATCGGCAGCAAAAAATCAACAGTGCAATCGCGGCTCCACACGGATTGGCTCGTCCTTGCCGTACTAGGTCAGTTTCAGTTCATTGGCCTTTGACATTTTCTCCATCCTTTCCTCCTTCCGGCAGTTTCCCCGACTGTGCCGCCAATTTCTTCTCCTGCGATCTTACCCGTCGTTCCAACTTTTTAATATCCTCAGCCGGCGGCAAATCCTCCGGCTTGATTCCACGATGGCCCAGCATCTCCCGGACGGAGAGGTTATTCTGTACATGTTCGCCGGTAATGGCGCCTTCCCCCTGCAAATCTTTTTCTTCCACATTGTAGTTGGTCATTTCTGTTGCCAAGTTCTTAGCAGCAATCGTCAATGTAGGAAGAAAATCCGCAAGCGGACGGGTATCTTTAACTCCAAGGCGATCCTTCATCTCCTGTGTGGTATATCCACCAAATAGCGCGCAATCCCCCTTGGAGCGGATGCGCCCGAAACCGGAGTCATCCACCCCACGCTCATAAATATTCTGGGAAAGGCGTTTCTCTGATTCGCGTAGTCTACCCCTGGCTTCGGTGCGCTCAATTAGCGCGATCCGCTCCTCAATCAGTTCCTGCTTTCTGGTCTGCACGGCAAAATAGCTCTGTGCAAAAGCGATTTCTTCCTTTTGAGGATCACCGTTCTGTGCAATCAAGTAGCAGGCATAGCGCGTTAGCATGTAGTTTTTCACAGGCCTGTGGGCACCTTTGCCGATCTCAATCATTTTCGTGACCTCACGAAAATGATCAGATACTTCGATACCACTGGTTTCGCAGGACTCCATCGCTCGGGAAATAGCTTTATCAAAGTTTTCCCATCGCTCATATCCAAGCAGCAGCATCAGCTCACGGGCATACCAGAATTCAACCTGCGCAGTCTTATCACTATGTATCACAAGGTCAAACTGTTCCTTGATTTGGCCAACTCTTCTTTTATCCATCTTTTGCCTCCACATTTTCTGGCAGGAATTTCAAAATATCGTCAACACCGCAGCCCATCACACGACAGATGCTTTCAATCGTATCCAAGGATAAATAGCCGCTCCGTTTCATCCGGGTAATAATGTTGGCCGAAAAGCCCACCTGGTGCTACAACCGGGCAACGGTCATATCTTTCTCGATCAACATATGGAAAAGCTTTTTATAGCTTACATCCATTAACCCCCCTCCATGCATGTATCTAAACACTATATGGTAATTATATCACGCAAATATGAATTTTCAAGGCAAAGAGCAGCCTCCATAGCACTACACCAACCAGAGACGAAATCGGGGAGGCCGGATCCTTCAAACACGACATCTAACGGCTACATAACAAGCTCTATGGGTATAGCAAATTGGCAGAAAGAATCAACGATGTAGTCTTGTTTCGCTGGCACAGCACTATAGATATGATGCTATATAATTATCTAATGGTTTCCTGCTATGAATATAGATACATATTATTCAAATCATCATGATAAAGTTCCCAAAAATAAGCATATATCATAACTATGAAGCCGCATGGTCAATCCATGCGGCTATCTTTTTTGGAGGATCCATTGCTATGAGAGTTCTTCTCGTTTTGCCCAGAAAACCTGCTCAAGTCAAGGATATTCCGGGTAGCCTAACCAACATGCAGGAGCTTGTGGGGGGCTGCATCCAAGCCGTTTATCCCTTTGATGAATCCGTCGCCCTTGTCTGCAACGACGAGGGTAAGCTACTGAACCTTCCGCCCAACCGTTTCCTGCGGGACCCCGCCACCGGGATAATCTATGATTACATCGCTGGTCCCTTCTTCCTCTGTGCCGCGCCTCCCGACAGCGAGAATTTCGTGAGTCTGTCGGAAGAACAACTTGCCCGTTACAGCGACTATTACAATCATCCGGTTACTATGATTTAAGGAGGCAACAAACATGTCTGAAATTTTTATCTGTGAAATCTGTGGAGACTCTTACCCTGTGGAGCAGAGAACTGCCTTTAATGGACAGGATCTTTGTCCCACCTGTCTAGATGAAAATACCCTCGTTTGCCAAGACTGTGGAACCCGCATCTGGATGGACAACAATGAGGGCAGCAGCGAGCATCCCCTGTGTGTTCACTGCTATGGCCGTGATTACACCAACTGTTCCCGTTGCGGTGTTCTGCTGCTGAACCGTGATGCTCTGTACAGCGGCGGAAATGACGATGGCGAGTATCCCTACTGTGCCGACTGCTATCCCCAAGCGGCCCACAGCGGTATCCGTGATTACTATTACAAGCCGGAACCCCTCTTCTATGGAGACGGCAGAAGATTCTTCGGCGTAGAGCTGGAGATCGACTGCGCCGGGGAGTACAATGAAAACGCCCAGCAGATTCTAAACATCGGCAATGCCGGAGAGAGTCGGATTTACTGTAAGCACGACGGCTCTCTGGAAGAAGGCTTCGAGATCGTCACACATCCTATGACATTGGCGTATCACTGCCAGAACATGCCCTGGGGAGATATTTTGAACAAAGCGGTCCAGATGGGCTACTACAGCCACCAGGCCAACACCTGCGGTCTCCATATCCATATCAACCGCTCCAGCCTGGGTGACACAGCCGAACAGCAGGAAAATACCATCGCCCGAATCTTGTTCTTCGTAGAAAATCACTGGAATGAGTTGCTGCGATTCAGCCGCCGAACTAACCGTCAGATGGAGAAGTGGGCAGCCCGATATGGCCGTAAGGATGATCCCAAAGCCATTTTGCACAGTGCTAAATCTTCCGGTAATGGTCGATACACCTGTGTAAATCTCAGCAATTACGACACCATAGAATTTCGTATGTTCCGTGGGACCCTGAAATATAACACTTTGATCGCCACATTGCAGATCGTTGATCGGATCTGCGATGTGGCATTTTTCTTATCCGACGAAGAGATACAGAATATCACCTGGTCAGAATTTGTGTCCAATCTCCGGGAGGAGACTACTCCAGAGCTGATCCGATACCTGAAGGAGCGACGGCTCTATATTAATGACCCTGTTGAGAGTTCAGAGGAGGTATGAGCCATGTGTGCAATTTTTGGCGTGTTGGATTATCAGGGAAAGCTGCATCCGAATCAACGGGTGCAAGCCGTCAAAGCATTAGGAAAGGCTGCGGAAGTTCGCGGAACTGACGCTACTGGAATAGCGTTCTTCCATAATGATACACTGCATATCCAAAAACGACCTAAGCCTGCAAGAAGGATGAAGTACCGTATCCCAGACGATGTCAGATACATCATGGGACACACGCGGATGACCACTCAAGGCAGCGCCCACAAAAATCAAAACAACCATCCATTTGCCGGTAGAGCGGGAACCCAGCAATTTGCCCTGGCTCATAACGGCGTCCTCATTAATGATTGGGAGTTACGGATAAACAACAGTCTTCCCCAAACAGCTATCGAGACAGATAGCTATGTAGCGGTACAGCTAATCGAGAAGCAAAAAGAAGTGTCCCCCGACAGCCTCCGCAGAATGGCAGAAGTGTTGGAGGGACACTTTACCTTTACGATACTTGACCAAGGCAATAACTTGTACTTCGTCAAAGGAAACAACCCACTGACCATTTACCACTATCCCAAAATGGGACTGTACCTGTATGCTTCCACACCGGAGATCCTGGAGGCCGCAGCTAAAGCCCTGGGCATCCAAAAGTGGAAAAAGCAGATCATCGAACCCCGGCAAGGGAGTATCCTATGTATTGACCAGGAGGGGACACAGAGTACAAGTGTCTTTGATGATACCAATATTGCTGCTCCGTGGTGGGGGTATTCTTCTTACTCCCCTGCCCTCCGCAAAGATGAATACATGGCTTTTGTAATGGAGATGGGAGAATGTATGGGGATCTCTCGTCAAGAGCTTCAGCTGCTTTCAAAAGCTGGATACAGTGCCTATGACATGGAGAGTCTTCTGTATGATGATGAACTGCGCATCTGCTGCCTGGAGGAAATAAAAACTGAGCTGGCAGTCAGGTGAGGCCGTGCTGATAGGGTATACCCTTGCGGCACAAGAAAAAAGTATCCCATTAGGGCCTTGTTCAGACTTTTTGCATGTGCCATCTGAACCGATGGCCCTAATGGGAATGATTACGCAGGAGGAAAATTATATGAAGATCGGCTACGTTCGTACCAGCACAGCGGATCAGAATACAGCACGGCAGGAAGTGCTGATGGAATCCCTGGGCGTGGATCAAGTGTACATCGACCATGTGAGCGGAAAAAATACAGACCGCCCGGAACTGAAGCGAATGATGCTCTTTGTCCGGGAAGGTGACACAGTGATTGTGGAGTCCATCAGCCGTTTTGCCAGGAACACGAAGGATCTGCTGGATCTGGTTGAGCGGCTGACCGCCAAGGGCGTGGAATTTGTATCAAAGAAGGAGGCCATTGACACCACTACGCCCAGCGGGAAGTTTATGCTGACGATCTTTGGAGCCGTGGCAGAGCTGGAGCGGGAGTACATCCTTCAGCGTCAGCGGGAAGGAATTGCCATCGCAAAGGAGCAAGGAATTTATAAAGGGCGCAAGCCAATCGAAAGAGTCAACTTTGACCGGGTGGTGGCACAATGGAAAGCCGGTCATATCACAGCTGCAGAAGCGATGAAGCGGCTGGACCTCAAGTCCAGTACATTCTATAGGAAAGTCCGGCAGTTAGAGGAGGTGAGGTAGATGCAGTGGACATTACTTGGATTTGTCACAACTTTGGCAGTGCTGTGTATCATGGAAAACGTTTAAGCAGCAGAACACCGTTTGAGGCCATTAGAAAGGAGATTGGAAGAATGCCTGTTATCTTTGCTGTCCTTAGCACTTCTCTGGCCCACTTTGCCGAGGGGGTTATCTTGGGTGCTACTGTGTATCTTGCTGCACGGGGCGAAAGGAATCCGTTGATGGACGGGAAATAAGGACAATCTCCCTGAGAGCCTTGTAGCTCTCAGGGAGATTTCCGTAAAGTTCTTTTATTTTTTGATAAATTGGTAACATAGACACTTTCTGTCCAGGTAAAATGGTATCATGGAAATAATCAGAAAATGTCATCATCCGTGACCAGAAACTTGTAGACAGGGACATCCAAGGCTTCAGCAATGTCGAACAACGTATCCAGCGAGATAGCCTTGCTGATATTGGGCGCTTCAATATGTCCGATAAATGCCGGGGTAAGTCCAACGCATTCTGCCAACTGCTCCTGAGTCAGTCCCCGCAACTTGCGGTAATACGATATTTTCAGCCCCAGCTGCAGATATTTCCCTGTGTGTTTTGCTTTCATATATCCGTTACCTCCCGTACGGATATATGGTATCGGATTGCGACACTATTTGACATGGTCTGTTAATAATGTTATCCTATTTTACAGATAGTAAAACTGTGCTGTGAAGCATAGAAAAGATGGAGGACAATCGTCATGACAGCTAACGAAGTAAAGTCCGCGCGCTTACTATCGATCTATTCCGAGTTGGTCGGAGGGAGAATCCTGAAAAAAGCTGAACTTGCGCAGCGATTTCATGTCACGGAAAAGTGGAAAGATGTCGATACGGATAACTGCGTATTACATATCCGTCAAGGGCTTGTTTCATTTCAAAATGCAGACGAAAATATGTGGGTCACATCGGAGTCTGCACTTAAGAATGATTACCGCCGCAGGGATATACCTCTTGTTGACGAAGACCTCATTTGCCAACTGAAGCAAAAATCAAAGAATCCTGCATCTGAGTATGTCTTTTGCAGTCCAGAAGGAAAGCCTTATCAACCGAACAACTGGAGAAATCGCGTCTACATCCCCTTTATGAATGATTTAATCAAGGCATATCCTGAGATTCCAATGCTCTCTCCGCATGAGCTGCGCCACACCAGAGCAACACTCTGGTTGGCACAGGGAATCTCCGCTCTAAAGGTAGCAAAACTTTTGGGGCACAGCGATGTTAAGATGTTGGCCAGAATCTATGACCACACCACAGTTGACACACTACGGAGTGCTATCGTAGCAGCAAGAAATACAATTTCAACGGGGTAGAGGACGAATCCTCTACCCCGCGTTCGCAATATTTTCTAGTTTGCTCTCACACGTCTTCTATATGGCCAGCAGATCTCGAAAAGCGTCTTTCACAAGAGCCTCAAAAAAGTGTCGTATTTTTGTCGCACATTTCTTTTCGAGGAGTATAGACAAAAAAGAAAAAACTCCCAAAGCCTTGCGGCTCTAGGAGTTTTCATGGTGGACGCTAACGGACTTGAACCGCTGACCCCCTGCACGTCAAGCAGGTGCTCTAGCCAGCTGAGCTAAGCGTCCATATCATGTGCGGAACAATTGATAGGATACACTATCTTTCCCGATTTGTCAACCCTTTTTTCAAATTTTTTTCTATCGACTTTTTCCCCCGGTTTTACTACAATAGAGAGCAAGAACTACCACCAAGGAGGACCATTCTCATGACTATCGCCCAGCGCATTGACAACGCCTGCGCCCACATCCGCTCCATCACTGACCGCCAGCCGGAGATCGGCATGATCCTGGGCAGCGGCCTGGGGGACTTCTGCGACCGGCTGGAGGCCCCCGTGGTGATCCCCTTTGACCAGATCCCCGGTTTCCCCGTGTCCACGGTGGAGGGCCACGCCGGAGCCTTCGTCTTCGGCACCTGCCTGGGCCGGGCTGTGGTGGCCCTCCGCGGCCGCATCCACTACTACGAGGGCTACACCCAGCAGGAGGTCACCATGCCCGTGCGGGTCATGGCCCGGCTGGGGGTGAAGATCCTGGTGCTCACCAACGCCGCCGGCGGCGTGAACCTGGACTTCTCCGCCGGATGCCTTATGCTCATCCGTGACCACATCAACCTCTCCGGTATGAACCCCCTCATCGGCCCCAACCTGGACGACTTCGGCCCCCGGTTCCCGGATATGAGCGATGTGTACACCGCCCAGCTGCGGGAGAAGCTCAAGCCCCTGGCGGCCCAGGCGGGCATCGACCTGCGGGAGGGCATCTACCTCATGTACAGCGGCCCCAACTATGAGACCCCCGCCGAGATCCGGGCCTTCCGCACCCTGGGGGCCGACGCCGTGGGGATGTCCACGGTGCCGGAGGCCCTGGTGGCCCGCCACAGCGGCCTCCAGGTGGTGGGCGTCAGCTGCATCACCAACATGGCCGCCGGGGTCCTGGACCGGAAGCTGGACCACAGCGAGGTGGTGGTCACCGCCCAGCGGGTGAAGGGCCAGTTCACCCGCCTGCTGGAGATCATCCTGGAGGCGGTGTAGGCCCCTATCCCGCCGCCCGCTTCTTGGGGATCTGGATGGTGAGGGTGATCTCCTCCTCGCTGTCCTGGCGGTGGCAGCGGGCGTCCACCCCCGCCCGGCGGATGGTCTCCATCCCCCGGTCCAGACTGTTGAGGAAGAGCCGCACATCCTTGATGATGTACACCTGCCGTCGGCCCGGCGGCTCCGTCTGCTTTTTCACCAGCAGACGCTCCACATAGGCCTCCGCCGCCGCCACATTCATCCCCTGCTCCCCCATGGCCCGGGCGGCGGCCAGGCGCTCCTCCTCCCCCTCCAGCCGCAGCAGCGCCCGGGCGTGGCGCTCCGTCAGGTCGTACTGCCGCAGCAGCTCCACGCACCCCTGGCCCAGCCGCAGCAGCCGCAGCTTGTTGGCCACCGCCGACTGGGACCGGCCCAGGCGGCGGGCCGTCTCCTCCTGGCTGAGGCCGTAGGTGGAGATGAGCCTGGCAATGGCCTGGGCCTCCTCCATGTAGTGGAGGTCGCACCGCTGCAAATTCTCCACCAGGGCCAGCAGGGCGCTGTCCTGGGCCGAGGCCCGCACCAGGATGCAGGGCACATGGGTGAGCCCCGCCATGCCCGCCGCCCGCAGCCGCCGCTCCCCCGCCACCAGCACATAGCCCCCCGCCGTCTTCTGCACGCTGAGGGGCTGAAGGACCCCGTGGACCCGGATGGACTCCGCCAGCTCACGGAGGGGGCCCTCGGCGAAGTACCGCCGGGGCTGGCGGGGATTGGGTGCGATCTTCTCAATGGGCACCTGGCAGATCCGTTTGGAGAGGAACAGGTCCCCCCGCTGTTGTTCCATAATACCTTCCCCTTTCCCGGCATATCCTGCCGTTTTCTCTATTTTACGGCCTGTCCAATAAAAAAGAGCGAAAAGGCTGTCGAGGGGATCACAAAATGTGTATACACCACAAAGAGGCATCCGGCGAAGTTTCGCCGGATGCCTCCGCTGTTGTCTACTGCTTATCCCGCTTCAGCAGGCGGATATCCTCCCCGAAGAAGCGGAGGACCTGGTACTCCCCCTCCAGGCGGGAGCGGATGGCGGCGCCGTAGCGGCGGCCCAGCTCCGGCAGGTCCAGGTTGGTGGAGAGGACCGTCTTCTTCCGGCTCATGAGCCGGTCGTTGACGATGCGGTAGAAGGCGGACTGGACGAAGGCGGTGGTCATCTCCGTGCCCAGGTCGTCCATGATCAGCAGGTCACAGCCCAGGTAGCGGTTGATCTCCTGGTCCGGGTCCTCCTCGTAGGGGTTGTCCCGGCCGAACTTTCCGCTCTCGAACTGCTGGAAGATGTGGCTGGCGGTGTCGTAGACCACGGAGAAGCCGTGGTCGCTGACCTCCCGGGCGATACAGGCGGAGAGGAAGGTCTTCCCCAGCCCCGGGGCGCCGGTGAACAGCAGGTTCCCGCTGCGCTGACCGAAGGTGTGGGCGTAGTTGCCGCAGATCTCCCGGATCATCTCCATGTTCTCCTGGGGGCTGCGGCCGTACTCCGACCAGACCTCCGTGCTGTACCAGTCGAAGGAAAAGCTGTCAAAGGACTGGCTGCCCAGATCCAGCAGCTTGCTGAGCCGCCGGTTTTGCTCCTTGGCGTAGTAGGCCATGAGACAGCGGCAGGGGCTGCCGTCCTGGAGATACCCCGTATCCTGGCAGATGGGGCACAGGGGGGCGTCGTCGATGTAGTCGTAGGGGAATCCCCCGCCCACCAGCAGCTCCGCCCGCTCCCGCTGGAGGGCCAGATTCCGCCGCTCCATGGCCTTCAGCTCCGGCTCCGGGTCCACATCCCGCTGGAAGGCGGAGAGGACGATCTTTGCCGCCGTGCTCCGCAGCTCCCGGTCGATATCCTCCACCCGGGGCAGGCGGCTGTAGACCTCCTTCTCCCGGCGGTCCAGAGTCTCCCGGCGGCTCTCCCGGTCCGCCTGGAAGCTGCGGACGGCGGCGGACATGATGCGGTTGTCCTGTGCCATTTACGTCCCCTCCTTTTCCTTGCTCTCCTGGCGCAGCTGCTGGAGATATCTCTCCATACGATCCATATCCGCCCGGGGGCTGGGGGTCTCCTCCTGCCGTGGGGCCTTCCGGGCGGGGCGGTCCCCTTCCTTCACCTGCTCCAGGGTGTGGAACCCCTTCTGGTGCCAGCTCTGCAAGATCTTGTTCATGTAGGGCCACTTCAGCTCCTTACACTTCATCACCGTCTTGTCGTAGGCCAGCTCGATGACCCCGTCGGAAAAGCCCATGTCGTTCCAGGCCAGCAGATACTTCTCCTCACTGGGGGAGGCGGGCCGGTCCCCCAGCCGCAGCAGACGCATGAGCCGGGGCAGGGCCTGGCGGCTGCGCTGGTACTTTTTGATGTAGGCGGCGGCGCTCTCCTGGGTCATGAGGCCCAGGCGGGCCCAGGTGTACCCCTCCCGCTCGATCTGCCGCAGGGTGGGGCGGCGGCCCGGGCCGTACTGCTGCACGATCCGCTCGCTGCAAAAGCCAACCAGCAGGAAGATCACATCGGCGGGCAGGCCCAGGTCGTCGTACAGCCCCAGCAGCACCCCAATATCCGGGGTGGTGAGCTTCTTCCCCAGCTTGTCCTCCACCGCGGCGGTGAGACTGGAAAACTCTTTCCCCTCCAGGGCCCGGGCCATATCCGCCCGGGTGTACTCCGGCTTCTCCGGCCGCTGGGGCGGCTCCGGCGAACGCTGGGCGGGGAGATCCCCCACAGGCTGGGCCAGGAGCCCCATGGCCGACAGCACCCCCGCCGCCCGGCGGAAGCGCTCCTCCCCCCAGCCCAGCCGGGACCGGAGGCGGCCCTCGTCGCCGCTGCCGTGGAGCTGCAAAACGGCGATATAGAGGAGAGCGGCGTCCCCGTCCCCCCGCTCCAGCAGGCGGCTGGCCACCGGGCCGGGCAGGACCACGCTCTCGTCCTCCGGCAGATGCAGCACAACACCGGCCATATTCTCCCCTCCTCTCCGCAATTTTCTCTCTTCCGCCAATACCGGCGGACATCTCCCCCTATTCTACACGAAAAGCCCCCGCTCGTAAAGGCCCAGTTTCCCCCGGCCACGACCGATTGTTTACCGTTCTTTCATACATTTCCCTTTGCTTTTCCCGGAAAATGTGCTATACTTTACCATGAATTATTATCGCTATACCCATAAGCGGTTAAAGGAGGAGCGATCATGGAAAACCGGATCACTGTCAATATTTGCGGCACGGAGTACACCCTGATGGCGGAGGAGAGCCCCGCCTATATGCAGAAGGTGGCCGCCCTGGTGGACGCCAAGATGGGGGAGATCATGGCGGCAGGAAAGATCAGCCGCACGGACGCCGCCGTGCTGGCCGCCGCCAACATCGCCGACGAGATGCTCAAGCAGCAGGCCGGGGCGGAGAATCTCCGCAGCCAGCTGAAGGGCTACCTGGATGAGGCCAACCGGGCCACCGCCGAGCTCAGCGAGTGCAAGCGGGAGATCTTCAAGCTGCAGCAGCAGCTGGCCAAAAAGTGATGGAGCTGCTCTCCCCTGCCGGCCACTGGGAGGCCATGGTGGCCGCCGTCCAGAACGGGGCCGACGCCGTGTATCTGGGCTGCGGCCAGTTCAACGCCCGCCGGGGGGCGAAAAACTTCTCCCCGGAGGAGCTGCCCCAGGCGGTGGCCTACTGCCACCTCCGGGGGGTAAAGGTCTACCTGACCCTCAACACCCTGCTGGGGGACCGGGAGCTGGCCGCTGCGGAGGAGGATCTGCGCCGGGCCAGCCGCTGCGGCGTGGACGGCGTCATTGTCCAGGACTGGGGCCTGGCGGCCCTGGCCCGGCGGATCGTCCCGGACCTGCCCCTCCACGGCAGCACCCAGATGACCATCCACACCCTGGACGGGGTGAAGGCCGCCGCCGATCTGGGCATGGCCTGCGTGGTGCTGGGCCGGGAGCTGAGCCGGCGGGATATCGCCTATATCTGCCAGCACAGCCCCATCAAGATCGAGGTCTTCGCCCACGGGGCCCTGTGTATGTGCTGGTCCGGCCAGTGCGCCATGAGCGCCCTCATCGGCGGGCGCAGCGGCAACCGGGGCACCTGCGCCCAGCCCTGCCGCCTGCCCTACCGGGTGGACAGCGGCAGGACCGGCCACCCCCTGAGCCTGAAGGACGCCAGCCTGGCCTCCTGTCTGGGGGAGCTGCGGGACATGGGCGTGGACATCCTGAAGCTGGAGGGCCGCATGAAGCGGCCGGAATATGTGGCGGTCATCACCCGGATCTACGCCGCCCTGCTGCGGGAAAACCGCCAGCCCACCCCCCAGGAGCTGCGAGAGCTGGAGCTGGCCTTCTCCCGGAACGGCTTCACCCAGGGCTACTGGGCGGGAAAGACCGGCCCCGCCATGTTCGGCACCCGGCCGGAGAAAGCCCCGGAGCCCACTGACCTGTTCAAGGCGGCCAAGGCCGCCTACGACCGGGAGGATCTGCGCACCGTCCCCGTGACTCTGACGGCGGAGATCGCAGCGGGAAAGCCCGCCTCCCTCACCGCTGCTGACCGGGACGGCCACACCGTCTCCGTCTGCGGCCCCGTCCCCGAGGCCGCCCGCACCCGCCCCCTCACCCGGGAGGATCTGGCCGCCCGGCTGGAGAAGACCGGGGGCACCGCCTTCCGGGCGGAATCCGTGGCCGTGGCCCTGGAGGATGGGCTGTCCCTCCCCGCCAGCGCCGTCAACGGCCTGCGGCGGGACGCCCTGGAGGCCCTGGCGGCGGCCCGCTCCGCCCCGCCCCAGCGGCGGGAGGAGGCCATACCCCCGCCGGTAAAGGGGCAACCCGCCACCGACGCCCCCGCCTTCACCCTGTCCCTCACCCAGGGCAAGCAGCTGACGGCGGAGCTTATGGCTCTGTCCCCCGCCGTGGTCTACCTCCCGGCGGAGCGGATAGAGGACTTCGACCTGTCCCCCTTCCTGGGCTGCGGCACAGAGTTTGCCGTCACCCTGCCCCGGATCTATACCGACAGCCAGCTGCCCCTTCTGAGGACAATGCTGGAGGAGGCCAGGAGCCGTGGCTGCACCGCCGCCGCCGTCCACAACCTGGGGCAGCTGACCCTGGCCCGGGACATGGGCTTTGCCCTCCGGGGGGACTTCGGGCTGAACCTCTTCAACAGCCGCTCCCTCCAGGCGGCGGCGGACTGGGGCCTGGCCAGCGCCACTCTGTCCTTTGAGCTGCGCCACAGCCAGATCCGGGATATGGCTAAGCCTCTGCCCTGCGAGGCCATTGTCTACGGCCGTCTGCCCCTGATGATCATGGAAAACTGCATCATCGCCGGGAATCTGGGCTGCAAGACCCACGACCTCCACGGCACCTGCCGGGCCGTCCACACCCTCACGGACCGCCGGGGGGAGAAATTCCCCATCCTGGCGGCCTTCGGCTGCCGCAACGAGCTGCAAAACGGCAAGCTGCTGTTCCTGGCCGACAAGCCGGAGTACCGGCGGTGCGGCCTGACCTATGCCCGCCTGCGGTTCACCGACGAGGCGCCGGAGGTCTGCGTGGAGGTCCTCCGCCGGTACCTGGGGATGAATGATTATTTCCCCGTGGCGTATACGCGGGGGTTGTTTTACCGGGGGGTCGAATAGGGGGATGTTTGTTTCGCCGGGTTTCTTCTTCCATGAAGCTGGTTCTTTCGGGGGCTACGCGCCCCCGGAGGGCTGATTCGCCTCCCGCCGGGTGGGTGGGGACGAGAGATGCTTCTCGTCGGCAGCCCCGGGGATTCCGTCCCCGGACCCCGGGTCACTTTTTGCTCGTGCAAAAAGTGACCAAAAACACGCTTAGGAAGGGGACACTTTCGACTGTGTCCCCCTCCTAAGAACCTCCCCCCGCAACGACATCTTCAAGGGGGCTCCGCCCCCTCGCCAGAGAGGCTACCCCCCGTGCAACCTTGATGCCTGGTTGCACCCCAACCACATGGCCCCGCGCCGCTGCGGCGCGGGAGTTTGCGGGGGCTACCGCCCCGCAGCGTTAAGCAAACAGGCCGGTGGCCTGTTTGTAGCGTAGGCCGCAGCGGCTATGCCGCGAGGAAAATAGCTCCTTGGGGCCTTTTACCTCTACAAAAAGCCACTCGCCCTTGGGGCGAGAATCAAATTGTGTTGGACGAGAGCAGACTACCGTGTGGTCACTGAAATGTCGATGCAGCACCCTTAGATGAATCTATCCCTTTAACAGGCCGGCAGGCGAAGTTGGAATAGATACCCGCCACAGATCAGATC
>CAUWCX010000052.1:0-15226 GCA_963557105.1 uncultured Oscillospiraceae bacterium
GTTACTTTTTGCACGAGCAAAAAGTAACCCGGGGCGTGGGGATGGAATCCCCACATGGTTGGAGCCGAACAACTTTTCGTCCCCGCCCACCCGGCGAGAGGCGAATCAGCCCTCCGGGGTCCGGGGATGGAATCCCCGGGGCTAAAGCAACCCGGGTCTTCCGCCGAGCAGAACCTCTCGCCCCTACTCCTCATACCCAAAGTTCCGAATCAAATTCATATTATCCCGCCAATTCTCCTTCACCTTCACCCAGGTCTCCATATAGACCTTCGCCCCCATGAACTTCTCGATGTCCTCCCGGGCGTGGGTGCTGATGCGCTTGAGCATGGCGCCGTTTTTCCCGATGATGATGCCCTTGTGGCTGGCCTTCTCGCAGTAGATGGTCACATCCAGGTCGATGATGCCGCTGTCCCGCTCGGAGAAGCGGGTGACTTCAATGGCGGTGCCGTGGGGGATCTCCTTGTCCAGGTTCCGCAGGAGCTTCTCCCGGACGATCTCCGCCACGATCTGCTTCTCCGGCTGATCGGTGGTCATGCCGTCGGGGAAGAGCTGGGGACCCTCCTGGGCGTACTTGGCCAGCTGCTCCATGAGGATCTCCAGGCCGTCCTTCCGCTGGGCGGAAATGGGGATAATGGCGTCGAAGTCGCAGGCGGCGCTGTAGGCGGCAATGACCTCCAGCAGCTGGGCCTTCTCCACGGTGTCGATCTTGTTGATGACCAGCACGGCGGGGAGCTTCTCCTCCCGGATGCGGTCAATGAGGGCCTGCTCCGGCACCCCCACCTTGGCGATGGGCTCCACCAGCAGGCACACGGCGTCCACATCCGCCACGGACTCCCGCACCACCTTCACCATGTAGTCCCCCAGACGGGTCTTGGCCTTGTGGAGGCCGGGGGTGTCCATGAGGACGAACTGGGTGTCCCCCCGGTTCACCACGCCGCAGATGCGGTTGCGGGTGGTCTGGGGCTTGGCGGAGACGATGGCGATCTTCTCCCCCACCAGGGCGTTGGTCAGCGTGGACTTGCCCACATTGGGGCGGCCCGCAATGGTGATCATGGCCGTCTTTTTGATTTCATTCATGGTAGATGATCCTCAACTTTCTTTTGTTTCCTGTGCGGCGTTGAACACTTTTACCGCAAAATTTTTCCTGTACAGCTGTGCTTTACCGGGGGATGCCCAATTCCGCCATAATGCTCTCCTCCCGCTGCCGCATCCGGGCCTTCTCCTCCCCCTCGTCCAGGTGGTCGTAGCCCAGCAGGTGCAGTACGGAGTGGACCGTGAGATAGGCCAGCTCCCGGCGGTTGGTGTGGCCGTACTCCTTGGCCTGGACCTTCACCCGCTCCATGGAGATCACCATGTCCCCCAGGGGCAGCAGCCCCGTGGCGGGGTCCAGCAGCTCCTCATCCTCCGCCTGGGGCGGCTGGCCGGGTTCCAGATCAAACTCCGGGAAACTGAGGACGTCCGTGGGCCTGTCCACATTCCGCATATCCAGGTTGATCTGGTGGATGCCCTCGTCGTTGGTGAGGAGCACGTCCACCTCGCAGGGGGCCGTGACCCCCTCCAGGGCCAGGACCGTGCGGATCGCCTTGCGGATCAGGGCGCAGTTGCCCTCACTGGCCGCCCCCGGCACATCCGCCGTCACCGGGATATAGTGCCGCTTTGCCATATTGCCGCCCTCCTATCTCTTTTTCCCGCCTCTGCCCGCCGCCGGGGCGGAGGCATTGGCGCCGCTGTTGTAGTAATCGTCGTAGGCCTTGATGATCCGCTGGACCATCACATGGCGGACCACATCCTGGTCCGTCAGGGAGCAGATCCCGATGCCCTCCACATTTTTCAGCACCCGGACGGCCTCCTTCAGCCCGCTGGTCTTGTCGGCGGGCAGGTCGATCTGGGTCACATCGCCGGTGATGACCACCTTGGAGCCGAAGCCCATGCGGGTGAGGAACATCTTCATCTGCTCTCGACTGGTGTTCTGGGCCTCATCCAGGATGATGAAGCTGTCGTCCAGGGTCCGGCCCCGCATATAGGCCAGAGGGGCCACCTCGATGCTGCCCCGCTCCAGATAGCGCTGATAGGTTTCCGCCCCCAGCATATCAAAGAGGGCATCATACAGGGGCCGCAGGTAGGGGTCCACCTTGCTCTGGAGGTCACCGGGCAGGAAGCCCAGCCGCTCCCCGGCCTCCACCGCCGGACGGGTGAGGATGATGCGGTTGACCTGCTTATCCCGGAATGCCTTCACGGCGGCGGCCACCGCCAGGTAGGTCTTGCCCGTACCGGCGGGGCCCACGCCGATGGTGACCGTGTTCTTCATCACCGACTCCACATACTTCTTCTGCCCAATGGTCTTGGGCTTTACCGGGCGGCCCTTGGAGGTGATGCAGATCACATCCTGGTTCAGCTCCTCCACCTTGTCCTCCTGGCCGCTGCGGGCCAGACCGATGACGTACCGCACCGCCTGCTCACCGATATTCTCCCCCCGGCTGGAGAGGGTCAGCAGCGCCCGGATGGCCTTGGCGGCCAGGAGGGTGTCCTCCACATCGCCGTTGATCCGCAGCTCCCCATCCCGGTTGGTGACCACCACCTGAAACTCCGACTCGATCAGCCGGATATTCTCATCAAAGGACCCAAAAATACTGACCGTCTCCTCCAGGCGGTCGATCTCGATCCGTTGCTCCATGCTCAATCCTGCTCCTTTGGTAGATCAATAAACTTGCCGATCTGCTCCTCACACTCGGCGGTAAGGGTGACCAGCAGCATATCCCCGGCAGCGGCGCAGGTCAGCTCCCGCCGGAGGACCTCGCCCCCGGCCAGACACTCCGCCAGCCGCCGCGTCAGCACAATGTCCGCCAGGGCCATGGCCTCCTCCCGGCTGCGGCGGTCCGGGACGCGGGCATACTCCCGCTGCGTCTCCGTCACCGCAGTCACCGGCAGAGGGATATCCCCCGGCAGCGTCCACTGCTTACAATGTACTATTTTATCACAAGTATCCCCGGAAATGCTACTGGCAAAAGATAAATTCACCCGTTTTTTTCCAAAGAGCAGGGCCCGCCGGGTCCATGTCCGGCCGGTGTACTCCTTTTTTTCCACGGTCAGAGGGACCTTGCACCGCAGCGTGTACCATGTCCGCCCGGTGACCTCCCCCATGCCCCGCAGGTACCGCACGCCGCCGTAGCCGCTGTCCACCACCCCGGAGATCAGCAGCTGCCCCGCCTTCACCATGGTTCCCGGCAGCACCTGCTTCTCCCCGTCCAGGGGCCAGATGGCGGTGACCAGGGCATCCTTGGCGGCCACGGTATTCCCCGGCCGCTGCTTGCTGATGATCTCCGGGGGCTGCACCCGTTCCCGCACCTGGACATAGGCCCGACAGCCCCGGACGTTGACGGCGATGTAGCTCAGCTCCGGCACGTCCAGCAGCAGGTCATTGCGGAGGGTCGGGGAGTTGACCCCATAGCCGAAGGTGCCGAAGCCCACCCCGTGGTTCTCCAGGGCCCGGAGGATCACATGGTCCGGCACCCGCTCATTGCCCTGGATCTCAATATCCCAGATGTAAAATGAGCCCAGGAACAGGGCCAGGGCGCACAGTCCGAAGGTGATCCACAGCCCATACCGGTGGCGCAGCCGCCCCAGAAAGAAGGGCGTCCCCCGCCACCGCACCGCCGTCAGGTCGCAGTCCAGCCGGGCCGTCAGCCGTCGCAGCCGCTTCCAGTCCCGCCGGGTGAGGGTGAAGGTGAAGGCCGCCGCCGACTCCCACCGCAGATCCCAGAAGCGGACCCCGTACTCCGCACACAGATTCAGCACCCGCTCGGGAAAACCGCTCTCCACCCGTCCCGTCACCTGCCCCCGCAGCAGGTCCACCATCTCCCTGAGCATCTACCGCACCCACTCCACCCGCTGGATGGCCCCCCGGATCCGCAGGGCTGCCCCGGTCATGCTGGTCAGCTCCAGCCCCCGGCCGTACACCCGCACGATCAGCCCCCCGGCGTTGATATCGATCTCCTCCCCGCTGTAGGAGAGGATGCCCTGGTACCGCTCCATGTAGAACTGCCGGTCCCCCAGGACCTCCACATGGGGCAGTCCCGCCACCAGATCTGCCGGCAGGTCAAAAAACTCCGCCGCATCGGTGAGGATCTGCCGCTTGTTTTTGTCCATTCTTCGTCACCTCACCGCCATATCTATGCGGCAGTGAGAAAAATTTTTCCCCAAACCCCTTGACAAATCCCGCCGGATGTATTATTGTACTAATCACTTAATACAATAACACAGTTGAAAGGAGGTCTGCCTATGGATTGGCACTTTACCGATGACCGGCCGATCTGGCAGCAGCTCACCGAGCAGCTGACCCTGCGGATCTTAAAGGGGGAATATCCCCCGGGGGGAAAGCTCCCCGCCGTGCGGGAGATCGCCGCCCAGGCAGGGGTGAACCCCAACACCATGCAGCGGGCCATGGCCCAGCTGGAGCAGGATGGACTGGCGGTGGCCAACCGCACCGCCGGAAGGACGGTGACGGAGGACGCCGCCGTCATCCAGGCGGCCCGCCGGGCCAGAGCCTCGGCGGCAGTGGCAGATTGTCTGCAAATTCTGGAGGACCTGGGCTACGCCCGGGCGGACGCATTTGTGTTGTTAAAGGAGGAATTGGACCATGAATGAACAGCTTGTGACCACCACCGGGCTGGTAAAGACCTTTGGTCGTACCACCGCCCTGGCGGGGGTGGATCTGTCCCTGGGCCGGGGCCGCATCGTGGGGCTCCTGGGCCCCAACGGCAGCGGTAAGACCACCCTCATCAAGATCCTCTGCGGGCTGCTGCAGCCCACATCGGGCGCCGCTGCCATTGACGGCCAGCCCATCGGGGTCTATACCAAGTCCATCACCAGCTACCTGCCGGACCGGATGTACTTCGCCGACTGGATGCGGGCCACGGATCTGATGGACCTCTTCGCGGACTTCTACGCGGACTTCGACAAGGCCAAGGCCTTGGCCATGTGCCGCAGCCTGGGGGTGGAACCCCGGGACAAGATCAAGACCATGAGCAAGGGTACCAAGGAGAAGGTACAGCTGGTGCTGGTCATGGCCAGAAAGGCACAGCTCTACCTGCTGGATGAGCCCATCGCCGGGGTGGATCCCGCCGCCCGGGACTTCATCCTCAGCACCATTCTCACCAACTACAACGAGGAGGGCACCGTCCTCATCTCCACCCATCTCATCAGCGATGTGGAGCAGGTGCTGGACGAGGTGGTCTTTCTCAAGACGGGCCAGGTGGTCCTCCACGACAGCGTTGACAACATCCGGGAGCGGGAGGGCAGGAGCGTGGACGCCCTGTTCCGGGACGTCTTCCGGGCACACCAGATGGAAGGAGGGGAGTTCTAATGTTGGGTAAGCTGTTAAAATACGATTTTCGCTCCATGCTCAAGCAGTTCGCCCTGGTCTGGCCCGCCGCCCTGGTGCTGGGCCTCATCAACCGCTTCACCATGCAGCATGTTATCACCAGCTCCACCCTGGCGGGGGAGATCGTCTCCGGGTCCGCCATGCTGGTATATGTCTTCATCCTGATCGGCATGTTCATCCTGTCGGTGATCTTTATGATCCAGCGGTTCTATAAGGGCCTGCTGCGGGACGAGGGATATCTGATGCACACCCTGCCGGTGCGGCCCTGGCAACTCATCACCGCCAAGCTCCTGTGCGCCATGACTGTGGTCATCATCTCTTTCCTGGTGGCTGTACTCTCCGGCCTGCTGATCTTCCCCCTGGAGTGGCAGGACTACCTGGGCGCCTTCCGGGCCTTTTGGGACAGCGTCCGGGCCGTCTCCCAGTTCTACCTGGGCCAGACCATCCTGGTCTTTGTGGAGTTCCTTCTGTTCCTCCTGCTGAGCGTGGCCAGCCGGTTTTTGCAGATGTACCAGTCCATGGCCATCGGCCACCTCTTCGGCAAGAACCGCATTCTCATGAGCGTGGTGGCCTTCATGGCTATCGACACCGCCATGGGTGTGATCTCCAGCCTCATGGGCGTCGGCGTCTTCAGCACAGGGCTTCTGGACAAGGTCGCCAACTCCGTCACCGTCGCCGACAGCGCCTCCGCCATCTTCGGAGTCATGCATGGCGTCCTGTGGATCGGCATCGGCTACGCAGCCGTGTGGACCGCCGTTTTCTTCCTGGGCACCAACTATATCCTCAAGCGTAAACTCAACCTGGAGTAAAGCATGAAACGGAGCTGCCACAGAACAGATGCTTCCGCGGCAGCTCCTGCGGCTCTTCGGACAAAAGGAGTTGACCCATGGTCCTGCTTAACCAAATCACCAGCGCTGCGCTGCAGCTGCTGCTCTTTTCCGCCGTTCCCTTCATCTGGTATGTTTTCTCCCACAGGCGGGCAGGGGGCTTTTTCCGCTGGCTTGGACTCACCGCCGCGCCGAAGCCGCCGCTGAAGGCCACCCTCGGCATCCTGCTGGGCTTTTCATTGGCCGTGATCCTCCCCTATCTGTGGCTCTACCGCTCCGGCAACTTGAACTACGAGGGCTTTACTGTGGACGCCTTCCGGCAAAGCGGCTGGAGCATACAGACCTTCGCGGTGATCTTGATCTGGGCCCTTGTCCAAACCGCACTGTCCGAGGAGATCCTGTTTCGCGGGTTTCTCTGCAAGCGCCTGTGCAGCGCCCTGGGCCAACGGGCCGGCAATCTGATCCAGGCGCTGCTCTTCGGCGCGGTGCATATCTTCGCCCTGCCGGATAAGCGCCTTCCGGCGGTTCTGATGGTGGTCCTGCTCACCGGCGGGATCGGATATGCCCTGGGCTGGCTGTCCCTGAAAAAGGCTAATGGAAGTATCCTGTACGGCTGGGCCATCCACGCCGCCGCCAATATCCTCTCCCCCCTTATGGTCTTTGCGTTCCTGTTGCCGGACTAGCGCACAGACAAAAAGCCTCGCAGAGTTCGCCGCTTCAGAGGCGGCGAATAGGGTAAAATCATTTTCTGCCGGGGCGTGTACCTGGTAGAAAATACTTCTCGCGGAGTGAGCGTCGAATTGGCCGCCTTTGGCGGCCAACCGAGGCGCAGAACGCAGCGCAAGCTCCTACTCAAAAAAGTGCTTGCACTTTTTTGACAATCTTACCCGGACAGGGATACCCTGTCCGGGTTTTGCATATGCTTCAGCGGTGATGAAATGAAAAATGCGGTATCCATACTCTGCGTCCTGCTGCTGGGGGCGCTGCTGCTCCTGCGGCCGGAGGCGGCGGCTGGGGCCGTGACGGATGGGCTGGCCCTCTGCGCACGGACGGTGATTCCCACCCTGCTGCCCTTCTTCGTGGTAACCTCCCTGCTGCTGAAGCTGGGCTTTGCCCAGTGGCTCCGGGGGATCTTCTCCCCGGTCATGGGCCCCCTGTTCCACCTGCGGGGCATCTGCGCCATGCCCCTACTGGCGGGGCTGCTGGGGGGCTACCCCGCCGGGGCCAGGACTGTCCGGGAGCTGTTCGATCAGGGGCTTCTCACCCGCCGGGAGGGGGAGCTGCTGCTGGGCTTCTGCAACAACTGCGGCCCCGGGTTCCTGGTGGGCTTTGCCGGGACCGTGCTGGGCGGCCCCCGGGCGGGGCTGCGGTTGTATGCCATTCATGTGCTGTCCGCCCTGCTGACGGGCCTTCTGCTGTGCCGCCTGGGGCGGGACCGGGGGCCGGGGCCCCTCCCCCTGCCCGGTCCAGCGGAGGAGCGGTTCCCCCTGTCCACCGCCCTCCCCCAGGCCATCTCCGGCGCCCTGGGCGCCACCCTCCAGATCTGCGCCTTTGTGGCGGTGTTTCGTGTCCCGGCAGCCCTGCTGCCTCTGCCCCGCTGGTGTCTCGGACTGCTGGAGATGGTCTCCGCTGTGGGGGCACTCTCCCCCAGCCCCGGAGCCATGGCCGCCGCGGCGGCTATCGTCGGCTGGGGTGGCCTCTGCGTCCACTGTCAGACCCTGGCGGTCATTGGGGATCTCTCCCCCCGGTACCACTGGGCGGGAAAGGCCATCCAGGCGGCGCTCTCCGCCCTGTTGGCCCTGGCGCTGGGGCGGTGATCCCCCTCAGCGGTTGCACCGCCAGGCCCAGTCCAGATAGGCCCGCTGGCAGAGGGCCTCCAGCCCCACTGCCCGGTCCTCCTGCCGCCAGAGCCCCCATGTGCGCCGTGTTCCGTTTCTTTTCATGATCCACGCCTCCTGTTTTGTTTCGTTCTGCCCATAAAACGGCTGGGCGGCGGAAACTGTCCAGGGACAGAGAAATTTCCCCCACAATACAAAGAAGCCGCCCATCCGGGCGGCTTCCATTTTCTCCAAAAGCCTCGCAGAGTTCGCCGCCCGCAGGCGGCGAAAAGAGTAAAATCATTTTCTGCCGCGACATATAGCACGGTATTCTCGCGGCATAGCCGCTGCGACCTACGCTAAAAATATGCCGCAGGCATATTTTCTTAACGCTGCGGCCTGGCGGAAAATACATCTCACGCAGCGTGCGTCGCAGCGGCACAGCCGCAAGGCGCGAAGCGGAGTGCGCCTCAAAAAAGTGCCCGCACTTTTTTGAATATACAAAGAAGCCGCCCATTCGGGCGGCTTCTCTGCGTGATTGATTTAGCGCTGGCCCTTGTCGTAGGGGATACCCTCCGCCTTGGGGGCGCGGGACTTCTTGGAGGTGAAGGCCAGAACCACCAGGGTGATGAGGTAGGGCAGCATCCGATACAGGTGGGAGCTGACGCCGATCTCCGCCAGGAAGAATCTGCCGTCGCCGTTGAGGTCGATGCTGGCATAGGCCGCGGCGATGCACTTGAACAGGCCGAAGAGCAGGGACGCGCCGGCGATGTTCAGGGGCTTCCAGTTACCGAAGATCATGACCGCCAGGGCCAGGAAGCCGAAGCCGGCCACGTCGCCGTTGGCGGTGCAGCCCGTGGTGGTCAGGGCGTAGACAAAGCCGCCCATGCCCGCCAGGGCGCCGGAGATGGTGGTGCCGATGTACCGCATCTTGTAGACATTGATGCCCAGGGAGTCCGCCGCCTGGGGATTCTCACCGCAGGAGCGGAGCCGCAGACCGAAGCGGGTCTTGTAGAGGATGATGGACAGCACCACGAACAGCAGAATGCACACATAGGTGGCCAGGTAGACCTTGTTCAGGAAGGTCTCCCCCAGGAACCCGATGTCCGTGCTCTTGTCAATGCCGAAGGTGGACTTCTTGATCATGAACCAGCTGGCGGCGTCGCCGGTGGCCATCTGCAGGGTGTTCTGGTTGGCCAGAACGCGGATCAGAAACAGCACCAGGGCGGGGGCCATGAGGTTCAGGGCGGTACCGCCGATGGTCTGGTCCGCCTTCAGGTTGATGGAGGCGAAGCTCAGCAGCAGGGAGAACACCGCTCCCAGCAGGGCCGCCACCAGCATAGCCAGCAGCTCCAGCCCCTGGAGGGTCAGCCAGTCGCCGTTCCGGGCGGCGGCGGTGAAGATGTCAAAGTCCTGCATGGTGCGGACAAAGAACACGCCGATAAAGGCGCCGAAGATCATAATACCTTCCAGAGCCAGGTTGATGATACCGCTGCGCTCAGCAAACACGCCGGCCAGGGCAACGATCATCAGGGGAATGGCATAGATGAGGGTCTGTTGGATCAGAAATGTCATTTCCCCTCGCCTCCTTTCTTCTCCTCCGCCTTAGCGGGGGCGTTTCCAGCCTTCTTCTTCCGGCGGCCGCTGAGCATCATGCGAATGACCAGGGAGAAGGCGCTCAGATAGACGATGACGGAGATGATGACGTCGGTGATGTACTCGTTATAGGCGGTCAGACCCGTCAGCTGCAGGCCCACGATATCCAGCATAGCCATGAAGATACCGGTGAAAACCACGGCGATGGGGTTGTTCACCGCCAGCAGGGCCACGGGGATGCCGTTGAAGCCGGCAGCGGGCAGGGACTGGTAGGTGGACCAGTAGAACTCCGTGTTGCCGCTGAGCCAGTACAGGGCAGCGCCGCCGGCGGCCAGCGCGCCGGCAATGGCCATGGACAGGACGATGTTCCGCTTGTCGTTGATGCCGGCATAGCGGGCGGCGTGGCGGTTGCTGCCGCAGGCCTGGAGCTGATAGCCCAGGGTGGTCTTGTTCATCAGAATGTACATGCCGATGGCAATGACGGCGGCGATGATGATACCGCCGTTGACCTGGGAGCCGGGGAACAGCACATCCAGCCCCAGCTTGGGGGTGGCCACGCCGTTGTAGGCGGTGCGGTAGATGTAGGCGGACTTGGTGTTCTCCACCAGGTTCTTGAAGTTGCTGACATCAAAGGCCCAGGTGACGATATTGGCCGCCAGCCAGTTGGTCATAATGCAAGCCAGGACCTCGTTGATGTTGAGGAACGCCTTCAGCATACCGGGGATGGCGCCCCACAGGGCGCCGGCCAGCATGCCGCCCAGGAAGGCCAGGACCCAGATGATCCCGGCGGGGACGGACTCGGAGGGGATGCCCAGGGCAATCATCAGGGTGGCCAGGGTGCCCATGAGGTACTGGCCCGGCGCGCCGATGTTGAACAGGCCCGTCTTGAAGGCCACCGCCACACTGAGACCGGTCATGATCACCGGGGTGGCGCGGAAGAGCATATTGCCCAGGGACTGGGCGTTATAGCCCCAGCTGAGGTTGCCCGCAGCGTCGCGGCCGGTGCTGAAGATACCGGCAAAGATCAGCCGGACGCCGTCCCACATTCCGGCAAGGCCGATGTTGCTCTTGCTCAGGCCCACCAGCATCACCACCACGGCGCCTACTGCCAGGCCGATGAGGATGGACAGCAGGGAGGCAAGCACCTTTTTGGTGCCGTCCTTCTCGTAGAGGGTCACAAATTTGTTTTTCATGCGCTGGCGCCTCCCTTCTCGATATTGCGCTTGGCGCCGGACATATAGAGGCCCAGCTCCTGTACGGTGGTCTGCTTGGGGTCAAGCTCGCCCACGATCTCCCCCTCGTACATGACGAGGATGCGGTCGGACAGGCTCATGACCTCGTCCAGCTCCAGGCTCACCAGGAGGACGGCCTTGCCCTTGTCCCGCTCGGCCACCAGCTGGCTGTGGATGTACTCAATGGCGCCCACGTCCAGACCGCGGGTGGGCTGCACCGCCACGATCAGCTCCTTGTTGCGGTCCACCTCGCGGGCGATAATGGCCTTCTGCTGGTTGCCGCCGGACATACTGCGGGCGATGGTGATGGGGCCCTGACCGGAGCGGACGTCGTACTGCTCGATCAGCTCCTCCGCATAGGCGCGGACGGCGCCGGTGTTGATGAAGCCCGCCTTCTGGAAGCGGGGCTCCTGGAAGCGCTGGAGCACCATGTTCTGCTCCAGGGTAAAGTCCAGCACCAGACCGTGCTTATGCCGGTCCTCGGGGATATGGCTCATATGCTCGCCCCGGCGGTGGATGGAGGCGTGGACGATGTCCTCGCCGCAGATGGTGATATGTCCGCCGGTGGGCTTCTCCAGGCCGGTGATGCCATGGACCAACTCCGTCTGTCCGTTGCCGTCGATACCGGCAATGCAGAGGATCTCCCCGGAGCGCACATCGAAGGACACGCCGTTGACGGCGTTCTTCTTGTGCAGGTGGGAGGGCACCGTCAGATCCCGGACGGAGAGCACCGCCTCCCCGGGGGTGGCCTCCTTCTTCTGGACCTCCAGCTGCACCGGGCGGCCCACCATCATGTTGGACAGGGACTGCTTGTCCGTGTCGCAGGTGTTGACCGTACCGATGTACTTGCCCTTCCGCAGAACCGTGACCCGGTCGGCCACAGCCATGATCTCGTTGAGCTTGTGGGTGATAAACAGGATGGACTTGCCCTCCTTGGCGAAGCCCCGCATGATCTCCATGAGCTCATCGATCTCCTGGGGGGTCAGCACGGCGGTGGGCTCGTCAAAGATGAGGATCTCGTTGTCCCGGTACAGCATCTTCAGGATCTCCACCCGCTGCTGCATACCCACGGTGATATCCTCCACCTTGGCGTCCAGATCCACCTTCAGCCCGTACTTCTCCGACAGGGCCTCCACCTTCTTGCGGGCCTCCCTCTTCTGCAGGAAGCCCATCTTCGTGGTCTCCGCCCCCAGGATGATGTTGTCCAGCACCGTAAACACCTCCACCAGCTTGAAGTGCTGGTGGACCATGCCGATGCCCAGGGCGGTGGCATGATTGGGGTTGTCGATGTGGACCACCTGGCCGTTCTTGCGGATCTCACCGGCCTCCGGCTGATACAGGCCGAACAGCACGCTCATGAGCGTACTCTTTCCCGCGCCGTTTTCCCCCAAGAGGGCGTGGATCTCACCCTTTCGCAGCTGCAGGGTGATGTCGTCGTTTGCTTTGATGCCTGGGAACTCCTTCGTGATGTGATTCATCTCGATCACATACTGTGGAGAAGTGTCCATGCCGCCACCTACTTTCTCTCTTGAATGGAGGCCCCACCGGGCCTCAGGTCCGATTTGCTTGATAGACCAATTATAGCGGCTGTTGAAAAAAAAAGCAAGGCGCGGCGGCGGGTTTTCCCGTCCTTTTGTGAGAAAATCCGGAGACGGCAGCCGAAAAAGAGCCTCGCAGAGTTCGCCGCCTGGAGGCGGCGAATAGAGTAAAATCATTTTCTGCTGCGACATGCGCGTGGCAGAAAATACTTCTCGCGGAGTGAGCGTCGAATTGTCCGCCAAAGGCGGACAACCGAGGCGCAGAGCGCAGCGCCATCCCCTTTTCAAAAAAGCGCTTGCACTTTTTTGAAAATGTAAAAGCGGGGACGCCAAAGGCGTCCCCGCTTCGGGATGTACAGGATATCTTACTTGACGATGTTAACGGTGACGTTGTCGGTGCTGGCGGGCTCGGAGACGTCGGAACCGTCGATCTCCACGTTGCCGGCGACGATGTCGTCAAACAGCTTCTGGTAGTCCTCCACGGAGAAGTTCTCCATGCTCCAGGTGGCGGTGGGCAGACCCACAGCGTTCTGGGCAGCGCCCAGGACCACGTTCTTGCCGCCGAAGTCGGCCCAGGTGCTCTCGCTCTCAGCGGCCTTCAGGGCCTGCTGGGCAGCCTCACCGATACCCTTCATGGCGGAGGTGATGACGGTGTTGGGGCCCTCGAAGGACTGGTCAACGTCAACGCCGATGACCTTGCCGTCCTCAGCGCCAGCAGCGGCGTTGATGGACTGGAACATGGAACCACCGCAGGCGAAGACCACCTCAGTGCCGTTCTGGTACCAGCCGCCGATCATGGTCTGCAGGTCGGGGGAGGCGGAGAAGGAGGAACCGTGCAGCCAGGAGTAGTTGACCTCAGCCTTGACGCCCTTGGCAGCAGCCGCAGCGTCAACACCCTGGATGAAGCCGTAGCCGTAACGGTTGCAGGCAGCGTTGGAGCCGCCGCCGCCGCCGGAGAAGCCCAGCTTGGTGTAGCCCTCCATCACAGCGGCGTAGCCGGCCAGATAGCCGCACTGCTCCTCCTGGAAGGAGACGCCGGTGACGTTGTTCAGGGGGTTGCCGGCCTCGTCGGTCAGGGCCCAGCCATCGATGAACACGAACTTGACATCGGTGAACTCAGCGGCGGCCTTGGCCAGGGCGTTGCCCTGCATGAAGCCGGCGGCCACGATGACCTTGGCGCCGTTGTCGGCAGCCAGCTTCATGGCGTCGTAGCGGTCGTCGTCGGTGGCCTCATTGCCGCCGGCGGGCTGATAGTACTTGTAGGACTTGCCAGCAGCGTCAGCATACAGCTTCACGCCGTCGAAGGTGCCCTGGTTGAAGGACTTGTCCTTCAGCTGGCCCACGTCGGTGATGAAGGCAACCTCATACTTACCATCGGCGCTGGTCATCTCATCGGCGATGGCGTCAGCAGCGTTCTCGGTCTTGGGAGCCTCGTTCTCGGTCTTGGGCGCTTCGGCATTCTTGTTGCCGTCGCTGTTCTTGTTGCCGCAGGCCACCAGGGCAAAGACCATGGTCATGGCCAACAGCACAGCCAGTAACTTCTTCATAAAATTCAATCTGCCTTTCTGTATTGTATTTGCTCACCGGGGCAAAAGACAAGTCGGGGGAGTGTCCCCCTCCCGGTATGCAACTGTTATTATACGCTATCTCGCTCAACAAATCAACCAAAATATGCTACAAAGCAGCAGGGTTTCCGGGGCAAAATTTCCCCAGTTCCCACGATTTTTGGAAAATTTTTACTTTTCCGCCATCCGCACAGCCGTCTCCAGGGCGATCCGCATCATGGCGGTGAAGGTGGTCTGGCGCTCCTCGGCGCTGAGCTCCTCGCCGGTGACGATGCTGTCGGAGATGGAGCAGAGGGCCAGGGCCCGCTTGCCCAGGTAGGCGGCGGTCATGTACAGGGCGGCGGCCTCCATCTCCACGGCCAGCACGCCCATCTTGGCCCACTGCATGGTGGATGCGGAGGCGTCGTAGAAGGTATCGGAGCTCAGCAGGTTGCCCACAGGCATCTCCACCCCCAGCTCCCGGGCGGCGGTCACCGCAGTCTCCAGCAGGGTGAAGTCCGCAATGGGGGCAAAGGTGCCGGGCAGGCCGTACTGGTGGGCGAAGTTGGAGTTGGTGCAGGCGCCGGAGGCGGCCACCACATCCCGCAGCTTCAGCTTCTCGCTGATGGCCCCGGCGGAGCCGATGCGCATAATGTTCTCCACGCCGTACTGGGTGTACAGCTCATGGGAGTAGATGCCGATGGAAGGCATACCCATACCGGAGGCCATCACCGACACGGGGACGCCCTTGTAGGTGCCGGTGTAGCCGTGGATGCCCCGGACATTGTTCACCAGACGGGCGTCGTCCAGGAAGGTCTCCGCAATGAACTTGGCCCGCAGGGGGTCGCCGGGCATCAGTACGGTCTTGGCAAAATCGCCCATCTGGGCGGAGTTGTGAGGAGTAGACATGGTTTTTCTTCCTTTCTTTTTTTGTCCGCCTCCCGGCGGGTGAACAAGAACATTGTTCTTGACGAACCTTGTGGGGCTTCCAGCCCCACGCCCCGGGTCACTTTCCCCTCGTCGGGAAAGTGACCAAAGGGACGCTTAGGAAGGGGACACTTTCGATTGTGTCCCCCTCCTAAGAACCTCCCCCCGCACCGACATCTTCAAGGGGGCTCCGCCCCCTCGCCAGAGGGGCTACCCCCCGTGCAGCCCTGGGGGCGGGTTGCACAACAAGAAGCGGGGTAATGGTGCGGCACTGTCATTTCAGTGACCACACGGGAGTCTGTTCTCATCCAACACAATTTGATTCTCGCCCACGGGGCGAGTGGCTTTTTGTAGAGGTATGTTTT
>CAUWCX010000053.1:0-14674 GCA_963557105.1 uncultured Oscillospiraceae bacterium
CGGAGCGAGCGTCGAATTGGCCGCCTTCGGCGGACAACCGAGGCGCAGAGCGCAGCGCATCCCCTCCACTCAAAAAAGTGCTTGCACTTTTTTGACGGTCTCAAGCAGCACACCGGAAAACCGGTGTGCTGCCCGAACTATTTTTCTGTGCGTTAGCTCTTGCTGCCGGTCAGGCGGTTGAGCACCGCCACCAGGGCCCAGATCACCAGGATCACCACAAAGATGCCCAGCATTCCCTTGCCCATGATGCCCAGACAGGCCAGGACCAATTCTGCGTCAAACGTAAACATATCCGTTTCTCCTTCCGCTTACAGCAGGTTTTCCACCAGGGTGATGATCAGACCGCCGGCAATGACGGAGGCGATCTGGCCGCTGACGTTGGCGCCGGCGGCGTGCATCAGCAGGAAGTTGTAGGGGTCCTCGTCCCGGCCCATCTTGTGGACCATGCGGGAGGCCATGGGGAAGGCGGAGATGCCCGCCGCGCCGATCATGGGGTTCACCTTCTTCTTGCTGAAGAGGTTGAGGAACTTGGCGAAGAACACGCCGCCCACGGTATCGAACACAAAGCCCACCAGGCCCAGGCCCAGGATCAGCAGGGTCTGCCAGGTGACGAAGAGCTCCGCCTTCATGCGGAAGGACACGGAGATGCCCAGCATGAGGGTGATGAGGTTGGCCAGCTCGTGCTGCGCGGACTGGCTGAGGCTGTCCAGCACGCCGCACTCCCGGATCAGGTTGCCGAACATGAGGAAGCCGATCAGCTCCGCGCTCTTGGGGGCAACGGTGCCGG
The DNA here is from genome assembly GCA_963557105.1 of uncultured Oscillospiraceae bacterium. Classification (GTDB taxonomy): domain Bacteria; phylum Bacillota; class Clostridia; order Oscillospirales; family Oscillospiraceae; genus Pelethomonas. The sequence continues at coordinate 788 of CAUWCX010000053.1, forward strand.
CAATGATGGTGACGAACACGGGGAACAGGATGCGGGTGGTCTTGGAGACGTTGCCGGGGGTATACTCCATGCGGATCAGCCGCTCCTTCTTGGTGGTGATGGCCTTGATGATGGGGGGCTGGATAATGGGCACCAGGGCCATGTAGGAGTAGGCCGCCACCATGATGGCTCCCTGGTAGGTGCTCTCAAAGTAGTTGGCCACATAGATGCTGGTGGGGCCGTCGGCGGCGGCAATGATCGCCGTGGAGGCCGCGTCCTTCAGGTCGAAGCCCAGCATCACCGCCACCACCAGGGTGAAGAAAATGCCGAACTGGGCCGCCGCGCCGAAGAGGAACATCTTTGGGTTGCTCAGCAGGGGGCCGAAGTCGATCATGGCGCCGATGCCGATGAACAGCAGCAGCGGGAAGAGTTCGCTGGCGATACCGGCGTTGAACAGGGTCTCGATAGCCTCGGTGTGGACGAAGGGCAGGTTCACCAGGATCGCGCCGAAGCCCATGGGCAGCAGCAGCGACGGCTCCATCTCCTTCTTCACCGCCAGGAACACCAGCAGTGCGCCGATGGCGATCATGACCCCCTGCTGCCAGGTGAAGTTCAGCACGTTGGCAAACAGGTCGTAGAATAACTGCATTGGGGATACCTCCTAAACCAAAATTTGGGGGAAAGCCGCAAAAAAGAGACTTTTACGGCGGTCAAGCCGTAAAAGTCTCGTCATTTCAGGTGAAAGCGGGCCAACAGGCCGGATTGACGCTCTCAGCCACGCACAGGCGCGCCGACTACTCCCTTTTACTCACAACTTAGTATCATAACGGGGATAGCCCGCCCTGTCAAGGGTTTTCTGGGAAGTTTCAGCAATTTTTCCCCGCCTTGTCCTGGGCGATGATGAGCTTCAGCGCCTCCACGCCTACCTTCACTGCGGAGCTGTCAAAAAAGTGCAAGCACTTTTTTGAATAGGGGCTCACACTGCGCTCTGCGCCTCGGTTGGCCGCCGGTGGCGGCCAATTCGACGCTCGCTCCGCGAGCAGTATTTTCTGCCACGCCGCAGCGTTAAGAAAATATGCCTGTGGCATATTTTTAGCGTAGGTCGCAGCGGCTATGCCGCGAGAATACCGTGCTGCATGGTCGCGGCAGAAAATGATTTCACTCTATTCGCCGCCTCCGGGCGGCGAACTCTGCGAGGCTTTTGGGGAAAACTGAGGTCCCTACTTCCCCGCCTTGTCCTGGGCGATGATAAGCTTCAGCGCCTCCACGCCCACCTTCACTGCGGAGGTCGTGTCCTCGCTCATCTTCTGATCCAGGCCGGCGGCCTCACGCTCCTGGTTCCAGACCACGTGGAAGCAGCTGCCGCAGCGGACGCCCAGGGCGGCGGCCACCACGAAGAGGGCGGCGGACTCCATCTCGCTGGCCTTGACGCCCAGGCGCTTCCATGCCTCCCACTTGTTCAGCAGCTCATAGCTGACCGGCATACGGGCGGGGCTGTGCTGGCCGTAGAAGCTGTCCTTGCACTGGACCACACCGGTGTGGCAGGTCTTTCCCATGGCCCGGGCGGCCTCCGCCAGGGCGGCGGCAATGCCGAAATCGGACACGGCGGGGAACTCGATGGGGGCATACTCCCAGCTGGTGTGCTCAAAGCGGATGGCACCGGTGGCCACCACAATATCCCCGGACTGCACGTTCACATCGATGCCGCCGCAGGTGCCCACCCGGATAAAGGTGTCCGCACCAATGGCGGCCAGCTCCTCCATGGCGATAGCGGCGGAGGGGCCGCCGATGCCGGTGGAGCAGACGGAGACCTTCTCCCCCAGCAGGGTGCCGGTGTAGATGCGGTATTCCCGATTCTGTCCCACAAAGTGGGGATCGTCGAACAGGGCGGCAATGGACTCGCACCGGCCCGGATCCCCGGGCAGGATGCAGTAGCGCCCCACATCCCCGGGGACGCAGGCGATATGGTACTGTTTTTCAAGCTGCTGCATAGATCATTCCTCCATTGTTGGTATTTTCTTCAGTATACCACTCCCCCGCCCTGTGCGCAACGAAAAACTTCCCCCTCCGGCAAAGATTTCCATACACTTTTCCCCGGGGCCGTGGTGGACATTTCCAGCAAATCGTGGTATAGTGTAGCCGTTATTATGTAACCTGTACCCCCCCGACGAAAAGGAGAATCCATGAAAAGAGCAATTTCCCTGATCTTGACCTTAGCCATGGCCTTGACCCTGGCCCCTGCCGCCCTGGGCGTATATTCCGACGCCTACGGCACCGACGTCTGGCTGCGGGACACGGACCTGCACCAGGACGCCGTCCTCAGCGAGAACATCCTCTGGAGCGACTACTACAATAAGCCCCGGCGTGAGAGCTTCATCACCTTCACCCCCGGCCAGGATCTCCTCGCCGTGGCCTCCTACGGCGCCAGCGTCTGTGACCGCACCACCACCGCCGACGCCGCAGCAGCCTACGAGGCCCAGGGCTACCGGGTGGTGGGCGCCATCAACGGCGACTTCTACGACACCGCCACCGGCTACCCCCTGGGGCTGCTGGTGTCTGACGGCGAGATCCTCTCCGGCTCCGCCAACTACTACGCCCTGGGCTTCTGCCGGGACGGCTCCGCCATCATGGGCCAGCCGGGCCTCACCATCACCGCCGAGAACGAGTACGGCGAGACGCTGTCCCTGGCCGCCATCAACAAGCCCCGGGTGGAAAATGGAGGCGTCACCCTGCTGACGCCCGACTTCCGCACCGACAGCGCCACCGGCGCCGCAACTGCCGGCGTCAGCGTCCTGGCGGAGGTCCGCCGGGGCGAGGCCGCCCTGGGCGGCAGCCTGGAGCTGCGGGTGGAGGAGATCATTGAGGGCACAGACCCTGTGACCATGGCGGAGGAGCAGGTGGTCCTCACCGCTGCCGCCACCGCCAACGCTCAGACCCTCAGCTTCCTGCGGACCCTTGCCCCCGGCGAGGAGCTCACCGTCTCCTTCGATGTGGCCGACCCCGCCTGGGAGGAGGTCACCGAGGCCATCGGCGCGCTCCACCTGCTGGTGGAAAACGGCGTGGCCCGCGCGGACTTCAAGGTGGACACTGCCCCCCGTACCGCCGTGGGGCTGACCGAAGACGGCGAGGTCATCCTGTACACCATTGACGGCCGCCAGGCCGGGCACAGCATGGGCGCCTCCCTGAATATGCTGGCCAAGCGCATGGAGGAGCTGGGCTGCGTCACCGCCCTGTGCCTGGACGGCGGCGGCTCCACCACCCTCATGGCCGCCACCCCGGACAGCGAGACCGCCCGTCTCATCAACTCCCCCAGCGACCGCCTCCAGCGGAAGGTGTCCAACCACCTTCTCCTGCTGACGGAGGACCGGCCCACCGGCCGGGCGGACCACATCTACCTGGCCTCCGCCGCCCCAGCGGTGCTGGCGGGGCAGACCCTGGAGATCACCGCCAACCTGGTGGACACCCACTACTTCCCCATGGACGGCGAAGTGGAGCTCTATGCCAGCAGCGGAGAGATGGACGGCACCACCTTCCTGGCCCCCCAGGAGGGCGGCTATGTCACCATCACCGCCGAGGCCGATGACTGCACCGCCGAACTGGAGGTCCTGGTGGTGGACACCCCGGACCAGATGACCGTCCAGACCATGAACGCCCCCGTCACCACCCTGACCCTGATCCCCGGGGAAAAGGCGGAGTTCTCTGTTGACCTGACCTACAACCACCTGCCCCTCCACGCCCAGCCCAGCGACTTCCTCTGGACTGTGGACCCCGCTCTGGGGACCATCGACGAGAACGGCGTGCTGCAGACCGCCTTCACCGAGGGCAGCGGCAGCATCACCGTGTCCAAAGGGGCCATGACCGTCACCATCCCCCTGACCCTGGATGCCTCCACCCCCTTTGTGGATGTGGACGGCCACTGGGGCAAGGGCTATATGGCTGCCCTGTACCGCCGCGGGGTCTTCACCGGCATCACCGTGGATGAGGAGCTGTATGCCTACCCGGACAAGGGCGTGACCCGTGCGGAGTTCTCCGTGCTGCTGGCCCGGTATCTGGGGCTGGATCTGACCGAGTACGCCGCGGTGGAGGTCCCCTTCGCCGATATGGATAAGGTGGACGCCTGGGCCGCCGACGCCGTGCGGGCCATGTACGCCCTGGGCGTTGTGGGCGGTATTGAGACCAAGGACGGCAAGACCATCTTCGATCCCCAGGGCGTGCTGACCCGCTCCCAGGCGGTGACCATGCTGGGCCGCCTGCGGACGGAGCCTGTGGAGCCCGCCGACCTCAGCGTCTTTACGGATGTCGGCGATATTCTGCCCTACGCCCTGGAGCACTTCCAGACCATGGTGACCCTGGAGGTCATCGGCGGCAGCTACGGCAAGCTGGACCCCAACGGGACCATGACCCGCGCCGCCGTGTGCAAGGTCCTGGCGACCTTGCCCCAGGAGTAAGCCTTCTATAATGATAAACCGAGACCGCTGCTGAAGCCTACCCTTCAGCAGCGGTCTCCTACTTTCTCTGTGAAAAGGCCAGCTTCTCTTGCCCCGGGTCCGTGAAGATCCCAGATGACCGCCTTGCAGAAATCGCAAAACAAAAAAGCTCTTGGAAACACTTGGTTTCCAAGAGCTTGGTGGAGACTGCTGGACTCGAACCAGTGACCTCCTGCGTGTGAAGCAGGCGCTCTAACCAGCTGAGCTAAGCCTCCAATTTGACGGGAGCGATTCCTCCCGTCGTGGTGACGCGTACGGGAATCGAACCCGTGTTACCGCCGTGAAAGGGCGGTGTCTTGACCGCTTGACCAACGCGCCAAGGGGTTGACTCACGGGGAGTCATGGTAGCGGCGACTGGATTCGAACCGGTGACACTTCGGGTATGAACCGAATGCTCTGGCCAACTGAGCTACGCCGCCATATTTGTCCTTGCCGAACAGGCGAGATTTAATATACCAAACAAACCCCGATTTGTCAATGGTTTTTCCAAAGTTTTTCCAAAGTTTTTTCAAATTATTTTTTGGTCGGGGCCGGAGACCTGCCGTCTCCGGCCCCACAGCCCTTACGACTGCTTGACCGCATCGATGGCGGCCAGGATCTTCTCCTTCACCTGGGACAGGGTCCCCTCCACGGTGGCACCAGCGGCCATGGCATGTCCGCCGCCCCCCAGCAGCCGGCAGGCCGCCGTGGCGTTGACCCGCCCGTTGTCCCCGGTGCGAAGGCTCAGCTTCCACTGGTTCGGGGCCAGCTCCCGCAGCACCGCGCCGCAGTCCACCCCCTCCACCATACCGGCCAGGGTGCTGATGTCCTCCGCGTCATTCTCCGTGGCCCCGATCCGGGCCATGAGGGACATGGGCACCGCCATGAATACGCCCCGGCCCTCATGGAAGAACTCCATGTTGCTGAGCATATCCGCCTCCAGGGCGATCCGCTTCCGGCTCTTGGTGCGGAAGTGGCGCTTATTGACGGCGAAGTAGTCGATGCCGGTGGCCAGCAGCGCCGCCGCCACGGCGTGGGTGTTGGCGGTGGTGTTGGCGTAGACAAAGCACCCCGTATCCGTGGCTATGGCGGCGTACAGCGGCAGCGCCACCTGGGGGGTGATCTCCCCCAGCTCCCGGCAGATCTCGTACACGATCTCACCGCAGGCGGCTCTGGAGGGGTCCACGCACTGCGCTGCGCCGAACCCCTCAAAGGAGGGGTGGTGGTCCACCGCCAGGCCGATGCGGTCCAGATACTGCTCCGCCGCCGGATAGAACAGGCCCCGGGCGGCAATATCCACCGACACCACAAAGTCCGGCCTGAAGTCCCCAGGGGCCCAGTAGGGGGCCGCATAGACGGCGTTGCCCTCCGTCACATCGGGGTTGGGCAGCACATAGGCGGTCTTTCCCAGCTGCCGCAGCGCGGCGCAGAGGCCGGATGCACAGCCCATAGTATCCCCGTCAGGGCGGCGGTGGGTCAGCAGCAGGATGTTGTCCTTCTGCCGCAACAGGGCGGCAGCTTCCTGAATGGTCATTGGCTTACTCCTCGTCCAGTACGATATCTGCGTTGGCGGGATTTGCAGGCTTCACCACATTGGGGTCCCGCAGCATCTCCAGGATGTGGGCCCCCTGCTGGATGGAGTCGTCCGCCACAAACAGCAGCTCCGGGGTGTAGCGCAGCTGCAGCGCTGCCCCCAGCTCCCGGCGCAGATAGCCGGCAGCGGACTTCAGCCCCTTGAGCATCTCCTTCTCCTGGCTCTTGTCCAGGGCGGAGACAAAGATCTTGGCGTAGCGCAGATCGCTGGTGGTGTCCACATGGGTGATGGTCAGCAACCCACCCTGAAGGCGGGGGTCCTTCACCGTCCGCAGCAGGCCGCTCAGCTCCCGCTGCACCTCCTCATTGATCCGTCCGATACGGTTCTTTGCCATAACTTCCTCCTCTCCGGGGCATCGCCCCAAAGTCATTGGTTGATCGTGTCTCTATATCATGGCCCCATGATCCAAAACCAGTCTGCCCCCCGGTTGCCCTCCTCCAGCCAGCGCCAGACCAGATGAAAAAAGGGCTTGTCCTCCGGGCAGGCCGCCAGGTGGAGCGTCTCGACCTGGCGCCACTGGTGCAAGGTCACCCGGTTGGTGCCGTACCAGTCGAAGGCCGGGCACACCCGGCAAAGCGCGGGAATCAGCGCGTCCATCCCGCTGCCGTCCCCATCGTCGCTGAGATAGCGGTTGTCCGCTGTCCAAAAGGCGGCGCGTTGCTCCGCAAAGGTGCGCTCCTCCCCATAGCCATGGGCGTATATCAGCTCATACACATCGTGGCCGGTCAGCTCCTTCAGCTCCATGAGATGGATAGCCATGACACAGTCCTCCACTGATGGAACAGAGGCGGGCGTGCTCGCCCGCCCCTGTTGTCTATTGTATCACAAAAATTCTCTGTCAGTCATGCGATCAATCCACCGCAGCGTTAAGCAAACATGCCGGTGGCATGTTTGTAGCGTAGGCCGCAGCGGCTATGCCGCGAGGAGACCGTGGTGAATTAGGCGATTACTCTACCGCAATCTGCTCCACCGCAGCGTTAAGCAAACATGCCGGTGGCATGTTTGTAGCGTAGGCCACAGCGGCTGTGCCGCGAGGAGACCGTGGTAAATTGGGCGATTACTCTACCGCAATCTGCTCCATCACGAAGCACTCAATAATATCGCCTCTTCCCACGGGATCTTTGATCCCGCGGGAGCCCTTCTCACCTTTACTTGTTCAGGTCGAAGTGAATCCGACCTGAACCAAGGTTTCGCTCCGCGAAACGCTTGTACGACGCTTATCGCGCCGCCCCGCCCTGCGGGGCCCCACGGAAGGCGATCACAAATCTCTTCTTATCGATTGATTTTTTAATCCACCGCGATTTGCTCCATTACGAAGCACTCAATAATATCGCCTCTTCCCACGGGATCTTTGATCCCGCGGGAGCCCTTCTCACCTTTACTTGTTCAGGTCGAAGTGAATCCGACCTGAACCAAGGTTTCGCTCCGCGAAACGCTTGTACGACGCTTATCGCGCCGCCCCGCCCTGCGGGGCCCCACGGAAGGCGATCACAAATCTCTTCTTATCGATTGATTTTTTGATCCACCGCGATTTGCTCCATTACGAAGCACTCAATAATATCGCCTTCCTTGATATCGTTGAACTTCTCGATGGACATACCGCACTCATAGCCGGAGGAGACCTCCTTGACGGCGTCCTTGAAGCGCTGCAGAGAGGCCAGCTGACCCTCGTGGATAACGATGCCGTCCCGGACGATACGGACCTGGCAGCTGCGCTGGATCTTGCCGTCCTGGACATAGCAGCCGGCGATGGTGCCCACGCCGGAGACCTTGTAGGTCTGGCGCACCTCGGCGTGGCCGATGAGAGCCTCCCGGAACTTGGGGGCCAGCATACCCTTCATGGCGGACTCCACCTCGTTGATGGCGTCGTAGATGACCCGGTACATCCGCATATCCACATTGCTGCGGGCGGCGCTCTCCCGGGCCACGGCGTCGGGGCGGACGTTGAAGCCGACGATAATGGCCTTGGAGGTGGCGGCCAGCATAACGTCACTCTCGCTGATGGCGCCCACGCCGGAGTGGATGACCCGGACGCGGACCTCCTCGTTGCTGAGCTTCTCCAGACTGGCCTTCACCGCCTCGGCGGAGCCCTGGACATCGGCCTTGACGATGATGTTCAGGTCCTTCACCTCGCCGGCCTGGATCTGGTTGAACAGATCCTCCAGGCTGACCTTCTGAATGGGGGCGTTGGCCTTGGCCTTCTCCTCCGCCTTGCGCTGCTCCACCAGCTCACGGGCCAGACGCTCGTCGGCCACGGCGTTGAAGGTGTTGCCCGCGCCGGGGACCTCGCCCAGGCCGGTGATCTCCACAGGCACGGAGGGGCCGGCCTCGGTGAGGCGCTCGCCCTTGCTGCTGACCATGGCCCGGACACGGCCCACGGCGGTACCGGCGATGATGATATCGCCCTGGTGCAGGGTGCCGTTCTGGACCAGCAGGGTGGCCACAGGGCCACGGCCCTTGTCCAGGCGGGCCTCCACCACCGTACCCTGGGCGGCGCGGTTGGGGTTGGCCTTCAGCTCCGCCATCTCGGCGGTGAGGGTGACCATCTCCAGCAGGTTGTCGATGCCCATGCCGGTCTTGGCGGAGATGGGGCAGATAATGGTCTCGCCGCCCCACTCCTCGGCCACCAGCTCGTACTCCGTGAGCTGCTGCTTGATGCGGTCGGGGTTGGCCTCGGGCTTATCCATCTTGTTGATGGCGACGATAATGGGGATACCGGCAGCCTTGGCGTGGTTGATGGACTCCACGGTCTGGGGCATGATGCCGTCGTCGGCGGCAACCACCAGGATGGCGATGTCCGTGACCATGGCGCCCCGGGCGCGCATAGAGGTGAAGGCCTCGTGGCCGGGGGTATCCAGGAAGGTGATGGGCTTGCCGTTGATCTGCACCTGATAGGCGCCGATGTGCTGGGTGATGCCGCCGGCCTCCCCGGCGGCCACGCTGGCGCTGCGGATGCGGTCCAGCAGGGAGGTCTTGCCGTGGTCAACGTGGCCCATGACCACCACCACGGGGGCCCGGGGCAGCAGATCCTCGGCCTTGTCCTCGGCGGTGTCGATGAGCTTCTCCTCGATGGTGACCACCACCTCCTTCTCCACCTTGCAGCCCATCTCCTCGGCGATGATGGCGGCGGTGTCGAAGTCGATGACCTGGCTGAGGGAGGCCATGACGCCGTTCTTCATGAGGCACTTGACCACCTCGGCGCCGGTCTTCTTCATACGGCTGGCCAGCTCACCCACGGAGATCTCGTCGGGGATCTTCACCGTGAGGGGGGTCTTCTTGGCGATCTCCAGCTGGAGGCGGCGCATCTTCTCGGCCTCCTCCTGCTTGCGCTTGTTGGACAGGTTCATCTGCCCCTTCTTCTTGCCGCCGGCGTTGCGGAACTTCTCCTTGTTCTGGTCCATGTTCCGCTTGTTGCCGGAGCTGCGCTCCGCCAGATCCTGCAGCTTCTCGTCGTACTTATCCAGGTTGACATTGGTGGCCTTGCGGGTATCCACCACCTTGGTCTTGGGCACCCGGGAAACGGGCTGCTGCTGAGCGGGCTGCGCCTGGGCCTGGGGCTGGGCGGGCTTCTGTCCGCCGGCCTGGGGCTGAGGACGGCTCTGCGCGGCGGGCTTGGCCTGCCGGTCGGCCTGCTGGGGACGGCTCTGGGCCGCGGGCTTGGCCTGCTCCTGGGCGGGCTTTGCCTTCTCCGCCTGGGCGGCGTCGGCAAAGATCACCTGTAGCCCGGAAACCTGGTTGTGCTGGGTCAGATACTCCAGCACCAGGCTCAGCTCCGCCTCATCCAAATTCTGGCCGGACTTCTTCGGCGAATCGGAATACTTGGCCAGGATATCAATGATCTCCCTGGTCTGCATACCGAAGTCCTTTGCCAGCTCATTTACTTTATACTTTGTTACAATACTACCCAATCAGGACACCTCCAATAGTGATCACGGTTCATCCGCACCATAACACACGTCCGGAAACTCGCCCGAACACCGCCAGCGCGGGTTTCCAGGCGTGCGTTATGGTGGAAACGATATGGTTTGACATGGTTACTTTTTGGCTGCGGGCCGCTTCTTGCCGCCCTTTTGCAGGTTCTTCTCGTGGGCCTGCTGCTCCCGGCGGCGCTGGGCCGCCCGCTGGGCCTTGACGGAGAGCTGCCGGGCGGTCTCCATAAATTTATCCGGGTCACGGTCCGCCAGCTTCTTGCCGATGGCCTCGGCAAAGCCGATATCCGTCACCGCCGCCATGGCGCAGGCAGTCCGCCCCACGGCGGAGCCCAGCTCCTCCTTGGTGAAGGGGATGGACACCCACAGACACTGTCCGGCGTCGGCAAAGTGCCGCACCCGGCGGAAGCTGTTGTCGGCGGCGTCCCGGGCCACCAGGATCAGCCGGCAGTCCCGGGCGCGGCAGGCGGCCCCCACGGGCTCCTCCCCCACCTCCAGCCGGCCGGCCCGCAGGGCCAGGCCCACCATATTGAGGATATTATCCATTTTCACCCTCTCCCATCTGCTGCTCCAGCAAATCGTAGACCTCCGTGGGGATCGCAGTCTCAAATGCCCGCTCCAGAGCCTTGCTCTTCCGGGCCTTGGCCAGGCATCCGGCGTCCGGGCAGACATAGGCGCCCCGGCCGGGCTTCTTCCCCTTGAAATCCAGGCTGATCTCCCCCTCCGGGGAGCGGACCACCCGGATCAGGTCCTTTTTGTTCTTCATCTCCCGGCAGCCCAGACACTGGCGCTGGGGGATCTTTTTCGGCTTCTGCATAGCGTAAACCTCTGTTCTCTTTGGGTTCGTTGATCTCTTCTCCGGGGAGCGGGGGCGTATCGCCCCCGCTCAAGCTTACTCCCCCTGATAGCTCTGGGGCTTGATGTCGATCTTATACCCGGTCAGCCGGGCGGCCAGGCGGGCATTCTGGCCCTCCTTGCCGATGGCCAGGCTCAGCTGGTCGTCGGGAACGACCACGCGGCAGGCCTTGCCCTCCTCCGCCAGGCGCACATCCAGCACATCGGCGGGCGCCAGGGCGGCGGCGATGAACTGGGCGGGGTCCTCGCTGTACTTGATGATGTCGATCTTCTCCCCCCGCAGCTCGCTGACAATGCTGCCCACACGCTGACCGGCGGGGCCAACACATGCGCCGATGGGGTCCACGGCCTCGTCGTTGGACCAGACCGCCATCTTGGTGCGGCTGCCCGCCTCACGGGCGATGGACTTGACCTCCACGATGCCCTCGTAGATCTCCGGCACCTCCAGCTCAAACAGGCGCTTCACCAGGCCGGGGTGGGTGCGGGAGATGAGGACCTGGGGTCCCCGGGTGCTGCGGCGGACCTCCACCACATACACCTTCACATGCTGGCCCTCCACCAGCTCCTCGCCGCGGATCTGCTCGCTGGCGGACAGCATGGCCTCCGTGGACTCCGGGCCGGTGCCGATCCGCAGGGACACGCCGCCGGTGCGGGGATCGATGCGGGAGACCACGCCGGTGAGGATCTCGTGCTGCTTGGAGTTGAACTCGTCATAGACCATGCCCCGCTCAGCCTCGCGCAGACCCTGGATAATGACCTGCTTGCCGTTTCCGGCGGCGATGCGGCCGAACTCCATGTTGTCCACGGGGATATGCACAGTGCCGCCCACGTCCACGCGGCCAAACTTGGCCCGGGCCTCCTCCACAGAGATCTGGGTGCCGGGGTTCTCCACCTCCTCCACGATCTCCTTCTGGACGTACATCTTCAGATCCTTCCGGGCCTCGTCCACGTCCACGATCACGTTCTCCACGCCCTCGTGGTCACGCTTGTAGGCGGTGGTCACGGCCTGGATGATCTTATCCATCATAAACGTCGGGGAAATGCCCCGCTCCTTCTCCAGCATATCCAGAGCGGCAAAAATTTCATCACACTTCATCGTCTTGCTCCTATATTTCTTCCTGTTATGATATGTTGATCCGTGGTTTTTTCTGCATCAAAACTCGATCCGCAGCCGGCACAGGGCCACCTCGTTCTTGGGGAAGGTCATGGTGTCCTTGCCCACGGTGAGGGTGATGTCCCCGTCGTTATAGCCCGCCAGATAGCCGGAAAACTCCTTTCGGCCATCCCTGGCCTTGTAGAGCTTCACCAGCACAGGGCTGTCCATGAACCGCTGGAAATCCCCGGGGCGCTTCAGGGTCCGCTCCGCCCCGGCGGAGGACACCTCGAAGGTGTAGCTGCCCTCGATGGGGTCCGCCTCGTCCAGTAGGTCGCTGACGGCGCGGCTGACCTTCTCGCAGTCCATGATGTCCACGCCGCCGTCCTTGTCCAGGTAGAGCCGCAAAAACCACTCTCCGGCCTCCCGGACGTACTCCACGTCCCACAGCTCACAGCCGGCCTCCTGGACCACAGGGGCCGCCAGCTGGGCCACCAGCTCCGTTACTTTCGCCATCGCACTGCCTCCCTTGCACATCGCTTCTCCGAAAAAAGGACCCTTTTTCGGAAATTTTGCCCGATTGATTTTGGTCAAGAAAAAGAGCGGACCGAAAAGTCCACTCTGGTTTAACTACTCTAGCATAAGAATCATATCACAGTGCCGCCGGAAAGGCAAGTCTTTTCTTGCGCTCCGGCGGCACTTTCCCGTAAATTTTTCCGAAAAATAGGCAAAATCCTGTCAGGAAACGGGGTCTGCGGCCCCCTCCCCCCGCTGGAGGCCATCCAGGGTCAGGCCAAAGGAGGGCCCGCACCGGTCCAGAAACCACGCCACCTCCGGCAGGCCCAGGGCCTCCAGGGCCTCCCGTGTCTCCCGGGCGGCGTCGCCAAACTCGCTGTTGCCCGCCGCCAGCTCCTCCTGGCACTTGATATAGGCGGCCAGCTTGTCCGCCGCCTTCACCAGCGCCCGGACCTCCGGGTCCTCCTCCCGCAGCAGGGGGGCATAGGCGGGGCGCAGCTCCTCCGGCAGCAGCTCCAGCAGCCGCTTCACCGCCGTATCCTCCACCTGGCGGTAGGCGTCCCGGATGGCGGGGCTGAAATATTTGATGGGGGTGGGCAGATCGCCGGTGAAGATCTCCGCCGCATCGTGAAAGAGCGCGGCGGCGGCGCAGGCCTCCGGGTCGCACGCCCGGCCCAGCACATCCCGGCGGATCACCGCCAGGGCGTGGGCCAGCACCGCCACCATGTGGCTGTGCTCCTGGATGTTCTCCGGGACGTTGTTTCGCATAAGGGACCAGCGGGTGATGTATTTCATCCGGGAGATATAGGCGAAGAAGGGGTTCATTGGCTGCTCCTTTTCTTGCCGCCTGCGGCGGCAGGGGGATTTTTTCTTTTTTGGGGGGACGAAAAATTGTTCGTCTCCAACCATGTGGGGATTCCCGGAGGGCTGATTCGCCCTTCAGCGGGCGGGCGGGAACGCAGTGGCTGGCTTCTTCGGGGGCTGCGCGCCCCCGTGCCCCCGGTGACTTTTTGCCCGCACAAAAAGTCACCAAAAATGCGCCAAAACCCATGGTTTTGGAATCCTTTGCCTCATCGGTGCAGGCGGGGGATGATGGGCGAAGCCACCGAATTTCAGATCCTTCGGGCATCTGATCTCGGCCGGGTATCTATTCCAACTTCGCCTGCCGGCCTGTTAAAGGGATAGATTCATCTAGGGGTGCGGCACCGACATTGCGATGACCACACGGTAGTCTGCTCTCGTCAAACACAATTTGATTCTCGCCCACGGGGCGAGTGGCTTTTTGTAGAGGTATGTTTTTCGCCCCAACGGAAATCTCAGGGGGAACGGGGGGCGGTAGCCCCCGAAGAACCCCGCGCCGCTGCGGCGCGGTGCCATCTCCTTGGTGTGCAACTGGCCCTCAAGTCTGCACGGGGGGTAGCCCCTCTGGCGAGGGGGCGGAGCCCCCTTGAAGAT
>CAUWCX010000054.1:0-14423 GCA_963557105.1 uncultured Oscillospiraceae bacterium
TTACTTTTTGCACGAGCAAAAAGTGACCCGGGGTCCGGGGGCGGAACCCCCGGGACTGCCGACGAGCAGGACCTCTCGTCCCCACCCGCCCGGCGGGCGGCGAATCAGCCCTGCGGGGGCGCGCAGCCCCCGCAATAAACAGTAAAAGACAAAAAAATGCTCCCATCCCCTGACCAAGCGGGACGAGAGCATGACAACGGTCACACTTCGTGGTGCCACCCACATTCGCTGTTTTTGGGCGCTCCCGCGTCGAAAATCAGCCTTTTGGCCCCTTTTGGGTGCGGCGGGACTGGCCGCGGACGTCTCCGTCCCCGCTCCGGTGCTGTCTTCCCCCCGCCGGTGCCGTGAGCTGCTTCCAGCCAAAGCGGCAGCTCTCTCTGTCCGGTGGGCGGGGGTACTCTGTCACCCTCTGCGCGGAATGCCCGTGTTTGTGCTATTATAGTACGCTCTTGCCCCAAAAGTCAAGAGAAAAGGGGGATCACTGGTTATATTTGTGCTTGGGATTGACGATATTGCGCCAATCCAGATCGCCCCGGTCCATGCCCAGCACCAGCATCTCCGCCGTGGCCACGTTGGTGGCGAAGGGGATGTTGCTCTGGTCGCACAGGCGGGAGATGTACAGCACTTCCTCCTCCATGGAGGAGGAGTTGGGGTCCACAAAGAACAGCACCATGTCCATCTCGTTGTAGGCGATGCGGGCGCCGATCTGCTGGCTGCCGCCGTGCTGGCAGGAGAGGAACAGGTGGACGTTCAGGCCGGTGGCGTCGGCAACCATGCGGCCGGTGGTGTTGGTGGCGCAGAGGTTGTGGCGGGAGAGGATCCCCGCGTAGGCGGAACAGAACTGCACCATCAATTCTTTCTTATTATCGTGGGACATGAGGGCAATATACATGTGTTTTCATTTCCTTTCTCTGTACCTCAATTTTGTAAAGAAATGTGGCGGACAAGAACTTCAGTTCATCGGATCTTCATCAGCGGCGCCTTCTGGCCGCTGAGCCGCTTGGCAATGTTGCGGTAGGCCCGGGCGGAGCAGTTGTTATCGGTGAGCAGCAGGGGGATCCCCCGCCCGGCGTACAGGGGCATGGTGTCGTCCTCCGGCACTACCCCCAGCAGGGGCAGACCGGCCATGTCGATGGCGTCGTCAATGGTCTGGTGCAGGGAGCGCAGGAGCTTCTTCCGGCAGCGGTTCACCACCAGATGGACCCTGCCCTTGGGCAGGCGGTCCAGCTCCATGACGGTGCGCTGGGCGTCCCGCAGGCTGCTGGCGTCGGTGGTGGTCACCACGATGGCCCGGTCGGCCCCGGAGATGGCCAGCCGGAAGCCGTCCCCCAATCCGGCGGGGGCGTCAATGAGGCAGTAGTCGAACATCATGCGGATCTCCAGGAAAAACTTCACCAGAGTCGCTGTGTCCACGCTCTCCCCACGGAACAGCCGGGAGGGGGCGGTGAGCAGATACAGGTTCTTTTGCAGGGGATGGGGGGTCACGGCGTCCTTCAGGGAGCAGAAGCCCGCCAGAACGTCGGTGAAGTCCATAACGGCGCGGTCCGTCATGGACATGGCGATGTCCAGATTGCGAAGGCCGATGTCGCAGTCCAGACACAGGGTGGAGTGGCCCAGCTGCGCCAGGGCCATCCCCACATTGGCGGTAAAGGAGGTCTTTCCGGTGCCTCCCTTACCGGATACGACAGCAATGGTCTGGCCCATGGGTAAGGTTCCTCCTATGTTGTTCCGCCTGGCTGGCCCAGGGGCTGTTTTTTGATCTGCGCAAAGCGCCGGGGGTATTTTTTCGGGGTGGGGGAGACCTTCTCGATGACCACCACCCGGTGGACCACATCCGTGGTGGGGATGGTGTAGTCCCGCACCTCCCGAATTTTTCCCCCCAGGGTGGCGATAGCGGACTTGGCCTGGCCGATCTCCTCCTCGGTGTGGCTGGACTTCATGGCCAGGAACTGGCCGCCCACCTTCACCAGGGGCAGACACAGCTCGCACAGCACCGGCAGGGCCGCCACCGCCCGGCTCACCGCCAGGTCGAAGGACTCCCGGTTCCCGGCGGCAAACTCCTCCGCCCGGCTGTGGACGCAGTCCACACCGGCAAGGCCCAGGGCGGCGCAGCTCTCCCGCAGGAAGTCGATGCGCTTATTGAGGCTGTCCAGCAGGGTCAGCTCCAGCTCCGGCAGGGCGATCTTCAGGGGCACGCCGGGAAAGCCGGCGCCGGTGCCCACATCCACCACCCGCTTGCCCCGCCAGTCCGCCAGGGGCACCAGGGACAGGCTGTCCAGCAGGTGGAGGGTGGCCACATCCCTGGGCTCCGTAATGGCGGTGAGGTTCATGACCTGGTTTTTTTCCAGCAGCAGGCGGGAAAATTCCTCCAGGGCGGGGATGCAGCTGGTGTCCACCCCCAGCTGGGGCAGACCTTGGTTCAAACTCTCTCTCATACGCGCTCCTTCAGCAGGTCCCGGATCTCCGTCAGCAGCTGCTCCTCAGGGGAGGGGGGAGGAGGCGGCGGCGGGGGCGCGGCCTCCTTGGCGCGATGGAGCTTGTTGATGGCCTTGACCATGCAGAACACGGCGAAGGCCAGGATAATAAAGTCCAGAATAGTGGACAATAAATTGCCGTAGTTGATGGAGACTGCGGCGGCGACCTCCTGCCCGTTTTCCACAACAGCCTCCTTCAGCACCCACTTCCAGTCGCTGAAGTTGAGGCCGCCGGTGAGCATGGAGGCGGCGGGCATGATAATGTCGTTGACCAGGGAGGTGGTGATCTTGCCGAAAGCGCCGCCAATGACAACACCTACCGCCAGGTCGATCACATTCCCCCGCATGGCGAAGGTCTTGAATTCCTGCAGGAATTTTTTCATGACAGAGGTCCTCTCCGGCGGCAGATCAGCACTGCTCCACGGCGGGTGCGGCTACGCTCTCCACGGTTTCCTCGGTTTCCGCGGGCTCTGCGGGCTCTGCGGGCTCAACAGGGGCGGCAGGCTCCTCCACCGCTACGGGGGCGGCGGGGGTCTCCTCCGGCTGGGGGTCGTCGCTGCTCATGACCACGGGGTTGGCCATGGGGGCCACAGGGGCCATCTCGTCGTCGGCGAACATGGTCTCCTCGGGGGTCTTGGTCTTCTCGGGGAACTGGAGACCCACGCTGACATAGGCTACCTGGTCTTTGCCGGTTTCATCGGGCTGGGTGCAGACCTTCCACAGCAGGGCTTCAATGGTGCGCTCGCCGGTCTCCTCGTCCCGGTGGACCTTGTAGGGGGTGAGACTGGCCACCACAGCGGCCGCGCCCAGGACCTTCCAAATGGTTTTCATCTGAATTTCTCCTTTTTCATTGGTATTTGTGGATATTACGGCGGGCCGCAGCCCGGGGATCACTTTTTGGGGACCAGCAGGTCCTTGCCGCCCATGTAGGGCCGCAGAACGGCGGGGATCTTCACGGAGCCGTCGGCCTGGAGGTTGTTCTCCAGGAAGGCGATGAGCATCCGGGGAGGAGCCACCACGGTGTTGTTGAGGGTGTGGGGCAGATAGTTCTTGCCGTCCTCGCCCTTCACCCGGATCTTCAGGCGGCGGGCCTGGGCGTCGCCCAGGTTGGAGCAGGAGCAGACCTCGAAGTACTTCTTCTGCCGGGGGGACCAGGCCTCGATGTCGCAGCTCTTCACCTTCAAGTCGGCCAGGTCGCCGGAGCAGCACTCCAGCTGCCGCACGGGGATATCCAGGGAGCGGAACAGCTCCACGGACCACTTCCACATCTTCTCGTACCAGTCCATGGAGTCCTCGGGCTTGCAGACCACGATCATCTCCTGCTTCTCAAACTGGTGGATGCGGTAGACGCCCCGCTCCTCGATGCCGTGGGAGCCCTTCTCCTTGCGGAAGCAGGGGGAGTAGGAGGTGAGGGTCTGGGGCAGGGAGGCCTCCGGCAGGATCTGGTCAATGAACTTGCCGATCATGGAGTGCTCGCTGGTGCCGATAAGGTACAGGTCCTCGCCCTCGATCTTGTACATCATGGCGTCCATGTCGGTCTGGCTCATGACGCCCTCCACCACGTTTCCGTGGATCATGAAGGGGGGGATGCAGAAGGTGAAGCCCTTGTCGATCATGAAGTCCCGGGCGTAGGCCAGTACAGCCTCGTGGAGACGGGCAATGTCCCCCAGCAGGTAGTAGAAGCCGCTGCCGGACACACGGCCGGCGGCGTCCATGTCGATGCCGTTGAACTTCTCCATGATCTCGGTGTGGTAGGGGATGTCAAATTCGGGGACCAGGGGCTCGCCAAAGCGCTCCACCTCCACATTGGCGCTGTCGTCGGGGCCGATGGGCACGGAGGGGTCGATGATATTGGGGATCTGCAGCATAATGTGGCGGATCTCCTCCTCCAGCTGGCCCTCCCGGACCTCCAGCTCCGCCAGGCGATCCGCCTGAGCCTTCACCTGGGCCTTCACGGCCTCGGCCTCCTCCAGCTTGCTGGGGTCCTTCTTGGCCTGGCCCATGAGCATACCCACCTGCTTGCTGAGGGCGTTGCGCTGGGCGCGGAGGTCGCTGGCCTCGGTGATGGCGGCGCGGTTCTCGCTGTCCAGGGCCAGAACGCGGTCCACCAGGGGGAGCTTCTCCTCCTGGAACTTCTTGCGGATGTTTTCCTTCACCAGCTCCGGGTTGTCCCGGACGAATTTCATGTCTAACATTGATTATCCTCTTTTCTTCGGCCCCGATGGGGCCGAGGGGTTTTTGGTTTTGCCGCCTCCGGCGGCGGGGGAGTTTTTTGCTTTTTCTGATTTGCCTTTTCGCAGGGCGGGTGGGGACGCAGCGGCTTTCTTCTTCCATGAAGCTGGTTCTTTCGGGGGCTACGCGCCCCCGGACCCCCGGTGACTTTTTGCCCGCACAAAAAGTCACCAAAAATGCGCCAAAACCCATGGTTTTGGAATCCTTTGCCTCATCGGTGCAGGCGGGGGATGATGGGCGAAGCCACCGAATTTCAGATCCTTCGGGCATCTGATCTCGGCCGGGTATCTATTCCAACTTCGCCTGCCGGCCTGTTAAAGGGATAGATTCATCTAGGGATGGTGAACCGACGTTTTAGTGACCACACGGGAGTCTGTTCTCATCTTAGTCAAGTTCAATTCTGCCCGTTTTGCCTGGATTCAGCGTGAGGGAAGATTTACTTTGAGGTGCTGATTCGCCATTGCGATGACCACACGGTAGTCTACTCTCGTTCAAGACAATTTGATTCTCGCCCCAAGGGCGAGTGGCTTTTTGTAGAAGTAAATTACGCCCCCACGGAAATCTCAGGGGGAACGGGGGGGCGGTAGCCCTCGCAAAACCCCGCGCTGTGGCGGCGCGGTGCGATGTCATTGGGGTGCAGCCAAGCCCTCAAGTCTGCTGGGGGGGGTAGCCCCTCTGGCGAGGGGGCGGAGCCCCCTTGAAGATGTCGTTGCGGGGGGTGGTTCTTAGGAGGGGGACACAATCGAAAGTGTCCCCTTTCTAAGTGCCCCTTTGGTTACTTTCCCGGCAAGGGGAAAGTGACCCGGGGCGTGGGGATGGAATCCCCACAAGCTTGGAAACGAACAATTTTCGTCCCCACCCACCCGGCGGGAGGCGAATCAGCCCTCCGGGGCGCGCAGCTCCCGAAACACCCGGGGCGCGGGGCCGGAGGCCCCACAAGGTTCGTCAAGAACAATGTTCTTGCCCACCCGGCAAAAAGAAAATCCCCCCATGTTTCACGTGAAACACTGTCAAGGTTTAATCCTTCCCAGGGCCTCCAGCAACTCGTTTAAGTCGTCCACGCCGTAGTATTCAATCTCGATCCTGCCCTTTTTCCGCCCGTGGGCGATGTGGCAGGCCCGGCCCAGCTGGCTGGACAGCTCCTTCTCCGCCTCCGCCACATAGTTGACCACTGCCGGGGGCTTTTTGGCGGGCTTTTTCTCCAGCTGCGCCTGGAGCCGCTTCACCAGCTGCTCCGTCTGGCGGACGCTGAGGCTGTGCTGGACCACGGTCTGGGACGCCTCCTCCTGCAGATCGGGGGGGAGGGAGAGGAGGGCGCGGGCGTGACCGGCGGAGAGCTTGTTCTCCTCCACCAGCTGCCGCACCTTGTCCGTCAGCTGCAGCAGGCGCAGGGCGTTGGTCACGGCGCTGCGGGACTTGCCCACCCGCTGGGCGGCCTGCTCCTGGGTCATGCCGTACTGGTCCACCAGGGCCTTGTAGCCCTGGGCCTCCTCCATGGGGTTCAGATCCTCCCGCTGGAGGTTTTCGATCATGGCCAGCTCCATGGCCTTCCGGTCGTCGGCCTCGATGACCACGGCGGGAATTTCGGTCAATCCCGCCAGCCGGGCGGCCCGCCACCGCCGCTCACCGGCGATGATCTGGTAGTAGCCCGAGGCCAGCTTGCGGACGGTCAGGGGCTGGATAATGCCGTGTTGCCGGATGGATTCCGCCAGCTCCTCCAGCTTCTCCGGGTCAAAATACCGGCGGGGCTGGGCGTTACAGCTCTCCACCTGGGAGATGGGCAGGGAGGAGGGGCCTGGGGTGGGCTCCATGGAGAAATCCCCGCCCAGGAGGGCGTCCAGCCCCCGGCCCAGTCCGATGTTCTTATTTACTGCCATTGGATGCTCCTTTCAGACGATGGCTCACGCCTGGTTTTTCCGCAGGAACTCATCAGCCAGGTTGTGATAGGCCTCGCATCCCCGGGAGGAGCGGTCATAGGCGGTAATGGGTTTTCCATGGCTGGGGGCTTCGCTGAGGCGGACATTCCTGGGGATCACGGTGGCGTAGACCTTGCCGGGGAAGTACCGCTTCACTTCCTCCGCCACCTGCATGGCCAGATTGGTTCGGCTGTCGAACATGGTCATCAGTACGCCCTCCAGCTCCAGCTTGGGGTTCAGGGAGCGCTTGATGACGCGGATGGTGTTCATGAGGTCGCTGAGCCCCTCCAGGGCGAAGTATTCCCCCTGGACCGGCACCAGCACGCTGTCGGCGGCGCACAGCCCGTTGAGGGTCAGCAGCTCCAGGGAGGGGGGGCAGTCGATGAGGATATAGTCGTAGTTGGGGGCCAGAGCTTGCAGGGCGTTTCGCAGCAGGAACTCCCGCTTGTCCATGCCGATCATCTCAATGCCTGCGCCGGCCAGGGCCTTGCAGGAGGGGAGCACATCGCCGTACCGGGTGGAGACCACCCGCTTGGCGGGCTCCACGCCGTTGATCAGCACATCATAGACCCCCTGGGACACGGTTTTGTCCACGCCCATGCCGGAGG
The DNA here is from genome assembly GCA_963557105.1 of uncultured Oscillospiraceae bacterium. Classification (GTDB taxonomy): domain Bacteria; phylum Bacillota; class Clostridia; order Oscillospirales; family Oscillospiraceae; genus Pelethomonas. The sequence continues at coordinate 7,231 of CAUWCX010000054.1, forward strand.
TGGCGTTGGCCTGGGAGTCAAAGTCACACAGCAGGACCCGCAGTCCCTTTTCTTTCAGCGCCGCCGTCAGACTGACACAAGTTGTTGTTTTTCCTACGCCGCCCTTCTGATTGACGACCGCAATAGTCTTTGCCACTGGGACACCTCCGGGATAGGGGGATATTCCCCCAATTATGATTTATACATTATAATAGTATATCACAATTGCGGGACATTTCAACAGGGAATGTGGAAAAAGTTCTTGATCTTTCCCGGGAAAAAACAGAAAAACCGCCGGATGTTTCACGTGAAACATCCGGCGGCGGAGAAAATGGGCTCAGACCAGCAGAACGCCGTCCAGGGGCGGCAGGCAGATGGTGATCTTGCCCCCCAGGGCCAGGAACTGCTGGCCGGTGAGGGCGTCGGTGGCCAGATCCCCGGCCCAGTCGAAGGTCATAAAAATGGGCTCATCCCCGGCGTTGGTGGCGGCGATGGTGACCTCGTCCCCCTGCTGCCGGGCGAAGGCCAGGCCGTGGCCCTGGGCGTAGAGCCAGCGGAGGTCGCCGGTCTGCAGGGATACGCGGTTGGCCCGGAGACTGCCCAGCAGGGCAAACCGCCGCTGCAGGGTCCGGTCCTCCCGGCCCCAGGGGAAGGTCCCCCGGTTGAAGGGGTCCTCATAGCCCTCCATGCCGGCCTCATCCCCGTAGTACACCGTGGGGGAGCCGGGGAAGGCGTACAGCAGGATGGCGCCGGCCTGCAGCAGCCGGGCGCCCCGGTGGTACTCCTCGGGGCTCATGCGGTAGGCGGCCCGGCCGTCCCGGGTAGGGGGGGCCTCCTTGGGATAGGTGCCCAGCATGGTGAGGATGCGGGGGTTGTCGTGGGTGCCCAGCATATTCATGCAGCTGTAGAAGGCGGGGCGGGGGTAGTTCTCCCGAATGGTCTCCATGGCCTCCATGAAGCTGCGGGCGTCGCCGCCCCGGAGGTAGTCCATGGCGCTGACCCGGAAGGGGTAGTTCATGAGGCCGTGGGTCTCCTGGCCCAGGAGGTAGCGGCGGCGCTGGCTGTAGGCGATCTTGTTGCTGCCGTCCTCCCACACCTCGCCCAGGAGGAAGCTGCCGGGCTTCTCCTCGTCCATGACGGAGCGGATACGGGCGATGAAGCTGTCGGGCAGCTCGTCGGCCACATCCAGCCGCCAGGCGTCGGCCCCCAGGCGGAGCCACCGGCGGATCACGGAGTTCCGCCCCTGGATGATGAAGTCGATGTAGTCCGGGTCGTCCTCGTTGACGGCGGGGAGGGTGTAAATGCCCCACCAGGCGTCGTAGCGGTCGGGCCAGTGCTGGAAGTTGTACCAGGAGGAGTAGGGGCTGGCGGTGCTCTGGGCGGCCCCCAGGCTGGGATACTCCCCCTTGGCGTTGAAATAGCGGCTGTTGCTGCCGGTGTGGTTGAACACGCCGTCCAGCATAATGTGCATGCCCCGCTTGTGGGCGCTGTCGCACAGGCTGCGGAGATCCTCCTCATCCCCCAGCATGGGGTCCACCCGGCAGTAGTCGCCGGTGTTGTAGCGGTGGTTGCTGTCGGACTCAAAGATGGGGCAGAGGTACAGAGTGGACACCCCCAGCTCCTTCAGGTAGTCCAGCTTCTCTTCGATCCCCTTGAGATTGCCGCCGAAGAAGTCCCGGTTGCGGATCTCCCCGTTTTCATCGGGGCGGTACTCCATCAGCTCATTCCAGCGCTGGTGGACCAGGCGGTCCCCCAGCATCCCGGCGGCGTTGGGGACGGCAGTGCGGCAGAAGCGGTCGGGGAAGATCTGATAGGTGACGCCCCGGCCGAACCACTGGGGGGTGGGGCGGCTGTCGTCGTAGACGGTCTGCTGCCAGGCTATGGCCTCCCCCTCACCGCAATATCCATTTTTTCCCAGCCAAACCGCCGTGCCGTCCTGGCGGCGGAAGCGGAAGCTGTACCAGATGAGCTCCGGCTTCAGGGGCAGCAGATAGCCGCCGCGGAACAGGGCGCAGCCGTCCTCTGTCCCGGCGGGGGAGAGCTCCACCTCCTGGAGATGGGCGGCGAATTCGTGCCACAGCAGCAGGGTACAGGCGGTAAACCCCTCCTGGACCAGGGGGCGGAGGGTCAGTCGGACCCGGGTACCCAGGGAGGCGGCCCCAAAGGGCTCCTTATATCCCAGGTCCCGGGAGTCAAAAACAGGGCGATCCATATCCATGGGAAGGTACTCCTTACACACACATCGGTTTACATAATAATTTTATGGTAAAGTTACGGCAGGAGAGCGCCCTCCGGCAGCAGGGCAGTGCCGATGTCGCTGGGGGCAAAGCAGGCGTTGAGGATGTTGACGGCGGTGGAGGCCAGGGCCGCACCGGAGCCGCCCTGCTCAATGACGATGGCCACAGCCACCTCCGGCTCATCGAAGGGGGCGAAGCAGACGAATACGCCGTTGGCCACCTTCTCGCCGGTCTGGGCGGAGCCGGTCTTGGCACCGGCGGACACCACGCAGTCCTGGAAATATTTGGATACGCTGCCGGTGGTGGTCAGATCCCCCATGCCCTTTTTCACCGCGGCCAGGGTGGAGGGGGACATCTGCACGGTAGCCACCGTCTCCGGCTGGCTCTCATAGAGGGTCTGGCTGCCGTCATAGGTGGTGACGGACTTCAGCAGGTGGGCGTTATACCGCTCCCCGCCCCGCACCAGGGCGGCCACATAGTTGGCCAGCTGCAGGGGGGTGGTGAGGGTGTCGCCCTGGCCGATGGCGCACTGCAGGACGCTGCCGCCGGTCCAGAGGCTGCCGGCCTCCGCCCGGTAGTCCGGGCCGTCCAGAATGCCTGTGCGCTCACCCAGCTCGATGCCGGTGGGCTGGCCTAGGCCGAAGCCGGAGGCAAATTGGTTCAGGGTGTCGATGCCCGTCAGCCGCCCCACCTCGTAGAAGAAGTAGTTGCAGCTGTGGTAGATGGCCTCGGACACGTTGATCTTTCCGTGGGAGCCGCCGTACTGGCGGTAGATCCAGCAGCCGGGCTGGTAGTCGGGGTAGTAGGTGTACTTCCCCTTGGTCAACAGCTTGGTGGTGGGGGAGATGACCCCGCTCTCCAGGGCGGCCACGGCGGTGATGGGCTTGAAGGTGGAGCCGGGGGCGTAGGCCCCCTGCAGGGCCCGGTTCACCAGGGGGGTGGCGGGGTCGCTGTTCAGCGCATCCAGGTTCTCCCCGTAGCTGGCCAGATCGTAGGTGGGGTAGGAGGCCATGGCCAGCACATCGGAGTCCTGGACGCTGACCACCACGGCGGCGGCGCCCCGGGTGGTGGAGCCGTCCTCGGCGTTCATGGCCTCCACCGCCTGGGCCAGGCAGTCCTCCACCTGGGCCTGCAGGTCGATGTCGATGGTGAGGGCCACGGTGCCCCCGGGCTGGGGCTCAATGGAGTACAGCTCGCTGGTGATCTTGCCGTGCTCGTCGGTGGTGATGAGCTGCTTGCCGTCCTTGCCCCGGAGGTAGGACTCAAAGGCCCGCTCGGCCCCCTGCTTCCCCACGGTGTCGTCCAGGGCGTAGTAGTGGTAGGGGGAGGTGTCCGCCCCCGCCGCCTTGGCGGCGTCGTAGTCGGCGTTGAGGGCCTCCCGCTCCTCCTTGCTGGAAATGGCGCCGGTAAAGCCCAGAATGTGGGCGGCCCGGTCCGTGTTGAACTGCCGCACGGAGCGGCTGGACACAGTGACCCCCTGGAAAGCGCCGTCGTTGAGGATGGAGATCAGCTCCACCGACACATCCTCGGCGAAGGTGTAGGGGGGGATGTAGAAATCCTTGCCGTTGTTGAAGGTCCGCAGCTCCAGCTCATAGAGGACCCCCAGCACCAGCCGGGCCTCCTGGTCCGTAAAGGCGGGGTCCACGCCGAAGTCCTTCCGCATGAGCTGCAGCAGGGTGCGGCTGGGCAGCATCCCGTCGCCGGAGCACAGCTCCTCCTGCAGCTCCCGGCTGATGGTGGGGTAGGGGGCCTCCGCCGTCAGCTCCGCGTCGGACCACTTCCGGTTCTTCAGATACCGCTGAAAGCGGCTGCGCTGGGTGCCGGTGGCCTGGGCGGTGGTGTAGGAGAAGGGGGCCTCCGCCGTCAGAGGGAGGGTGTCCGTCCAGGTGACGCCCTGCTCCTGGCACAGCCGGATGAGCCGCAGGATGGCCCGGCTGACGGTGATGTCGTGCTTCTCGTCCTCCACCGCAGGGACCTTCTTTTTGTCAAAGGTGATGGCGTACAGCTCCTTGTTGGACACCAGCACCTTGCCGTTGCGGTCAGTGAGGATCCCCCGGGTGGTCTCCACGATCTTGGTGGTGGTCACCTGGGTGGTGGACTTTTTCAGAAAGTCCTGGTAATTCACCACCTGGGCGTCATAGAGCAGCCAGCCGAAGCACAGCAGGCACAGGGCGAACATGGCCACCAGGGTCATGGCGCGGCGGTGGAATTGTTTTTCGTTTCGTTCGTCCACAGGGGGACTCCTTTCTCGGGCAGCTTACGGGGAAAAGCGGCGGTCAATACTCGCTGGCGCATTTGCGGTGGATCACCCGGTACAGGGGCAGCACCGCCAGCAGGGCGGGCAGGGAGATGGCGGACTCCACCAGGGCGATGCGGAGCATCAGCGGCGCGGGGCCGCGGCCCGCCAGCAGCATGACCAGAATGCGGAAGGCTGCGGTCAGCAGCAGGCCCATGGCGGACACCACCAGACCGCAGAGGAAGCCCGGGGACAGCAGCTTCTCCGCGATCAGGGCGGAGAGGGCGGCCACCAGGGGGAAGATCAGGGTAAAGAACCCCTCAAAGGGGCCGGCCAGCAGCAGGTCGCACACCGCGCCCAGGCACAGGGCAAAGACGGGGCCCCGCCGGGACCCCTCGAAGGAGGCCAGCACAGCGGGGAGAATGGGGTAGATAAAGGGGGCCACGCCCCACACCCGGATCTGGTCAAACACCAGGGATTGGAGAAGAAAGAGGGCCAGGGTGGCCAGGGCGTAGACGGTCCACTTCAGCACCAGATAGCTTTTCGGCAGCATGGGCGGACCTCCTTATTCCACAATGTCGAAGTCCGTGACCACGAACACCTGGGTCAGCCCCTCCAGCTCCATCTGGGGGTCGATGACGGCATACTGGGCCAGGCCGTCGTCGCCGGTGGCGATCTCCTCCACATAGCCGATGACCAGCTGGGCGGGGAAGTATTCCCCCAGGCCGGAGGTCACCACCAGGTCGCCGGCCACCAGGTCCGGCTCTGTGCCCAGGTAGCCCAGCTTCAGCTTCCCCTGGCTCATGAGGGCGAAGTCCCCCTTGGCCACGGTGTTCTGTCCGCTGCGGAACACCTGGGCGCCAATGGAGGTCTCGCTGTCCAGCACCGTGCGGACGGAGGACCAGTTGAGCCCGGCCTCAATGACCACCCCCACCAGATAGCCGGTGGAGGTGATGACGCAGTCCCCCACGGCCACATCGTGGGCGGTGCCCTTGTTCACCGTAAGGATGCTGGACCAGTTGGAGTCGTCGGCGTCCACCACCCGGGCGGACTCCACGTGGAGATCCCGCCGCTGCTCCCGCAGGCCGTTGAGCTCCCGCAGGCGCTGGTTCTCCTCGCTGTCCCGCTGGGCCTGGCGCACATCGGCCTCCATCTCCGCAATGCGGAGCTTCAGCTCCTCGTTCTCCGCCTTCAGGGCGTCGTACTCCGTGAAGTAGTTGGTCCACTCCTCCACCTTGTCGGTGACGGCGGAGGCGGCGGCCCGGAAGGGGGAGGCGATGATCCCCACCAGGTTGGGCAGGGCGGCGGAGGTGGTGGAGAAATAGGCCATGACGCTGAAGAGGACGGCGATGACCACCGCCAGGGACAGCACGATCATGCCGTATTTGGTCAGCAGCCGCTTCACGCTTCCTCGCCCTCCCCGTACAGGTCCACCCCGAAGTCCCCCAGCATGTTTCCCAGCAGGTGGAGGGGCAGGCCCATCACATTAAAATAATCCCCCCGGATGTTTTCCACAAAGAGGGCGGCCTTGCCCTGGACGCCGTAGGCCCCGGCCTTGTCCATGGGCTCGCCGGTGGAAATATACCAGTGGATCTCCCGGTCCGACAGGGGGCGGAAGGTCACATCCGTGGTCTCCGCCCGGGTGTCCACCCGGTCCCCCCGGCACAGAGTCACGCCGGTGCAGACCTGGTGGGTCCGGCCGGAGAGGGCGCGGAGCATGGCTGCGGCGTCGGCCTCATCCCGGGGCTTCCCCAGCCGCAGACCCTCCAGAAAGACCATGGTGTCGGCGGCGATAAAAATGGTCTCCCGGCTGCCGCTGAGGGCCTGGGCCGCCAGGGCCTTCCGCCGGCAGATGGAGGAGACGATCTCCTGGGGGGAGAGGGCGCTGTCGTAGCCCTCGTCCACCGCCGGGACCAGGATATCAAAGTCCGTGAGGCCGATCTGCCCCAGCAGCTGCCGCCGCCGGGGAGACTGGGAGGCAAGAGTGATCTGATGCATAATTATTCCTCAACTAAATTGCATAAATATACTGTGGATATTCATCGCCCGGTGGAGCCGAAGCCCCCCTCGCCCCGGGCGGTATCGTCCAGCTCCTCCACCTCCCGCAGCGCCGGCTGGGCCACGGGGAGGATCAGCAGCTGGGCGATGCGGTCGTCGGGCTGGATGGTGTAGGGCTCCGCTGAGGCGTTCCGCAGGCCCACGCCCAGGGGGCCCCGGTAGTCCCAGTCGATGACCCCCACGCCGTTGGACAGGGAGATGCCGTGGCGGACGCCCATGCTGCTGCGGACTGCCAGCAGACCCACATGGCCCTCCGGAATGGCCACGGCGATCCCCGTGGGCACCATGACCTGCTGGCCGGGGGCGATGGTCAGGGGCTGGTCCAGACAGGCGTGGAGATCCAGCCCCGCCGCCCCGGCGGTGGCATAGCGGGGGAGCTTGGCGGAGGGGGAGAGGCGCTTAATATTTAGTGTCATTTTGATTACCTATTGTAGTTTATTGATTTGATATTACTCTTTGTTTTTGATTTTTTGGGGGGATGGGACAGTTGTATCCCAAGAACGCTGTTTCGGGGGCTGCGATTAGATTCGCCTCTCGGCGGGCGGGTGGGAACGCAGCGGCTCTCTTCTTCCATGAAGCTGGTTCTTTCGGGGGCTGCGCGCCCCCGCACCCCCGGTGACTTTTTGCTCGCACAAAAAGTCACCAAAAATGCGCCAAAACCAAGGTTTTGGAATCCTTTGCCT
>CAUWCX010000055.1:0-14113 GCA_963557105.1 uncultured Oscillospiraceae bacterium
GGGACACAATCGAAAGTGTCCCCCTCCTGAGCGTGTTTTTGGTTACTTTTTGCACAAGCAAAAAGTGACCCGGGGCGTGGGGATGGAATCCCCACATGGTTTGAGACGAACAATTTGTCGTCCCCTCCCGCCCGGCGATGGGCGAATCTGCCCTCTGGGGCTGGCAGCCCCACAAGGTTGGAGGCAAACAATTTTTCCTCCAACCGGCGGAAGCCGGATCTCCCCTTTAGTCCCCCAATAAGATCCCCTTCAACTCCTCCAGATCCTCCGCAATAACCTCCGCCCCGGCGGCCTCGTGCTCCGCCCGGTCGCCGTAGCCGTACAGCACGCCGATGCAGGGCAGGCCCACCTCGTGGGCCCCAGCCACGTCGTGGCGGCGGTCCCCCACCATGACGGCGGAGGAGATATCCTCCACGCCCCCCCGGCGGAGGGCCTCCCGGATGACCGCAGCCTTCCTGGCCCCCTGCTGGTCGTGCATGGGGGCGCCGCAGATCAGGTGGAAGTACTTCGCCATGCCGAAGTGCTCCAGAATGCGGACCGCAAACTCCTCCGGCTTGGATGTGGCGATGATCAGCTTCTTCCCGGCGGCCCTCAGCTCCCCCAGCAGCTCCGCCATACCGGGGTAGGGGACATTCTCCGCCCAGCCCTGGCGGGAGAAGTACTCCCGGAACTTCACGATCCCCTGCTGGCACTGCTCCTCCGTGAAGCCGTAGAACTCCCGGAAGGACTCGTCCAGGGGCGGGCCGATGAAGGCGGTCAGGCTGTCGGGGTCCGCCTGAATGCCGAAGTGTGCCAGGGCGGTGGCCACAGCCTTGGTGATGCCCTCCTTGGGGTCCGTCACCGTGCCGTCCAGGTCAAATAAAATGGTCTCCCAGGCCATGGTCTTACCCCACAAACTCGCTGACGCAGCGGCGGTAGGCGGCCACGGGATCGGCGGCCTGGGTGATGGGGCGGCCCACCACGATGTAGTCGGAGCCCAGCTCCCTGGCCTTGGCGGGGGTGGTCACCCGCACCTGGTCCCCCACATCCCCGTCGGCGAAGCGGACGCCGGGGGTCACGGTGACGAAGTCCTGGCCGCAGACCTCGTGGACCTTGCCCGCCTCCAGGGGGGAGCAGACCACACCGGCCAGGCCGCTGTCCGCGGCGCACTTGGCGTAGTGCATCACCACCTGGTCCAGGGGCTTCTCGATCAGCAGGTCGCTGGCCATGCGCTCCTGGCTGGTGGAGGTCAGCTGGGTGACGGCGATGAGCAGGGGACGGGTGCCGTCGGGGCGGGTCAGCCCCTCCAGGGCGGCCTCCATCATGGCCTTGGTGCCGGCGGCGTGGAGGTTGGTCATATCCACATCCAGGCCGGAGAGGACCGCCATGGCCTTCTTCACCGTGTTGGGAATGTCGTGGAGCTTCAGATCCAGGAAGATCTTGTGGCCCCGGGCCTTGATCTCCCGGACGATGGCGGGACCCTCGGCGTAGTACAGCTCCATGCCGATCTTCACGAAGGGCTTCTCCTCCGTGAACTGGTCCAGAAATGCCAGAGTCTTCTCCTTGCTGTCAAAATCCAGCGCAATGATGACGTCCTTACCCATGATGTGCTCCTCCTATGATATCCGTTAAATGATTGATCCTGTATTTCTCCATGACCCGGGGCAGGTCGGCGATGATGTCCCGGCAGGCGAAGGGGTCCACCAGGTTGGCGGCCCCCACCTCCACGGCGGTGGCCCCGGCCAGCATCATCTCAATGACATCCTCCGCACAGCGGACGCCCCCCATGCCGATAATGGGGATCTTCACCGCCTCGTACACCTGGTACACCATCCGCAGGGCCACCGGCAGGATGGCGGGGCCGGAGAAGCCCCCCATCTTGTTGGCGATCACCGGCTTTTTTGTCCGCAGGTCGATGCGCATGCCCAGCAGGGTGTTGATGAGGCTGATGCCGTCGGCCCCGGCCTCCTCACAGGCCCGGGCAATGGCGGCGATATCCGTCACATTGGGGCTGAGCTTCATGTACACGGGCTTTGTGGTGACGGCCTTTACCGCCGCCGTCACCTCCGCCGCCGCTCTGGGGTCCACGCCGAAGCTCATTCCGCCGTTGTGGACATTGGGGCAGGAGATGTTCACCTCCAGCCAGCCCACCTGCTCCTCCTTGTCCAGTTTGGCGCAGGTGTAGGCGTAGTCCTCCACGGAGAAGCCGCTGACATTGGCCATCACCGGCTTGTGGAAAAACTTCTTCATCTCCGGCAGCTCGTGGGCGATGACCGCCTCCACCCCGGGGTTTTGCAGGCCCACGGCGTTGATCATGCCCTCGCTGCACTCCGCAATGCGGGGGGTGGGGTTGCCGAAGCGGGGGTCCCGGGTGGTCCCCTTGAAGGAGAAGGTCCCCAGGCAGTTGATGTCGTACAGCTGGGCAAATTCGCCGCCGTAGCCAAAGGTGCCGCTGGCGGGGATGATGGGGTTGTCCAGCTGGATGCCGGACAACGTTACCTTCGTATCTACCATATAATCTCCTCCTTCTCCAACACCGGACCGTCCTTGCAGATCCGCTTGCTGCCGTATTTCGTCTCACAGGAGCAGCCCATGCAGGCCCCGAAGCCGCAGCCCATGCGCTCCTCAAAGCTCAGCAGGCCGGAGGTCTCCGTGGCGGCGTACACCGCCTTCAGCATAGGCTCCGGACCGCAGGCGCAGAAGTAGTCGTACTGCGCCGGCAGGCCGTGGGTGACGAAGCCCTTCACCCCATGGCTGCCGTCCACGGTGGTGATGATGGTCTCAATGCCCAGGGCCTTGAACTCACTCTCGCAGAAAATTTCCCCGGCGGTGTTGAAGCCCAGGATGGCCACGGGGGTCTTGCCCGCCGCCAGCAGGGCCTTGGCCAGGCCGTACATGGGGGGCGTGCCCACGCCGCCGCCGATGACCAGGGTCTTCTCCCCGCACTTGTCCACAGCGAAGCCGTTGCCCAGGCCCGCCAGCACATCCAGCGTCTCCCCGAGGGCCATGCGGCTCATCTGCTCGGTGCCTTTGCCCACCACCTTGTAGACGATGGTGATGCTCTCCCCATCCCAGTCGCACACGGAGATGGGCCGGCGGAGGAACATGCCCTCCAGCTTGATGTTGATGAACTGGCCCGGGGCGGTAATGGGGGAGGTGTCCCCCAGCAGCCGCATCTCCCACACATCCGCCGTCAGGGGGCGGTTGTGGGCAATGGTGTAGATCCCCTGTTTCATACATTCTCCTCCTGCCATACGATCTCTCCCGCCACCATGGTCATGCGGCACCGCCCGGTGAGGCGGCAGCCGGTAAAGGGGGTGGCCCGGCCCAGGGTGGCGAACTCCGCCGGGTCCACGGTGTACTCCGCATCCAGATCAAAGACCGTCAGGTCCGCGCTCTGACCCTCCGCCAGGGGGGACCCCAGGCCGAAGCGGCGGGCGGGGGCGTCGTGCAGCAGCTCCACCAGCCGGGCCAGGGAGATGATCCCCGGCTTCACCAGGTAGGTGTAGCAGGCGGCAAAGGCGGTCTCCAGCCCCACCACGCCCATGGCGCTCTCTTCCAGGCCCCGGCCCTTCTCCTGGGCGCTGTGGGGGGCGTGGTCCGTGGCGATCATGTCGATGGTGCCGTCCACGATGCCCTCCAGCAGGGCCGCCCTGTCCTCCGGGGCACGGAGGGGGGGATTCATCTTGAAGCGGCCGTCCTCCTGGAGGTCCTCATCGGTGAACACCAGGTAGTGGGGGCCGGTCTCGCAGGTGACGTCCACCCCCCGGGCCTTGGCCTCCCGGATGAGCCGGACGCTCTCCTTGGTGGAGATGTGGCAGACATGGTACTTGCACCCCGTCTCCTCCGCCAGGCGGAGGTCCCGGGCGATGGGGCCCCACTCGCTCTCGGCGCAGATGCCCCGGTGGCCGTGGGCCCTGGCGTAGGCGCCGTCGTGGATGTACCCGCCCCGCAGGAGGCTGTTATCCTCGCAGTGGGCGGCGATGATCTTGTCCAGGTCCTGGGCGACAGCCATGGCGGAGCGCATCATGTCCTGGCTCTGCACCCCCCGGCCGTCGTCGGAGAAGCCCGCCACATCCGGGGCCATGGCGGCCAGATCCGCCAGCTGCTCCCCCTTCTCCCCCCGGGTGATGGCCCCGTAGGGGGCCACATGGACCACCGCATCCTGCCGGATGCGCTCCAGCTGCACCGCCAGGGTCTCCCGGCTGTCGGGCACCGGGTCCAGGTTGGGCATGGCGCACACCTGGGTAAAGCCCCCCCGGGCGGCGGCCCGGGTGCCGGTGGCCATGGTCTCCTTATAAGAAAATCCCGGCTCTCGAAGATGAACGTGAACATCAACGAAACCGGGAAAAACAGCAGCATGATGAAGATCAATAACATGGGCACTGGGGGAAGAAACACCCCGGCCAATGGAAACAATACGGCCACGGTGGATCAGCAGATCAGCGGGACGCAGGTCGCCGTCCGTAAACACCATAGCATTTTTCAGGATATACTCCATACAGGTCCTCCTCTCCCGGCCCCCGCGGGCGGAATAGCGCTTGTCGTTATCTTGACTATTATAGCGGAGGCGGTCGGCGGTGTCAACTGGTTTTTTCTGGCAGGGCAGGGCAGGTTTTCCCTGCCGGCGGACAGAACCGCGCCGCACCGCTGACATGGTAATTATACCATAAGCGGTGCGGCGCGTCTACTGTGGGGGATGTCGCTTCCACGGAAAATGTCCTACGCCTCCTCCGCCGCGGCGGCGGCAGGTTTCACCCCCAGGGCGGTGACCCAGTCGATGAGCAGCGAGGACACCGTCACCGTCACCAGGGAAAAGACAATGCGGCGGAAGGGGATATAGGTCAGGGACAGGGCCAGCACCGTCAAATCCGTAAACAGGTATGCCCGGGACAGGCGGCAGTGGGCCACATGGGAGATGGCCAGGGCCAGGGCGTCGTCGCCGCCGCTGGAGCCGCCCTGCCGCACGATGAGGCCCACGCCGATACCCACAAACACCGCCCCCAGCAGGGCCGCGGCCAGGGGATAGGCGGACAGGTCCGGCAGCATGGGGGGAAACTGCTCCCACACCTTGTAGCACAGGGAGACGCAGGCGGTGGAGAGAATGGAGATCTTGATGAACCGCCCCCCCAGGATCCGGTAGGCCAGCAGGTAGCAGAGGAGATCCAGCACCGGGGTGATATACGCCGGGGACAGGCCCAGCCAGTGCTCCACCAGCAGCATCAGGCCGATGATGCCGCCCTCGGTAATATTGGTCCTCTGGTGGATGTTGTGAATACCAAAGGAGCAGATCACGGCCCCCAGCAGGATCAGCAGCACACTTTTCCAGGTCAGCCCGTCAGTGAGCTTCTGCCAGAGGGTCTTTATGCGGGGTTTCATGAAAAAATTCCTCCTTGCAAATCGTCAACCTCCCGTGTAGTATAAACTATATAGTTACTATACTGTCAAGGGGGAAATGATGAACAGTTTATTTACCGTTGGGGAGCTGGCCAAGCTCCAGAGCATCTCCCGGCAGACCCTGCTCTTCTACGACAAGATCGGCCTGTTCTGCCCGGCCTATGTGGACCCCAACAACGGCTACCGCTACTACAGCTCCGCCCAGCTGGACTACCTGGACACCATCCTGATCCTGAAAAAGATTGGCTTCTCCCTGGAGGAGATCCGGGACCACATGAAAAACTACAACCTGGACAGCTCCATCACCGCCCTACGGCGGCAGCTGACGGTGATCGACGACCAGCTCCGGGAACTACAGATGATCCGCAGCCGGGTGGAGCAGCGGTGCAGCCAGATGGAGCGGACCCGGGCGCTGCAGGGGAGCATCACCCAGGTGACGGAGGAGCGGGCGGAGGAGCAGTTCATCCTCTGCCAGCCGGTGGCCCCGCCCTACTCCCTGGAGGAGGTGAGCCTGGCCACCAAGCAGTGCTTCGTCCGCTCCTTTCGGGAGCACCTGCCCGCCTTCTTCCAGAGTGGGGCCACGGTGCCCCTCAGCCGCATCCGCCAGGGCCGGTATGTGGAGGCCTCCCACGCCTTCCTGCCCCTGGAGCGCAGCTGCGAAGGGGAGGGGGTAGTGCGCCTGCCGGCGGGGCGGTGCGTCTGCACCCACCACCTGGGGGACTACCGCTCCATCGGCCCAGCCTATGAGCGGCTGCTGGACTACTGCCGGCAGCATCAGCTGGAGATCGTCTCCGACAGCTACGAGTTCGCCATCAACGACTATCTCTCCACCGGCAGGGAGGAGGAGTATGTGACCAAGATCATGTTCTATGTGGCATAGGCCCCGGACACAGACAAGACCCCGGGCATCCGGCTTGTGCGGATGCCCGGGGTCGCTGTTGCTTCAAATCAGTCCAGATAGTTCATGGGGTTCTGCCGCTCGCCGTAGTAGCGGACCTCGAAGTGGCAGTGGTTGCCGGTGGACCGGCCGGTGGAGCCCATCTCCGCGATGTGCTGTCCCTTGTAGACCTTGTCGCCCACATCCACCAGCAGCTCGCTGTTGTGGCCGTAGTAGGTGGTGTAGCCGTTGGTGTGGTCGATCTGCACCAGGTAGCCGTAGCCGCTCATCCAGCCGGCGTAGACCACCTCGCCGCCGTCGGCGGCCACGATGTCGGTGCCCTTCTTGTTGGCGATATCAATGCCACCGTGGAAGGAGGTGCCGCCGAAGATCTTACGGTAACCGTAGGGGGAGGTGATGTTGCCGTTGGTGGGCCAGCGGAAGCTGCCGGTGGGGGCCCAGCTGGGCCGCTCCAGGGTACCCCGGGCCTGGACCTCGGTGACGGGCTCGGTGATCATGGTCTGCTCCTCGATGACCCGCTCCACTTCCTCCACGCCCTGGTAGGTGACCCGGGCCACAGTGTCGGCAGAGCCGTAGACGCCCTTGCTGATGACCTTGGTGTCGCCCTCCCACATGGTGTTGTCGTCCACGTACTCGATCTCATAGGGGATCTCCGCCACGTAGTACTCCATCTGGGTGGCCACCACGGTGAGGTAGGGCACGGCGTTACTGATGAGCAGCACATCCCCGGGCCACAGCTTGTCGATGTCGTAGCCGGGGTTCAGGGCCAGCAGCTCCTTGTTGGTGAGGTTGTGGTCCTGGGCAATGACGGACCAGCACTCGCCGGCCTCAACGGTGTGGGTGACCTCCCCGGCCTTGGTGGAGTTCAGCAGCAGGGCCACATCGGCCAGATTGGTGAACTCCTCCACGGGCAGGTCGCACTCCCGGATCTCGATCTCCTCCACAAAGTCGATGGAGACGGTGTTGGCGTTGCGATAGGGGGCGGCAACCTGGTCCAGCAGCTCCTCGAAGGCGCCCTCGGTCTGGGTGGCGCCGATGAACTCGCCGCCCACATACAGGGCGTAGCCGTGCTCCACCACGTGGAGCTCCTCCGCCAGGGCTGCCTCCAGCTCATCGCCGTCATCCACCGCGCTGCGGAATGCCCGCCCGGTGTTATAAGAGATCTTGCTGTCCTTGATGGTGTAGTCGTACCCCAGCACATCGGAGATGCTCCGCTCCACCGAGGCCCGCACCGCCTGGGCCTCCTCCTCGGAGGCCACGGTCCCCAGCTCCACGCCGTCCAGCATGAAGGTGGTGGCGGTGGTGTAGAGGACGTTGTATACCGCGAAAACGGCCACCGCCACGCTGGCGGTGAGGAACAGGGCCGTGGGGACCACCCGGCGGGGCTCCCCCTCCCGCCGCAGGCGGGCGCACAGCTCCGCCCACAGGGAGCGGAGGCGGTACACGGCGCTGCGGACCTTCTGCCGCACCAGGGGGCGGCTGCCCTGCAGCAGCAGACGCAGCTGCTGATAGGGGCTGCTGCTCTCCGGGAAGCGCTGGCGATCCCGGAAACTGGGCATCCTCTTCTGTTTCTTATGTGTTGGGGCCATAGCTCTCCTCCAAAGCAAAAATCTTGATTTTTCATGGTCCATGCGCTGTCGTCGCCCCGGCGGACCGGCGGCAGTGGCAGCGCATGACACGTTGCGCGTGGCGGCACTGGGCCCACGCGCGCATATTCCATCCCCGCCGCCAGGTGCGGCGGCGGTTTTCCTCAGCAATAATAAAAGGGTAACAAAAGTTACAAAGATATTTTAGCCCATTTTATTCCGCCAGTCAACCCCAAGATGTGGGGGCATCTCGAAAAATTTCACCAAATTTTACAGGACAACACCGGTCAAAGCGCCAATATTCCGTCACTATTTTGTGAATTTTTTGCTAACCCCGTTGAGGATGCCCGGCGGGTGGTGTATAATGGGGCCGGAAGATCTGCGGCCCGCCGCCGGCGAGCCGCTGGCAAATCATGTTTTACGGAGGAATGTACTTATGTTTACCGCCCTGCTGAAAAATCTGCGGGAGAACCGCCGCACCATCGTGTTCACCGAGGGCCACGACGCCCGCATCCAGGAGGCCACCGCCCGTCTGCTGGCGGAGGATCTGATGGACGTGATCCTGGTGGGCAGCGCCGACGAGGTCCGCGCCAATGCGGAGAAGAACGGCTTCGACATCCACAAGGCCGAGATCATCGACCCCGCCACCTACGCCGGCATGGACGACATGGTGGAGAAGATGGTGGAGCTGCGCCGGGGCAAGATGTCCGCCGAGGACTGCCGCGCAGCCCTGCAGAAGGGCAACTACTTCGGCACCATGCTGGTGAAGCTGGGCAAGGCCGACGCCCTGCTGGGCGGCGCCACCTACTCCACCGCCGACACCGTCCGTCCCGCCCTGCAGCTCATCAAGACCAAGCCCGGCGCCCACCTGGTCAGCTCCGCCTTCATCCTGAAGCGGGACTTCGGCGACGAGGCCCTGCGCCTGCTGTGCATGGGCGACTGCGCCATCAACATCAGCTACGAGGACAGCCTGGACAAGGAGAGCAACGTCACCGTCTCCGCCGCCCAGAAGCTGGCGGAGGTGGCGGTGGAGTCCGCCAAGACCGCCCAGTTCTTCGGCATCGAGCCCAAGGTGGCCATGCTGAGCTTCTCCACCAAGGGCTCCGGCAAGGGCGCCACCGTGGGCCTCAGCGCCGAGGCCACCCGCCTGGCCCAGGAGATGGCCCCCCAGTACGCCATCGACGGCGAGATGCAGTTCGACGCCGCCGTCAGCCCCACCGTGGGTCAGCTGAAGTTCCCCGGCTCCAAGGTGGCAGGCTACGCCAACACCTTCGTCTTCCCCTGCATCGAGGCCGGCAACATCGGCTATAAGATCGCCCAGCGCCTGGGCGGCTATGAGGCCTACGGCCCCATCCTCCAGGGCCTCAACGCCCCCATCAACGACCTCTCCCGCGGCTGCAACGCCGAGGAGGTCTATAAGATGGCGATCATCACTGCGGGCATGAAGTAAACGCTTTCCACGTCAGCAGTTCTTGGTGACCGCTTCGCCTTTCGTGCCATCTTATGGACCGACGAGGCCGCCGCCTTTGGCGGCGTACAAGTGTTTTGCCGCAGGCAAAACCTTGGCGCAAGGGGCAATTCACTTGCCCCGCGCAAGTTAAATCTCCCTGGGGCCCCCGCGAAATCCCCGATTTCGTGGGGAGGTCTATAAGATGGCGATCATCACTGCGGGCATGAAGTAAAGCAAAAAAGCGCAAGCGCTTTTTTGCGATGCACTCCGCTTCGCGCCTTGCGGCCACAGGCCGCTGCGACGCGCGCTCCGTGAGAAGTATTTTCCGCCAGGTACACGCCCCGGCGGAAAATGATTTCACTATCTTCGCCGCCTGTGGGCGGCGAACTCTGCGAGGCTTTTTTCTCAGGAAAACTGAACACAGCAGAAACCCGCCGCAGAATGGAAAATTCTGCGGCGGGCTCTTCTTTTTTACTCTACTCTTGCGTTATCCAGCATCTGCCGGAAGCTGGCGGGCTCTCCCTTGTTCTGGCCATTGGTGCTGCTGTGGCCGTCGCCCATCAGGTCGTCAACGGCATTCTCCACCCGGTCGCCCAGGCTGTTGTTGTTGCTGTTGCTGCCGTTATTGCCGTTGTTGGCAGCTCCCCCGGTGACAGGGCCGTTGTTGGCGGGCCGGTCATTCCCCGGCCGGTGGTTCCCGCTGTTGTCGGTGACGCCGCTGTTGGGCCGTGTCCCGCTGTTCCCGGCGTTGTTGTCCGGCTCGCCGCAGGCCGCCAGAGACAGAACCAGGGCCGCCGCTGTAACGATCAAGGCTAACTTCTTCATGTCTCTCTCCTCCTTCCACAATTACACGCGCATTGCGCTGGAGCTAGTATTTGCGGAGGTGAGGATTTTACCGCTGGTGAAAATTTGCAGGAAAATTTCGATCATTTGCGGTCAAATGGCCTCCAGCACCGCCCAAATGATCTGGTTGGACACCAGGAAGCCCCTGGGCGTCAGACGCCAGCGGCCATTTTCCCGCTGGGCCAGCCCCCAGCCCTGGAAGGGCGCCAGTGCCGTCTCCACGGGGGCGAAGGGGAGACCGGCCACCGCCGTAAACTCCTGGCCGCTGACGCCCTGGACGGTGCGCAGGCCCAGCATGAGATACTCCACGGCCCGCTCCCGACGGGAGATGGTGGTCCGCTGCTCCAGAACATCCCCGTCGCTCTCGATCCCCCGGCAGTAGGCCTCCAGATCCCGGACGCAGGCATACCGCTCCCCGCCGAAGTCGCTGTGTGCCCCGGGGCCAAACCCGGCGTAGGGGGCCAGCTGCCAGTACTTCAAATTGTGGCGGGACTCCCGGCCGGGCCGGGCAAAATTGGAGATCTCGTACTGGCGGTACCCCCGGCGGGCCAGACGCTCCACCGTATCCAGGTACATATCCGCCTGGAGGTCGTCATCCGGCAGGTCCAGGCTGTCCCGCATCCGCCAGAGGGGGGTGCCCTCCTCCACCTTCAGCCCGTAGCAGCTCAGGTGGTCCGGCCCCAGATCCGCCGTCCGCTCCAGGGTGCGGCCCCAGCCCGCCAGCTCCTGTCCCGGCAGGCCGTAGATCAGATCCAGGGAGAGGTTGTCAAAGCCTCCGGCCCGCAGGTCCTCCACCGCCTGGGTCGCCTGGGCGAAGGTGTGGACGCGGCCCACGGCCCGCAGCTCCCCGTCGTCGGCGGACTGCAGACCCAGGGACACCCGGTTGAACCCGGCGGCCCGGAGAGCGGCGGCAGACCCCCGTCCGCCCACGCTGTCGGGGTTGGCCTCCAGGGTGATCTCCGCCCCGGGGTCCACCCGGTAGTGCCGGAATACGGTCTCCAGCAGAGACGCCAGCCGGGCGTGGCCCAGGTAGGAGGGGGTCCCGCCGCCGAAGTACACCGTATCCACCGTGTACCCCGCCGCCCGTGGAGCCCATGCCGCCAGGTGGCGGGACAGGGCGGCGCAGTAGCGGTCCATGGTTTCCTCTCCCCGAGAGAGGGAGTAGAAGTCGCAGTAGAGGCACTTGCTCTTGCAGAAGGGGATATGGAGGTAGAGGGCAAGGGGGTTCATCTGTTCACCTTCTTTTTTTGTTTTGCCGCCCTGCCGGGCGGCGGGAGGTTTTATTTTTTCAGAGGGGTGATTTTTCTTTCGCCGGGGGGCAAGGAGATTGTTCTTGTCGATAGCCCCGGGGGTTCCGCCCCCGGACCCCGGGTTACTTTCCCCTCGCCGGGAAAGTAACCAAAGGGGCGCTTAGGAAGGGGACACTTTCGACTGTGTCCCCCTCCTAAGAACCACCCCCCGCAACGACATCTTCAAGGGGGCTTCGCCCCCTCGCCAGAGGGGCTACCCCCCGTGCAGACTTGATGCCTGGTTGCACCTCAACGACATGGCTCCGCGCCGCCGCGGCGCGGGGTTCTTCGGGGGCTGCCGCCCCCCCCGAGCCTTTCGTGGGGCGAAAACCTACCTCTACAAAAAAACACTCGCCCTTGGGGCGAAAATCAAAATCGACCAAGCCGAGAACAGACTCCCGTGTGGTCATCGCAATGTCGGTGCCGCGCCCCTAGATGAATCTATCCCTTTAACAGGCCGGCAGGCGCAGTTGGAATAGATACCCGGCCGAGATCAGATCCCCGAAGGATTTTTGATTCAGTGGCTGGATGCTCCTAGGGCAACGCCCCGACCGATGAGGCAAAGGATTCCAAAACCATTGGTTTTGGCGCATTTTTGGTGACTTTTTGTGCGAGCAAAAAGTTACCGGGGGTGCGGGGGCGCGTAGCCCCCGAAAGGTTGGGGGACGAACAATTCTTCGTCCTCTGGAAAAACAAAAAAATCACACCAGCCCCAAAAGGCTGGTGTGAAATTCCTGGAGCGGGCGACGGGGCTCGAACCCGCTACCTCCACCTTGGCAAGGTGGCGCTCTACCAGATGAGCTACGCCCGCAGAACAGTACTGAGTATAGCAGAACATCCCGCTATTGTCAACCCCTGTTCCCCAGTTTTTTCATTTTTTTCTGGATCGAAAAAGCGGTGGGGAGGGCTAACCCTCCCCGCCGTTATTCAACAGGATCTCCACAATGCCCGCCGTGCCCCGGTTGGGGTAGAGGTTGATGGTCCAGGGGCAGGGGGGATACTGGATCTCCGGCTCCGCCGGCGGATCGGGGATCTCCTCCGTCTGGCCAGGGTCCTCTCCGGTCTGGCCGGAATCGCCGCTGTCCGCTGCATCTGCCGGGGGCTGGGGCTCCTCCGCCGGGTCAGCAGGCGTGTCCGCTGTCTCCTGGCCCTCCAAATCGGGCGCTGCATCCTCCTCCGGGGCGAGGTCCTCCAGCGGAGCGTCCACCGGCTCCGCCGGCGGGGGGAGGCTCTCCCGGTACAGCTCCTGCCACAATCCCTCCACCGCCGCCAGGATCTCCTCCCGGGGGGTCTTATAGACAAAGCGGGCGGTGAGCTTGGGGTGCCCCTCCCGCAGCGCCACCCGCAGCAGATCCACCAGGGACTGGCAGTCCGACAGGCGCATCAGCCCATCCAGGCTCTCCGCATCCTCCCGGTAGGTCATCTGGTAGAAGAGGGTGCAGTATCCGTCCCCCAGCTCATAGGTGAAGTCCAGGTCCTCCAGCAAGTAGGCCCCCTCTACCGTCTCCCGTTTGACCTCCTGGCTGGCGGTATAGCCCAGGAAATAGGCGTTCTGCTCGGTGTAGCAGCGGATGGCTCCCTCCTGGGCGCCCTCCTCCACCAGCAGGAGCAGGGTGTTCACCAGATCCTGGTGGTTCTCCGCCCGGAGGGTGTCCTCCGCATTGCTCTCCCAGTAGCGGTCAGTATAGGGCTCCACCACGCTGGAGGACCGCTCCAGCAGCATGGAGCAGCCCGACAGCAGCGCCGCCCCCAGCAGCAGCGCCGTCAACAGCCGGATCTTTCGCTTCACCCGGTCACCTCCCGTTCTCTCTGTCTGCCCTCCGGTCTATCAATAGCCCAGGTCCTGGTCGATGAGGACCACCTCCATGTCCATGGAGCGGACCTTCCGGTAGTGGACCACCAGGGCCCCGCAGATGCGCTCCGGGCTCTCGCAGTCGTAGCAGCGGTCGGCCTTGGCGGCGCAGGGGGTCTTTCGGCCCAGACGCTGGGCGTTCTTGGGGGCAACCACATTCCGCACCCGGTCCAGGGCGCTGTGGAAATCCGGGGAGACCTTGTTGCGCCCCGCCAGGAAGTACACCTTCCGGTGGCCGTAGAGGGAGGAGGCCACCCGGTTTCCCGTGCCGTCGATGTTCAGGATCTCCCCCGTGTCCCCGGCGATGCCGTTGGCGGACAGGATGTACACGTCGGCCTTGGCGGCCAGGGCCATGGTCTCCCCGCTGTCGCAGGGGGTGTAGCCATGGCTGAACACCAGGTTGTGGCGGCCCAGGCTCTCCTGGAGCCCCAGCTCCCTGATGGTCATGGACCCGCCCATGCCCACGGTGAGGCCGTCGATCTCCCGGTTGAGGTAGGCTGACGCCTCCTCCGCCGTGGCAAAGACGGAGACGGTGAAGCCGTTTTTCTCCAGGAGCTTCTTCAGAATTTCAAATGCCATTGGTGGTTCCTCCTTTTATTTTTTTCTTTGTTTCTTCTTCCATGAAGCTGGGTTCGTTCGGGGGCTGCGCGCAGGGCTGATTCGTCCTCCGCCGGGCGGGTGGGGACGAAAAATTGTTCGTTTCCAACCTTTCGGGGGCTGCGCGTCCCCGTGCCCCCGGTAACTTTTTGCTCGCACAAAAAGTTACCAAAAATGCGCCAAAACCCATGGTTTTGGAATCCTTTGCCTCATCGGTGCAGG
>CAUWCX010000056.1:0-13609 GCA_963557105.1 uncultured Oscillospiraceae bacterium
CCTCTCCCAAAGGGAGAGGCAAGTGACGCGTTCAACTACAAAAAGCCACTCGCCCCTGGGGCGAGAATCAAATTGTGTTGGACGAGAGCAGACTGCCGTGTGGTCATCGCAATGGCAATCTGCACCATTACCCCACTTCTTGCTGTGCAACCCGCCCCCAGGGCAGCACGGGGGGTAGCCCCTCTGGCGAGGGCCGCAGCGTTAAGAAAATATGCCGGTGGCATATTTTTAGCGTAGGTCGCAGCGGCTATGCCGCGAGTAAACCGTGGTTCTTGTGGAGAATAGTGAGAGGGGGAGAGGGAAACCGAAATCCCTCTCCCCCTTTGCGCCCCTTTGGTTACTTTCCCGGCGTGGGGAAAGTAACCCGGGGCGTGGGGCTGGAAGCCCCACAAGCTTGGACAAGAACAATTTTTCGTCCCCACCCGCCCGGTAGGGCGGCAAACCAAAAAGGAGGAACAACCATGAAAAATGTCAAATACGCCCAGTGTGTAAAATGTGGAAAAACCTACGAGGCCACGCCGGATCTGACCAACTGCTCCTGCGGCGGCATTCTGGACATTGTGTACGACTACGACTACATCAAGGCGAATTTTACCAAGGAGACCCTGCGGGAGCGGCGGGACAACTCCATGTGGCGGTACCGGGAGCTGCTGCCGGTGGAGGCGGACACCCCCGCCCCGCCCCTGCGGGTGGGCTGGAGCCCCCTGTACCGGGCGGACGCCCTGGCGAAGGAGCTGGGGATCGGGGCCCTCTATGTGAAGGACGACGGCCTGAACCCCACCGCCAGCCTCAAGGACCGGGCTTCCTCCATGGCTGTGGCCAAGGCACGGGAGGCGGGGGCCAGGGTCATCGCCTGCTCCTCCACGGGCAACGCTGCCTCCTCCCTGGCGGGCAACGCCGCCGCCGCGGGGCTGAAGACCTACATCTTCGTCCCCTCCCGGGCCCCCAAGGGCAAGGTGGCCCAGCTCATGACCTTCGGGGCCACGGTGATCTCCGTCCAGGGCAGCTACGAGGAGACCTTCGAGCTGAGCAAGGCCGCCATTGACCGCTGGGGCTGGTACAACCGCAACGCCGCCATCAACCCCTACCTCTCCGAGGGAAAAAAGACCGTGGCCCTGGAGATCATGGAGCAGCTGGACTGGGTGGTGCCGGACTATATCGCCATCTCCGTGGGAGATGGCTGCACCATTGCGGGGCTGTGGAAGGGCCTGAAGGACCTGTATGCCATCGGCTTTATCGACCGGCTGCCCCGGCTCATCTCCGCCCAGGCGGAGGGCTGCTGCCCCCTAAACCGGGCCATCGCCAACGACGAGCCCTGGTACCCCATGGAGGAAAACACCCTGGCGGACTCCATTGCCGTGGGGGTGCCCCGGAACGCGGACAAGGCCCTTATGGCCATCCGGGAGTCCCGGGGGCTGGTGGTCAATGTCTCCGACCAGGAGATCATGGCCGCCCAGAAGCTCCTGGGCCGGACCTGCGGCGTGTTTGGAGAGCCCGCCGGCGTCACCGGCGCGGCGGGGCTGAAGAAGCTGTGCCAGGAGGGGAAGATCCCCGCCGACGCCACGGTGGTCAGCGTCGTCACCGGCAACGGCCTCAAGGACGTGGCCAACGCCATCAAGTCCTGCGGCGAGCCCATCTCCATCCCCGGGGACATGGACCTGCTGCTGGAGGCCTTCGCCCAGCGGGGCATCCATGTGGAGGAGTAACCAGGTGAAAATAGCAGGAGGGCCGTGCTGTCAGCACGGCCCTCCTGTTGCACATTTTTATAGGCAGCATTTCCCCCGCTGGAGGAATTGGCCCTCCGGTCCCGCCAGGACGGTCCCGTTCTCCACCGCCAGGCCGCCCCGCAGGTACACCCGGTCAATGCGGCAGCGCAGGGGGAATCCCTCGTAGGGGGTGTAGTCCACATTCTGGAGCTGGTCCGCGGCGGTGATGACGCCCTCGGCCGCCGGGTCGAGCACCACGATGTCCGCGTCGCTGCCGGGGGCGATGGCGCCCTTCCGGGGCCAGAGGCCGTAGAGCTTCGCCGGATTTTCGCTGAGGACCCGGCACATATCTCCGGCGGTGATGCGCCCCGCCGCCACGCCGGCGGTGTACAGCAGCACCCCCCGGTGCTCCACCCCGGGCAGTCCCCCGGGGATCTTGGTGAAGTCCTCCCGCCCCGCCAGCTTCTGCTGCAGGGTGAAGGAGCAGTGGTCCGTGGCCACAGTCTGGATCTCCCCGGCGGCCAGGGCCGCCCACAGGGCCTCCTGGTCCTCCGCCTTGCGGATGGGGGGCGCGCAGATGTACTTGGCGGCGGACAGATAGTCCGGGTCGTCGTAGACCTGGTCCGTCAGGGTCAGATACTGGGGGCAGGTCTCCACATACACGGTCTGGCCCCGCCGCCGGGCGGCCCGGACCTCCTCCAGGGCCTCCCGGGTGGACAGGTGGACCACGATCACCGGCGTATCCGCCACCTGGGCCAGGCGCAGCAGGTGGGCCACCGCCTCCGCCTCCAGGGGGGCGGGCCGGGTGCGGGGATGGGAGGCGGGGGAGAGGCGTCCCTCCGCCTTGGCCCGGCGGATGAGGGCGTCGATGACCCCATGGTTTTCGCAGTGGACCCCGGCGATGCCGCCAACCGCCTTCAGCCGCACCAGGGCCTCGTACATGTCCCCCTCGGGGATCATCATGGCGGGATAGGTCATGTACATCTTAAAGGTGGGGATGCCCGCCGCCAGCATATCCCCGATCTCCCGGGAGATGCCCGCGTTCCAGTCGTCGATGGTCATGTGGAAGCCGTAGTCGCAGGCGCAGCGCCCCTCCGCCCGCCGCCGCCAGGCGTCCAGCCCCCAGGCCAGAGTGTCCCCCTTGTCGGGGGCGGCGTAGTCAATGACGGTGGTGGTGCCGCCCCGGAGGGCGGCCCGGCTGCCGGTGGCGAAGTCGTCGGCGGTGACGGTGCCCGCCACGGGCAGGTCGAAGTGGGTGTGGCCGTCAATGAAGCCGGGGAACAGGAGCTTCCCGGCGCAGTCCACCACCGTGGCCTCCGCCGGGGAGAGCTCCGGCCCAAGGGCCAGGATGCGCTCCCCCTCCACCAGCACATCAGCCCGCTGGGTCCCCTGACCGGAGACCACCATTCCGCCCCGCAGCAGTGTTTTCATGGCTATGCCCTCCTGTGTGGAAATTTGTATCCCCAGTATAGCACACCCTGGGCGATCTATCCAGTGCAACTGGGGAAAACGCTGCAAATATTTCGTAAAAATGGGGGAAACAGCACTAGCCAAATAGTGGTAAATGCGCTATAATGGGCCTGTATAGCGGCCGGAGATATCCCGGGGGCCCGGGTGGGCCCGTTGTCCCCGGCCAAATATAGAAATTAGGAGGAACACAAATGAAAAAGTGGAACAAGCTGCTTGCTCTTCTGCTGGCAATGGTTATGGCCCTGGGCATGACCGTTACCGCCTTCGCAGAGGGTGAGGAGACCGCGGAGAAGCCGGAGACGGCCCCCGCGGAGACAACGGAGACCGAGAAGACCGAGCCCGCCGAGGGCGAGGAGGCCGAGGCTCCCGCGTACAATGGCACCATCGTGATCCTGCACACCAACGACGTCCATGGCGTTGTGGAGAACTACGCCAAGGTCGCCGCCCTGAAGGCCAAGTACGAGGCCGAGGGCGCCTACGTCCTGGTTATGGACGCCGGCGACTACATGCAGGGCAAGCTGGAGGTCAACGCAGAGCGCGGTGCGAACGCTGTGGAGCTGATGAACATGGCCGGCTACGATGTGGCCACCCTGGGCAACCACGAGTTCGACTTCGGCTACGCCAACCTGGTGGAGCAGCTGAAGAAGGCCGAGTTCAAGGTCACTGTTGCCAACGTTACCTATGAAGGCAAGAATCCCTTCCTGGACAATGTCACCTTCGAGGCTCCCGATGGCACTAAGATCGGTGTCTTTGGTCTTGACACTCCTGAGGCCCAGACCAAGAGCCACCCCGGCAAGACTGTTGGCGTGAAGTTCCTGGCTGGGGAGGAGATGTTCGCCGCCGCCCAGGCCCAGGTGGACGCCCTGACCGCCGCTGAGTGCGACTACATCGTCTGCCTGGCCCACCTGGGTATCGACGACGAGTCCACCGGCAACCGCTCCATTGATCTGCTGGAGAAGGTCACCGGCATCGACGTGATGATCGACGGCCACTCCCACTCCGACCTGGCCGCCGTTGAGGCTGCCACTAACGCTGAGCGCAAGGTGGGCGAGACCGTGGTCACCTCCACCGGCACCAAGCTGGAGAACATCGGCGTGGTCACCATCAAGGACGGCGCCATCACCACCGAGAACGTGGCTACCGAGGGCATCACCGTTGCTGAGGACGATGCCATTCTGGCCCGTGTTGATGAGATCAACGAGTGGGTCAAGGTGAACTACAAGGATGTCAAGGTCGGCACTACTGAGGTTCTGCTGAACGGCGAGAGAGCCCCTGGCAACCGTACACAGGAGACTAACCTGGGCGACCTGATCACCGATGCTCTGGTGTGGAAGGCCACCAAGGAGGGGTATAAGGTTGACGGTGCCTTCACCAACGGTGGTGGTATCCGTGCCTCTATCGAGGCTGGCGAGATCACCAAGTACAGCATCAACAGCGTTCTGCCTTACTTCAACACCATGGCCGTTGCCGAGATGACCGGCGCACAGCTGCTGGAGCTGCTGGAGGCATCCACCTATTGCACCCCCACTGCTGTGGGCGGCTTCCCCCAGGTGTCCGGTATTGAGTACACCATCAACACCCTGAAGGCCTACGATCAGGGTGAGCAGTATCCCAACTCCACCTACTATGGTCCCAAGAGCATCAACCGTGTGACCGTGACCAAGGTCGGTGGCAAGGACTTCGATCCCGAGGCTACCTACACTATCGTTTCTAATGACTTCCTGGCTGCTGGTGGCGATACCTGCTACACGCTGAAGAGCCTGGATGCCGAGCACAACAAGAGCCTGGAGATCTTCCTGGATGATGCCCTGCAGGAGTACATCACCGAGGAGCTGAAGGGCGTTGTTACCGCCGAGCAGTACGGCGAGCCCGCTGGCCGCATCACCATTAAGGGCTTCAGCGATGTTACCGCCAGCAACTGGTTCGCCGGTGCTGTGGCTTACGTCACCGAGAAGGGCCTCATGGACGCCGTTGACGGCGCCTTCAAGCCCAGCGATGCCATGACCCGCGCCGACTTCGTCACCGCCCTGTACCGTCTGGCCGGTTCCCCCGAGGTCACCGGTGAGAACACCTTCACCGACGTGGCTGACGACGCCGCCTACAAGAACGCTGTGATCTGGGCCAACGCCTGCGGCTATGTCACCGGCAATCCCGATGGCACCTTCGCTCCCGAGGGCACCCTGCAGCGTCAGCAGATCGCCACTATCCTGTACCGCGCCGTGAAGCCCGAGGCCGCTGATACCGACCTGTCCGTCTTCGCCGACGCCGACAAGATCCAGGGCTACGCCACCGACGCTGTGAAGTGGATGGTTGCCCAGGAGCTGCTGAAGGGCGACGCTGAGAACACCATCGACGCCCGTGACGCCATCACCCGCGCCCAGGCTGCCACCATCCTCCAGCGTTTTGAGGAGAAGGGCCTGACCTTCGCCGCGGGCGAGGTTGAGACCCCCGCCGAGGGCGAGGCCGAGAAGCCCACTGAGGGCGAGGCTGAGAAGCCTGCCGAGGGCGAGACCGAGACTCCCGCTGAGGAGCAGAAGGCCGCCTAAGCGCATATCCCGCAGCCACAGAGAGGAAGGACTTCGGTCCTTCCTCTCTTCTATTTACTGCTCCTTCCTCTTTTTTGCACAAATTCTTAACCGATCGCTGTCATTCTCTTTTCTTTACAACCTGGACCGGGTGGGGTATAATAGCACCAGATGAAATGAAGCAAATGAAGCAAAGGAGACCTATCCATGAGAAAGACCAAGATCGTATGCACCATCGGTCCCGCCTGTGACAACGAGGAGACCCTGGAGCGGATGTGTTTGGCGGGGATGAATGTGGCCCGCCTGAACTTCTCCCACGGCACCCACGAGGAGCAGCAGCGGAAGATGGACCTGGTGAAGCGCGTGCGGGAGAAGCTGGGCCTGCCCATTGCCATCCTGCTGGACACCAAGGGGCCGGAGTACCGCATCCGCACCTTTGAAAAGGGCAAAGTCACCCTCCACACCGGGGACACCTTCACCTTTACCACGGAGGATGTGGTGGGGGATGAGAACCGCGTTTCTGTCAGCTACCCCGGCCTCATCGGGGATCTGCGGGTGGGGGACCGCATTCTGCTGAACAACGGCCTGCTGATCTTCACCGTGGAGGAGCTGACGGACACCGACGCCGTGTGCCGGGTCCTGGTGGGGGGCGAGACCTCCAACAACAAGTCCATGAGCTTCCCCAACAAGGTCATGAGCCAGGTCTACCTCAGTGAGCAGGACAAGGCCGACCTCCTTCTGGGCATCCAGAACGAGGTGGACTATATCGCCTGCTCCTTCGTCTCCCGGAAGCAGGATATCCTGGATGTGAAGGACTTCATCGCCCAGCACACGGACCAGCCTGTGGGCATTATCGCCAAGATCGAGAATCAGGCGGGCATCGACAACATCGAGGAGATCTGTGAGGTCTGCGACGGGGTCATGGTGGCCCGGGGCGACCTGGGGGTGGAGGTGCCCTTTGAGAAGCTGCCTGCCATCCAGAAGCAGCTGATCAACACCTGCCGCCGCCTGGGCAAGCGCAGCATTACCGCCACGGAGATGCTGGAGTCCATGATCTACAACGCCCGGCCCACCCGCGCGGAGATCTCCGACGTGGCCAACGCGGTGTATGACGGCACCAGCGCCGTGATGCTCTCCGGGGAGACTGCCGCCGGCAAGTACCCCGTGGAGGCGGTGGAGACCATGGCCCGCATCGTGGAGCACACCGAGGGGGACATCAACTACGGCAAGCGCTTTTTGAAGACGGAGTTCCCCATCCACAACACCGTGGACGCCATCTCCCACGCCACCTGTGCCATGGCCCTGGATCTGCGGGCCAAGGCCATTGTGGCCTGCTCCCTGTCGGGGATGACCGTGCGCATGGTGTCCCGCTTCCGGCCCCCGGTGGATATCCTGGGCCTCACCACCAATCAGCGGACCTGGCGGATGCTGAGCCTCAACTGGGGCGTACAGCCCATGATGTGCGAGGAGGTCCCCTCCGCCGACGTGTTATTCTACACCGCCAAGAAGGCCGCCATGGAGCGCATGGCCCTGAACCCCGGTGACAATATCATCATCACCGGCGGCATCACCAACGGCAAGTCCGGCAACACCAACCTGCTGAAGGTGGAGACGATCTGATACAAGCGAAAAAGTTGAAGAGCCGGGTCCCCAAATGGGGACCCGGCTCTTGAGACTGTCAAAAAAGTGCAAGCACTTTTTTGAGTAGGGGATAGCGCTGCGCTCTGCGCCTTCTGGCCTGCGGCCAGTGCGACGCTCGCTCCGCGAGAAGTATTTTCTGCCACGCACATGTCGCGGCAGAAAATGATTTTACTCTATTCGCCGCCTGCGGGCGGCGAACTCTGCGAGGCTTATTCGGCAAGTTGAAGAGCCGGGTCCCCAAATGGGGACCCGGCTCTTACTTTATGGGGAAATTTATTCCGGCTCATTGAGCAGGATGCTGGCCCGGGCCCGGCGCAGATGCTGCATGGTCAGGCGCTGGGCCTGGGCGGCGTCGTGGGCGGCCAGGGCGTTGTAGATGGCCCGGTGCTCCCCGTAGGAGGCGTGGGCCCGCTGGGTGTCGGTGACGGACAGCTGCCGGTGGCGCACCAGGCGCTTGAGCAGACCGGTGAGCTGCTTTTCCAGCACCCGGCTGCCGCAGGCGGCGTAGATGGCCATGTGGAAATTGCTGTCGGTCTCCCGGATCTTGTCCGGCAGATCCCGGTCCACATAGAACTCCTGGAGGGTGACGATCTCGTCCAGGGCGGTGAGCTCCTCCGGGGTGATCCGGCGGCAGCACTTTACCGTGGCCAGCCCCTCCAGCCGCATACGGATCTCCCAGATGTCCAGCAGATCCTGGTGGCTGATCCCCAGCACCACGCTTCCCTTGCCCCGGCTCTCCAGCAGGTCGTCCTGCTCCAGGCGGCGCAGGGCCTCCCGCACAGGGGTGCGGCTGACCTGCAGCTGGGCCGACAGCTTCAGCTCCGTCAGTACGTCTCCCCGCTGGTAGACGCCGGTGAGGATATCCCGCTCCACCTGCTCATAGACTACGTCTGCCAGGGAGGTGACTCTTCCTTCTGTCATGTGTTTGCCTCAGTTCTGGAACCGGCCGGGGGCCAGCTCCTCTACTTTTTCTTCCAGCTCCATGCGGGAGATGGTGCTCTGGCGGCCGTTGTCGTACTCCTCGTCCACCCAGGCCTTCAGGGCGATGACCAGGGGGTCGTTCTTGGCCACCTTCTGCTCCTCGGGCAGGTTATAGTTGTCGTTGACCCAGTAGGCGATGCCTGCCGCGCCGGAGGCCTTGCCGATCATGACGGTGGCGGGGCGGTTGAGGAGCGTCTTGGTGTCGAAGATGGTGTAGATCTCCGGGTCCTTCAGCATACCATCGGCGTGGATGCCCGCACGGGTGAGGTTGAAGTTCCGGCCCACGAAGGGGGCGGTGTCGGGGATGTTGTAGCCAATGTCCTCCCGGAAGAACCGGGCGATGTCGGTGATGGCGGTGGTGTCCATGCCGTCCAGGGTGCCCCGCAGGCCCGCGTACTGGAAGACCATGGACTCCAGGGGCACGTTGCCCGTGCGCTCGCCGATGCCCAGAAGGGTGCAGTTGACGGCGCTGGCCCCGTGCATCCAGGCCTCACTGGCGTTGGCGGTGGCCATGTGGAAGTCGTTGTGGCCGTGCCACTCCAGGCACTCGCTGGGCACGTCGGCGTAGTGGTGCAGGCCGTAGATGATCCCCGGCACGCTGCGGGGCAGAGTGGCCCCGGAGTAAGGGACGCCGTAGCCCAGGGTGTCGCAGGCCCGGATCTTCACGGGGATGCCCGCCTCGTCGCTGAGGTCCTGCAGGGCGTTGACAAAGGGGACCACGAAGCCGTAGAAGTCCGCGCGGGTCACATCCTCCAGGTGGCAGCGGGGCACCACACCGGCGGCGAAGGCCTCCTTCACCGTGGCCAGGTAGGTGTCCAGGGCCTGCTTCCGGGTCATGTGGAGCTTCTTGAAGATGTGGTAGTCGGAGCAGCTGACCAGGATGCCGGTCTCCGGGATGCCCATATCCGCCACCAGCTTAAAGTCCTGGGGGGTGGCCCGGATCCAGGAGGTGATCTCCGGGAATTGCAGGCCAAGCTCCCGGCACTTGTTCACAGCCTCCCGGTCCTTCTTGCTGTAGATGAAGAATTCGGTCTGGCGGATGATGCCGTTGGGGCCGCCCAGGCGGCTCATGAGCTTGTACAGCTCCACGATCTGCCGGACGGAGAAGGGCTCCATGGACTGCTGCCCGTCCCGGAAGGTGGTGTCGGTGATCCAGATGTGCTCGGCCATGTTCATGGGTACGCGGCGGTGGTTGAAGGCGATCTTGGGGACCTCCTCAAAGTTGAAGGCGTCCCGGTACAGCACGGGCTCAGCCACGTCC
This sequence comes from uncultured Oscillospiraceae bacterium, assembly GCA_963557105.1. Lineage (GTDB taxonomy): Bacteria > Bacillota > Clostridia > Oscillospirales > Oscillospiraceae > Pelethomonas. The sequence continues at coordinate 9,585 of CAUWCX010000056.1, forward strand.
TGCAGCTGGTACTTATAGGATCTCTGCTCCAGCAGATGGGTGGAACCGGACAGTTCAAGCATATCGGCATACCTCCATGTATAATTGTATACAATTATACATGGATATGGGCGGATGTCAAGAAAAAAATCGGCCTGCGGGGAAATTCTTTCCAGGGCGGACAGGGCAGGCAAAAAAAGCTGCCGCTGGTGGAAAAACCACCGGCGGCAGAAAAATGGAGAGCGAGATGGGGGTTATTTCATCAGATAGGTCCGCACCAGGATCTGCAGCAGCTCGTCCCGGTCCACCTTGCGGATCAGGGTGCGGGCGTTGTTGTGATTGGTGATATAGGTGGGGTCCTCGGAGAGAATGTAGCCCACGATCTGGTTGATGGGGTTGTACCCCTTTTCCTCCAGCGCGCGGTAGACCGTCACCATGATGCGGTGGATCTCCGCATCCTGTTCACCCATGAAGTCAAATTTGCGGGTATAATCGTCCACGCCAGCACCGCCTTTCTGAATAACTACTCCATAGTATACTCACTTTCTCCAGGTCTGTAAAGGGGGAAAATCAGTTTGTTACAAAGATGTAATATTCGACAGGGGGGTGGCCTCAGCCCCGGGGGAGCACACCCGCAGGCGGAAAACGCACAGGGCCAGGTAACCGGCGGCCAGCAGCAGGGCTGCCGCCAGCTGGGCGGGGGAGAAGGCGGCCAGGGGCACTGTGGTGTTGTCCGGAGCGGTCAGTACCACAATGCCCGGGCGGTAGTTGATGGTCCTGTCGGCGTAGTAGAGGCTGCGGGCCAGGAGGGGGAGCAGCGTCCCGGACAGGGCCGTCATCGTCAGGGCGGGGAGGAGCATCCACCGCCGCTGCCGCCGGAAAAACAGCAGCAGGCAGACCGCAGCCCACAGCAGGGTCAGACCGGCAAAGAGGTCCAGCTGGAAGCGGTAGAGGATGTGGAGGATGTTGTCCATTTTTTCGCCGCGGCCCGCCAGGGGCAGGGCGTAGAAGAGGAAAAACAGCAGGTGCAGCAGGAGGCACAGCAGGGGCGCCGCCTGCCGCGGGGTCATGGCGGTCCGCACCCAGCGGAGGGTGGGGAAAAGCTCCCGAAAGCGCCGGCGCAGGAGCAGCCAGGTCGCGCCGGTCAGCCCGGCGGCGGCCAGGGCCAGCACCAGCAGTGCGCCCAGAAAGCGGCTGGTCTCGGCAGAAAAGACCAGCAGATGCTGGGAGAGAAAGGCGGACAGCGGGCGGCGCAGGACCAGGGGAAACAGCAGCTGGGCATTGACCAGGAGATCCATGGCCATGGCCAAGGGGAAAAACCATCTGTTGGGGTGGGGGCAGCGCCGCTGAAGGCGGAAGCCCCAGGCCAGGAAAAGGAGAAACAGCGGATAGCCCACCAGCGCGGGAAAAAAGAGATCCACCAGGGAGAACACTGCGCCGCCGCCCATGACGGCGGCAAAGCTGAGGAAACTTTTCTTCGGACCGGCCGCTGGCGGGACAGGGGCCGGATCGCTGCCCAACAGGTCGTCCGCCGTGACCTCCAGGGCCCGGGCCAGGGGGACCAGCAGGGTGATGTCGGGGTATCCCCCTCCCGTTTCCCTTAGTTAAAGATATTGTTTTATCTGAGTGCCAGTTGCTGCTGACACTCAGTTTTTTGTATCAATCAATTTTGCCGACAAAGCGGTAGTAAATCTCTATTTTCTGTTCACGAAAGCCGTTATCGTATTTGACTGCTTCATGGACTACGATTTTATTGATCATGTTGTTCAGTAGTTCTGCGGTCAGTTCCGTAGGCTCAGAATACTGTTCGACAATCTCAATCCATTTCCTTGCATCTTCCACGGACTGTTTGCTTTCTGATAAGGCCGCTTTGAGTTTCTGGATTTTTTCATCCAGTTCAAGCTGCTCCATCTGGTATTTCTGAGACAACATATTGAAGTTGTACTCAGTAATGCGTTCGGAAACTCTGTCCTCATACATTTTGGCAAACAGCCTATCAACCTCTGTCTTGCGCTTCTCAGCTTTTGCAAGCTCCGCTGTGTGTTTCTTCATGGCAGCGGCTCTTTCCTTGTCTCCAGCCTTCAGGATGCTCTCTAAGAGCTTTTCTTCATCCTCTCGGACAGCTTTTGTCCAATGCTGAACTCGGAGCAATACATAGGTGTAAAGCGTATCGTAGCGGATATAGTGCATGGAGCATTTACCGGTGCCTTGTCCGTAATTACTGCAATGGTAATGACCATACGGCGTTTTATTCTGATGATTCTCACCATAGGCAAGAGACCAGCCACAGTCAGCGCATTTTATAAGACCGGAGAAAATCTTGGTAGAGCCATCTTTCTGCTTTCTTCTGCGGGAAGCAATCTGCTCCTGCACATGATAGAAAACATCTTTGGAAATGATAGGTTCATGTGTATTCTCGATACGAAACCATTCTTCCTTTGGCTTGCGGATTTTCTTTTTGTTCTTGTAAGAAATGTTGGTCTGCTTGTTGTGGATGCTGTTGCCGATATAGGTTTCATCTTTCAGAATTTCCTTTACCTGACCGATTGACCAATCGTACTGTTTTTCCTCTGGGGCATCTGCGTAGATGTGAGCAAATGTTCCGTATCGGGTGTAGTTGAGCCAACCGGATGTGGGAACCTTTTCTTCAATAAGCCTATGGGCAATACTTGCAGCACCGGAACCATGATAAGCAAGTTCAAAGATTTTCTCGACGATCCATTTGGTTTCCTCATCCACCACAATAGCATTTTTGATTTCAGCATGCTTCTTGTAGCCCAAAGGTGCGTAAGTACAGATACGTTGACCGGCAGCGTGCTTTGCACGAAGCGCAGCCTTTACTTTACGGCTGGTGTCCTTGGCAAACCATTCATTGAACAGATTTTTGAAAGGAACGAAATCACTGAGACCTTTTTCGGTATCCTCATTTTCTGTAACAGCGATATAACGGATATTCTTCTCTGGGAACACAAATTCCAGATAGTAGTCCATCATAACGTGTTCACGACCAAAACGGGAAAGGTCTTTTGTGATGATGCAGTTGATCCTTCCCGCATCCACATCGTCCATCATTTGCTGAAATGCTGGTCTGTCAAAATTCGTACCAGACCATCCATCATCAATATACTCGTCCACCACATGGAATTGGTTGTCACGGGCAAACTGCTGTAAAATGGTTCTCTGAGTTTCAATACTGACGCTGTCACCAAAGTTTTCATCGTCACGGCTTAACCTATAATATAGTGCGGTATTGTATGGTTGCTTCATTCAAATCCTCCTTCTTTGAAACAACCCACGCTTACAATACTTCGTGTCTATATTGTACTATATGCGGGAGCTGTTTTCAATTTTGTCACCTACAAACTTGACATTATTTTTTCTGTGTTTTCACCGCAAAACGGATTACATCTTCGATCACGTCTCCAACGGTCTTTCCGTTGTCTGCAAAATGTTCACTGATGGGAATGATTGTTTTACCAACAATCAGATAATTCACTCCATCCTCTGTGAAATAAACAGAAGTATTTTCAAGTGTAGGCTCCGGTTCTTTCCATTCATCATCAAATCGGTGGTTCCATTCTTCGATGACTTCTGGTGGTGGATTGAAAATAGGATTGAAGCAACTGCTCCATACATCCAGTTCATAATCGCTGTTTTCATAGTTGATTTCTTCATAAGCAATTTTGTAGTTCATTCATTTCCTCCTTCGTGTGTTGTCTGTTTACTTCTGCCCAATTCGGGTAGAAGTAAAACAAAAAAGCTGCCACACAGAGCATCAAGAAGTAAGCACAAGAACACCTGCACTTATCTGATGGTTCTATGTAACAGCCAACGTGAAGAAGGACTCGTCCCTTCACAAATATGTCGGACTTCAAATCGGGGAATCCCGTAAAACTATAAAATCAATTTCGAACCGATATTCAATTTTCTGTGTCTATTCTACTGGATAATTGTAGAAAAAACAAGTATGTCGAGGAGTGCCGAAAAAACATTTTTGTAGGTGTTACAATGATGTGTGACAGATAGGCAAAAAAAGAGAGCGAATA
>CAUWCX010000057.1:0-13427 GCA_963557105.1 uncultured Oscillospiraceae bacterium
CCGCAGCGGCTATGCCGCGAGGAAACCGTGCTACAGGGTTGCACAGAAAATGATTTTACCCTATTCGCCGCCTCCGGGCGGCGAACTCTGCGAGGCTTTTTCGACAAGCTGGGAAGGTCTATTTTTCGCCCCTCCGTTGCAATTGCCGGCGGGAACCGATATAATATGAGGGACAACTTCCGCCATCAGAGAAAGGAGAGCTGACCATGTCCACGCTGCTGCTGAAGAATATCCGCACACTGGTGACCTGTGATGACCGGGACACGGTGCTGGAGAACGCCGGCATCCTCTGCCGGGACGGCGTCATTGCCGCCATGGGGCCCGGGCTGGAGCAGGAGGCCGACGAGGTGCTGGACTGCACGGGGATGCTGTGCTATCCCGGTCTGGTGAATACCCACCACCACCTGTACCAGTGCTTCTCCCGGAACCTGCCCCAGGTGCAGAACATGGAGCTGTTCGACTGGCTCCGCACCCTCTATGAGATCTGGAAAAATCTGGATGAAACGGTGGTGCGCTTCTCCTCCCTCACCGCTATGGGGGAGATGATGAAGCACGGGTGTACCACCTGCTTCGACCACCACTACGTCTTTCCCCAGGGGGCCGGGGATCTGCTGGGCCAGCAGTTTGCCGCGGCGGAGATGCTGGGGATGCGGATGGTCTGCTCCCGGGGCAGCATGGATCTGAGCCGCAAGGACGGGGGACTGCCCCCGGACAGCGTGGTGCAGACCATCGACCAGATCCTGGCCGACAGCGTCCGGGCCATTGAGAAGTACCACGACCCCGCCCCCGGCGCCATGCGGCAGGTGGTCCTGGCCCCCTGTTCCCCCTTCTCCGTCACCGGGGATCTGCTGCGGGAGAGCGCAAAGCTGGCCCGGCAGTACGGCGTCCGTCTCCACACCCACCTGTGCGAGACGAAGGACGAGGAGAACTATATGCTGGAGCGGGAGGGGATGCGCCCCCTGGCCTACATGGAGAAACTGGGCTGGGTGGGCAGCGACGTGTGGTACGCCCACGGTATCCACTTCAACGACGGCGAGCTGCAGCTCCTGGCGGATACCGGCACCGGCGTGGCCCACTGTCCCGCCAGCAATATGAAGCTGTCCTCCGGGGTGTGCCGTGTGCCGGATATGCTGGAGCTGGGGGTGAAGGTGGGCCTGGCCCTGGACGGCAGCGCCAGCAACGACGGCAACAGCCTGCTGGAGGAGCTGCGGACGGCCTATCTCCTCCACCGGCTCACCTACAGCCACCGCGCCCCCTCGGGGTACGACCTGCTGAAGATGGCCACCCGGGGCGGCGCCGCCGTGCTGGGGCGGAGGGATATCGGCGCCCTGTCTCCGGGGATGCAGGCGGATCTGTTTTTGGTGGACAGCCGCCGGCTGGAGCTGGTGGGCGCCTGCGCCGACCCGAAAAATGTGCTGGCTACGGTGGGCGTCCGGGGGCCGGTGGACTACACCGTGATCCAGGGCCGGGTCACTGTCCGGCAGGGCCGGATCGCCGCCCTGGACGAGGCCCAGCTGGCCCGGCAGGCGGGGGAGGCCTGCGCCGCCTATCTGGCAAAATAACCGTTAACAAGGAGAAGTTCCATGCATCACGCCTTTTCGTTTTCCGTCCTGCTGATCATTTTCCTCATTGCTGTGCTGTGCCTTGCCCTGCCCATCATCATCGGGGTCCTGGTCTACCGGGACGCACAGCGCCAGGCCATGGACCCGCCCATCCTCTGGGCCCTGGTGTCTGCCCTGGCCCCCTCCTTCCTGGGCCTCATCATCTATGTGGTGGTCCGCTGCACCCGGAAGTGACCCATGGATAAACACCAGATCTTAAAGCGGACCTTCGGCTACGACGGCTTCCGCCCGGGGCAGGGGGAGGTGGTGGACGCACTGCTGGGCGGCCGGGATGTGCTGTCCGTCATGCCCACGGGGGCGGGAAAGTCCCTGTGCTACCAGGTGCCCGCCCTGTGCATGGGGGGCACCGCCGTGGTGATCTCCCCCCTGATCTCCCTCATGCAGGACCAGGTGGGGGCCCTGCGGGAGGCCGGCGTCCCCGCCGCCTGCCTCAACAGCACCCTGGGAGAGGAGGACTACCGGGCCGTTCTCCGGGGGGCCTACGCCGGGGCATACCGGCTGCTGTATGTGGCCCCGGAGCGGCTGGACGCCCCGGGGTTCCTGAACTGGGCCCAGCAGGCGGACATCCCCCTGGTGGCGGTGGACGAGGCCCACTGCGTCTCCCAGTGGGGACAGGATTTCCGCCCCAGCTATCTGAATATCCCGGGCTTTCTGGCCCAGCTCCGCCGCCGTCCGGCGGTGGGGGCCTTCACCGCCACCGCCACCCCGGAGGTGCGGCGGGATATCCTGCAGAAGCTGGAGCTGCGGGACCCCGCCCTCTTCGTCACCGGCTTTGACCGGCCCAACCTCTACTTTGCGGTGCAGCGCCCCAAGAGCAAGAAGCGGGAGGTGCTGAACTTCCTGGCCCAGCACCGGGAGGACAGCGGCATCATCTACTGCAACACCCGAAAAAATGTGGAGATGCTGGCGGAATACCTCACGGAGCAGGGAATATCGGTGGTCCGCTACCACGGGGGACTGGATGCCGGGGAGCGGCGGCTGAACCAGGAGGCCTTCGCCTACGGCGGGGCCCGGATCATGGTGGCCACCAACGCCTTCGGCATGGGCATCGACAAGTCCGATGTGCGCTTTGTGCTCCACTACAATATGCCGCTGGATCTGGAGAGCTACTACCAGGAGGCGGGCCGTGCCGGCCGGGACGGGGACAGGGCCTACTGCCTGCTGCTCTACGGCGGCCAGGACGAGGCCACCGCAAAATTCCTCATCCAGCAGCCCACGGAGAGCGACGATGACGACCCCAAGGCCTATGCCCAGCGGGTGGAGCGGGACATGGGGCGGCTGAAGGTCATGACCGCCTACTGCCACACCACCGACTGCCTGCGGGGCTACCTCCTGCGGTACTTCGGGGAGCGGGCGGGGGACCACTGCGGCAGCTGCGGCAACTGCCAGACCGACTTTGTGGAGACGGACATCACGGTGGACGCCCAGAAGATCCTCAGCTGCGTAAAGCGGGCGGGGGAGCGGTTCGGCGCGGTGGTCATTGCGGACATTCTCCGGGGGGCAAAGACTGACCGCATCCGCTCCTGGCAGCTGGACAAGCTCACCACCTACGGCATTATGGACAAGATGACCGGGGACGACATCCTGGCGCGCATCCGCTTCCTGGTGGAGGGGGACCACCTGCGCCAGTCCGACGGACAGTACCCCACCCTGTCTCTGGGCCCCCGGGCCAGAGGCGTCCTCTTCCAGGGGGAGAAGGTGGTCATGCGCCTGCCCAAGGCCAAGGCTGCGGGGCCGGACCGGGAGCAGGCGGTGGACGACGCCCTGTTCCAGATCCTGCGGCAGCTGCGGGCCACCCTGGCCAGCCGCCGGGGCGTGCCGCCCTACTTCATCTTTTCCGACAAGACCCTGCACGAGATGTGCCGCCTTCTGCCCCGGGACACCCAGCACCTGCTGGAGGTCCCCGGCGTAGGCGTGCAGAAGCTGGAGCAGTACGGCCAGCCCTTTTTGCAGGCCATCCGGGACTATCTGGCAGAAAAAGAAGCGGAGTGACCGTTGGTCACTCCGCCGAGACTTTCGAAAAAGTGGCAGGCCACTTTTTCGAGAAGGGGCTGCGCTGCGCTCTGCGCCTTCCGACCTGCGGTCGGTGCGACGCTCGCTCCGCGAGAAGTATTTTCTGCCAGGTACACGCCCCGGCAGAAAATGATTTCACTCTATTCGCCGCCTCCGGGCGGCGAACTCTGCGAGGCTTTTTCGACAAGCTGAGCGGAGTGACCCTCGGTCACTCCGCCGGGACGCCGAAAAGTGGCAGGCCACTTTTTTGACATCCCCTATTCGTCGTAGGTCGCCCGGTAGCGGCGCATACTCTCCGCAAAGAGTTCGCCGTTGGTGGGGGGCGTGTAGGTGATGGCGTTGGCCCCCGCCCGGATGGTGGCCAGGATGCTCTCCTCCGTGGGGCCGCCGGTGGCGATAATGGGGATATCGGGGAACTGCTCCCGGATGTCCCGGACGATGGCCGGGGTCTGGGCCGCGCCGGACACGTTGAGGATGTCCGCGCCGCTGGCGATGCGCTTGCCCACATCCATCTGGCTGGAGACGATGGTGGCCACCACGGGGATGTCCACCACCTTCTTGATCTGGGCGATATTCTCGTCGCAGACCGGGGCGTTGACCACCACGCCGAAGGCCCCCTGGTGCTCGGCGTAGGCCGCCAGGCGCACGGACCGGGCGCCGTTGGTGACGCCGCCGCCCACCCCCACGAACACCGGCACATCGGATACGCCAATGATGGCCTGGGCAATGGCGGGCTGGGGGGTGAAGGGGTACACCGCAATGATGGCGTCGGCGTTGACATTTTTGATGATGGCCACGTCGGTGGAGAACACCAGGGACTTGATCCGCCGTCCAAAAATGCGGATGCCGGTACACTCGGAGATGCACTTGGGCACCTCCAGCAGGTGGCTGCGGAGCGTTCCGTTGTAGGTTGGTACGATCTTCTGCATAGCATCTCCTTCCCGGCCGGGGGCCGGTCCCACCGGCCAAAGCGCGGCTGATGGGACAAAATTTATTGTCTATAGTATACCAAACCGACCCGTCGCCCTCAAGTTACAATCCGGTGTCATTCGTTAACAGGACATGAATTTTTTGTTAAATCCGCTGGGAACAGCGCGGAAAGGAACAGATATGACCGAAAAAGTGATCCTTCAGCGGCGGGACGACCTGCCCATGCCGCTCATCGCCCACCACACCCCCCAGGACCTGGCCCAGTGGCAGGTATCCCAGCTGGATTGGGCCTACACCCGGGGGGAGCGGGATCTGACCATCTCCTGCTTCGACCCCGCCCAGATGGGCTGGGACGGGGGAAAGACCGCCTATGCCGTACTGCGGGCGGTCATGGACTTCCTCTATGACCACCGGGATGTGGAACGCCTGACCGTCCTCTGCGCCGGGGAGGGCGCCTTCCGGGCCTACTCCCTCCAGTGGAATTTCTGGTTCGCCGCCCACAAGCCCCAGCACGACCACGGGGCGTGATCCTGTTTTTTGTTCCCCTGGACCCCTTGCAAACACCGGGCATTCGGGCTATACTGGTCATATGGGGATGGTCACTATCCCCAATCAGTGGACGAACCAAGTGAAGGAGGAGAAGAAGATGAGCAGAAGAGTATCCGGACTGCTGGCGGCTGTGCTGGCCCTGTGGATGGCGGTTCCCGCCTTCGGGGCGGAGAGCGGCCTCCAGCGGGTCAGAGAGTACACCCCGGGGCAGTTCACCGATGTGACGGCGGATATGTGGTGCGCGGAAAATGTGCGGACAGCCTACGAGTACGGCATCATGGACGGCACCAGCGAGACGATCTTTGCCGTGGACAGCAGCCTGACGGCGGCGCAGACCGTGGCCATGGCCTGCCGGCTGCACGCGGGCTACACCGGCAGAGCGGTGGATTTCGGCGCATCTGATCCGTGGTATCAGGTGTATCTGGACTATGCCGGGGAGAACGGCATCGTCTGTGCCTTTGCCGACTACGGCGCGGCCATCAGCCGGGCGGACTTTGCGGTGGTCCTATGCAGCGCCATGCCGGAGGCGGCGCTGACGGTCATCAGCACCGTTGAGGAGGGGGCCGTGCCCGATGTCAGCGCCGGGGCCGCCTACTATGACGCGGTCTACACCCTGTACCGGGCGGGCGTTCTCTCCGGCAGCGACCAGCGGGGCACTTTCGCCCCGGACAGCCAGATCGACCGGGCCGCCGCTGCGGCCATCATCAGCCGCATGGCGGACCCTTCCCTGCGGAAGGCCATCACCCTGGAGAAGGCCCCCTGGGCCCCCGTGGCCCCGGACCAGCTGGCCAATCTGGCCAGCATGAAAAAGCGCATGAGCGATGCGGAGCTGCAGACGGCCTACGATGTGGCGGTGGAGATCGTGCGGCCCCTGGCGGAGCTGAGCCGGGAGGAGCAGCTTCAGGGCATCATGGCCGCCCTGCGCCTGCGCTTTGACAGCGGCATGAGCTACTCCACCGAGACGCCCCACTACAACGACCCCTACGGCTACTTTGTGCTGAATACCGCCTCCTGCGCCGGTTGCGCCCGGGCTACAGGGCTGTGCCTGAATATTCTGGGCATCTCCTATGAGCACGTCAACGAGAACCAGTGGAGCCACCAGTGGTGCCGGGTCGAGATGGACGACGGCAGCTATTGGATCTGCGACGCCTACGGCCTGTACGCCGGGGAGGAGCCTGCCCCCTACCAGCACCCCTATTTCTTTTGATCCGGTTTCTTGAATAGAAAAGGGCGACAGCAAAAATTGCTGTCGCCCAACGACTTTACAAACACCGATTTGTCTCTCAGCTATTGATCAGACGGATACAATAGATTTCTCGTCAGTCACAGCGCGTTCTTCTCTCACGCGCCACACACCGAAAAGCGCTATATCCGTTTTCCGGTATGCGTATCGATAAAATATCTTCCTGTATGGTCAATGCAGAATTCCAGGTCCGGCCGTGCTTGCTATTCCGTTCCGCCTACCGCAGGAACATACGGATCAATTTTTCCTTGAGATCGCTGTAGGGCTGGTAGCGCATGGGCAGGTCCATCCAGGTCTTTTTGTCCACCTTGGACTTGGTGTGGGAGAAGGCCGCAAAGCCCCGCTGGCCGTGGTAGGCGCCCATGCCGCTCTCGCCCACGCCGCCAAAGCCCATGGCGCTGGTGGCCAGGTGGATGACCACATCGTTGATGCACCCGCCGCCATAGGACAGTTCCTCCGTCACCCGGCGGATATAGGCCTTGTTGCGGGAAAACAGGTAGAGGGCCAGGGGCCTGTCCGCCGCCTTCAGCCCCTCCGCCACCCGGTCGAAATCCTGGAAGGTGAGGATGGGCAGGATGGGGCCGAAGATCTCCTCCCCCATGACCGGGTCCTCCGGGGTCACATTGTCCATGACTGTGGGGGCGATGCGGAGGGTATGGGGGTCCCGCTGGCCGCCGGCAATGATCTTGCTGTCGTCCAGCAGGCCGCAGAGCCGGTGGAAGTGCTTGGCGTTGATGATCTTGCCGTAGTTTGGATTTTCCAGGGGGCGCTGGCCGAACTGCGCCGTGATCTGGGCGGTGATCTCCCGGACCAGGGCGTCCTTCACCGCGGCGTGGCACAGGAGGTAGTCCGGGGCCACACAGGTCTGGCCGCAGTTGAGGTACTTGCCGAAGACGATGCGCTTTGCCGCCAGGGGGATGTTGGCGCTCTCGTCCACGATGCAGGGGCTCTTGCCCCCCAGCTCCAGCACCACGGGGGTCAGGTGCTCCGCCGCCCGGCGCAGGACCTCCCTGCCCACGCTCTGGCTCCCGGTGAAGAAGATGAGGTTGAATTTCTGCTCCAGCAGGGCGGCGTTTTCCGCCCGTCCGCCGGTGACGACTGCCACATATTCCGGGGGGAAGCAGGCCGACAGGATCTGCTGCACCACCGCCGTGGTGGCGGGGGAGTAGGCGCTGGGCTTCACCATGGCGGTGTTTCCGGCGGCGATGGCGTCCACCAGGGGGTCCATGGTCAGCAGGAAGGGGTAGTTCCAGGGGCTCATGATCAGGGTGTTCCCGTAGGGGACGGGCTGGGTGAAGCTGTGGGCGGCGAACTGGGACAGGGGGGTGGGGACGGTCCGCCGGCGGGCCAGCTTCCGGGTGTGCCGGAGCATATAGGCAATCTCCGACAGCACCAGGCCCACCTCGCACATATATCCCTCACAGGGGCTCTTCCCCAGGTCCGACCGCAGGGCGGCGGCAATGTCCTGTTCCCGGGATTTGATCTCCGCCTGCAGCCGCCGCAGCTGTGCCAGGCGGAAGTCCACCGGAATGGTGGCGCCGGTGCGGTAAAAGGCCCGCTGCTTGTCCAGCAGCTGCCGGATCTCCTGTTCTGTCATACCATATCCTCCCCAGTATCTGTGGTCGATGTTGTCCCCATTGTACCGGAAATCCCGGCGGGACGCAAGGGGCGGCGGGGCGGAAAAGCACAGGGCGGAAATTGCATTCCCGCCGCCGCCGTGTTAGAATAGAGAAAAACCAACGAGGAGGCGTCCCATGCTCTACGGCAGCTATTTGGAGACCGCCGCCCCAGCCCAGGGGCGGACACTGGAGGAACTGCGGCAGTTTCTGGCCCGGATGGATCTCCGCTACGACGACGGTGTGGAGTTCACGGCGCTCCTGCGGGACGGGGAGGGGCAGATCCTGGCCACGGCGTCCCTGCAGGGGGGTGTGGTCAAGTGTGTGGCCGTGGACCCGGCCCAGCAGGGGGAGGGGCTCACGGCCACCGTGCTGACCGCCGTCCGTCGGGAGGCCCTGGCCCGGGGACAGCGGCATCTGTTCCTCTACACCAAGCCCGGAAATCTGGCCCAGTTCGCGGGCCTGGGCTTCTCCGCCGTGGCGAAGACAGACCGGGTGCTGCTGATGGAGGATCAGCGGGGCGGCTTCGACGCGTGGGCGGATGGGGTGGCCTGCCCGGGGGCCGAAGCGCCTGTGGGGGCGGTGGTGATGAACTGCAACCCCATGACCCTGGGCCACCGGTATCTGCTGGAGACCGCCGCCGCCCAGTGCGGCCACCTCTATGTGCTGGTGGTCAGCGAGGATAAGAGCGCTGTCCCGGCGGAGGACCGGCTGGCCCTTGTGCGGGCGGCTGCGGCGGATCTGCACAATGTGTCCGTGGCGGAGACGGGGCGGTATCTCATCTCCTCCGCCACCTTCCCGGACTACTTCCTGAAGGACAGGGGGCAGGCCAGTGCGGTGTGGGCGGATCTGGATGCGGCGGTGTTCTGTCGCCTGGCGGCAAAACTGGGGATCACCCGCCGCTTTGTGGGCAGCGAGCCCTTCTGCCCGGTGACGGCGGCCTACAACCGCTGCCTGGCGGAGGTGCTGCCCGCCCACGGGGTGGAGCTGACGGAGCTGCCCCGGCTGGAGCGGGAGGGAACGGCGGTCAGCGCCACGGCGGTCCGGGAGCTGGTCCGCCAGGGCCGGTGGCAGGAGACCCGATCCCTGGTGCCGGAGGCCACCTTTGCCTATCTGTCCCGGGAGGAGAACCGGGAGAAGATTTTGGGGCGGATGGCGGAAGGGGCGCAGAAATAATCGCTGATCTATAGGCACACCCCCCGCCGGGAGCTCGGCGGGGGGTGTCTGCGCTTTATTTGGCGGCGGCAATGGCGGCGATGGTGCCGTCGGCCACGGCGGTGGAGATCTGCCGGACGGTCTTCACCCGCACATCGCCGATGGCGTAGACCCCGGGGATCTCGGTCTGCATATCCTCGCCGGTGGGGATGAAGCCGTCCACCAGATGCAGCTGGGTAAACAGCTGGGTGTTGGGGACGGCGCCGGCGTAGACGAAGATGCCGCAGCCGGGGGCCTCAAGGGTGTCGATGGCGCCGGTGCGCTCGTCGGCGATCTCCAGGGACTCCACCCGGTCCACGCCGTAGACGCCGTGGAGACGGGAATTCAGCCGCAGGGAGATATTGGGGGTCCGGGCCAGCTTCTCCCGGAACTCGGCCACGCAGGCCAGGTCCGGCTCAAAGTGGATGATGGTGACCTGGGCGGCGAAGCGGGCCAGGTACAGGGCCTCCTTCACCGCGCCGTCGGCGCCGCCCACCACGAAGACCTGCTTCCCGGCGTAGGACTCCCCGTCCCGGGCGGCGTTCATGGCCATGCCCCTGCCGGTGAGCTGATCCGCACCGGGGATGTCCAGGCGGCGGGGGGAGGTGCCGCTGGCCAGGATCACCTTGGCCGCCTGAAATTCGCCGGCGGTGGTGGAAATGGTCTTCACCGCACCGGTGAGCTCCACGCCGGTGACTTCCGCAATGCGGATCTCCACGCCGGAGCGCAGGGCCTGCTCCTCCAGGCGGCGGGCAAATTCAGCGCCGCTCTCCTGCTGGCCCACGGAGGCGTAGTGGGTGACGGTGGAGACGGAGCCGATGAGGCCGCCCACCTTGGCCTTCTCCAGGATCAGAGTCTTCTTCCCCCGGCTGGCGCTGTAAATGCCTGCGCTGATGCCGGCGGGGCCGGCGCCGATAATGATCACATCGTACATGGTAATGTCCTCCTGTTGGTGTGGTTGTTTTTTCTTGATGAACTAAGCTTACACCTGAAAAAGCATTTTGTAAAATCATGAGTATTGATATTATCATAAAATTAGCTTATGATAATATCGGTGAAGGCAACTTGGAGAAAAGCCTCGCAGAGTTCGCCGCCCGGAGGCGGCGAAAAGAGTGGAATTTTCTGTGCAACTCTGTAGCACGGTTTCCTCGCGGCTTAGCCGCTGCGGCCTACGCTAAAAATATGCCACAGGCATATTTTCTTCACGCTGCGGCTTATCGCGCAGCGTGCGTCGCAGCGGCCAACGGCCGCAAGGCGCGAAGCGGAGTGCAACTCAAAAAAGTGCTTGCACTTTTTTGACAATCGTAGGGAGGAGGGATCACCATGCTGGATTTTCGAATGGAGACATTCCTGGCGGTCTGCCAGTACATGAATTTCACCCGGGCGGCGGAGGCGCTGAACCTGACCCAGCCGGCGGTGTCTCAGCATATCCGCTGCCTGGAGCAGCGCTACGGCGCGCCCCTGTTTCTGCGGGAGCGGCGAAAGATCTTTTTGACCCCGGCGGGGGAGCTGCTGCGGGACGCCCTGGAGACCATGCGCAACGATGAGACGGCCCTCCAGCGGCGGATGCAGGAGAGTCTGCGGGGAAAGAAGATCTTGACCTTCGGCGTGACCATGACCATTGGGGAGTACGCCGTGGTGCCGGCCCTGGCCCGGCTGATCCGCGGCGACCCGGAGACCAATTTTGCCATCCGCTACGGCAATACCCAGACCCTGCTGACCGCCCTGCGGGAGGGGGCCATCGACTTCGCCCTTGTGGAGGGCAACTTCAAGGCGGACCACTACGAGACCCGGGTCTACCGCACGGAGGCGTATATCGCCGTGGCGGCGGCGCAGCACCGGTTTGCCCGCCCTGTGGCACAGCTGAAGGACCTGTTGGAGGAGCGGCTGCTGACCCGTGAGCCGGGGTCGGGCACCCGGGCCATTCTGGCCAAGGCCCTGGCCCTGCGGAATCTCACCATCCAGGACTTTCACCGCTATGTGGAGGTGGGGAACATCCATACCATCGTCTCCCTCCTGTGCCAGGACTGCGGCATATCCTTCCTGTACCGCTCCGCCGTGGAGCGGGAGCTGGAACAGGGCGTCCTGCGGCAGATCCCCCTGAAGGATTTTGCCATTGTCCACGATTTCACCTTCCTGTGGAACCGGGGCAGCGCCTTTTCGGCGGAGTATGACCGGCTGTTCCGGCGGCTGGCTGCGGAGGAGCGGGGGGAGTGAGGGCGTGGGAGAGCGGAGCACACAGGCAGGACAAGCGACAGCGTTTGTCCTGCCTGTATTTTTTTCTTGACAACCGACTTATAGTGTATTATACTGTACTTGCCTAGGTGATACAGTATAAGATAGATGGAGGTGCAGAATTGGAAGTATTCATCAACAACCATGCCAGTAAGCCGATATACGAGCAGATATCGGATCAGATCAAGGCGCTGATCATGGGGGGAGAGCTGCGGGCGGGGGAGGCGATCCCCTCCATACGCGCAATGGCAAAATCGCTCCATATCAGTATTTTGACGGTGCAAAAGGCCTATGACCAGCTGCAGGCGGACGGATTCATCGAGACGACTGCGGGAAAGGGCTGCTTCGTGTCTGCACAAAATCAGGATTTTTATTTGGAAGAACAGCAGAAAAAAATCGAGGAGAAGTTCACAGAGGCAGTTGAGATCGCCCGCGCTTCCGGGATCAAGCTGGACAAGCTGGTGTCCCTGCTGTCGCTGCTGTACGAGGAGGAATGACTATGGGTGAACATGCACTGGCCGTGTCCGGGCTGGTGAAGCGGTACAAGGGATTTACCTTGTCGGACATATCCTTTACGGTTCCCCGGGGGACCATTGTTGGACTGATCGGGGAAAACGGCGCGGGAAAGAGTACAACGCTGTACGCGATTTTGGGGCTCATCCGCAGGGACGGGGGAGAGGTCGCCGTCCTGGGCAGCTCCAGCCCCAGGTGAAGGAGGAGATCGGCGTCGTTTTTGACGGGACAAATTTTTCCGAAGAGCTCACCCCGAAAAAGCTGAATAAGGTCCTGCGGGAAATCTATGCCTCCTGGGATGAGCCGTATTTTCACGCCCTGCTGGGGCGGCTCGCTCTGCCTGCCGGAGAGAAGATCAAGACGTATTCCAAGGGGATGCGGGCAAAGCTGTCGATTGCGGTGGCCCTTGCCCACCATCCGAAGCTGTTGATCCTGGATGAGGCCACAAGCGGTCTGGACCCGGTTATCCGTGACGACATTCTGGATATGCTCCTTGATTTTGTGCAGGATGAGGAGAACGCCGTCCTGCTGTCCTCCCACATTACCAGTGATTTGGAGAAGGTGGCGGATTTCATTGTGTTCATCCATGAGGGGCGGCTGGTCTTTTCTGTGCCCAAGGATGAGCTCCTTGAGCACTACGGGGTGGTCAAGTGCGGCGCCGCCCAGATGGAGACCATTGACCGGCAGGATATGATCGCCTGTCGCAGACAGGATTATGGCTGGCAGATCCTGGTGGCCGACAGGCGCGCCGTTGAGCGGAAATATCCGAAGCTCATGGTGGCGCCAACGACCATCGACGAGATCATGCTGCTCTATGTAAAGGGGGAACGGCCATGAAGGGATTGATCCGCAACAACTTTTACGCAATGGAGGGCAATATCAAGCTGTCGCTTGCCATTGCGGGCTGCCTGTCCCTTGCTGTGCTGTTCGTCCGCAACAGCGCGGTCATCCAGGTGGTCATCTCCATGCAGGTATTTATTTTTGTGGCAAATGTGTGCACCTCCCTCCAGGCGGACGAGGTGTCGCGGTGGAATAAATTTGAGCGGATGCTGCCGGTACAGTACAGTACGATCATCGGGGCAAAATACATCTCCTTCCTGCTGCTGATCCTGCTGGGGATGGTGATGGGCGGAGTGACCACGGCGCTCATGGCCGCAGTGGAGGGAGCTGTCGATGTGCAGGCAGTCCTCTACGGCTATACATTCGGGCTTTTTCTTTCGGCCGCTACGGCCGGGATCATGTATCCGCTTACGCTGAAGCTGGGGACGGAGAAAAGCGAGCTGATCATGATCCTGTCGGCCATTGCATCCATGGGGGTGATCTCACTGGTGGCGGCTGTTTTGTCGCCGCTGATCGGGGAGATGAATATGCGGCGTCAGCTGGTCAGAGTGGCGGCGATGCTGGTGGCCTTTGCGGTATTTGCCGGCTCCTATGGTGTGTCCGTAAGGATATTCCGGCGAAAGACTAACTATTAAAAGTCAAGCCTGAAATGAATGGATTAGCAAAAAATTT
>CAUWCX010000058.1:0-13261 GCA_963557105.1 uncultured Oscillospiraceae bacterium
TTGCGGGGGGTGGTTCTTAGGAGGGGGACACAATCGAAAGTGTCCCCCTCCTAAGTGCCCCTTTGGTTACTTTCCCGGCAAGGGGAAAGTAACCCGGGGCGTGGGGATGGAATCCCCACAAGGTTGGACGAGAACAATCTCCCGCCCCCCGGTAAAATATAAACATTCTATGAATCCCCCACCCTTCCCCTTGACACAAAAAAGCCACCGCGTTATAACAAAAGCAGGAAATTCGGGAAAATGGAGAAATTTCTATGTTAAAACTATGTAAAATAACCAAAATCTATGAGACGGCCGGGGAGCGGGTCACCGCCCTGCGGGGGATCGACCTGGCCTTCCGCCGCAATGAGTTTGTGGCCATTCTGGGCCAGTCCGGCTGCGGGAAGACCACGCTGCTGAACATCATCGGCGGACTGGACCACTATACCGACGGGGACCTCATCATCAACGGCCGGTCCACCAAGGAGTTCAAGGACGGGGATTGGGACACCTACCGCAACCACTCCATCGGCTTTGTGTTCCAGAGCTACAACCTCATCAGCCACCAGACCATCCTCAGCAATGTGGAGCTGGCGCTGACCCTGTCCGGGGTGGGACGGGCGGAGCGCCGCCGCCGGGCGGCGGAGGCCCTGGAGAAGGTGGGGCTGGCCGCCCACATGAAGAAGCGGCCCAACCAGCTCTCCGGCGGCCAGATGCAGCGGGTGGCCATTGCCCGGGCCCTGGTCAACGACCCGGACATCGTCCTGGCGGATGAGCCCACCGGCGCCCTGGACAGCGAGACCTCCGTGCAGGTCATGGACCTGCTGGCGGAGATCGCCCGGGACCGGCTGGTGATCATGGTCACCCACAACCCGGAGCTGGCACAGCAGTACGCCACCCGCACCATCCGCCTGCTGGACGGCCAGGTGGTGGACGACACCGCCCCCTACGACGGGGAGGAGGGGGAGCCCGCCCCCGCCAAGGCGGCCCCCAAGCAGAAGAAGCGGTCCATGTCCTTTGCCACCGCCTTCACCCTGTCCCTCAACAACCTGATGACCAAGAAGGGGCGGACCTTCCTCACCAGCTTTGCCGGGTCCATCGGCATTATTGGCATCGCCCTGATCCTGTCCCTGTCCGCCGGGATCAACACCTATATCGAGAAGGTCCAGGAGGACACCCTGGCCAGCTACCCCGTCACGATCCTGGCGGAGAGTGTGGATATGACGGATATGATGGTGTCCATGATGGGCGCCCGCCACGGGGAGGACCAGGAGCCCCGGGACCAGAGTCGGGTCTACGCCAGCACAGTCATGTATGATATGCTCAACGCCATGACCTCCGCGGAGACGGAGACCAACGACCTGCGGGCCTTCAAGGCCTACCTGGACGGGGGAGAGAGCGGCATCCCGGAGATCGCCGCCGTGCAGTATACCTACGACTTCCCCTTTGATGTCTACACCAAGGACGAGAACGGGGACATCGTCAAGTGCGATGTGATGACCTTGCTGCAGGAGGCCATGACCACCATGTACGGCGGGGACTACTCCTCCTACTTTGCCAACATGGGGGCCATGTACGAGCAGATGAACGTGTGGACGGAGCTGCTGCCCGGCGGGGACGGGGAGGGGGTCTCCCCCCAGCTGGACAGCCAGTACGATATGCTCTACGGCCGCTGGCCGGAGGCGGAGGACGAGGTGGTCCTCTTTGTGGACCAGAACAACGAGCTCAGCGACCTGATGCTCTACGCCATGGGCCTGCTGTCCGCCGACAGCATGACGGAGAGCCTGAATGCCGCCATGGCCGGGGAGCAGATCGACACCCAGAGTCGCAGCTGGACCTACGAGGAGCTGTGCCAGGCGGAGTTTAAGCTGATCCTGCCCGCCCAGCGCTACCAGCGGGACGCCGCCAGCGGCGGCTATACGGACCTGGGGGCCACGGCGGCGGGGATGGACTTCCTCTACAACAGCGATGAAAACGGCCTGCGGCTGAAGGTGGTGGGTGTGGCCCGTCCCGCCGGGGATGGGGCTTCCGCCCCGCTCCAGGGCGGCGGCATCGGCTACACCGCGGCCCTGACCCGCCGGGCCATTGCCCAGACGGCTCAGGCGGATGTGGTGATCCGCCAGCTGGAGGACCGGGATACCGACGCGCTGACGGGCCTGCCCTTCTACCGGGAGGGGGACCCGGAGCCCACCGCGGAGGAGCAGGCCCAGGCGGTTCGGGACTACCTGCTGTCCCGCCCCGTGGGGGAGCAGGCGGAGGCCTACCTGCAGGTCATGAGCCAGCCCGCCCAGGCGTATGTGGACGATGTGGTGGCCCAGCAGACGGCGGACATGACCCGCCAGAGCATCCAGGATATGATCATCACCCAGTACGCCGATGAGATGGGGGTGGACGGGGAGACCGTGGCGGCCTACATCCGGGATATGGACGACGAGACCCTCTTCGCCCAGGTGGAGGAGGCCGTGGCCCAGCAGGTCCGGGAGCAGTACGCCCAGGGGGTCCAGGTCCGTCTGGGGGCCGTCAGCCAGGGGGAGCTGGCGGCCATGCTGGCCGCCGCCATGGACGAGGGCGGCCAGGCCGGCCCGGTCCAGCCCATGGAGCCCTGGCAGTACACCTACCTCTATGAAAACTGCATCCCGCCCACGGTGTCCTATGCCACGGCGGAGGAGAATCTGGAGAAGCTGGGGTATGTGGATCTGGACAGCCCCGACGCCATCAACATCTATGCCACCACCTTTGCCGACAAGGACCGCATTGCGGACCTCATCGCCGCCTACAACGACGGGGTGGGGGAGGAGAAGGCCATTACCTACACCGACTATGTGGCCCTCCTCATGAGCTCCGTCACCGGCATCATCAGCGGCATCAGCTATCTGCTCATCGCCTTCGTGTCCATCTCCCTGGTGGTCAGCTCCATCATGATCGGCATCATCACCTATATCTCCGTGCTGGAGCGGACCAAGGAGATCGGCATCCTCCGGGCGGTGGGCGCCAGCAAGCGGGATGTGGGCCGGGTGTTCAACGCGGAGACCCTAATCGTGGGCCTGGGGGCCGGCGTGTTGGGCATCGGGGTGACGGCGGCGCTGCTGCTGCCCATCAACGCCATCTTGCTGCACTACACGGGCCTGACGGGGCTGAAGGCCGCCCTGCCCTGGCAGGGGGCGGCGGTGCTGGTGGCCATCAGCGCCCTGCTGACCATCCTGGCCGGGCTGATCCCCGCCCGTGTGGCCGCCCGGAAGGACCCCGTGGTGGCTCTGCGGACGGAGTAAACGCCGGGAAAAGTAAATCGATGGCCCCGGACGGCGAAGGGTATGCGCTGTCCGGGGCTATTGCGTTGGATAGAAACCAAGTGAACACACTGTTGACAACAGAGAAGAGGATTTTTTCGGTGGTCGGCAAAACCACCATTTTTGAAATATGGTACAACTTATAGTTGATAATACAGAAAATATTTGGTAAAGTGAATATAGATATACGAAATATAGAGGGGAAACGGCTGGCCATTTCAATGGAACAAACCACTCCGACCAGGCGCTTACGGCTATAGCAGGCTATGCAATGGGGAGGTTGCCAACGATGAGTAATATACTTTCTGTTATTGCCCACTACTTGCCAACTTTTTTATGGATTGCTTTTTACCTATTTTATGGCGTTAAGTTGAGAAAACTCCCACCTTCCATGAAAGAGAGATATGATCGCCATTATACACCTCAGCAAACATTGGTTTATACGAAATGTCTATCTATTGCCGCAATGTTGTCGTTTTTCCTTGTAACAATATCAATGATACTTGAATTGTTAGATTTTCGTATTTCTTCTGACGCTGTTGGCTTGTTTTGCGCCGTGATTATCATCATTTTTTCGCTTGGACTTCATCTATATATTCGCCTAAAAGTGAAGTGATTTTTCCTAGGCTGGTTGACTGTAGAACTTAGGTGGCCCCGGACGGCGGAGGGTATGCGCCGTCCGGGGCTATTGCATTGGATAGATAACAAGTGAACACACTGTTGACAAAAGTGAAGGGGATTTTGCTGGCTTTTTGTTGACGGATAACCGGAAAGTAATATATAATGGTGATAGAAATCATAAAAAAGGGGAGGGAACCAAATGAAGCGAAAAACCATCATCATCGGGATCATTCTCCTGCTGATCGCCATCTTCTTTTTCCCCGTCAAGACCGTGCGGACCATCTCCGGCCCGGGGGAGATATTGAACCGGCAGAAGGAGAAGACCGGCGACTGCCAGCTCTCCATTGCTATTGAGGAGCTGAATGCCCGCACCTTCTCCTATAAAAAGCAGTTCACCTTTTTCGTTGATGGGGTGGCCATGGCGGAGCTGCCCAAGGGCGCACATCACGAGACCCACGATGCCGGCGTTTTCTTCGGCCCCGGAGCGCCCGTAGCAGTGGAGGCGGGGGACAAGATCGCCTGGATCTCAGAGGGGGTCTATGATGCGGAGGAAAATGGCGTGGTCTTTTGCCAGCTGGTCTACCAGACGGACCTGTCCTTTGCGGTAGTCAGCTGGAAGGGTCAGTTCTATTTTATCGACAACGGCGCGAATATCCCCCGGCAGGCGCTGCCTGTGGAATATGTCCCTGCTGACCAATAAAATTGTCAAAAAAGCGCAAGCAGCCGCCCCGGGCCAACGGCCCGGGGCGGCTCAGCTTGTCGAGAACGTAGCACAGCTCTTCCTCGAAAAAGTGGCTTGCCACTTTTTCGACAGTCTCAGATCTCCAGCTCCCCCAGGATCGCCCGGTTCACGGCGTTGCTGGCCCACACGGAGCAGCGGCGGTCCAGGCGCAGGGGCTGGCCCTCCAGGGTGGAGATATACCCGCCGGCCTCCTGGATCAGCAGGCTCCCGGCGGCGTAGTCCCAGGGGCACAAGCTGTACTCGAAGAAGACCTCCCCCCGGCCGCAGGCGATGCAGCACAGGTCCAGGGCCGCCGCCCCCAGGCGGCGGAAGTCGCAGCTGCGGCGGAAGAGCTGCTCCGTCAGGCGCATGGTGGGGGCCAGGTACTCCCGGCGGTAGATGGCGGTGCCCATAATGAAGATGCCCCGGTCCAGGGGCTTGTCGCTGACCCGGATGGGCCGGCCGTTGAGAAAGGCGCCGCCGCCCCGCCGGGCGGAGAACAGCTCGTCCTTGAAGGGGTCCAGTACCACGGCGTACTCCACCGCCCCGTCCCTGGCCAGGGCCACGGAGACGGCGCTCTGCTGGAATCCCCGGACGAAATTGGTGGTGCCGTCAATGGGGTCCACCACGAAGGCCCAGCCGTGGAGGGGGTCGCCCCGCTCCGCCTCCTCCTCGCCGTAAAATACGGCCTCCGGCAGCAGGGCCAGCAGCTCCCGCTTCAGAAATTCCTCCACCGCCAGGTCGTAGGCGGTGACCAGATCTGCGGCGGAGCCCTTCTCCCGGGTCTTTTGCCCAATATCCTGGGCGGACAGGACGATCTCCCCCGCCCGGCGGACCAGGGCCTCCAGCTGTTGCAGCATGACCGCCACCCCCTTACAGCAGCGTCCAGGCGAAGTCCTGGTACAGCAGGCGGCTGCCGATGTCCGCGCCCTCCGGCAGCAGGAACATGGCCACCTGAATGTCCACGCCGTCGTCGGAGAGCAGATAGGCGTAGTCGCCGTTGATATTTTTTAGGGTATAATATGTGGGTTCCATGGCGGACCCTCCTTGTTCCGTACAGGTTTTGGTGAAAATAGCATACCACGGCCCAAAAAATTTTACAAGCGCGGAGAAGAAAATGCTTGACATTCCGGGGGTGGTATAGTATATTCTATTTAGGACGGAGTCCTAGTAAGGAGAAATAACATGGGCGAGACAAGGCACACCCTGCAAAAGGAGATCATCCATCAGGCGCTGTGCGAAATGGCCAACCACCCCACCGCCGCAATGGTCTACCAGCGGGTCCACGAGACCCACCCGACCATCAGCCGGTCAACGGTCTACCGCGTGCTGGGGCAGCTGGCGGAGGAGGGCCGCGTGCTGCGCCTCGCTCTGGATGGCAGTGACAGCCGCTTTGACGGCACGACCTGCCGCCACGGCCATGTCCGGTGCCGCCTGTGCGGGCGGATCGGGGATGTGTCCTGGTGCGAAATGGGGGAGCCGGCGGATACCGGCGGCTTCCTGCTGGAGGACTGCGCGGTGGAGTACCGCGGCCTCTGTCCCGATTGCCGCCGGAAGGCGGAGGAGAAGTAGCTCGCCGCAAGGCGTCTATGATAACCAAATACATCCATAAACCAAAATAAATTTTTTATTAAAGGAGAAAATGATGATGAAGAAGTGGGTTTGCCCTGTTTGCGGTTATGTTTACGAAGGTGATGTTCCCCCCGAGTTCTGCCCCCAGTGCAAGGTTCCCGGCTCCAAGTTCACCGAGGCTAAGGCTGAGCTGACCTGGGCTGCTGAGCATGTTGTGGGCGTGGGCAAGGTCTTTGGCGCCGATGTGCCCGCCGAGGTCCAGGAGCAGATCCTGGATGGTCTGCGCGCCAACTTCAACGGCGAGTGCACCGAGGTCGGTATGTACCTGGCCATGAGCCGCGTCGCCTACCGCGAGGGCTATCCTGAGATCGGCGACTACTGGTACAAGGCCGGTCTGGAGGAGGCTGAGCACGCCGCCAAGTTCGCCGAGCTGCTGGGCGAGGTCATCACCGACTCCTCCAAGAAGAACCTGGAGATGCGCGTCGAGGCCGAGAACGGCGCCACCCTGGGCAAGTTCGAGCTGGCTAAGCTGGCCAAGCAGTACAACCTGGATGCCATCCACGACACTGTCCACGAGATGGCCCGCGACGAGGCCCGCCACGGCAAGGCCTTCGCCGGCCTGCTGGCCCGTTACTTCGGCTAATATAAACCGGATAATCAAGCACACTTTGCGCGGGGATCGGGAAACCGGTCCCCGCGCTTTTTGTGCCGGTGGAGGGGCGCGGGTGTCCCACTGGCAACCCTTTTTTCATCGAAAAACGAAAAAATCTTTTATTCCCGTTCCCGTCTGCTCCGCTTTTTCTTCCGGGGGTCTGGCGGCGGGGAGAAGGTCTGCATATAGTCCTGCCGAATCGCTGTCACATCCTGAGAAAGAAAAGCAGCGACACGGTCCTGTTCGGAAGCTTGCTCTGGGAAAAAGGACGCAAATTTCTGTGCCAGCTGTTCCTCTTTTTCATCCAGTTTAAGTGTGCCTTCGTATCCAATCAATTCTTTCAGCACAGCAGTAAACTCCTTGTACCGCTTTTCTTCAATCTCCAGATCGACTGTCGCTTTGGCCGTCATGCCGTTCAGGTAAAGTACCTTTAAGGAAGTATGGTTCCTGTACCGAATCATTCTGTACCATAAAGCCAGCTTTTTTGAGAGCAGCTTCCCACCAATCAGCATCCAGTTCTGGCTTTGGTATATTTCCAGATACTTTTTCATGCCCTCATCTTCAAACGCTATTGGTTCAAAGTGTTCTCCATTCAACAGCTGCTCCAGCTGATTTTTGCTGAGAATTTGATTCAGCACCGGTATGTTCCGGTAAGGCGCGCAGATATAGCGTCTCATTTTCTGAAACAGCGCCACAACCAGAACTGCTGTACCAAGTAAAAACAGAAAAAGCGCTCCATCCATTTCGATTTTTCCGGTTGCCGTTACCCAGATGCCACGCAGAACCAGCACGACGCCAAAGCCCCACAGTCCGAAAATCAGCAGCTTTTTCAGTGGATGAAAATGAATCCACTCAATGATTTGTACCTGTTGTTTGCCGCTCATCGGTTCATCACGCAAAAGTCGGCGGGCGATCCACTGATTTAACAGTTGTGGAGTCCATGCAACGCCAAATAGAAAAACTGCAATACCGGCATAAAGGGCAATCCCGATCCAACCAATATCCAGATAAGACTCCAAAAGCAGTAAAAGGATAATGGGCAGAATCATGGTGAGAAAAAGTGGTAAAAATGATTTTTTGCGTCCCTTCTGGAGATTGAGATCATTGAGAGCGGAAGTAATGCACAGGGCAAAAATCATCACAGCCGATATTCCGCCGGACACCCAGTTTTTAAGGTCACCGAAACGCATCACATGCTCGACTCTGTGCATATTCGGAAATTTCCCGGTAATCCCCGCATAGAGGCAAAATCCCAAATAAGCCAGAGCCAAAAGTGCCCCTGCCAGCTTCAAAATTGTTTTTCCTGAAAGTTTTCGTTTCTCCATCTTCGTCGTTTTCCGATAAAATCACTGTTCCTGTGTCAATTGATCTATGCACCCGGCGTTCAAAAGCATTAGTCTGCTTTCAAATTTTTGTCCAGGATCACCAGTTCGCCGTTGCGTTCAATGATACCAGGCTGAACCACGACGATTTTCAGACCTTCCTGCAATTCCAGATACTGTGAAGCATAACCCCAAACCTTGACCTGATCGCCTTCCTCAAGCGCAATGGCAGTGCTTACCGTACCATCTTCATTCAAAATCTGGTTAGCAATACAGTAGAGCTGGCCGGTTGTATCCTCTGCGATGTAGAGAGACACATCCGAAGCCAGCGGCGTTCCGGCAATAGATTTATATTCACCGACTTCTTCGCCCCAAATCGTACCTTCACTGTAAAATCCAACGACCATATTTTCTTCATATCCCTCGATGATCGCATTGAAATCCTGAGCATACGGCTCCATCTCGGCTTTTGTCGTATCCTTGTAAGCGGCAATCTTTTCATTAGATGCCTGTTCTTTTACTTCTTGCGGCTGATAATCCTTGTATTCAAAAACATTGTCCGAAGCAAGTGTGATTGCTGTGTAGTCATCATCCAGAATGACGTTATAAACAGCAATTTCATCATCATCAACAGTACGATTGATGTTGATATTTCCTGCGGAATTCAGTTCATATCCGTCTACACCTTCCAGCGCCTTTTGTAAAGCTGCGTTGGACATCCCACAGTTGATCCCATTGAGCGTTACAAAGAAATCAGGATTTGGTTGATCCTTATCGGCAGAGTATTCCAGTTCTACCACCGTTCCGCCCTCAGCAGGCTTGCATGGCGCTGTCCCGGCATTTATGATTGCCACATCCATTTCCTGGTCGTCTTTGGAAAGTTCCCCATAAATACGCTCACCGGGTTGCAGAGAAACCTCTGCCGCATCATATTCTTCCGTTTCCAAACGCCATCCGGCTTGTATCAGCTGGGAAGTTTCCAAAGGAAGCGTGTAGTAAGTACCATCCAGTACGAACTCAGGGGTCCCGTCATTTTTCAGCTGAGACAGAATGGCCTCATCCGTACAGCCTTGATCGCTGCCCGCAGCTGTCGGAGCTGATGTCTGAGGGTTTGCGCCGCATCCGGCCAGCATACTGCATACCAGCACACATCCTGTCAGTAAAGCAATCCATTGTTTTTTCATCAGCGTAAATCCTTTCTGCGATTCTATCAAATTTGATTTATATATGAGCAAGTCATATCTTATATAGAGGCCGATTATGCTCCGATCAGTGTCGTAGCCACATAGAGTACCGGGAGGATATAAGTCATTTAATATCTCCCATCATCTGTTCTGGCAAAGATTTCAAAATGATCAAATTGTCATATCGATATGCGAGCATTATAGCATTTGTGGGGCCTTGCGTCATCATTTTTCTACGGTCTGACGGGGAATTTAATGGTAAAGAAATTGTGAATATATCTATCGCAATTTTACAAAAAGAAAAGCCTCATCCCCCGCTGATCGAGAGATGAGGCGAAATGATTATGCTGCAATCTCCGGGATTTTTCCCGGCCAAAAGCGTTATAGGTTTAGCAACTGCTTTTTCTTTGCGTCAAATTCTTCCTGCGTGATAATGCCTGTATCAAGTAGCTCCTTACAAGCTTTTAATTCCTCTGCATAATTGCTCCCTGTAGAAATAGCAGACATCTTTTTCTGACGATTTGACTGAATAATATTGTTGAGTACAGGCTTAAATACTTCGACAAAACGCATAATGTCCGCATAGTATTTCGATGTGGAAGATAGAGGAACCTTCTCGCTATTATAGATGACGATTTCAAATGATGGATTATCAATATCGGTCAGAGTGAGTACAAAGGAGATTTTTGTGTAGCAATCAATGATTTCTGCGGTTGATGTGCCCACGGCAAGTCCGTTACCGATGTTATATGCA
This sequence comes from uncultured Oscillospiraceae bacterium, assembly GCA_963557105.1. Taxonomy (GTDB): domain Bacteria; phylum Bacillota; class Clostridia; order Oscillospirales; family Oscillospiraceae; genus Pelethomonas. The sequence goes on from CAUWCX010000058.1 coordinate 10,093, forward strand.
AGTCCGCCTGAGGTGCTTTCTGACTTCTTTTTAATGATTGCCAAATTATAATCGATTATTTTTGTGTAGTCGAGTTGAGATACCTGTTCTATCTCAGTATCGACAAACGCCAGCATTTTGCTATTCGTATCAACATAGGCCCGAAAGAAGACTGAATATATTGGATTGCGTCCAAAAAGTCCAGCATAGGTCTGAGTTTTGATATCATAGGATGTCGTTGGAATAAAGCCATTTTCTTTTAACGCCACTTCAGTTTTTCTTAAATAGGCATCCCGCGCCCGTACTGATTCCTCTTGCCGTTCTCTTATTCCCATTGTATATACCATCCTGCTTAAAATGTTGTATAACCATTGATTTACATTTGGGTCTCCACGTTCACGATTTTCTCATCTACATTTAAATGGATTTGGAGTATTTACTGGTATTCTCCACGGTTTTCCTTTTCCATCCTGTTCTGCGCCCTTTATCTTTCCTTCCCTGCAAAGTTTTGATATGAGGTCCTGCTGACAATTCCACAATTCCGCCGCCTTGCTTGTACCCATGTACTCATCAGACATACAAATGCTCCTTTCCACATAACCTGCCCAAACCTAGTGTATAACAATTTGTTTTACAAGTCAAGATAACAAAATGTTTTATCTATACTTTCTGTGTAAACCCTGGTGCAGTGAAAGGAGTTATGCAGAAATGTATAGAAGGATCCGGGATATGCGGGAGGACGCAGACTTATTACAGAAGGATATTGCCAGCTATCTTCAATGCACACAGGTCAGCTACTCCCACTATGAACTTGGTAAGCGGGACATTCCTACCGATGTGCTGATCAAATTGGCGCTGTTCTATCAGACCAGTACCGACTACCTGCTGGGGCTTACGGATGTGAAAAAGCCCTATCCAAAGGCAACGATACAAAAATAAGGACACATCTGCACCAAAGGGAAATATGCCTGGTATTACCACTTTTGCGGGAATATTCTTGATAATCGCCGGAAAAGGACTTACAATAGAGATACCAGCGGATGTGCCCGGAGATCCTGCGGCGCGGCGGGCACTATGCGGGGGAAGCCAGCGCGCTAACGAGGAAAAGGAGGACGACCATGGATAAAAAAGCGTTTTACCACATGACCTACGGCCTGTTCCTGCTGACCGTCCAGGAGGACGGGCGGGACAACGGCTGCATCATCAATACGGCCATCCAGGTGGCCAACGACCCCACCCGGGTGGCTGTGGCCGTGATCCGGGGAAACCGGACCTGCGAGATGCTGATGAACACCGGGGTATTCACCATATCCTCCCTCTCGGAGAAGGCGGAGTTCCCCCTGTTCCAGCGCTTTGGCATGCAGTCCGGTCGGGATGTGGATAAATTTGCGGACTTTCCCGCCGTGGCCCGGGGGGAGAACGGCCTGTACTACCTGACGGAGGGAGCTAATATGTACCTCTCCGCCAAGGTGGTGGAGCAGATGGACCTGGGCAGCCACATCCTGTTTATCGGTGAGGTGACCCATGCGGTGCGGCTGTCGGAGGAGGCGTCCTGCACCTACAGCTACTACCAGAGCAGCATCAAGCCCCGGCCCCAGGCGGCGGCCAAAAAGCAGTGGGTCTGCTCGGTCTGCGGCTATGTCTATGAGGGGGAGGAGGTCCCGGAGGACTTTGTCTGCCCCCTGTGTAAGCACGGTAAGGAGGACTTCGTCCTGGTGGAAAATGGGGAGAAGCCTGCCGCTGAGAAGCGGTGGGTCTGCTCAGTCTGCGGCTATGTCCACCAGGGGGAGGAGCCGCCGGAGATCTGCCCGGTCTGCAAGGTCCCCCGGGAGAAATTCGTGGCGGCGGAGTAGGGCGTCAGCAGCTGAACGGTGAAGAAAGGATCTTTGCGGGCGGAGCGAGGGCTTCGCCCGCGATTTTTTTGCGGTGGCCGCAGAGGTGTGGACAGGAAATGTATAATTATTCATCTGCTAAAATGAGATGAAGAGCGGGGAAGGCAAAATTCGGCAGAGATTGTGATAATTTTGTCGAAAATATTGTGATTTTTGTGTCAATTTTCGTTATTTTTCTGACAAACTAGGGATACGCACGGCTAGGGGGCATATTTATCTTTGCAAAAAATATGGATAGATATTGACGCGAAGATAGGGAAAGGCTATACTAAAAGATAGTTTCCCCGGGAATGCCGGGGGGAGAAGAACGAGGAGGAGATTCCCATGGGTTATTTTACTGGTAAAACGCTGCTGCTCACCGGCGGTGGACGGAGCGTTCTTTCTAATGGAAAAGCGGGCTCCATCGGCTACGGCATTGCCACTGCCTACGCCAAGGAGGGGGCCAACCTGGTGATCACCGGGCGCAACATGAAGAAGCTGGAGGACGCCAAGGAGGAGCTGGAGCGCCTGTACGGCGTGAAGGTCCTGCCGGTCCAGGCGGATATCTCTGCCGGCGCCGACAACGCCGCTGTGGCTAAGGCCGTGGTGGAGAAGGCTGTGGCGGAGTTTGGCGGTATCGATGTGCTCATCAACAACGCCCAGGCGTCCGCCTCCGGCGTGACTCTGGTGGACCACACCACAGAGCAGTTCGATCTGGCCATCTACTCCGGTCTGTACGCCGCTTTCTACTATATGCAGGCTGCCTACCCCTATCTGGCCAAGGCCAAGGGCAGCGTGGTCAACTTTGCCTCCGGCGCGGGCCTCTTCGGCAACTTCGGCCAGTGCGCCTACGCCGCCGCCAAGGAGGGCATCCGCGGCCTGACCCGTGTGGCCGCCACCGAGTGGGCCAAGGACGGCATCAATGTCAACATCATCTGCCCCCTGGCCTGGACCGCCCAGCTGGAGAACTTCCAGAAGACCTATCCCGAGGCCTTCGAGCACAATGTCCACACGCCGCCTATGGGTTACTTCGGCGACCCCGAGGAGAGCATCGGCCGTGTCTGCGTCCAGCTGGCACACCCCGACTTCAAGTATATGACCGGCGAGACCATCACCCTGGAGGGTGGATTGGGACAGCGGCCTTGATCCTTTGCAAAAAAAGAGCGGCGGGAGCCGCTCTTTTTTTGCTGTTTTTTGGGGGGAGATTGTTCATTTCCAAGATTGTGGGGATGATTTGTCTCTCGCCGGGGGGTGGGGACGATACATCGTTCTCGACGATAGTCCCGGGGGTTCCGCCCCCGGACCCCGGGTTACTTTCC
>CAUWCX010000059.1:0-13240 GCA_963557105.1 uncultured Oscillospiraceae bacterium
CTTGGCTCTCCCTCTGGGAGAGCTGTCACCGCAGGTGACTGAGAGGGCCTTGTAATCGATTCGCCCTCTCCGTCGGCTTCGCCGCCACCTCTCCCAAAGGGAGAGGCAAGTGATGCGTTCAACGGGGGCGACTCCCTACCTCTACAAAAATCCACTCGCCCCGTGGGCGAGAATTAAATTGACCATGATGAGAACAGACTACCGTGTGGTGATCGCAATGGCGAATCTGCACCATTACCCCGCTTCTTGTCGTGAACCCCGCCCCCAGGGCAGCACGGGGGGTAGCCCCTCTGGCGAGGGGGCCTCTGGCCCCCTTGAAGAGTCGTTTCAAGGAGAGGGGGTCTCGAAGGGGGAGAGGGAAATCGAAATCCCTCTCCCCCTTCGCGTGTTTTTGGTTACTTTTTGCACGGGCAAAAAGTGACCCGGGGTCCGGGGCCGGGTAGGCCCCGAGCGCACCCGGGCCGTTGGGCGGGAAACCCCACAAGGAAAAAAGAGGAGGCGCCTACGCGCCTCCTCTCAATTTCCTCAGCAGAGCAGCAAACTCCCCATTCAGCGGACAGCTCAGCTCCACCACCTCCCCCGTGCGGGGGTGAACAAACCGCAGCCCCGTAGCGTGGAGGCACTGCCCGGTCATACCGGGGGCGGGCTTCTTCGCCCCGTAGACGGTATCCCCGTACAGCGGGTGGCCCAGATACGCCATATGCACCCGGATCTGGTGGGTGCGCCCCGTCTCCAGTCGGCAGCGGACATAGGTGTACTCCGGAAACCGCTCCAGCACCTCCCAGTGGGTCACGGCCTCCTTCCCGCCCCGCTCAGTGACGGCCATCTTCTTCCGGTCCGTGTGGTGGCGGCCGATGGGCGCACTGACGGTCCCCCGGTCCTCCCGGAGGTTGCCCACCACCACCGCCTCGTAGGTCCGGGCCAGGGTGTGGTCCTGAAGCTGAGCCGCCAGGGCCTGGTGGGCGGCGTCGTTCTTGGCGGCAATGATGAGGCCGCTGGTGTCCCGGTCGATGCGGTGGACGATGCCGGGCCGCAGCTGCCCGCCGATGCCGCTGAGGCTTCCGCCGCAGTGGTGGAGCAGGGCGTTGACCAGGGTGCCGTCCGGGTGGCCGGGGGCCGGGTGGACCACCATGCCCACAGGCTTGTTCACCACGACCACATCCTGGTCCTCATAGACCACATCCAGGGGGATGTCCTGGGCCACGGCCTCCGTGGGCTCCGGCTCCGGCAGGGTGACCTCCACGGTCTCCTCCCCCGTCAGCTTGCAGCTCTTGGCCGCCGTCTGCCCCTCCACCAGGACCATGCCCTGGGCAATAAGCCGCTGGGCGGCGGAGCGGGTCACTTCCGGCAGCTGCTCCGCCAGGAAGGCGTCCAGCCGCTTGCCCCTGTCCTCAGCTCCGGTCCGCAGCGCCGTCATGGTCCTTCTCCTTCTTCCCCGTCACCTTGTCGTGGAGCAGCAGGTAGTAGGCGGCAAAGCCGATCACGCCGCAGACCACCAGAATATCCGCCACATTGAACACCGGGTAATTCATAAACTGGAAGTTGAACATATCCACCACATAGCCCAGCCGCACCCGGTCCACTAGGTTGCCCAGGCCGCCACCCAAAATGGCCGTCAGCGTCCACATGGCCAGGGGGTGGGGAAAGGTCTTCTTCCACAGCAGCACGGCGATCACCACCATGACCACGGCAGTCACCGCCGTCAGCAGCCAGGTGTGCCCCGCCAGGATGGAGAAGCCGCCGCCGGTATTCTGCACATACATCAGCTCCACCACCCCCGGGATCAGGGGGGCAGTCTCATACAGCCCCAGATGGGCCACCGTCCAAAATTTTACCGCCTGGTCCGCCGCCACGCAGAGGACCAGGGCAAGAATATACCACATGGTTCTAATCTCCTTTATGCAGATGATCTTCCCCAGTAGGATACCACAGCCCCGCGATTTTTTCAACAGATACCGCCCCACCACCGGAAAGGCCCCGGACGCACAGCGTCCGGGGCCTCAGCTTGTGGAAAAAGCCTCGCAGAGTTCGCCGCCCGGAGGCGGCGAATAGCGTAAAATCATTTTCTGCCGGGGTATATAGCACGGTATTCTCGCGGCATAGCCGCTGCGACCTACGCTAAAAATATGCCACCGGCATATTTTTTAACGCTACGGCCTGGCAGAAAATACCTCTCGCGGAGCGTGCGTCGCAGCGGCCTGTGGCCGCAAGGCGCGAAGCGCAGCGCAACCCAACCTCGAAAAAGTGACCTGTCACTTTTTCGACAGCGTCCGGGGCCTTGTGTCGTCTGTTTTACAGCACCTTCGCCAGGAAGGACTGCAGCCGCTCACACTGGGGGTGGTCGAAGAGCTCCTGGGGGGTATTCTCCTCCATAATGTGGCCCTCGTCCATAAAGATGACCCTGGTGCCCACCTCCCGGGCAAAGCCCATCTCGTGGGTCACCACCACCATGGTCATGCCCTCTCTGGCCAGGTCACGCATGACCTCCAGCACCTCCCCCACCATCTCGGGGTCCAGGGCAGAGGTGGGCTCGTCAAAGAGCATCACTTCCGGCTCCATACACAGCGCGCGGACAATAGCGATGCGCTGCTTCTGTCCGCCGGAGAGCTGGTCGGGGTAGGCGTCCGCACGATCTGCCAGCCCCACGCGCTCAAGCAGCGCCATGGCCTTGCTCTCCGCCTCCTCCTTGCTCTTCTTCAGCAGCTTCATGGGGGCCAGGGTCAGGTTCCGCAGGATCGTCATGTGGGGGAACAGGTTGAAGTGCTGGAATACCATGCCCATCTTCTGCCGGTGGAGGTTGATGTCCACCTTGGGATCGGTAATATCCACGCCGTGGAACTGGACAGAGCCGCCGGTGGGCCGCTCCGTCAGGTTTAGGCACCGCAAAAATGTGGACTTTCCAGAACCGGAGGGGCCGATGACCACCACCACTTCTCCCCTGCATATCTCGCTGGAGATCCCGTCCAGGGCGCGGATCGCGCCGCCATCAAAATGCTTTTCCAGGTTGGACACCCGGATCAATACCTCGTTACTGCTCATGTCCATCCTCCTTTTACGCCTTTTCGACAGCCGCCGCGGACTTCCGGGGCTTTACCGCCCCCGCGTGCTTTTCGCTGCTGCGGAGCTTGCGCTCCAGCTTACCCACCAGCCAGCTGAAAAAGACCACCAGGATCAGATACACCAGGGCCACCGCCAGCAGGGGCATAAACGCCTCAAAGGTCCGGCCCCGGATGATGTCGCCGCCCTTGGTCAGATCGATGATGCCTGCATAGCCCGCCACCGAGGTCTCCTTGATCAGGACAATAAACTCGTTGGCCAGGGCGGGCAGCACATTTTTGAACGCCTGGGGGATAATGATGTACCACATGGTCTGGACATAGTTGAAGCCCAGGGAGCGCCCGGCCTCAAACTGCCCCTGATCGATGGACATGATCCCGGAGCGGATGATCTCCGCCACATAGGCGCCGGAGTTGATACCGAAGATGATGCAGGCCACAGAGAGCTCTCCCATGGTGATGAAAATCACGAAGACGCCCAGCAGCAGCTGCACCACCACAGGCGTTCCACGGATCACCGTCAGATAGATCTTGCAGATCCCGTTGAAAAAGCCCAGCAGGAAGCGGCCAAAACCCGGGCGCATATTCTCCCGGTTCTTGTCGTAGCTGGTGCGGACAATGGCCACCACCACACCGATGACCACGCCCAGCAGCAGGGCAAAGAAGGTGATCAGCAGCGTGTTGCCCAATCCCTTTGTCAGATAGCGCCAACGGTCATCCTCAATGAAGCAGCGATAAAATGTATCCTGGAAATCCAGCCACCAGGCTTGCAGTTGTGCCATAATTCTTCTCCTCTCCTATGGCCAAAATACCGGGGGCGATCTCCGCCCCCGGTCTATTTTTGGGGAGTTACTTGTTGTTGGTCTCCACGTAGGCCTTGGCGGGCTCCTGGTCAATGACCACCGCGTCCACCTTGCCGGTGAGCAGGGCCTGGACAGCCTCAGTACCGGCCTTGTAGCGGATCACATTGTCCTCGCCCACGCCGCCATTCTCATAGGTGTCGGACATAAAGATGTCGCCAGTAGTATCCTGCTGCACGCCCACCTTGTAGCCCTTATCGGGGTCCAGCAGATCGTCCACCGTGGCAATGGGGCTGTCCTCGGTGACGATGACCACCTGCACGCCGGTGGCATAGACGTCGGAGAAGTTGATGCTGGCCAGGCGCTCCTCCGTGATGGTCATACCGGCCATGCCCATGTCGTACTTGCCGGTCTGAACGCCGCCGATGATGGAGCCGAACTCGGTGTCCACAATGGTCAGCTTCATCCCCAGCTGGTCGGCAATGGCGGCGGCCATCTCCGCGTCAATACCCACGATCTTGTCGTCCTCATAGTACTCATAGGGGGGGAAGGTGGCATTGGTGGCCATGATCAGCTCGGGCTTGCCCTCGGCGTCGGTCTGGAAGGTCAGGTCATGCTCCACGCCGGAGATGTACTTATCCACGATCTTCTTTGTGGTGCCGTCAGCGGCGAGGGCGGCCAGGGCCCCGTTCACCTTGTCCAGCAGCTCCTGGTTATCCTTGGAGATGCAGATGGCGTAGTCCTCCAGGGCGTACTCCGTCTCCAGGATCTTCAGCTTCTTGTCGCCCTTGCTGCCGCCGCCTTCGCCGCCGCAGGCCACCAAGCTCAGTGCCATCGTCAGTGCCAAAACCAGAGTCAATACCTTTTTCATCGTGATCTTCCTTTCCATACGCCCGGAGGCGTTGTGATAAACTGTTGTTCCCCTCTCTCCTGGGGATGATGAGAGCATACCACCGACGGCGCCCATTGTCAATAGTTTTTCAGAAAAAATGTATAATTATTTATTTCACCATCTTTCATCCGGCACCTTGCCGCAATTCCGCCTGCGCTCCTCCCCACAAATTATGCACATTGACCGTCTCTCCCGTGCTGATTGGGCAAAAAAGCGGACGGACCGCAGCATCTGCGGTCCGTCCCGGCTGTACCGGCGCAAAATCGCACCGGTGTTATTCTGTATATTCTATATCATATTCACCGCAAACAGCGCCCCCGCTCCGCCGGTGTGGACGAAGAGGATGCGCTCGTCCTGGTCGAAGTACCCCTCCTCCAGCAGGCGGAAGAGCCCCGCCAGGGCCTTGCCGGTGTACACCGGGTCCACCAGGATGCCCTCGCTGCGGGCCAGGCGGCGGACGGCGGCGCAGCCCGCCTCGCTGGGGATGGCGTAGCCGGGGCCGATCTCGAACTCCATGTGGATATCCTCCCGGGAGACGGGGACATCGGATGCCAGCAGCTCCTTCACCCCGTTCATCAGGTCGAAGGCGATGTCCGCAAAGGGGTCGTCGCACACCCCGATCCCCATGGACCGGGTCCCCGGCAGGAAGAGCTTGGCCCCGTAGGTGAGCCCGGCGTAGGTGCCGCCGGAGCCGGTGGCGCTGACGATGCTGTCAAACTGGACCTCCAGCTCCTGGGCCTGGTTGGCGATCTCCAGGGCGCAGTTCACATACCCCAGGGAGCCCAGGGGCACGGAGCCGCCCACGGGGATGAAGTAGGGGGTGTGCCCCTCTCCCCGCAGCCGGTCCATGATGCGCTCCATCTCGGCGTACACATCGTCGTAGCTGTCCGTATCCACAAAGCGGACCTCCGCCCCGAAGATGTTGTCCAGCACCAGGTTGCCGCCGGTGAGCTCCCCCCGCTCCTTCAGCACCAGGATGGCCTGCATCCCCAGGCGGGCGGCGCAGGCGGCGGTGAGCATGGCGTGGTTGGACTGGGGGCCGCCGGCGGTGAGGACCACATCCGCCCCCTTGGCCCGGGCGTCCGCCAGCAGAAACTCCAGCTTGCGGACCTTGTTGCCCCCCAGGGCAACGCCGATCATGTCGTCCCGCTTGATATACAGCTCCTTCCCCAGCTGGCGGCTCAGGTTCTCCAGCTTGTACAGCGGCGTGGGCAGCAGGCCCAGGGGCACGGTGGGAAAATCGGTGATCTGCCTCATGGTCATCCTCCTTATTTCAGCTCATTCAGGTTGAAGGGCGTGGTCTGGTAGACAAAGTAGTTCAGCCAGTTGCTGTACAACAGGTTGGCGCAGGAGCGCCAGGTCACCCGGGGCGGCTGGGTGTCGTCGTCGTCGGGGTAGTAGTTTTTGGGCACGGCGATGGGCTTGCCCTGGCTCTTGTCCCGCAGGTACTCCTGCTCCAGGGTCCGGGCGTCATACTCGCTGTGGCCGGTGATGAAGATCTGCCGCCCGCTCTCCGTGGACAGGGCGTAGATCCCCGCCTCCGGAGAGCTGGCCAGGATCTTCAGCTCCGGCACCCGCTCCACATCCTCCCGCAAAATGGTGGTGTGTCGGGAGTGGGGCACCATGAACACATCGTCGCTGCCCCGGAAGAGCATATTGCTCCGCCGCTCCACCACATGGGGGAACACGCCGAAGAGTTTCTCCGGCAGGGGATACTTGGGGATGCCGTAGTGGTAGTACAGCCCCGCCTGGGCCCCCCAGCAGATGTGGAAGGTGGAGTGGACATGGGTCTTGGACCACGCCATGATCTCGCACAGCTCCCCCCAGTACTCCACCTCCTCGAAGGGCAGCTGCTCCACCGGGGCGCCGGTGATGACCATGCCGTCGAAATTCCGGTCCCGCACATCGTCAAAGTGGCGGTAAAAGGCCAGCATATGCTCCTGGGGCGTGTTCTTGGGCACATGGTCCCGGGGAGCGATGAGCTCCAGCTCCACCTGCAGGGGGGTGTTGCTGAGGAGACGGCTGAGCTGGGTCTCCGTGGCGATCTTGGTGGGCATCAGGTTCAGCAGCAGGATCTTCAGGGGGCGGATATCCTGGGTCGTGGCCCGGCCCTCCTCCATAACGAAGATGTTCTCCTCCGTCAGGGTGCGGACGGCGGGCAGGGCGTTGGGGATACAGATGGGCATGGCTCTCCCCTCCTTACACCGTCTCCAGGGCCTGGGCCAGGTCGGCGATCAGGTCCTCCCGGCTCTCCAGCCCCACGCTCAGGCGCACCAGGTCCGGGGACACCCCGGCGGCGGCCAGCTCCTCGTCATTCATCTGCCGGTGGGTGGTGCTGGCGGGGTGGAGGCAGCAGGTGTGGGCGTCGGCCACATGGGTGGCGATGGCCCCCAGCCGCAGGCGGCCCATGAATGCCTCCGCCGCGGCCCGGCCGCCCTTCACCCCGAAGCTCACCACGCCGCAGGAGCCATGGGGCAGGTACTTCTCCGCCAGGGCGTGGTCCGGGTCTCCGGGCAGGCCGCTGTAGCGGACCCAGGAGATGCCCGGGTGGCCGCTGAGGAACTCCGCCACCGCCTGGGCGTTCTCACAGTGGCGGGCCATGCGGACATGGAGGCTCTCCAGCCCCAGATTCAGCAGGAAGGCACTCTGGGGGGAGGGGGTGGAGCCGAAGTCCCGCATGAGCTGGGCCGTGGCCTTGGTGATGAAGGCCCCCTCCTTCCCGAACCGCTGGGCGTAGGTGACGCCGTGGTAGCTCTCATCCGGGGTGGTGAGGCCGGGGAACTTGTGGGCGTGGGCCATCCAGTCGAACTTGCCGCCGTCCACGATGCAGCCGCCCACAGCGGAGGCGTGTCCGTCCATGTACTTGGTGGTGGAGTGGGTGACGATGTCCGCGCCCCACGCCAGGGGGCGGCAGAGGATGGGGGTGGCAAAGGTGTTGTCCACAATGAGGGGGACGCCGTGGGCGTGGGCCGCCTGGGCAAACTTCTCAATATCCAGCACCTTCAGCGCGGGGTTGGCGATGGTCTCCCCGAAGACCGCCTTGGTGTTGGGGCGGAAGGCGGCGTCCAGCTCCTCCCGGGAGCAGTCCGGGGCCACGAAGGTGAACTCCACCCCCATGCGCTTCATGGTAACGGCGAAGAGGTTGTAGCTGCCGCCGTAGATGGCGCTGCTGGCCACCACATGGTCGCCGCAGGAGGCGATATTGAACACGGCGAAGAAGGTGGCCGCCTGGCCGGAGGAGGTGAGCATGGCGGCGGTGCCGCCCTCCAGCTGGGCGATCTTGGCCGCCACAGCGTCGCAGGTGGGATTCTGCAGTCGGCTGTAGAAGTAGCCCTCCGCCTCCAGGTCGAAGAGTTTGCCCATATCGGCGCTGGTGTCGTACTTGAAGGTGGTGGACTGGACGATGGGGATCTGCCGGGGCTCGCCGTTGCCGGGGGTGTAGCCCCCCTGGACGCAGATGGTCTCAATGTGGTCGGTCATGGCGGTACTCTCCTTTTTTTGATTGGGTTAAGCATACACCGGCGGGGGTGGTTTGTCAATGCGGGGGTTGGGGGGTGGTTTGGGGCCTCCCCGGCCCCGGAGGGCTGATTCGCCCATCGCCGGGCGGGTGGGAACGCAGAGGCTTTCTTCCTCCCAGAAGATGGGTGCGCTCGGGGCCTTCCCGGCCCCGGACCCCGGGTCACTTTTTGCCCGTGCAAAAAGTGACCAAAAACACGCTCAGGGAAAGGGGGATTTCGATTTCCCCCTTTCCCTGAGAACCCTATCCCCTTGAAACGACCAAAAGGGGGCGCCTGCCCCCTTTTTGGATTATCCCCGCAGGCCCTGGGGGTTGTTCTATCTCAACGACATGGCACCGCGCCGCCGCGGCGCGGGGATGGCGGGGGCTACCGCCCCCCATTCCCCCCGAGTCTTTCGAGGGGGCGAAAAACATACCGCTACAAAAAGCCACTCGCCCCGTGGGCGAGAATCAAATTGTGTTGGACGAGAGCAGACTACCGTGTGGTTATCGCAATGACAGTGCCGCACCCCTCCCTTGCTTCTTGTTGTGCAACCCGCCCCCAGGGCAACACGGGGGGTAGCCCCTCTGGCGAGGGGGCGGAGCCCCCTTGAAGATGTCGTTGCGGGGGGTGTTTCAAAAGAGGGGGACACAATCGAAAGTGTCCCCCTCTTTTGCGCCCCTTTGGTTACTTTCCCGGCGGGGGGAAAGTAACCCGGGGCGTGGGGCGGGCAGCCCCACAGGGTTGGACAAGAACAATCTTCTTGCCCAACCACCCGGCGAAGGACAAATCAATCCCCCGTCTTCACCGTGACCACGACCCCATCCACATTGTTCCCGGAGAGGGTGTACGCCCCGCTGTCGGGGAGGTACGCCGCCGTCCCCACCGTATACCAGACCGCATAGGTCCCGGCGGCGCAGTCGATGGTCAGGGGCTGGTCGAAGGTGTACTGCTTCAGATACGCCACATACTCCTCCAGGCACAGGTCCTCCTCCGCCATCTTGGTGGCGTGGGGGATGCCCACATAGCGGAAGTGCCAGGGCTCGTTGTCGATGCCGGTGAGCTCCGCCTTGGCCTGGTCATACCGGACCACAAAGCCGTAGTCCTGGCAGTTTTTGTTGATCCAGGCGTACTCCCCCGCACCGGTGTACTCCTCGCTGGTACCGTCCTCGTGGCGGATGTGCAGGTCCACGGCGTAGCCGGTGTGGTGCTCGCTGCCCCCGGGCTTGGCCACAAACTTCTCCGCATGGGCCAGTCCGTTGCGCTCCGCGCTCTGGTCAAAGAGGTGCTGCTGCTCCTCCGCCGTGCGGTAGCCCGCCACCACATTGACGGTCTTGCTGCCCCCCTGGGCGCGGAAATCGTCCATCAGGTCGTTCAGCGCCGCCATGGCGGCGGGGGCCAGGAACACGGTGGTATCCCGGACATAGTAGCTGCCGGTCTTCTCCGCGTAGATATTGCTGAGGGGCTGCTCCTCCGGGAAGTGGTAGGCCGTCCAGTTGTTCACCAGGATCAGCTCCCCGGTGTACAGCGCCTCCTCCCCCAGCTCCGTCAGGGTGCAGGCCACCCCGGCGGCGGAGACTGCGTTGGCCGGCGGTTGGCTGGGGCTCTCCTCCCCGCCGCCTGCGGGGGGCGTGTCCACCGGCGCCTCCGGCTGGACCTGCTGCTGGCTGTCCCCGGGCTGAGCGGGCTTCTCCGCCCCCCGGCCGCTCAGCAGCCAAAACGCCGCGCCAGCCGCCGCCAGCAGCACAACCACCACCAACAGGGGGCTGACATACACCCCTCTTCTTCGCCGGTACCGGCGAGTCTGCTTCATTCACGTTCCTCCTTGTTCTTCGGGGAAATTCTTTGCCGCCGGTCAGCTGTTCCACTGCAGGCTGCCGCCGGACATATCGCTGCCGTTCCGGCACAGCAGCGGGACGCGGATGACCTCGTCGCCGTAGTAAAAGGCCACCTCTGTGCTGGCGGTATAGGGGCCGTTCTCCCATGGCGGCGGCTGGCTGAGAATGCCGTCCAGGTACTGGCTGCTCATGTAGGAGACATTCACCCCGTCCATGTCCCAGTACTCCTTCCAGGCGTTGCTGAAGTTGGACGTCCCCGCCGCCCAGCGTAGGGAGCCGTCCTGGGTCCAGCGGAGGCTGAACGCCAGGAGCTTCCCCGTCTGCCCGTCCACGGTGAGGCTCAGGCTGTAGGGGGCGCTCCGCAGCTCCAGATAGCACACCGGAAAGGACACCTGGGTGTCCATCTCGATGTACAGCACCTCCTGACTGCTGTGCAGCTCCACCTGGCTGCCCTCCTCCCACAGCAGGGGCATGGCCCCCACCTTCTGTAATGCCAGCAGCTCCTGGCGCAGCTGCTCCAGCCGCCGCTCCATCTGCTGGTCGTTCACATCTATGTCCGGCGCCTCTGTGTATGTCACCCCCGGCTCTCCGGCGTTCTGCGCGGGCTCCTCACTGAAAAAAATACTGCCGTTTGGCCCCACCACCAGATGGACCTCACGCTCCTCCTCCGGGATCTCCATGGGCGTCAGGGTGCCGGAGCGCAGCAGGCGCAGCTTCTCCGGCAGGGTCAGGCGGATACTGTTGGCAAAGCTCTGCTCCCCCGCCTCGCTGCCCATGATCTGAGGCTGGTCAAGGAGGGTGCCGTCTTTCCAGCGGGAGAGCTGGTCCGGCAAGAAAAAGGCCACCGCCACCAGTAGCAGCGTCATGGGCAGCGCCAGCAGCATTGCTCTACTTCTCTTCACTGCGCGCACCTCCCAACACCACTGTCACCGTGGTCCCCTGGCCCTCCTGGCTGGCAAAGCCCATGGTCCCGCCGTGGAAGGCGGCGATCTCCTTGCACAGGGCCAGACCCAGCCCCGCGCCGCCCTCAGCCCGGGAGTGGGACTTATCCACCATATAGAACGCCTCGGTTATTTTATCCAGTTCTCCCGCGGGAATACCCTGGCCGTAGTCCCGGACCACCAGGCGGTAGCCCTCCGGCAGGGCCTCCCCCCGCAGCTCCACCCGGCTGCCCGCCGACGACGCCTTCCGGGCGTTGTCCAGCAGGTTCATCATCAGCGTCTGCAACAGAGGGGCGTCCCCCAGAAGGACGCCCTCCTCCGCCTGGGACTCCAGGGTCAGGCCCTTGGCCGTCATTGCGGGGCGGATGGCCTTGGCGGTATCCTCCACCAGCCGGGCCATCTGCACCGGGCCCACATCCACGGCGCTGTGGCCCGCCACCTTCAGGCTCATGAGGGCCAGGGACAGGTTCTCCAGCCGCTTACCCTCGGAGAAGATATAGCTGGCGGCCTTGAAGCGCTTGTCCTCCGGCAGATTACCCCCCCGAAGCATATCGGCGTAGCCGATGATGGAGGTCAGGGGCGTCTTCAGCTCGTGGACAAAGCTGCTGGTAAAGTCCTCCTGCCGCCGGGCGGCGTCCTCCAGGGCCTGGACATTGCTGGCAATGGCGTCGGCCATGCGGTTGAAGTTCGCCGCCAGCTGGCCAATCTCGTCGTCGCCGGAGATCTCCGCACGGGAGGAGTAGTCCCCGGCGGCCAGCCGGGCCGTGACCTTCTCCAGACTGCGGATGGGCCGGGTCAGCCAGGTGGACAGCAGGAACAGCAGCCCGCCGCCCAGGGCCGCCACCAGCAGCAGCAGGTAGCGGTACACCCGGTAGTGGGTCTCCCGGTCCACAAACAGCTCCGTAATATCCCGGACGGTCTCCATGTACACCACGCCGCCCTCCAAAAAGATCGGGGCGGCGCAGTGGACCCGGGTGCAGCCGCTGGACGCATCCCGGCGGATGACATAGCCCGTGGCGGTCCGCCCCACGCTCTCCAGCAGCTCCGGGTCCCCAGGGGCGGACAGGGTGGAGTAGACCTGGGCCCCCTCCTCCGTGCTGACCCGGAACTGGCGGTCTGCAAAGTAGGGGTTGTCCTCCAAAATGCGCTGCAATCTGGCCCCGGCGCTGTGGGTGGGGGAGATGTTCTCCAGGGTGACGCCCTGGGCCTCACAGGTGGCAGCGTAGGCGATACACAGCATCTCCAGCTCCTCCTGGGCCACCGCCGTCTCCCGGTCCAGGGCGGAGTGGAAGGACAGGGACACCAGCAGGTAGCTGCCCACGCTGAAGGACAGCACAATGACCGTCAGGGTCACCATGGTCACCTTCCAGGCAAATCTCATTCCTTGACCTCCAGGCGGTAGCCCACCTTGTACACCGCGGCGATGCGCTCCTGCCACCCCAGCTTCCGGCGCAGGCGCTGGACATGGAGGTCCACCGTGCGGCTGTCGCCCATGTAATCGCTCTCCCAGACCCGCTCGTAGATGGTCTCCCGGAAGAGGGCAATGTTCTTATTCTGCAAAAACAGGATCAGCAGGGCGTACTCCTTGGCGGTGAGGGGAATGGTCTCCCCCGCCCGGGTCACCACCCGGGACTGGGTGTCCACCACCACATCACCCACCACGATGCGGCTCTCCGTCTTATTGTAGCGGCGCAGCACCGTCTCCACCCGGGCCAGAAGCTCCGCGATCTCAAAGGGCTTGACGATATAGTCGTCGGCCCCCAGCTTCAGCCCCTTGACCCGGTCCTTCACCGCGCTGCGGGCGGTAATGAAGATCACCGGGATCTCCAGGGGGGCGATGTACTCCATGAGCTCAAAGCCGTCGATGCCGGGGAGCATCACGTCCAGCAGGATCAAGTCGTAGCGCTTCTCCCCCATGGCGTCCGCCGCGTCAAAGCCGTTGCTCAGGCAGTCGCAGCTGTAGCCCGCTGCCGTCAGGCTCATGTCCAGCAGGTCGGAGATGGGCTTTTCATCCTCGACCACCAAAATTCTGATCACTGGTATTCCTCCTTTTTCCTCGCCGCCTCCGGCGGCGGGGAAAGTTGGTTTGCTTCTTCCCAGAAGCGGGGTGTTTCGGGGGCGGCGATTAGATTCGCCGCTCATCGGGTGGGTGGGAACGCAACCGGGTTTTTCCCACCAAGCGATTTTCCTCGCGGCATAGCCGCTGCGGCCTACGC
>CAUWCX010000060.1:0-13128 GCA_963557105.1 uncultured Oscillospiraceae bacterium
GAAAGTGTCCCCCTCCTGAGCGTGTTTTTGGTTACTTTTTGCACGAGCAAAAAGTGACCGGGGGCACGGGGGCGCGTAGCCCCCGAAAGGTTGGAGGACGAACAATTCTTCGTCCCCACCCGCCCGGCGAGAGGCGAATCCAATCACAGGCGTGGGGATGGCATCCCCACATTAAGAAACGATCTCCCCCATCAGCCCCTCCCCCTCCACGCCGGTGATCCTGGTCATGACCACCCGGTTGTGCATTTCCTGTCCGTCGGCGGCAACCACCATGTAGTTGGGGGCGTGTCCCCGCCACAGCCCGTCCACCATCTGCTCATACAGCACGGGATACACCCGGCCCACGCAGCCCGCCAGATAGGCCCTGTGCATCTTCTGGGCCACCTGGGCGGCCCGGGCGGCCCGCTCATCCTTCACCGCCTTGGGCACCTGGGCCATGGCGGCGGCGGGGGTACCGGGGCGGATGGAGTAGGGGAAGATGTGCATCTCCGCAAAGCCGCAGTCCCGGATGAACGCCAGCGTTTTGGCAAACTCCTCCTCCGTCTCCTCCGGGAAGCCGGTAATGAGGTCGGTGGTGATGGCGGGGCGGTCAAAGTATACGTTGAGTAGTTCCACACTCTCTCTATACCGCGCAGTGTCATATTTCCGGTTCATCCGCCTCAGCGTCTCATCGCAGCCGGACTGCATGGACAGGTGGAAGTGGGGACAGAGGTTGGGCAGGGCGGCGGCCCGGCGGCAGAACTCCGCCGTAATGGTCCGGGGCTCCAGGGAGCCCAGCCGCAGGCGCACATCCCCGGCCTCCCGACTCACCGCCTCCAGCAGGTCGATGAGGCTGCTGCCATCCCGCAGGTCCTGTCCCCAGGAGGAGATCTCGATACCGGTGATGACCAGCTCCCGGTAGCCCTCCTCCCGCAGCTGCCGAGTCTGCTCCACAGCAGCGGCCAGGGGCAGGGAACGCACCGGCCCCCGGGCATAGGGGATGATGCAGTAGGAGCAGAAGTTGACGCAGCCGTCCTCCACCTTCAGCATGGCCCGGGTGCGGGCCGCCATGCCCCCGGCGGGCAGGATCTCGAACGCCCGGCGGCGGAGGGCCTGGTCCATGCTGACCACCGGCTCCCTCTCCCGGACGGCGCTCTCCAGCAGGTCAAGAAATTTCATCCGGTCCCCGGTACCGGAGATCAGATCCACATCCAGGCCGGCCACCTCCTGGGGGTGGGTCTGGGGATAGCAGCCGCATACCGCCACCACAGCCTGGGGGCTGTGGCTTCTGGCACGACGGATCATCTGACGGGATTTTTTGTCGCTGACGGCGGTGACGGTGCAGGTGTTGACCACATAGGCGTCCGCCGGCCCCTCGAAGGGGACCAGGCAGTGGCCCCGGCGGACCAGCTCCTGCTCCATGGCCTGGGTCTCATACTGGTTGACCTTACAGCCCAGGGTATAAATGGCGATCTTCAAGCAGTTTCCCCCTTGCATTTTGGGTATATCTCAATTATAATAAAGATTTGCGAACTTCCCCAGCGTTTTGGGGAAGGCCGGTTTTCTCATATTGATTATAGTATATCTCCCGCCGCCTGACAAGAGGCGGTTGGGTTCAGGAGGCATGACTATGGCGATCCAGGGTGTGGTCCAGCCGGAGATCTTACCGGTGGACAGTGAACTGCGGCTGCGCCGCTTCGACGGGGACCGGGGCTTTGCCCTGGCGTGGTACCAGGACGGGGACACCCTGTACCTGGTGGACGGAAAGCGGACGCCCTATACCCGCCAGCGGCTGGACCAGATGTACAGCTGGCTGGCGGAGCGCGGCGAGCTGTACGTCATCGAGCTGCTGACGGAGGGCGTCTGGCGCCCTGTGGGGGATGTGACCTTCTGGCAGGAGGATATGCCCATGGTCATCGGGGACCCTGCCTGCCGGGGCAAGCACATCGGCCGCCGGGTGGTGTCCGCCCTGGTGGAGCGTGGCCGCGCCCTGGGCTATGACCGGCTGTGGGTGGAGGAGATCTACGACTGGAATGTGGGCTCCCAGCGGTGCTATACCGCCGCCGGGTTTACGCCTGCGGAAAAGACGGAGCAGGGCAGCCGCTATGTCATCACGCTGTAGGGAGAGGAAAACAATGCACTATTTGGATCACGCCGCCACCACGCCGGTGCCCCCGGCGGTGGCGGAGGAGATGGTACGGGTACTGACCGGGGACTTCGGCAACCCCTCTGCCCAGTACGCCGCAGGCCGGGCCGCCAAGGAACGGCTGGCCCGGGACCGGGCGGTGATCGCCGGGGCCCTGGGGGCAAAGCCGGAGCAGGTCTTCTTCACCTCCTGCGGCACCGAGGGGGACAACTGGGCCATCCGGGCGGCCCTCCACCAGAACCGCCATCTGGGCCGCCACATCATCACCACCGCCGTGGAGCACAGCGCCGTGCTCCAGTGCCTGAAGGCCCTGGAGGGGGAGGGGTATACCGTCACCTATCTGAAGCCCGACCGGGAGGGGCGGATCACCGCCGAGCAGGTGGCGGAGGCCCTGCGGGAGGACACCGCCCTGGTCAGCATGATGCTGGTCAACAACGAGACTGGGGCCATTTTCCCTGTGGCGGAGGTGGCCGGGCTGCTGAAAAACCGGAAAACTTTGCTCCACACCGACGCCGTTCAGGGCTTTTTGAAGATCCCCTTTACCGCCAGGAGCCTGGGGGCGGACTTCATCGCCATCTCCGCCCACAAGGTGGGCGGCCCCAAGGGCATCGGCGCCCTATATATGGGCGGCAAGGCCCGAAATCCCCGCCCGCTGCTCTACGGCGGCGGACAGGAGAGCGGCCTGCGCCCGGGCACGGAGGCCACCGCCCAGATCGCCGGCTTTGCCAAGGCCGTGGCGCTGCGGCAGGAGGACCTGGAGGAGAAGCTGCGCCACATGGCCCGGTGCCGGGACTACGCCCGGGAGAAGCTGTCCGCCATCCCGGACCTGCGCTTCGTCGGCCCCGGGGAGGCCCCCCACATCCTGGCCCTGTCCCTCCCCGGCTACCCCAGCCAGAATATCGTCTCCGACCTGGACACCCGGGGGATCTGCATCTCCGCCGGGTCCGCCTGCCACCGGGGCAAGGCCAGCCATGTGTTCACCGCCATGGGACTGGACAAGCGCACCGCCGCCGGCACTGTCCGCATCAGCTTTGGCCCGGAGACCACCTTTGACGACATCGACGCCCTGGCCCAGGCCCTGGCGGAACACCGGGCTTCCCGGTTTCCCATGCTGTAGGCCAGGGAGAAAGGATACCCTATGCTGAAAGCACTGCGGCAGGAGCCGGGATTTTATCGCCGGCTGTGGGCGTTGTCCCTGCCCATGATCCTGCAAAACCTCATCACCACCTCCCTGGGCTTCGCGGACACCTTCATGGTGGGTCTGCTGGGCAACGCGGAGATGGCGGCTGTCACCGCCGCCAATGTCCCCATCTTCATCATCCAGGTCATGATCTTCGGCTTCCAGAGCGGCATGGCCGTGCTGGTGAGCCAGTACTGGGGCCGGGGGGACCTGGACAACATCAACCGCTGCATGGGCGTGGCCCTGGCCGCCGTCACGGCGGTGTCCACCGCCGTGGCCCTGGTGACCTTCTTCTTCCCCGCCCAGGTCCTGGGGCTCATCACCCCCAACGCCGACCTCATCGACCTGGGTGTGCGCTACATCCAGATCGTGGGCTTCTCCTACATCTTCAACGGCATCAGCAGCATCTACGCCGGGGTCCAGCGGAGCACGGAGTTCCCCGCCTTCGGCATGATCCTCTTTGCCATCTCCATGTGCGTCAACACCTTCCTGAACTTCGTCCTAATCTTCGGCAAGTTCGGCGCCCCCGCCCTGGGGGTCACCGGGGCGGCGGTGGCCACCCTCACCTCCCGTGTGGTGGAGCTGGCGGTGGCGGTGGGCTTCGCCCTGTGGAACAAGCGCCTGCCCCTGCGCTGGGGCTGCATCCTCCGGCCGGGCCGGGCCATCTGCCGCAGCTTTATCAAATACTCCACCCCCGTGGTCTGCAACGAGACCCTGTGGAGCCTGGGCACCTCCATGCTGACGGTGATCATGGGCCACATGGCCAACAGCCAGGATATGCTGGCGGCCTACGCCCTGGTGGGCAACATCGACAAGCTCTCCACCGTGGTCTGCTTCGGCATCGCCGCCTCCGCCGCCGTTATCGTGGGCAAGGAGATCGGCCTGGGCCGGGACCAGGACCACGTGTTCTCCGTCAGCTGGACGCTGCTGCTGTCCTCCATGCTCATCGGCGGCGTAGTGATGGTGGGGCTGCTGATCCTGCTGCCCGCCTTCTTCCAGCCGGTGCTCTTCCCCCTGTTCAAGCTCACCACCGGGGCGGCGGAGGCCGCCACCTGTCTGGCCCTGGTCTACGCCCTGTCCATGCCCATGCGGGCCTTTGACATCACCAACATCACCGGGGTCCTCCGGGCCGGCGGCGACGCCAAGGTAGCCTCCCTCATCGACGTGGGACCCCTGTGGCTGGCGGCCATCCCCCTCATGGCCCTCACCGCCCTGGTGCTGGATGCCCCGGTGTGGGTGGTATGCCTGTCCATGCAGGTGGAGAACATCTGCAAATGCCCCCTGGGGCTCATCCGCTTCCACAGCCGGAAGTGGATCAACGACATCACCCGGGCAGCGGAATGACCGGGGAAAGGAGCTGCACCATGACCAGATTTCTCTGCCCCCTGTGCGGGGGTACGCTGACAGAGGAGGAGCGCAGCCTCCGCTGCCCCCGAGGCCACAGCTTTGACCGGGCCCGGGAGGGCTATGTCCATCTTCTGCCCGTCAGCCAGAAGCACTCCAAGGCCCCCGGCGACGACAAGGCCATGGTGGCCGCCCGCCGGGATTTCCTGGACCGGGGCTTTTACGCCCCTCTGCGGGACGCCCTGTGCGCCCTGGCCCGGGAGCTCACCGGCCCCACCCCGGTGGTGCTGGACGCCGGCTGCGGCGAGGGCTACTACACCGACGCCGTCCGCCGCGCCCTTCTGGACGCCGGGAAGGCCCCGGCGGTCATGGGGGTGGACATCTCCAAGTTCTCCCTCCAGCGGGCCGCCAAGCGGTACCCGGCGGTGGATTTCGCCGTGGCCTCCGCCTACAGCCTGCCGGTGGCGGATGATTCGGTGGAGCTGCTGCTGAATGTGTTCTCCCCCCTGGCCATTGACGAGTTCCGCCGGGTGCTGGAAACCGGCGGGTACTACCTCTATGTTGTCCCCGCCGCCAACCACCTGTGGGAGATGAAGCAGGTGCTCTACGACCAGCCCTACCCCAACGAGGAGAAGGAGACCCCCTACGCGGGCTTCACCTACCAGCGCATCGTCCCTGTCAGCTACACCGTCCATCTCCCGGACCAGGCCAGCATCCAGGCCCTCTTCGGCATGACCCCCTACGCCTGGAAAACCCCCAGGGCGGGGAAGGACCGCCTGGCGGCCCTTTCCCAGCTGGACTGCCGGATCGACTTCCGCATCCATGTCTTCAAAAAAATAGCGGGGTGAACCGCTGTTCACCCCGCCATCCGCCGGCAGCCTATGGGCCGCCGGCGGTTTTACTTTTTGTGGTAGCGCAGGGCGCAGATGTCGTCCCCCTTGGCGATGCACTTGGGCAGGTCCAGAACGCTGCCGTAGCACTCGCCGATACCGTGGTCGCCGCACATAGCGATGTCACAGAGCATGGCGATCTCCTCGTCGCTGCACCCCGCCTTCTGCCAGGCCTTCACCAGGGGGCAGTAGTGGAAGTCGATGTCCAGGGCGTCGTCGGTGCTCCGCTTGATGTCCATTTCAAACACCAGCTGGGCTGGCTTGGTGAAGAGGGTCTTCCGCAGCCCCTTCAGGCTGTCCGTTCCGCCCTTTTTCACCAGGTCCGCCCCCTGGGACAGGCCGCAGCGGCGCACCGCCTCGCTGCCGAAATCCCGGGGGTCCAGCCCCCGCTTGGCGGCCTCGTCGCACAGCAGATACAGCCAGTGGGCCCGGTGCTCCAGCTGGGCGCGGATGGCCTGCAGCAGTCCGTTTTTGTACTTCGGTTCATTCTTTACCTTACTCATGATGGTCCTCCCCAAATTTTTTCACAATATCCCGGTAAAAGCATACGCACTGTCCAATATTTTCCACCATAATGTGCTCGTTGGCCCCATGGATGCTGTCAAACTGCGCCTTGCTCAGGTCGATGGGGGCGAAGCGCAAAATGCTGTCCGCCACGTCGGAGAACCGCCGGGCGTCGGTTCCGGCCGTCAGCAGGAAGGGGGCCACGATCACATCCGGGAAGTTCTCCCGCAGCACCGCCTCCACCAGGCGGTAGGGCCTGCCCGTAAAGTCCGTGGGGCGGCAGTAGTCCCGCTCCTTGGGCTGGATCTCCACCCCGTGCTTCCCGGCAATGGCCCGGATCTTCTTCAGCCCCGCCAGCAGGTCGTCCTCCCGCACGCAGCGCAGGAACATGGTGGCCTCCGCCTCCCGGGCCTGGATCTGCGGGTCCTCCCGGGTGCCGCCGAAGATGGTGGTGAAGGCGATGCTGGTGGAGAGCATGGCCCGGGCCTGGGGGATGCGCTGCATAATGGGCTTCACCAGGGGGGCGAATACCCCCAGGTGGCCGAAGAGCACATTTAGGGGAAAGGTCATATAGGGTGCGTGCGCGGCAAAGGTCTCCCGCACCTCCGGGGCGAAGCTGCTGCGGTAGATGCGGCGCTTCTCCACCTCCTGGATAAAGGCGGTGAGCCGGGAGACAGCGTTGTCCGACGAGGGATTCAGTCCCCCGTGGCCCTTGACCTTGCGGTGGGCGACACACCGGTACAGGTGGCGGCTCTTCTCGTGGACAGCCACCATGGCGCTCTTTCCCGTCACGCCGGGGACCATGCCGGTGGTGATGGCGCCCCCCTCGTCCAAGACGGCAGCAAAGCGGATGCCCTTGGCCTTGAAGTACTCCACCGCCAGCACCATGCCGTCGCCGCAGACCTCCTCATTGTTAGAGGAGCCAATGTACAGATCCACCCCGTCAAAGCCGTACCCCTCCCGCAGCAGCTCCTCACAGGCCTGCAGCTGGGCGAAGAGAGGGGTCTTGGTGTCCACAGTGCCCCGGCCGAAGAGGGCGCCGTTCTTCTCCACTGCGCAGAAGGGGTCCGTGTCCCAGCCCTCTCCTCCCTCCACCACATCGTGGTGGGACATGAGCATAATATTTTTCGTGGCATTCCGCCCCCGGACCACATAGACGAAGCAGCCGCTGCCGAAGGTCAGCCGCTCCGCCCGGGCCGTCAGCAGGGGGAAGCACTCCGCCAGCACCTGGTAAAACCGGTCAAACTCCCCCTGGTTGGCAAAATCCCGGGTGAACACCGTTTTGCAGTCCACCATCCGCTTCAGAGTCCGGGCATAGGCGGCGCACTGCTGCGGCGGGACATTTTTTCGCTCCGTCTCCGGGGCTAAGGCCTGCGCTTTCATGAGATCTCCTCCTTTTTCTGTCTGTGGCGTTCAATGGACTGCGTGACCTGCCTGTCGTTGTACAGGAGAAAGAACAGCAGGGACAACAGGCTGAACCCCCCGGCACACAGGCCCGTGAGCTTCACTCCCCGCAGGCCCACGGACTGCCCGCCGGCGGCGCCGATGGCCAGAACGCTGGAGACGATCACCATGGCCACGCTGGAGGCGATCTTCTCAATAAAGGTCTTTACCGCCGAGAAGATGCCCTCCCGGTTGACCCCGTTTTCCAGGGAGTCCTGCTGGATGATGTCGGAGAGCACGCTCTGGGGCAGGATGTTGATGGCAGCAAAGGGGAAGGCCACCACCACCCCCATGGCCAGCCCCAGCAGCAGCTCATGGCCGGGGACCCGGGCCGCAATGCGGTCGCCGAAGTAGATAAAGGTAAACACCACGGTAAATACCACACTGGCCACCACCAGCGGCCCCTTCTTGTTGTGCCTCCGGCTGATCCCCACCACCAGGGGGAACAGGCACAGCGCCACAGCAATGGCCGTGAGCATCACCAGGAAGGACTGGGACTCCGGCACATTGAGGAGCATGGTGATGTAGTAGAGCATGGCCGTCTGAAAAAAGGCCATGGACACGCCGCTGAACAGATCCCCCAGGCTGAAGATCACAAAATTCCGGTTGCGGAGGACCTGGCCGAAGGAGCGGAGCATGGACGCCGTGGGCTTGGTGCTGCCCGTAACATAGTCCCGCTCGTTGAAGGCGTAGGCACTGAGCAGCAGGCAGGTCAGGCCAATGGCCGCAAAGCCAGTGAACACCGTCCGCCAGGCCCACAGGGGGGACATCCCCGCCCGCTTCAGCAGATCCACAAACAGGGTCGCCGCGTACATAAACGAGCTGGCCCCCATAAAGAAGGCGGTACTGATGCCGTAGTAGCCCACCCGGGCCTTGGCGTCGGGAATGATCTCCGGCACCAGGGCGTTGCGGGGAATAAAGAAAAAGGTGTAGCTGGTGTAATATGCCACCAGGAAGAACCCCACCCAGACAGCATTGGCCGCAGATCCGGCCCGGAAGGGGGCATAGAAGATCAGCAGCACCGACAGGGCATAGGGGAGGGCCGCCCGCCGCAGGAAGGGCAGCCGCCGCCCCTCCCGGTGGGTGCAGCGGTCGGAGAGGCTGGCCACCAGGGGATCGGTCACCGCGTCAACGATCTTGCCCACCCCGGTGATCAGGGCCATGACCGTAATGAAGCCCAGCAGCCGGTTGTCGGGCAGAAGGCTGGGCAGACCGCTTTTGGCCGTGGGTTGGAAAAAGTAGAGCAGATAGTTACCGATCATCCCGTTGAACAGGCCCTTGGCAATATCCGCCAGACAGTAGCGGAGCATCTTTCGCCGCGGCAGTGTGTGGGACATGGCATCCCCCTCCTCGTTCTGTGTACAGGTGTTTTTTCTAGTATATCATAAGTGCGGCGATCTGTCAGGGGCAAAACTGGGGGAATATGGAAGTTTTTCGAAGAGGGCCGGATACAAAACCAGGATTTGCGCTTATTTCGCCAAAGCTGCGGCAGAATAGCGGTCAGCTTTATGTGGGGGTAACATCTGCGCCAATACGCAGGGAGATCAGCGTGCTCTTTTGCACGCAGTATGATATCTAAATCCACCGCAGTCATCCGTTCCCGCCGGACAGGGATTGACAGCAGGAATGTGCGCTTTTATAATGATATAGATATGAGCGTATTTTTGGCGGAAAGAGAGGAACTATTTATGCGCGGTATCCCGTCATCTGTGACCAAGATCCGGAAAAAAGTCTTTACCGAGGTGGCCCGCCTGGCCTACGACGGGGACTATGACCGGATGGAGACCCTGCCCTACACCATCGTCCCCGGGGAGGAGGCCAAGTACCGGGAGTCCATCTTCCTGGAGCGGGCCATCGTGGGCGAGCGGGTGCGGGTGGCCATGGGACTGCCCCTGCGGCCCATCGACCACCACTCCATCCTCAGCGAGGGCATCAACGAGAGCGCCATTGCAGAGAAGTACTACGAGCCGCCCCTCATCAACATCATCAACTACGCCTGCCACGCCTGCCCCACCCGGCAGTACCGCATCACCGAGTACTGCCAGGGCTGCCTGGCCCAGTCCTGCGCCCAGGTCTGCCCCCGGGACGCCATCGACCACATCAACGGCCGGGCGGTCATCGACCAGGACAAGTGCATCAAGTGCGGCAAGTGCGCCGAGGCGTGCAGCTACAACGCCATCATCAAGCTGGAGCGTCCCTGCCAGAAGGCCTGCGGCATGGATGCCATCGGCTCCGATGAGCAGGGCCGGGCCAAGATCGACTACGACAAGTGCGTCTCCTGCGGCATGTGCCTGGTGAGCTGCCCCTTCGGGGCCATTGTGGACAAGGGCCAGATCTTCCAGCTCATCCACGCCATCAAGCGTGGGGACCGGGTGGTGGCCATCGTGGCCCCCGCCTTCCTGGGCCAGTTCGGGCCGGAGGCCACCCCGGAGCGGCTCACCGCCGCCATGAAGCGCCTGGGCTTTGCCGGCGTGGCGGAGGTGGCCGTAGGCGCAGACCTGTGCACCATCCAGGAGGCCAAGGACTTTATGGAGGAGGTCCCCCACAAGCAGCCCTTCATGGCCACCTCCTGCTGCCCCGCCTGGTCGGTCATGGCCAAGAAGCTCTTCCCCCAGTTTGCCGACTATATCTCCATGGCCCTGACCCCCATGGTCCTCACCGCCCGGCTGCAGAAGCAGAAGGACCCCGGCTGCCGGGTGGCCTTTATCGGCCCCTGCGCCGCCAAGAAGCTGGAGGCCAGCCGCCGCACCATCCGCAGCGATGTGGACTTTGTCCTGACCTTCGAGGAGCTCCAGGGGATGTTCGAGGCCAAGGGCGTCCGCTTCGAGGATATCCCCCCGGAGGAGGAGGTCCCCCTCAGCGAGGGTACCGGCGCAGGCCGGGGCTTTGCCGTCACCGGCGGCGTGGCCGGGGCGGTGGTGGAGGCCATCCACCAGCTGGACCCCGAGCGGGAGGTGAAGATCGCCTCCGCCGAGGGGCTGGACAACTGCAAGAAGATGCTGCTCATGGCCAAGGCCGGAAAGTACGACGGCTACCTGCTGGAGGGCATGGCCTGTCCCGGCGGCTGTGTGGCGGGAGCGGGGACCATCCAGCCGGTGGCAAAATCCGCCATCGCCGTGGCGAAATACAGCCGCTCCGCCCAAAAGCAGAGCGCCATGGATTCCCACTACCGCACCGATCTGCCCCATCTTGAGGAATAAGTCCAGCTGCCGCTGTGGCGTTTTGCCCACAGCAGCGGGACATTTTGGACATAATTTGTCCGCTTTCTGTCTTTACAAAACCCTCCACCCGTGATACCATGTGGACTAATCAAAAAATTTGATGAAGGAGCGTACCGTTGCCATGGCATTTTACTACAGTGAACCCTCCCATACCTTCAGTGAGTATCTACTGGTCCCCGGCTATACCTCCCCGGAGTGCATTCCCGCCAATGTGACTTTGCGTACCCCTCTGGTGAAGTACCGGAAGGGCCAGGAGGAGTGCCCCATCTCCCTGAACATCCCCCTGGTGTCCGCCATCATGCAGTCCGTGTCCAACGACACCCTGGCGGTGGCCCTGGCCAAGGAGGGCGGCATGTCCTTCATCTACGGCTCCCAGTCCATTGAGAGCGAGGCCGCCATGGTGGCCCGGGTGAAGAGCTACAAGGCCGGCTTCGTGCCCTCCGACTCCAATCTGACGCCGGAGGCCACCCTCCAGGATGTGCTGGAGCTGAAGGCCAGAAACGGCCACTCCACCGTGGCCATCACTGCCGACGGCACCAACCAGGGCAAGCTCCTGGGCATTGTCACCAGCCGGGACTACCGGGTCAGCCGCATGGACCCCGCCACCCCCGTCAGCAGCTTTATGACCCCCTTTGAGCGGCTCATCACCGCCCCCGAGGGCACCACCCTGAAGGAGGCCAACGACATCATCTGGGCGCACAAGCTCAACTCCCTGCCCATTGTCAGCGCCGACGGCCGCCTGCTGTACTTCGTCTTCCGCAAGGACTACGAGCAGCACAAGGAGAACCCCTACGAGATGCTGGACGGCCACAAGCGCTATATGGTGGGCGCGGGCATCAACACCAAGGACTACGAGCAGCGGGTCCCCGCCCTGGTGGAGGCCGGCGCGGATGTGCTGTGCATCGACTCCTCCGAGGGCTACTCCTGCTGGCAGGAGAAGACCCTGTCCTTCATCCGTGAGCGCTACGGCGACAAGGTGAAGGTGGGCGCGGGCAACGTGGTGGACCGCGATGGCTTTATGTTCCTGGCCAAGGCCGGCGCCGACTTTGTGAAGGTGGGCATCGGCGGCGGCTCCATCTGCATCACCCGTGAGACCAAGGGCATCGGCCGCGGTCAGGCTACCGCCCTTATTGAGGTCGCCGCCGCCCGGGACGAGTACTACCGGGAGACCGGCATCTATGTGCCCATCTGCTCCGACGGCGGTATCGTCCACGACTACCACATGACCCTGGCCCTGGCCATGGGCGCCGATTTCATTATGCTGGGCCGCTACTTCGCCCGCTTCGACGAGAGCCCCACCAACCGGGTGCTGGTCAACGGCCAGTACATGAAGGAGTACTGGGGCGAGGGCTCCAACCGCGCCCGCAACTGGCAGCGCTACGACCTGGGCGGCAAAAACGGCCTGGCCTTTGAGGAGGGCGTGGACTCCTATGTCACCTACGCCGGCCCCCTGAAGGACAACGTGGCCAAGAGCCTGTACAAGGTGAAGTCCACCATGTGCAACTGCGGCGTCACCGACATTCCCTCTCTGCAGCGGGAGGCCAAGCTGACCCTGGTGTCCGCCACCTCCATCGTGGAGGGCGGCTACCACGATGTGGTGCTGAAGGCCCACGGCAACGCGACCCAGAACGGATAATCTCTCCCCTCCCCGGCGGCTTTTTGGCTGCCGGGGATTTGGCCTTTCGCCGGGGGTGGGGGAAGAAGATTGTTCTTGACGAACCTTGTGGGGCCTCCGGCCCCATAGGGCTGATTCGCCCATCGCCGGGCGGGTGGGGACGATACATTGTTCTCGTCGATGGCCCCCGGGGGTTCCGCCCCCGGACCCCGGGTTACTTTCCCCTCGCCGGGAAAGTAACCAAAGGGGCGCTCAGGAGGGGGACACTTTCGATTGTGTCCCCCTCCTGAGAACCACCACATTGTTCTCCGCAAGGAGCACGGTCTACTCGCGGCATAGCCGCTGCGACCTACGCTAAAAATATGCCACAGGCATATTTTCTTAACGCTGCGGCCCCCTCGCCAGAGGGGCTACCCCCCAGCAGACTTGAGGGCGGGTTGCACCTCAATCACATGGCACCGCACCGCCGCGGCGCGGGGTTTTCGGGGGCTACCGCCCCCCGTTCCCCCGAGTCTTTCGTAGGGGCGAAAACTTACCTCTACAGAAAGGCACTCGCCCTATGGGAGAGAATCAAATTGACTAAGACGAGAGCAGACTACCGTGTGGTAATCGCAATGACGGTTCACCACCCCTAGATGAATCTCTCCCTTTAACAGGCCGGCAGGCGAAGTTGGAATAGATACCCGGCTGAGATCAGATCCCCGAAGGATTTTTGATTCAGTGGCTGGATGCTATCATCCCCCCCACCCAGACCGATGAGGCAAAGGATTCCAAAACCTTGGTTTTGGCGCATTTTTGGTGACTTT
>CAUWCX010000061.1:0-12917 GCA_963557105.1 uncultured Oscillospiraceae bacterium
AGCAAAAAGTAACCCGGGGTCCGGGGGCGGAACCCCCGGGGCTATCGACAAGAACCACCTTCTTGCCCCCCGCGAAGAGCGAATCCCCCTCTGGCATATTCCCCCTCCCCATGGTATACTGATGTCCCAAACAACTACTTCGCCGGAAGGAGACCAACACCATGTGGTTTGACGAAGCAACGATCTACCAGATCTACCCCCTGGGCCTGTGCGGTGCGCCCAGGGAAAACGACGGCATCCCCGCCCACCGCATCCTGCGGCTGCTGGACTGGGCGGAGCACATCCGGGCCATGGGGGCGGACACCGTACTGCTGAACCCCCTCTTTGACAGCGACCGCCACGGCTACGACACCCGGGACTACTTCACCGTGGACTGCCGTCTCGGCACGGAGGCCGACTTAAAGCAGGTGTGCGACGCCTTTCACGCCGCCGGACTGCGGGTGATGCTGGACGGCGTATTCAACCACGTGGGCCGGGGCTTCTGGGCCTTCCGGGATGTGCAGGAGAAAAAGTGGGACAGTCCCTACCGGGACTGGTTCCACCTGAGCTTCGACGGCAACTCCTGCTATAACGACGGCTTCTGGTATGAGGGCTGGGAGGGCCACTATGAGCTGGTGAAGCTGAATCTCAGCAACCCCGAGGTCGTCCGCCACCAGCAGGAGGCCATTCGCTCCTGGGTGGAGCGCTTCGGCATCGACGGTCTGCGGCTGGATGTGGCCTACTGCCTCAGCGGGGACTACCTCCGCCAGCTGCGGACCTTCACCGACACGCTGAAGCCGGACTTCGCCCTGGTGGGGGAGTGCCTCCACGGGGACTACAACCGCTGGATGAACGACAGCGCCTGCCACGCCGTCACCAACTACGAGTGCTACAAGGGCCTGTGGTCCAGCTTCAACTCCATGAACCTCTTTGAGATCGGCCACAGCCTCCAGCGGCAGTTCGGCCCGGAAAACTGGTGCCTCTACCGGGGCCGCCACCTCATGAGCTTCCTGGACAACCACGATGTGGACCGCATCGCCTCCAAGCTCGCGGACCCCGGCCACCTTGTCCCGGCCTACGGCCTGCTCTTCGGTATGCCCGGGGTACCGGCGGTGTACTACGGCAGCGAGTGGGGCATTTCCGGCCGGAAGGACCAGGGGGACGACGCCCTGCGCCCCGCTCTGGAAAAGCCGGTGTGGAACGATCTGACGGACCACATCGCCCAGATGGCCCGCGCCCGCCGGGAAAGCCGGGCCCTGTGCTGGGGCGGCTACCGCAACATCCTGTTGACCAACCGCCAGATCATCTTTGAGCGGTCGGCGGATGGGGAGCGGGTGCTGGTGGCGGTAAACGCCGACAGCGTCCCCTTCGTGGCCCACTTTGACGCCCAGGCGGGCCGGGCGGTGGATCTGCTCACGGGCGCCCCCCACGACTTCGGCGGCGGCAGCCAGCTGCCCCCCTACAGCGTGGCCTTCTGGCGGACGGAGCGGTGATTTTCGGATAGTCAATGGACAACGGGCCCGGCGCAGAGCGTTTCGCTTCTGCGCCGGGCCCGTCTATATTTTTATTCAGCAGCCCGCATGGTCATCTTCAGATCCAGGTACTCCCCATCCCGCCAGATGCGGACAAGGATATTGTCCCCTACACTGAGGTTCCGGCGCAGATGGAGGATATCCTCCGTCCGATACACGCGCTCACCGGCGAAGGCCACGATATAGTCCCCGGGCCGCAATCCCGCCAGATCGCCGCTGCCGCCGGCAGTGACCTCCGACACCTGCAAGCCCGTCGTGCCGTCGGGCAGGGTCTCCGGGATGCGGTTGATCATGACCCCCAGCACCGGCTGGGGCTGGATCTCCCCGTAGCGGATGATCTCATTGACCCAGCGGCAGGCCAGGGAGGTGGGGATGGCAAAGCCCAGGCCCTCGATGGTGTCGTAGCCGCTCATCATCTTGATGGTGTTGATGCCCACCACCTGGCCGTACTGGTTGATGAGGGGGCCGCCGGAGTTTCCGCTGTTGAGGGCGGTGTTGGTCTGGATCAGGGTCATGGACACGCCGTCCACATCCACCTCCCGGTCCACGGCGGACACGATGCCGTCGGTGAAGGTCCCCCGCAGCTCCCAGCCCAGGGGATTGCCGATGGCGTAGACCTTGTCCCCCACCGCCAGCTGATCGCTGACGCCGAACTGGGCGGGGACCAGACCCTGCGCCTCGATCTTCAGCACCGCCAGATCCTGGTCGGCGTCGCCGCCCACCAGACGGGCCTCGTACTCCTGGTCCACCCCGTACTGATTCGTGACCAGCACCGTGCAGGCGGAGCAGCCGGAGATCACATGGTCGTTGGTGAGGATATAGCCCGCCTCGTCAAAGATGATGCCGGTGCCCACGCTGTAGCCCCGGTCATTCTCCCCCAGCACCGTGACTGTGCTGGGCCGAAGGGTATCAAAGATCTCCCCAGCGGTGAGGGGCTGGGCCTCCTCCGCCGCAGGCTGGAGCGCCAGGGTGACCACACTGCCGCCGAAGGGGCGGTAGCGGTCAATGGTGGTCTCCTTCGCCTGTTCGTCATACCGCTCTTCCCAGTAGAAGGGGTCCTCGTACTGACCGTCCCCCTCCCCTGCTCCGCCCGGCTGCCCGGGCAGGGACAGCCCGTACTGCTGGAGGTACCACACGCCGATGCCCAGGCTCACCAGGGCCACCAGCAGGGTGATCCCCACAAACAGGCGCACGCCCCAGTGCCCCCGCCGGGCGGGATACCGGGGAAATTTTGCCTCCGCCGGGGGCTCCGGCTGCACCATCCGCTGGGGCAGCGGCCGCTGGTAAACAAGCTCCACAGGCTCCGCCCAGTCGCCGGGGCGGTAGGTGAACTGGATCTCACTGGGGGTCTCTCTCCGCTCAAACTTCATCCGTCTCTCATCCTTACCCATTACACACTTTTTGTTCCGCTCTTCTCCTCCGCCAGCTGGACGGTAAAGGAGAAGGTGGTGACGCCGTTTTCACTGGTGGCTGTGATCTTCTCCCGGTGCTGCTCCAAAATGGTCCGCACGATGTACAACCCCAGGCCCACGCCGTCCTTATCCTGGCTGCGGGATTTGTCGCTCTTGTGGAAGCGCTCGAAGAGCAGGGGCAGCTCCTCCTCGGGGATCGTGGCCCCCGTGTTGCGGACGGTGACCACCGCCTTCTCCCCCCGGCGCTCCAGGCCCAGATACAGGGTACTGCCCTGCTGGGCAAATTTTGCCGCGTTCTCCAGCAGGTTGTAGACCACCTGGGTCAGCAGGTCGTTGTCCCCCAGGACCATCACCGGGTCCTCCGGGATCTCCACGTCCACATCCAGCCCGCGGTCCGTGATCTTCTTCTCCATGCTGACCAGCACCCGGCACATGGACTCCCCCAGGTCGAAGGGGCGCTTCTGGTGGATGATGTCCAGGCTCTGGAGCTGGCTCACATCCAGCATCCGCCGCACCAGCCGGCTGAGGCGGCGGCTCTCGTCGGAGATGATGGAGAGGTACTGCCGCTCCTCCTCCGGGGAGATGACCCCGTCCAGGATGCCGTCGGCATAGCCGGCGATGGTGGTCATGGGGGTCTTCAGCTCATGGGAGATATTGGCCACGAACTCCCGCCGCTGCTGCTCCGTCTTCTGCAGGGAGTCCGCCATGGCGTTGAACGCCTCGGTGAGCTCCCGGATCTCATCCCCCCGCCCGGAGTCGCACACCCGGGCGTCAAAGTTGCCCTCCGCAAACTTCCGGGCGGCGGAGGCCATATCCTTAATGGGCTTGATCTGCTGGGCCGTGGTGGTGGCCGTGGCCACGAAGGCGATGAGCAGGACGGTAATGGCGGTAATGGCAAAAATGCCCAGGAACGCCTTCCACATCTCCGTCATGGCCCCGGGGTCCGTCACCGCCAGCACCGGCCCCACGGAGGCAAAGCCGCTGCCGCTCTCCGGCACGGGGATGGCCACCACAAACCGGGGGTGCTTATAGACCCCCAGGGTGCTGGACCCAGCATAGGTCTTCCCCTGGGCCAGTTTCTCCCCCATGGCCATGGGAAGCTTCAGCTCCCGCCAGTCGATGCTGGTATCCGTACAGATGATGCCGTCCAAAACGGGGACCCAGATGAGAAAATCGATGTCGCTCATCTGCTGGGCCACATCCATGATCTCCATGAGGTTCTCGTTCCACTCCTCCAGCTTCTGGGGCTTGTTGTAGGCGGTCTCCGCCATGCGGGCAATGACCGCCGCCTTGTCCTCCAGCTCCTCCCGCTTCTCGGTCATGATATAGCTGTAGGTCAGGGCGAAAAAGGAGGTCCCCAGCAGGACCAGTGTCAGCGCCACCATACCGGCCGTCACGCCGAACTGCCGCCAGTAGATGCCTTTAAAACGCTTCATGGTCAGGAACCTCCTCGATTTTATCCGCTTTACTTTGCCTTGGGGGTAACTTCAAACTTGTAGCCCACGCCCCAAACGGTCTTCAGCGCCCACTGGTCGCTGACATTCTCCACCTTCTCCCGGAGGCGCTTGATGTGGACATCCACCGTCCGGCTGTCGCCGAAGTAGTCGAAGCCCCACACCTCATCCAGCAGCTGGTTGCGGGTATACACCCGGTTGGGGGTGGAGGCCAGATGGTACAGCAGCTCCAGCTCCTTGGGGGGCGTATCCACCTTTTTCCCATCCACCGTCAGCTCATAGGAGTCCAGATTGATCTCCAGCTTGTCGAAGACCAGGCGCTTTTTCGTATCCTCCGGGATCTCCGTGCGGCGGAGGACCGCATTGATCCGGGCGATGAGCTCCTTCATCTCAAAGGGCTTGACGATGTAGTCGTCGGCCCCCATCTCCAGGCCCTGGATGCGGTCGAAGACCTCGCTCTTGGCGGTGATCATAATGATGGGGGTGCGGCTGGTCTCCCGGATCTTTGTACAGACGGCCCAGCCGTCCATCACCGGCAGCATGATGTCCAGAAGCACCATGTCCGGGTCCATGACCCGGAAGGTCTCCACCGCCGCGCCGCCGTCAAAGGCGGTCTGGACCTCGAAGCCCTCCTTCTCCAGGTACATTCGGATCAGATCGGAGATGTTGTGGTCATCCTCCACCACCAGGATCTTTCTCGCCATAGCTTCCTCCCATCCCCCCTTTTTGTCCACAAAAGGGGTCATTTCTTCTTGAATATCTGCATTATACCCCACAGGGCGGAGATTGCTTGAACATTTTGTAAATTAGGCCGTCAGCCGCCAGGCGGCCACGCTGTACTGCGCCGCCCGCAGGCCGTCCAGCAGGGCGTCCAGCCCCGGCAGACAGCCGCTGTCGCTGCCCAGGAAAACGCCCAGATCCTCCCGGTAGTAGCTGATGGCCCGCAGGAGGTTGACGGCCATCCAGTCGGCCTCCAGTCCGCCGCTCTCCTCCACCTTGGCCGTCACCGCGCGGCAGCCCAGGGAGGCGAAGAGGTCGTCCATATCCGCCTCTCCCCGCCAGCACACCAGATCCAGCCAGGCACAGGCGGCCTGCCACAGCAGCTCCCGCCCCCGCTGGATCTCCTCCTCCACCGCCTGCTCTGTAGTCCCCTGGAGCAGCAGAGCCACGCCGTGGCCCCCGGCCACCAGTCCCCGCAGCAGATCCCCGTCCGCCATCTGTTCCGCGGTCAGCAGAAATGTGGCCTGCTGGTCCGTGCCCAGCTTCTCCATGACGGAACGGGTCGCCTCCGGCGCGGTGCTCTCCACCAGCAGGTAGACCCGCTGCCCCGCCGCCACATGGATGGGCGGCTCCTGGGGGCCGGTCTGTGCCTGCTGCTCCAGGACCAGCTTCTCATAGGCGTTGTACCGCTCCAGCATGGTGCTGCCGGCGGCGTCGATGAAGTCCGCCACCGGCAATGTGGCGCTGCTGTCGGTGATGCGGATCAGGGGGACGGTATCCGTCTCGCTGTAGCTCCAGTTCAGATTGAAATACTTGCACACCATCTCCAGGGGGAAAAACACCACATCCCCCCGCACAATGGCCTGACCGGCGTAGTAATTTCCCTGTTTATCGAAAGCCGTGCCGTTTTCCAGGTCAAAGCGCAGGTCGATCCGGGGCGTATACAGCACCGCCAGATTCATGGCGTTGTTGCGGACGTAGTTGACCCCCAGGTAGGTCCCCTCAAACATCCGGTTGGAGACATAGAGGACGCCCTTGGACCAGAAGGGCATGGTCTCCGCGTCCAGGTCCATGACCTTCTCATTCACCGCCGTGAGGTACACCCCCGACAGCACCGCCCGCCCCCGCTGGGGGACCAGCGCCACCGCCAGGGCCAGCACCAGCAGCCACGATACCAGTTTTTTCCCTCCGCGCATTCCGGCGCCCCCTCTCTCCACAGCGGTCATTTTCATTATTATACCACCCCGCCGCCCCGGTGACAACGGTAACTTACGGCTTGCACTGGCCGCAGGGCTGGTAGCCCTTGTCCAGGAGGGTCTGCCGGTCCTCGCCAGTCTCCTGCCGGTTCTTCTCCGCCATGGTGCTCACCCCGGAGCAATCCGGGCGATGGAACTTGCGGGAGGCAGTATTGAGCACATAGGTGACCTCCCCCTGCTCCGGCAGCCCATCCGACGCCAGGGCGCTGTTCCCGGTGGCGTAGTCGATCTCCACCCCCGGCTGGGCGTTGTAGACATAGACATTAAAGCGCACTCCGGCCCCGTTGTCCTCCACGGACAGCGCCTCCATCTGGACGCCCCGGGCCAGCAGCTCCGCCCCCTGGTAGATGGGGGTCACCCTGTAGAGGACATGGTTCCCCGTCTCCTGCACATAGTCTGCCACCTGGTTTTCAAAGGGCAGCATCCCGTCCACATTCATATACCGGGTCCCGGTAATGAGATTTTCCTCGTTGGCGTTCTCCCCGGTGAGCTGGTAGCCCAGAAGGTGACAGCGGTTGTAGAGGTACGTCCCGTCCACGCAGTCGTACTTCACCGTGTGCCAGCCGGCCGGCTTCACCATGCCGATCTCCCCCCGCTCCTCCGTGGGCATCAGATCCTGCCCCACGCAGGCCTCCGCCGGGCCGCACCGGCCCAGCAGGTCGTGGGGGCTGTAGGTCTCATAGGAGTTGGTGGTCATATCCTCCTCCCCGAAGGAGGGGACATTCTCCTCCAGCACCACATAGGGCTCACCGGCAAAGGCGGGGACCTCCTCCAGGGTAAAGCTGGCCTGGCTGTCGCCCAGCATCGCCCCGCAGCCGCTCAGCGCAGCACTGAGCCACAAAAGCATTGCCAGGGCCACGCCCCGGCGGACTGTTGCAGTTTTCATTTGTTTACTCCTCCAAAACAAGGTCATCTCGTTGACAAGCCGGGGCGGCGCATCCTGCGCCGCCCCGGAGGCTGGTGTTCACTTTTGGATGGACACAGGGCTCCTCAGTTTCCCCGGGCACCGCCCGGGCAGCGGGACCCTATCACCCGCCCTCCACACTGCGCAGGGCCAGCTTCACCCGGCCCTCCCAGCTGCGGTAGTTCTGCGCCCCCACGAAGGTATCCACTATCCGGCCATAGGCGTCCACAAAAAAGGTGGTGGGGTACCCCGTCAGGTTCTGCAGCTCCTCACTGTCGGCCATGGCCTCGGAGGTGATGAGCTGGCGGTAGGTCACACCGGCATCCGCCAGGATCTCCTCCGCCTCCTCCCGGGCCCGGTCGCTAAGTCCGGGCCCCAGCTCATAGAGCAAGCCCACTACAGCCACATCCCGGCCGGCGAATTCCTCGCTAATCTCCTGCAGCGCCGGAAGCTCCTCGATACAAGGTGCGCAGTCCACGCTCCACACGTTGACCACGGTCATCATATGGTCCTTGAAGAAGCTGCGATCCACAGTCTCTCCGTCCAGATCCACGGTGTCGATCTCCGTAAACATGGTCTTCTCCTGGGGAATGGCGCAAACCGCGCCATCGGCGGCGTTCTCGCTGAGATCCTCCACCGGGGGCTGCTCAGCGGGAGCATTGCCCCCAGCGTTCTCCCCGGTCCCGCCGCAGCCCGCGGCGAGCAGGGCCAGCACCAGGGCCATGATCAGCACCAGGGGCCGCAAAAAGGTTCGTCTTTTCATTGGCGCTCCTCTCTTGATATTATTTTTTGATTGGGAGTCAGTATAGAAAAAAAATATGAACTCCATTTGAACGAACGAAAATTTTTATAAAAAAAGAGGGACTCACCAGAGCCCCTCTTTCGCTATCGACTATTATCCCTCCGCAGTCTCCGCCTTGGCGGGGAACCGGCCGAAGCGCTTGAAGATCTCAGAACCGATCAGCCCGGCCACACTGCCGCCCAGAGCGCTGAGGGCCAGTGCCGTCAGCACCGTAGCGGGCGGATTGAAGGCAAAGGGGGCCAACACGCCGGGAATAGGCGACGCCGTTCCAGGTGCATTGTTGACGATGCCCAGCATGGCCGCCGCGATCCCCGCCATGCCGCCGCCGAAGAAGTTGGAGCCATAGATAGGGATGGGGTGGCGGGTAATGATGTGGGCCTGGGTCAGGGGCTCCAGCATGACCGCGATGACATTGCTGCGGTCCCCCAGGTGCAGACGGGCAAAGATGATGCCGTTGGTAAAGGAACCGCCGAAGCAGGCGATGGCCGCAATGCCCATAGGCAGTCCGGTCAAGCCCAGCATGGCCGTAAGGGCCATGGAGCTGAGGGGGGAGGTACAGATCATCTTGATGATGCCACCCAGCAGGAAGCCCATGATCACCGGGGAGCTGGTGGTAGCCGCGGAGATGGCCTCGCCGATATAGCCCATGGCGGCATTCACCACGGGGTCCGCCACCATGGCGATCAGCCGGGCAATGGGCGCCAGCAGCAGCGCCCCCAGGATGGTGTCCAGCCCCTCAGGCAAATACTTCTCTACCAGCGGCGCCAAAAAGCCCACCAGATATCCCCCCAGGAAGCCGGGCAGAATACCGTAGCCGCCCATGGCCACGCCGGCCACCACCGCAAACACCGGGTTCACCCCCATGCTCAGGGGCACCAGGATGCCGGCCGCCACGCCGCCCATGCCGCCGGAGATGGAGCCCACCTCGCCCAAAAAGGCGATCCCGGCCAGATCACCGGAGATGTATTTGTGGACTGCCTCCACCAGGAAGGTGGCCACCGCCGCATTGGCCATGCCGGACATGGCCTGTCCGCCCTTGGGCGCCTTCATGCTGAACAGGGAGAACCCCGCCAGCGTCAGCAGCAGGAGCCCCACACCCAGAAGGATCGTTGTCATATCGTTCGTACCTCCGGTCAGAGAATTTACTCGAATAGAAAACTTCGATGTATACCACGTATTCTATAGACAAGTTTCATCCGCCGACAAAAAGTAACAAAAAGAACGTGAATATTTTGACGAAAAACGATTTTTCTGCGTTCTGCCCAGAATTCCTTGTTAATTTTTAGATAATTTGCACGATATCGTGCCATATGTCAGGAAATATCTTCCTTTTTCGACTTTATCAGTGCAAATCAGCACCTATTCCCGATCACACAGCCCAGCCAGGGCGTAGAGGAACCGCTTCACCGACACCCGGCCATGGGCCTTTCCCCGGCCCCGGATACAGTCCATCTCCCGCCGGACCTGCTCAAAGTGGTACAGTGTCCCGGCATACTCCGTAAAGGTGTCGTTGGCGTAGTCCTCGATGCCCATGTTGGCCAGATTCACCATCCCGGTGGTGGCCGCCCGGCGAATGCGCTGCTCCATGGCCTTGGGGGAGTCGCTGAACCGGGCGCACAGCTGGGACACCGTCGCCTGCTCCCCCCGCTTGCTGCTGTCCGCCAAATACTCCACCGCCTGAATGATCTCCCGGCAGGCGGGGTCGCCGCTGATGCCCAGGCGGCGAAGGACATTGTCCAGCGCCCCGAGCCGCTGCCGCTCCCCGCTGTCCGCCATCTTCCCGGCGGCAGGCCGATCCTCCGCCTGCACCAACGCCCGCATTTGGGCCATGGTCCGGTCCAGGGTCAGCAGCTTTCCCGCCCTGGCAATGACCGCCGCCACCTCCACACTGTTGACGGGCTTGGAGATGAAGAAATCCACGCCGGCGTCATAGGCCTCCGCCACCATGTCCTTGGAGGTGACCTGGGACAGCATGATATAGTGGAGATCCGGGTAGCGCTCCCTGGCCCGGCGGACGAACTCGATGCCGTCCATTCCCGGCATCAGCAGGTCCACCAGCACCATGTCCGGCCGGGCATAGCGCAGATCCTCCAGGGCGTCCACGCCGCTGGCGGCGGCGCCGCACACGCCGCCGTAGCCGCCGTCCTCAATGATAATGCGCAGGATATTGATCACGGCAGGGTCATCGTCAATCAGATAAAACTGCATGGTCCGCTCCCTCCAATCTCTCTCTGGGGACGCAGATGGTAAACACCGCGCCGCCGTCCCGGTTTTCCACCTGGATCGTTCCGGACAGGCTGTCCTCCACCAGGTCCCGAACGATGGCCAGCCCCAGTCCCCGGTTCACCGCTCCGGTCTCATAGTTGATCTTGCTGGAGAAGCCGGGGGTAAAGATCTGCTCCAGCCGTCCCTGGGGGATCCCCCCGCAGTTATCAGCCACCTGGAAGCAGCAGCTCTCCCCCTCGCTCCACTCTGTCAAGGCGATTCGGATCTCCCCCTCCCCCGCAGCCTCCACGGCGTTGTTGATGAGGTTGCGGAAGATGGACATGAGACAGTGGTGCCGGCGGGTGTAGAAGTTGTCCGCGGCATTCGTGGTGAACACCACCTGCTTCCCCTGCGCCCGGGCGGTACGCTCCCCGCTGCGGACCATGATCTCCATCAGCTCCCCCAGGTTCATTCCGTCACGGGGGGACTCCTCCGACAGCGCCTCAGATATACCCCGCATGAGCAGGAAGTACTCCTTCTTGACCTCATGGACATCTTTGGCCACCGTCAGTGCGGCGTCCACCGTTTTCCGGTCCACGCCCCCGTCCCTGAGCTGGCTGTACAGGCGGTAGGCCTCGTTCATGGTGCTCTCAATGAGGGCAGTGCCCTTGTCCATCCAGGCCACCTCGCTCTTCAGGGCGGCGGTCATCAGCAGCAGGCTCTGGTACCGCTCCCCCTCCTCCCGGTGGAGCACCTGGATGCCATAGCTGTCCAGTCCCCGGACCGCCGCCCAGGCCACCAGGGAGCGGGCAGCCCCCACCAGAATGATTCGCCCCAGCACCGCCGGTGCGAATGCCCCAGTCCCCAGTCGGATCGCCAGCTCCGCCAGATTGGCCGCCGCATCCACGCCCACCAGCGCCAGGCACCCCCACAGCGGGAATGGCCGCAGACTCATCCGGCGCAGAAGCAGCGACAGCAGCAAACCGTAGGTCAGGTAGAAGAGCATCTCCGGGGCATAGGCCGCCCAGCACCCGGCAAGGGTCCCACTCCCCGCCCACTGGGCGGCGCACCGCAGCAGGAATACCCCCGGCGCCGCCAGGGCCGCTGCCACCAGCACCGGCAACGCCGGAAACAGGAAGCGCAGCACCACCAGCAGCACCACCGCCAGGGAGATGTTGAAGCTGCCGGTGACCAGCCCCACGGAGATCTGGGACGCCAGGGCCAGCAGCAGCGCGCTGAGCAGCACCATCCGTCCATCCCGCTTTTTCATCCCATTCCCTCCTCCGCATTTTTCTTTATCATACCGCATTTTGGGAAATTTGTATAGGAAGGACAGTGTTTTTTTTCGGCATCACGACCTGCCTGCTCCCCATTGCTTTTTTCCCCCGGATTTGCTATATTATGGTAGATAAGTACAGTTAACCTTGAGAGAGGACGGTCATACCTATGTTGACTTTTTCAGTCCCCTGCCTGTTTGGCCTGGAGGGCCTGGTGGGCGATGAGCTCCGCCGCCTGGAGATGCAGAATGTCCAGGTGGAAAACGGCCGGGTCCAGTGTCAGGGGCAGTTTTCGGACATTCCCCGGCTGAACCTCAATCTGCGCTGCGGTGAGCGGGTGCTGCTGGCCCTGGCCACCTTCCCGGCCCGCAGCTTTGAGGCCCTGTTCCAGGGCGTGCAGGCTATCCCCTGGGAGGAGTTCATCCCCCGGGACGGCCAGTTCCCCGTCAAAGGGCACAGCCTGGACTCCCTGCTCCACTCCGTGCCCGACTGCCAGAAGATCGTGAAGAAGGCGGCGGCGGAACGGCTGGGCCGGGTCTATGGCCTGCATACCCTGCCGGAGACCGGGTGCAAATACCAGATCCAGTTTGCCATCATGCACGATTTCTGCACCATCTACCTGGACACCTCCGGCCCCGGCCTCCACAAGCGGGGCTACCGGGCGGTAGGTGTGGAGGCCCCCCTGCGGGAGACCCTGGCCGCCGCCATGGTGACCCTCAGCCGCTTCCGGGGCAAGGACCCCTTCCGTGACCCCTTCTGCGGCTCCGGCACCATCGCCATCGAGGCCGCCCTCATCGCCAAGAACCGGGCCCCCGGCCTGGATCGGGCCTTTGACGCCCAGAAGTGGGGCTGCGTAGACGCAAAGTTCTGGATGGACGCCGCCGACGAGGCCATGGACAAGGAGTTCCACGGCAAGTACGACATCTGGGGCGGCGACATCGATCCCAAGGCCGTCCGTATCGCCCAGGAGAACGCTGTAAAGGCCGGCGTGGAGGATGTGGTCCGCTTCGAGCGGGCGGATGTGGCAAACTTCCGGTGCGCCGGGGAGTACGGCCAGATCGTCACCAACCCCCCCTACGGCGAGCGGCTGCTGGACAAGGAGGAGGCGGAAAAGCTCTACACCGTCTTCGGCCAGGTCTACCGCCAGGTGCCCCCCAAGTGGCGGGTGCTGGTCATCACCAGCCACCGGGAGTTCGAGCACTTCTTCGGCCGCAAGGCGGACAAAAAACGGAAGCTCTACAACGGTATGATGCGGTGTGATCTGTATCAGTTCAGCCGGTAGCGGTGTTTTTTGTAAATTCCGAGGGTGATTCGCCCTTCGCCGGGCGGGTGGGGACGAAAAATTGTTCGGCTCCACCCTTGTGGGGCCTCCGGCC
>CAUWCX010000062.1:0-12911 GCA_963557105.1 uncultured Oscillospiraceae bacterium
AAACGGAGGTAAGCGGACTTTGCTCCGACGAAGGCGCAGAACGCAGCGCAAGCCCCTACTCAAAAAAGTGCTTGCACTTTTTTGACAATCTCACAGCGGTCTATAGGCCTCGATGCCGATGCCGTCAAAGGACGGCATATCGAAGTAGACCCGGAGGGCCATGTCCAGCAGGGGCATGGCGCTGACCGCCCCGGTGCCCTCCCCCAGGGCCATGCCCAGGCACAGCAGGGGCGGCTGTCCCAGGGCCTCCATCACAAAGCCCGCCCCCGGCTCGGCGGACAGGTGGGAGGCCACAAGGGCGTCCCCGGCGGCGGGACACAGCCGCACCGCCGCCAGGGCGGCCACCGTGGAGATGAAACCATCCATGACCGCCGGGATACGGTGCCGGGCGCAGCCCAAGTAGAACCCCGCCATGGCGGCAATATCGTATCCCCCCACCTTGGCCAGCACATCCACCGGGTCGGCGGGGTCGGGCCGGTGGAGGGCCAGCGCGCTGTCGATCACCGCGATCTT
Organism: uncultured Oscillospiraceae bacterium; assembly: GCA_963557105.1. Lineage (GTDB taxonomy): Bacteria > Bacillota > Clostridia > Oscillospirales > Oscillospiraceae > Pelethomonas. Next base: position 514 of record CAUWCX010000062.1, read on the forward strand.
CCGCTCAAGCCCCCGATCAGACAGGCCCGCTCCCCGGCCGGTGACCTCCCCGGCGCTTCGGCCCAGGAGCGCCGCCGCCACGGCGCTGGAGGTGGTGGTGTTGCCGATGCCCATCTCCCCGGCGGCCAGGAGGGTAAACCCCCGCTCCCCCAGCTCACGGGCCATGTCCATCCCCGCCAGCAGGACCGACAGGCACTGCTGCCGGGTCATGGCAGGCTCCCGGGACAGGTCCCTGGTGCCACGGGCAACCTTGATGGACCGCAGCCCCTCCACCTCCGTCGCCATCCCCGCATCCACCGGGAAGACCTCCGCCCCGGCTACGCCGGCCATGCAGCACACACTGGCCGCTCCCCGCAGCATATTGGCCGCCACCAGGGCGGTAACGGCGCTGTCGGTCTGGGTGACCCCCTGGGCCACCACGCCGTTGTCGGCGCAGAACACCGCCACCGCCTTGCGGTACTCCCGCCGCAGGGGGGCCACCCCCGCCATGCGGGCCACGGCATTCTCCAGCCTGCCAAGGCCGTGGAGCGGCTTGGCCACCGCATCCCAGTGGCCCAGGGCCTGCTCCTCCGCCGCCCTGTCACCTGGGCGGATCTCCGCCAGGGCCTTACGCAGTTCTCCCTCCAGAATAGAAAGCGCTCTCATGGGTACATCTCCCTCCACGATCCTTTTCCCCCACTATAGCCGCTTTCCCGCCGCTTTGCAAGGGGGTGCTTTGGGATGGGAGCTAATCCCAAAGCTCTGCTGTTCCCAGCACAAGCAGTCCATCTTCGCTTTTCGACTGGCGGGCAAGGACAAGCTTTCCTTCCTCATTCCAGCGGTACCGCTCCTCGTAGCCAGTCCAATTCTTGGCATAGGTGGAGATGACCTCCTGCGTATCCGCATCTGCCGCCACGCCGCGGAGACAGAAGGCATACCGGAAGCGCTCCGTCTCCGGTTCAAATAGCCAGAAATAGTCATAATACCTGCCAGTCTCCATATCCCGCCAGGCCTCAAGGCCAATATCCAGATACCCATCAAAGTTCACATCCAGAAGCTCTAACCCACCGCTGAAACGATAACCACCGTCCTCAGTTTTCACATAACTAACAGCGTCTGTGAAGTAGTCCCGGCTATCCTCTCCCCATTGCGCTTTGATGGCTTCCCGTGTATAAAATGTCGTCTGGCCGCCACTGTCCCAAACCACCTGGACCGTGGACACACCTCCGCAGTCATTTCCCTGCCAGCCGCTGAGATAGAGTGTGCCGGTATGGCCGCCGCCGAAATCCACCGATGTATCATACAGCAGCCGCTCCTGAAAACCGGTAGCCTGCGTTTCTCCACTTTCCCAGACTTCGCCGCAGACCTGCCAGAACGAGGCAGTGGCATTCCTGTTGGGGACGGGATAGTTGATGTGACGCATCAGCAGGTACAACATCTTCCCGGTCTCAGTTTCACAGCAAATCAGCTTACTCTCATCACAGCAACTGTCCAACGGCTGAACAAATTCCCGCATCTGGGTGAATGTTCCGGGGACTACCTCCCCCTCCTCCAGATAGGCTGCGGCACAGGACTCCCAAGACATTGCCCAGGTGCTGCGGCCCTCTAGCACATCAAGGACAAATGGAGTGATGCACTCCGGCCAGCCCCATAGCTTCCCGGACAGCTCCATCCCCAGCTCCTGTCCGCAGAGGACGATCTCCTCCCAGGTGTAACCCCCCTCGCTGAAGGCGATGTCATTCGTTCGGACCAGCTCCACGAGCTCTCCCGCCGCGTCCACCTTGGCCAGAATGATCGGGTCATAGGGGCCGTAGGCGTTGGCCAGCCAGCCGCCGGATACCGACCTGGCCCCGGCCATGGAGATCTCCTCCAGGGCCCCCGGCTTGAGCAGATAGTCCAGGCGCCAGACCGTCCAGGTATTCTCCCCCGATGCAACGCTGTCCACACAGCACAGTTCGGTGATGCAGCTGTCCTCGATCTTGGGCAGGCTGTCCGCCATCTCCTGCACCATGGCCCAGGCCTCCGCCTCCACCGCCGTATACAGCGGCGCAGTAAAGCTATTTACCTTTCCATTCATCAGGGTCAGCGTTCCGGCGTCCATCCCGGAGAGGTTCCCCTGGGGCAGGGCTAGGGACAGCTCCACCGTCTCCCCCCTTCGGCTGCCGGACAGGACCTGCACCGGGCAGCAGGCGGCCTCCCCCCGGGCCATATAGCAGCTCTCGTCATCCTCCAGAGCCATGAGGCCCCGGAGCCGGCCCTTGAAGTCAGCCACGGAATAGCCCGTGTGTTCCGCCAGATAGGTTTGGATCTCCTCCTGGTGGAAGGCAAAAATATTCACCTCCGGGGCAAATCCCCAGGCCTCCGCCACCTGCGCCCGCTCCTCCTCCGTGGGCCAGTAGCTGATCCCCGCCCCGCTGCACAACAGGTCGGCCAGTGGCAGATACCGCACATCGGTGTACATCCGGGTGAGGAAGCCGTTCCACTGGTCGCTCTCCAGCTTCTCCTGCCACGCTGCCAGCTCCTCCGCCGTCAGCGGCTCAGCCGAAAGCTCCCCCCGCTCCACAGCGCGGAAGCCCAGGGCGCAGGCGGTGGCCAGGGTGGCGGTCAGCACCAGGGCCAGGGCAACGCCGCCCCACTTCCGCCCCCGGCCAGCCAGGATATTGCGGAAGCGGTCCTTCATCCGCCGGGCCCCGCCGTAGAACTGGGTGGACAGGGCGGAGCGGCCCAGCCCCCGCTGGCGGTGGACCGCCGCCAGCAGCGTCTCGCTGTAGGCCCGGCGCTCCTCCACGCCGCAGCCCGCCACCACCGCATCGTCACAGGTCAACTCCATGTCCGCCAGGGCCTCCCGCCGCAGCAGGTAAACCAGCGGGTCAAACCAGTGGACGGCGTTGGCCGCCAGCAGCAGCAGACTATACCACAGGTCCCGCCTGCGGCAGTGGGTCAGCTCGTGGCGGAGGACAAAGTTCAGCTCCGCCGGGGGGATCTCCCCCTCCGGCAGCACCAGCCGGGGCCGCAGCAGCCCCAGGACCAAGGGGGAATCCACCGCACCGCTGACGGTCAGCAGGGGCGGGCGCTTTACCCCCAACTCCGCGGCCACCTGGCCGCAGCGGCGGACCATCTCCCCACCGGCGGGGCGGCTCCACCGCCGCACCCGGCGGGAGAACCAGACCGTTCCCACCACATGGTACAGGGCAAAGCCCACCACCCCCGCCAGCCACAGCGTCGGCAGCACCGCCGCCGTATCCACGGACACGCCCCGGCCACGGTAGGCCTCCCGCAGCTCCTCCCCCGTGGGCAGGTCGCTCAGCCGGATCTCTCGGTCGTAGACCAGGGGCGCCTCCGGCTTCTCCGCCGGAAAGTAGCCCCGGGCCCGCACCCCGGTGACTGCGCCCACCGTGACCTGGGCGCTGGGCACTGGGATCTCCACCGCCGTCCCACGGGGCAGCAGGCTGCCCAGAGGGGCCAACAGCAGCAGCGCCGCCATGACCAGCCAGACCCAGTACCGCCACTTAGCGCTGTACCGCCGGTCCAGGGGGCCCTTCAGCAACCCCAGCGCCAGGGCCGCCACGCCGATCACGGCGCTCCACTTCAGGGTATACAGAAACATCTCCATCTCACTTGCCCTCCAGCTGGTCCAAAAACTGCCGCAGCTCCGCCAGTTCCGCCTTGCCGATGGCCCGGTCCCGGACCAGGGCCGCCGTCAGTCCCGCAAAGCTGCCGCCGTACAGCCGGTCCAGCAGCCCCCGGCTCTCCGCCGCCTTGTAGTCCGCCTCCGCAATGCGGGGGCGGTACTGGTTGCGGCCTCCCCGCTTCTCACAGGCCAAAAACCCCTTGTCCACCAGCCGGTTGAGACTGGTGATCACGGCGGGCAGGGCCCAGTCTCGGCTGCCCTTCAGCTTCTCCTGGACATACCCGGAGGTCACCGGCTCCTCCGCCGCCCAGATGGCCAGCATGATCTCCAGCTCTGCGTCCCCCAGGTGCTTGATCTTCTCCGCCACGGTCATTCCCTCCTTTCAACTTATACAGCTGTATAGCTCACCATTATTATACAACCGTATAACCGAAAACGCAAGGGGGCAGGCAAAAAAATTTGCCCCCCGCGCCGAAGATCAGCGCAGGGGGCAAGAGAGAGGGTTGGATATGGGGTTTACTTGTTCTTGTAGTCCAGCATACGGCAGACCACAGCGGCCTGCTCGGCGCGGGTGAACTTCTGGTTGCCGTAGAAGTAGTTCAGACCGCCGGCGGTGTTGCCCTTCAGAATGCCGGCGTTGTACAGGGCGTACACATAGCCGTCAGTGGTGTCGCAGGGCTTCATGACGCCGAAGTTGACGCTGTAGGCCTTCTCCATGCCCAGGGCCTTGGCGGCCAGGGCGGCCATGGTGTTGCGGTCGATCTCCGCGTTCAGGTCCACGTTGCCGGAGACGATGCCCTTGCTCTTGGCCAGGGTCAGGTAGTTGCTGGCCCAGTGGCCGGTGGTGCTGTTGCCCTGATCGGGATAGCCGGCGGCCATGAGGATCATCTTCAGGGCCTCGCCGTACTTGACCTTGGCGTCGGGAGAGAAGGTGTTGTTGCTGGTGCCCTTGATGATGCCCAGACCGGCCAGACGGCCGATGTCATTGGCAGCCCAGTGGGTGGAGGGCACGTCGCTGAAGGCCACGTTGGTCACGGCGGTGACGGTGATCTTCACCACACCGTTGACGCGGCCGCCGCCGGTGGTGTAGCTGGTGAAGGGGATCTCCACCAGGCCGGAGAAGCCGGGAACGGGGACGTAGGACACGGTGGCAATGCTGTCCACAGTGCCGTACAGGGAGAAGCGGTCGCTGCTGGTCACCCGGTCGCCGTTGGCACCGGTGTAGTTCTTATACAGGCCGCCGCTGGTGGGGGCGCCGAAGGAGATGCTGCTGGAGAGCATGGAGGCGCTCTGGTAGAAGTCCACAGCCTGGAAGGTGACGCGGCCACCGGTGCAGGTGTAGTGGATCTCGGGGGCGGTGACGCCGAAGTTGATGGTGCCCATGTACTTCAGATCGCCGCCGGAGTAGACCGCGTAGCGGACCACATCGCCCATGCCGCGGACGCCGGGCTCATAGGCGATCTTGTCAATGGCGGAGCGGCTGATGCTCTGGTTCTTGTTGCGGCTGGTCAGCTCAGTGCCGGAGACGGAGCCGCGGCTCTCCCGGGCGTTGAGGTAGATGGTGCCGAAGGTGGGCACATCCAGGAACTTGATGGAGTAGTTGGGGTTGCGGCTGCTGGTGTCGGTGACATCCTTGTAGACCTCGTCGAAGTCCTCCTTGTCCAGGAAGATGTGGGAGGAGGAGGCGGCGTAGTCGATGGAGTCCACATCACCGGCGGTGTACAGAATGGTGATGGTGCCGCTGGCCTTGTCGGTGCGGCTGCTGCCGCGGCCGGTGGTGCCGGTGGCGGTGAAGCGGATGGTGGCGGCGCCGGAGGGGTACTTGCTGCTGCTGCTCCGCTTGGAGGGGCAGAAGGTCAGATCCTCCAGCTCGTCCTGGCGGCTGCTGGCGTTCACATAGTAGGTCTCGCCCTCAGCGTCGGTGTGACCGCCGCGCTCACCGTCCTCGTGCTGGTAGCAGAGGGTGCCGCTGACGCCGCTGACGGAGTTGAACTTCACGTTCTGCAGGGAACCCTTGCCGTCGGTGTAGTCGTCCCAGAACTCCTCCAGGTCGTCAATGTCCAGCTCCACCTCGTCACCGGCGGTGGCGGTGTACACAATGTCCCCGCTGGCGCCGGTAGCGCCGAAGTTGATGGTCAAGGAGCCGGAGACAATCTCTTCCTTGCTGGCGCTGCTTCCGGTGCTGTTAGTCTCATAAACCGTGTAGCTGCCCTCCCAGGAGTCAGCATCATTGATCTCCAGGTAGATGTCGCCCAGGTCATCCAGATCGACCCAGTCATAATCGTAGTTACGCTTTGCGCTCAGCTTGGCATCGTTGCCTCTGTCTGCGTCAAAGTCGACATAGTAGGTGCTCTTGCTGCTGTAGCCATCCTTCAGCTCGTTATCGATAACCTCGATAATGGCATCCTGCACGGAGTCGCCCTCGTCGGTGTCATCGTCGTTGAAGTAGAACTCCTCATCCTCAGTATCAACAGTCAGCTCGATGTCCTCATCGGCGTAGCCGCTGCCGTCGAAAGTGACCGTGATATCGCCGTAGAGGACTTTGTTGTCATCCTTGTCCTCAACCGTGTAGCTGCCGGTCCACTCGTCGTCATCGGGATCAATGTCCAGATAGATATCGGCAAATTCGTCCTTCGTCAGCTCAACCCAACTACTAGCACCCTTAAGGGCAGTTTCTTCGTCCTCATCGGCAAACTTGACATAGTAGGGGTCATCAGTGTCTTCACCAATATCATCCAGCGCATCAACGATCAGATCATAGACGGAATACTCATCATCGGTACTCTCGTCATCATTAAAGTAGAACTTTTTGTCCTCGCTGGTTGACAGTTCAATGTCCTCCTCATCGGCATCGCCGTCGAAGGAAATTCTGATATCGCCAGAGAAGAGCCGATCTTGATCATCCTCATCGTCTTCCCCGTATACACAGCCATAAACAGTGTAGCTTCCCTCCCACTGATCATCGCCTTCCTCGATCTCTACATAGACTTCAGACAAATCATCTAAATCGATCTCATCGTAGTCATAGTCCTCGTCGTCTGTGACGTACAGCCAGGAATCGTTGTCCTCGTCATCAAAATCTACTAGATAATAGTCATATTCATCATCACTGAGATAGTCATCGATCGCATCGTCGATTCCGTCATACACAGAATCTCCGTTGTCATCCTCTTCATAAAAATCAAAGGTTTCTACATCGCTAACTTCAAGATCAATGTCGTAGTCGTCGTCATTGCTTTTCGCCATTGCCGCCGGAAGCATGGTGCAGACCATGGCCATGGCCAGCAGCAGAGACAGCATTTTTTGCGTCATCCGTTTCATCTTCTTTTTCCTTTCTTCTCTCGACTGTGCCCTGGGCGGGCTATCTTACAGGATGATTGTACCGGCGCAATGTGAAAAGTGCGTTTCTAAATTGCATCGTTTTTGCATCTTTTATTAAACGGCACTTAACTTCCCACCGGCTCCTATTCTATAGACGCATCCCCATGGGCGAAGGTTCCCACAGGGATGGATTTATTTTGCGGGGGACTTGTGGTGTTGGTGTGCAGCCCGTCCGCAAGTCTGCTGGGGGGGTAGCCCCTCTGGCGAGGGGGCCGTGCCCCCTTGAAGAGTCGTTTCAAGGAGAGGGGGTTCGAGGGGGAGAGGGAAACCGAAATCCCTCTCCCCCTGGCGTGTTTTTGGTTACTTTTTGCACGGGCAAAAAGTGACCCGGGGTCCGGGGCCGGGGAGGCCCCGAGCGCACCCGGGGTCCGGGGCCGGGCAGGCCCCGCTCGCACCCCTACGCCGTTTCAATCGCCTCCGCCTTCTCCAGCCCCAGCTTCCGCACCGCATCCTCCCGCATCTTGTACTTGAGGATCTTTCCGGCGGCGTTCATGGGGAAGGCGTCCACAAAGTCCACATACCGGGGGACCTTGTGCTTGGCCATGTGGTCCAGGACGTACTGCTTCAGCTCCCCCTCGGTCATGGTCTCCCCCTCCTTGAGGATGACGCAGGCCATGATCTCCTCGCCGTACTGCTGGTCGGGGACGCCGATGACCTGGACGTCGGAGACCTTGGGGTGGGTGTAGATGAAGTCCTCGATCTCCTTGGGGTAGATGTTCTCGCCGCCCCGGATGATCATGTCCTTGATGCGGCCGGTGATGCGGAAGTAGCCCCCCGCCACCCGGCGGGCCAGGTCCCCGGTGTGGAGCCAGCCCTCCCGGTCGATGGCGGCGGCGGTGGCCCCGGGCATCTTGTAGTAGCCCTTCATGATGTTGTAGCCCCGGGCAACGAACTCCCCGTCCACGTCGTCGGGCAGGTCCTCCCCGGTCTCCGGGTCAACGATCTTGCACTCCACCTCCGGCAGGGGGCGGCCCACGGTGGTGACCCGGACCTCCAGACTGTCGTCGGTGGAGGACATGGTGCAGCCGGGGGCGGCCTCGGTCTGGCCGTAGACGATGGTGATCTCCGTCATGTGCATCTTCCCCACCACATCCTGCATCACGGCAATGGGACAGGGGGACCCGGCCATAATGCCGGTGCGCATATGGCTGAAGTCGGTCTTGGGGAAGTCCGGGTGCTCCAGCAGGGCGATGAACATGGTGGGCACACCGTGGAAGGCCGTGACATGCTCGTTGTGGATGCAGGCCAGGGCCGGCTTGGGGGAGAAGTAGGGCAGGGGCAGGATGGTGGCCCCGTGGGTCATGGAGGCGGTCATGGCCAGGACCATGCCAAAGCAGTGGAACATGGGCACCTGGATCATCATGCGGTCCGCCGTGGACAGGTCCATGCGGTCGCCGATGCACTTGCCGTTGTTGACGATGTTGTGGTGGGTCAGCATGACCCCCTTGGGAAAGCCGGTGGTGCCGGAGGTGTACTGCATATTGGCCACGTCGTAGGGGCTGACGGCAGCGGCCCGGCGGCGGACCTCCTCCATGGGGGTCCGGGGGGCCATGGCCATGAGGTCCTCCCAGGTCATGCACCCCGCCTGGCGGTAGCCCACGGTGACGATGTTCCGCAGGAAGGGCAGGCGGCGGCAGTGGAGGGGCTTGCCGGGGGCGGCGGTGGCCAGCTCCGGGCACAGCTCCGCCATAATGGCGGCGTAGTTGCTGTCCCGGTAGCTGTCGATCATCACCAGGGTGTGGGTGTCGCTCTGGCGCAGGAGGTACTCCGCCTCGTGGATCTTGTAGGCGGTGTTCACCGTCACCAGCACCGCCCCGATCTTGGTGGCGGCCCAGAAGGTCAGGTACCACTGGGGCACGTTGGTGGCCCACACGGCCACCTTGTCCCCCGCCTTCACCCCGGCGGCGATGAGCGCCCGGGCGCACTGGTCCACATCCTCCCGGAACTGGCTGTAGGTTCGGGTGTAGTCCAGGGTGGTGTAGCGGATGGCCTGCTGGTCCGGGAACTCCTCCGCCATGGTGTCCAGCACTTGGGAGAAGGTCTTCTCAATGAGGGTCTCCTTCTTCCAGACGAATTTGCCGGTGCCGGTCTTGTTGCGGTAGAGGTGCTTTTTCTTCCGCCGGGGGTTCTCAAAGCCCCCCATGAACACGGCGTAGTGGGTCAGCAGCATCTCCAGGTCGTCCAGCCCCGGCACCCACGCCGGCTCCCAGCGCAGGGAGAGGAAGCCGTCGTAGTTCACGGAGCGCAGGGCGTTCATGAGATCCACCAGGGGCAGGTGGCCCTCCCCCACCAGCTCGTGGGACCAGGTCCCATCGGTCTCCATGCCGTCGGTGATGCGGACATGGCGGACATAGGCCCCCAGGTTGGTGATGGTCTTTTCCGCCGTCTCCCCCGCCAGCAGGCAGGTGTCGAACATGCTCCAGCAGGCCGCCAGGTGGTCGCTGGCGAAGGCGTCCAGGATCTCCCGCAGGAGGCCCGTGTCCGCCATGGCGCCCACGGTCTCCAGAAGCAGCACCACCCCGGCGTCCTCCGCCTCCTCCACCAGGGGGCCCAGGCGGCGGGCAACCGCCCCGGCATCTGTGCTGTCCGTGCGGAGGACCACATAGGGCACCAGGAGGTTCTTGGCGGTCTCCACGGCGGCGGCCACCGCCGCCCCGGCCTCCGGGGCCACGAGGTCCACCTCCGTGCCGATGCAGGGGATGGTGAGATTCTGGCCCACCAGCTGGCGGTGGGCCGCCACGGCCAGCTCAGGGTTGGTGGGGCTCATGCGGGTCTGGAAGATGGGGTTGTCCACAGTGTCCATCTCCACCCCCTGGAGCCGGGCGTCCGCCGCCGCGGCGCAGAACTGGTTCCAGTCCATACCCGGCCAGTTGTGGATAGTAAAGGAGAGATTCATCTTATGCCTCCTCGTAGACGATCTTGTTCAGCGCGCTGATATAGGCCCGGATGCTGGCCCCCACCACGTCGGTGGAGATGCCGTTGCCGGAGTACAGCCGCCCCTTGTCCCGGAGCTTCACCACGGCGGAGCCCATGGCCTCCCGGCCCTCGGTGACGGCCTGGATCTGGAAGTCGTCCAGCTCGTAGTGGTGGCCCACAATCTGCTCCACCGCCAGGAAGGCGGCATCAATGGGGCCGTCCCCCATGCACACGCCGTGGAGGCGCTTGCCCTCCCGCTCCAGGGTGACGTTGGCCATGGCGGAGATGGCGTTGCCGCAGGTGATGACATAGCTGACGATGCGGTAGGTGGAGGGCACCTGCAGCGCGGCGCTGGCCACGATGGCGTCCAGCTCCTTGGTGGAGACGAAGTGCTTGCGGTCCGCGATCTGCCGGAAGGCCTCGTAGACCTTGGCGGTGTCCTCCTCGCCCAGGTCGTAGCCCAGGTGGCGGACCACCTTGGCCACCTCGGAGATGTCGTCCCCGGCGGTGAGGCAGATCCCGGCGGCGGTGTTGTCCACCCCGGTGTCGAAGGGGGAGCCGCTGCTGCGCTCCGTCTGGAGCAGCCACCGCAGCTGGGCCGCCGCCCGCTGCAGTTCCGTGGTCCGCAGGCCGAAGCGCAGGCCACGCTCCTCCCCCTTGACCTGGAGATATGCGGCGAAGTCCTCCATGGCGGGCACATCCATGGGGGTGATGGCGGTCTTCACCACCGCCGCCCCGGCATCCACAGCGGCGGCGGCGCAGGCCACAGCCATCCGCAGGCCGTCGCTGAGCTCCACCCCCAGGGCCACACCGCCCAGGGCGGGGACCTCCTCCAGCAGGCCGCCGATGAACCCACCGCACTCGGCGGGGGTCATGATCCCGGCGGAGTCGCACAGGGTAATGGCGGAGGCCCCGGCCTCCACGGCGGCGGAGAGCACCTGAGTCAGGAACTGGGGCTCCGCCCGGGTGGCGTCCACGGCGGACAGCTCCACCCGCTCGGTGTAGTACCGGGCCTTGGCCACCAGGGCCCGCACCAGCTCCAGCATGGCGGGGGCCTTCTTGTGGCACTGGTACTCCATCTGCACCGGGGAGACGGGGACCATAATGTGCAGGGCCGGACGGTGGGCGGACTTGATGCTGTCCCACGCCTCCGCCACGCTCTCCTCCGTCAGCCCCACGGCGGCGGACAGCCGGGCGTAATTGACCACGGAGGCGATGGTCTTGTTGCTGAGCACATCGGCCCGGGGGTCCCGGATGGGGGGCAGCTCGATGGCGTCCACCTTCAGCCGGTCCAACGTCCGGGCGATCTCCACCCGCTCCTTGAAGCTGAGGGCCCGGCTCTTTACGATCTCCCGCAGGGTGATGTCAGAAAGCTGTACTGTTTTCATTGCCGTTTTCTCCTTTATCCTCTGATGTCTGTGCATAGATGAAAAAACGCCCCGGGGAACAGATCTCTGTTCCCCGGGGCGATAAGTTCTTACCGCGGTACCACCCGGTTTTGCGCCAAAGGCGCACACTCACAGGGCTCCAGCAAGCCCCTGCCGTGGTAACGGTGGCAGACCCGTGACGCCCTACTGCCGCGTTCAGGCATCCCGCTCCGGCGCCAGCCGTCAGGCCGCAGCTTACCGGCTCGCACCAAGCGCCGGCTCTCTGAAAGCTGAAGTGTCTGACATTACGCCATCAATGCATTTAGCTATTTAATGAGCTAAGTTTATCACAGTTGGAAAGCCCCTGTCAAGATAGTGATTTTGCCGGAAGATCATTTTGTTCACCGAGAGAAATTAGCAAAATCGCCAGCATCCACCGTCAAATTTCCGAATATTCTCCTCCGCTCTTGACAAGAACAAAAAATCAGGTATGCTGAAGATAGAGATCATCTGCGCTCCGCCTCCCGGGGCGCGCCAAAATGAAGATAAAGGACGGAAAGACCATGAGCTTTTTTGAACCCATCTCCGGCGCGGACTTCGACGAGAAGCTGGAGCAGGCCCGCAAGACTGCCGGGGCGCTGATCTTCGATCTGCGCAGCGAGGAGGACTATGAGCTGGGCCACATCCCCGGGGCCAAGAGTCTTCCCCTCAATCGTGTACCTCTGCTGGACGTCCCCAAGGATACGCCGCTCTTCCTCTACTGCCACAGCGGCGTGCGCAGCACACGGGGCCGCAAGGCGCTGGAGAAGATTGGCTTTACCGCAGTGACCAACCTCGGTGGCATCCTGGACTATCAGGGGCCGCTGGAGGTCCTGTAAGCAGGTTATGATGACAAACAGAGCACAGTGCAGCTGTGCTCTGTTTGCTTTTTCATTGACCAGGAGATTGTTCTTGCCCAAGCTTGTGGGGCTTCCCGCCCCACGCCCCGGGTTACTTTCCCCTCGTCGGGAAAGTAACCAAAGGGACGCGAAGGTGGAGAGGGATTTCGGTTTCCCTCTCCCCCTTCGAGACCCCCTCTCCTTGAAACGACTCTTCAAGGGGGCCGCAGGCCCCCTCGCCAGAGG
>CAUWCX010000063.1:0-12732 GCA_963557105.1 uncultured Oscillospiraceae bacterium
GGTTACTTTCCCGACGAGGGGAAAGTAACCCGGGGTCCGGGGATGGAATCCCCGGGACTGCCGATAAGAACAATTCTTCCTCCTATCGACCAGGGAAAAATCAATAAGCCCTGTGATTCAGCGCCCCCCACAGCTTCCTGGACTCCTCCAGGATGTGGGCGTTCTCCGCCTCCTCGTCGATGCCCACCAGCTGGCGGTCCAGCATGAGGAGCTTGCCGTTGCAGATGGTGGTCTGGCACTGGCGGCCGGTCATGCCGAAGAGCATATGGCCGTCGATGTTGGCGTCAGAGAAGGGGGTGAAGGGCTTGTAGTCCATGACGATGACGTCCGCCGCCGCGCCGGGGGCCAGTCGGCCCAGGGGCACGCCGAAGTACTTCTCCGCAATGGCGGGGTTGTTCTTGAAGAGCATATCCGTGACCTCGCACCAGCCCACGTTGGGCATACAGGCGTTGTGCCGCTGAATGGTCAGGGCCACCTTCAGGCTCTCCAGCATGTCGTTGGTGTAGGCGTCGGTGCCCAGGCCCACGGGGATGCCCCGCTTCATCAGCTGCAGCACCGGGGAGCAGCCCACGGCGTTGCCCATGTTGCTCTCCGGGTTGTTGACGCACATGGTGCCGGTGGCCTGGATGATCTCCATCTCTGCGGTGTTTACATGGATGCAGTGGCCCAGGAGGGTCATGGGGCCCAGGATGCCGTGGTCCTGGAGCCGCTGCACCGGGCGGCGGCCGTAGTTTTGCAGGCTGTCGTAGACGTCGTTCATCCCCTCGGATACGTGGATGTGGAAGCCGGTGCGGCCGTTGTTGGCCTCCACCATCTTCTCAAAGGTCCTGTCGGAGATGGTGAAGAGGGCGTGGCCGCCGAACATGGCCTTCAGCATCTCGCTGGGGTTCTGCTGGCAGTAGGTGATGAAGTCGGCGTTCTCCTGGATGGCCTGGCCGCACTTCTCCTGGCCGTCCCGGTCGCTGACCTCGTAACACAGGCAGGAGCGGATGCCGAACTTTTTGGCGCTGTCGGCGATGGTGAAGAGGGAGCCGGGGATCTCGGCATAGGAGGCGTGGTGGTCGAAGATGGTGGTGACGCCCTGCTTGATGCAGTCCATGTAGAGGGCGTCGGCGCTGGCCCGGGTGCCCGCCAGGGTCAGGTTCCGGTCGATGTACCACCACTGGCCGTCCAGCACCTCAAAGAAGTTGGTGGGGTCAAATCCATCGATGGACAGTCCCCGGGCCAGGGCGGAGTAGATGTGGGTGTGGGCGTTGATGAGGCCCGGCATGATGACGCCGCCTCTGGCGTCCACGAATTCCGCGTCGGGGTACTTCTGCCGCAGATCCGCTGTGGCGCCCACGTCCGCGATCCGGGTCCCGTCGATGGCCACGCCGCCGTCGGGCAGGTAGGGAAGGGCGCTGTCTCGGGTGATGAGTCTGCCGTTTGCCAGGATGTACATGGTGCATTCCTCCTTCTGTTGTGTTCAGGGTGGCGGCGGGAGCTTGAAAAAGAAAAATGTTTCAAACCACTTCGGTTTGAAACACTCAAGCGCAGGCCGAGTGATAGTTGAGCCCGTGCGCGCAGCACTTCGTTACAGCTACCACAGTATTCTCTTATGTCTATATTATAAAATCTGCCCGAAGGAAATGCAATGGGGTGGGGATAAAAAATCCTCCGGCAGGCTGACAAATTTTCAGCTGCGGATTTGTGCAGGATATGCAAAGAAAGCGGGGACCCGCAGGTCCCCGCAACGGTGTCTGTATAGCGAAAAAATTACTTCGTCCCAAAGATCCGGTCGCCGGCGTCGCCCAGGCCGGGGACGATATAGCCGTCCTCGTTGAGGTGGCTGTCCACGGCGCCGCAGTAGATGTCCACATCGGGGTGGGCCTCCTGGACCTTGCGGATGCCCTCCGGGGCGGCCAGCAGCACCATGAGCTTGATGTTCTGGCAGCCGTACTCCTTCATGAAGCCGATGGCGGCAATGGCGGAGCCGCCGGTGGCCAGCATGGGGTCAACGATGAGCGCATCCCGCTCGGCGATGTCCTTGGGCATCTTGCAGAAGTACTTCACGGGCTCCAGGGTCTCCTCGTTGCGGTAGAGGCCGATGTGGCCCACACGGGCGGAGGGGACCATCCGCAGCACGCCGTCCACCAGGCCCAGACCGGCCCGCAGGATGGGCACCACGGCGAACTTCTTGCCCTTGAGGGTGGGGGCCATGGTGGAGCAGATGGGGGTCTCCACGGCCTTCTCCGTCAGGGGCAGGTCCCGGGTGGCCTCATAGGTCAGCAGCATGCCGATCTCCGAGACGATCTCCCGGAAGTCCTTGGTGGAGGTGTTCTTGTCCCGCAGGATGGTCAGCTTGTGGGCCACCAGGGGGTGGTTGACGATGTGGACTTTCTCGTTGAACATTGGTGTTTCTCCCTTCGTGTCCGGTATAGTTAAGTGGTTCGGATCGTACTTGTTCAGATGGACTGCCCCCGGGCCAGCCGCTCCCGCTCCGCCTGGCTCAAGCGGAGATAGACGGGGGCCAGCTCCTGGGCGGTGACGCCGTTTTCCGGCCAGCGGGCAAAGGCCGCCAGTCCCACCCCCAGGGCGCTCTGCTGCCGCAGGTGGGCGGGGGCCATGGCGCAGGGGATGCCTGCGGCGGTGAAGTGGTCATAGCACAGCTGGGCCCCGTCCCCCACGATGGTCATGGGGCCGTCCAGGGCGGCCAGATCCTCCGCCGCCTCCGCCAGGGAGATGGCCCGATCCTCCCGCAGGCGGGTGAGCTTTCCCCCCTCCGCCCGGAAGGCGGCGTTGTAGATCTGCTGCCGCCGGGCGTCCATGGCGCAGACCACCACGCCCTCCAGGTGGCTCAGGGGCCAGGCCATGGCCTCCAGGGTGGACACGGGGACGCAGGGCTTTTCCGCGGCCCAGGCCAGCCCCTTGACGGCGGAGATGCCGATACGCAGCCCGGTGAAGGACCCGGGGCCCGCCGCCACCGCCAGGGCGTCCATGTCCCCCAGGGCCAGGTCACTGTTGCACAGCATATCCGTCACCATGGGCAGCAGGGTGCGGCTGTGGGTCAGGCCCGTGGCCTGCCAGGCGGTGGCAATGGGGACGCCGTCGGCCAGGACGGCGCAGGAGGCCGCCTTGGCGGAGCTCTCCAGTGCAAGCAGCTTCATCTTACTCCAGTCCTCCCTCAATGGTGATGCGCCGCCAGTCCTCGTCCTCCGGGCAGCGGCAGATGGTGACGGCAACAGCCCCGGCGGGCAGGGCGTCCTCCACCCGCTCGCTCCACTCCACGGCGCACACGCCGCCCCGGGCCAGGTAGTCCTCCCACCCGATGTCGAAGAGGTCGTCGGAGTCGCCCAGCCGGTACATATCGAAGTGGAAGAGGGGAATGGGCCCCTCGTGCTCGTTGACGATGGTAAAGGTGGGGCTGGTGACCCGGCCCGTGCAGCCCAGGCCCCGGGCCAGACCCCGGGTGAAGGCGGTCTTTCCCGCCCCCAGGTCCCCGAAGTAGGCCACCACATCCCCGGGGTGGAGGGCCTGTCCCAGCCGCTGCCCCAGGGCCTCTGTCTCTGTTACGCTGTGGGAGAGAAATTCCATGTGGCGCTTCACCTCAAATCGATCTGTCTCAACCACACAGTATAGCATAGATCCCTCCGGGAGGAAAGGGGGAAAGGGAGAAAAACCGGAAAAAAGAAAAATTCCCCCGGTTTACAGGGCATCGGTTGTGTGGTACACTAACATTGACGCAAACTGCGCAAATCGACCGGGAGGTGCTGCCCTTGACTTTACTGGCCCAGCTGTTGGGCATGATCAAATATATTGTGAAAAAGGCGGATATGGTGCTGCTGGCCCTGTGTCTTGCCGCCACGGGCTACGGCCTTGTGCTCATTGCCAGCGCCACCAACTTCCGCCCGGATACGGCGGGATACATCCTGCGCCAGGGCATCGGCGCGGTGCTGGGGGTGCTGCTGTACTTCTTCTTCTCCGCCGTGGACCTGGAGCACTTCGCGGAGAAGTGGTGGCTCTATCTGCTGTTCAACCTGGGCTTCATCGCCCTGCTGGTCCCCTTCGGCGTGGAGCGCAACGGCAACCGGGCGTGGCTGTCCTTCAGCTGGCTGCCCATGGACATCCAGCCGGCGGAGATCGTGAAGCTGACCTTCACGGTGCTGCTGGCTAAGCAGATGGCCTGGTTCCAGGAGAACCGGCGGATGCGGGGCCTGGGCTCCCTGATGTGGCCGGCGGCCCACACGGGGCTGATGTTCGTGTGGATCTTCCTGATCTCCTCCGACGTGGGCAGCGGCTTGGTGTACCTGGTGATCTTCGCCGGCATGGCCTTTGCCGCAGGGCTGGCCTGGTACTGGTTCGCCGCCGGCTTCGGCCTGATGGGGGTGGGGATCGCGGCCCTGGTGCTGCTGAACAAGGTGCCCAAGTATATGATGGAGCGCTTCCGGGTGCTCTTCGACCACAGCTACGACTACTGGGGGGTGGGCTGGCAGCAGAACCGCAGCCTCATGGCCATCGGCTCCGGCGGCGTCTTCGGCCAGGGCCTCTTCAACGGGGTGCAGACCCAGTCGCCGGTGAAGGAGAACCTGCCGGAGCGGCAGACGGACTTCATCTTCGCCGTGTGCGGGGAGGAGCTGGGCATGGTGGGGTGCCTGCTGATCATCCTGCTGGAGTTTTTGCTGGTCTACCGCTGCTTCCAGACCGCCCGGGTGGCCAAGAGCGCCATGGGCAGCCTCATCTGCGTGGGCTTCGCCTCCATGCTGATCTTCCAGACTGTGGAGAACATCGGCATGTGCCTGTTCGTCATGCCGGTCATCGGCCTGACCCTGCCGTTTTTCAGCTACGGCGGCAGCTCCATCGTCACCCTCTTCGCCGCCATGGGCATCGTCTCCGGCGTGCGGAGCCGATCGCTGCCGGACTGGCTGCGGAAAACATAAAAAAAGCAAAAAAGTGCAAGCACTTTTTTGCACTGCACTCTGCTTCGCGCCTTGCGGCTATGCCGCTGCGACGCGCGCTGCGTGAGAAGAGTTTTTTCCGAGGCGCATGTCCCCGGAAAAAACGATTGCACTTTCTTCGCCGCCTCCGGGCGGCGAACTCTGCGAGGCATGTTGACAAAGCGCCGGCGCACCCGATTCCATTGGGTGCGCCGGCGTTCGCTTGCATTTAGGTGATTTTGAGCCCCTTCTCCTTCAGCCGCTTGTACACGAACTCCCGGAAGAGGGTGTAGACCACAGACACCAGGGGGATGAAGATGAGCATACCCGTGATGCCCATGAGGTTGCCGCCCAGGGTGACGGCCACCAGGACCCAGATGGAGGGCAGGCCCACGGAGGAGCCCACCACATGGGGGTAGATGAGGTTGCCCTCCACCTGCTGGAGGACCAGGAACATGACAACGAAGATGAGGGCCTGCATGGGGGAGACCATCAGCAGCAAAAACGCGCCCACCACGCAGCCGATAAAGGCGCCCACAATGGGGATCAGGGCGGTGACGGCGATGAGGCAGCCCACCAGCAGGGCGTAGGGCATCCGCAGGACGGTCATGGTCACGAAGAACATGAACCCCAGGATCACCGCCTCCATGCACTGGCCGGTGATGAAGCTGGAGAACACCCGGTGGCTCAGGGAGCAGACCGCCACCGTGCGGTCCGCCGCCCGCTTGGGGGCCAGGGCGTACAGGGCCTTGCGGAACTGGACGGACAGCTTCTCCTTCTGCAGCAGCAGATAGCAGGCGAAGACGAAGGAGATGAAGGTGGTGGTCACGCCGCTGACCAGGCTCTTGGCGGCGGAGATGGTGGAGGAGAGCATCCCCCCGGCGCCGTTGAAGAGGAAGTCCGCCACGCTGGCGAACAGGCCCTTCCAGTCGATGCTCTTCCAGTCGATGGTCAGCTCATCCAGCCACTGGACGATCTGGGGGTTGTTGGCAAACTGCACCTCGCTCCAGGTCAGGAAGCGGTTGAAGGCGTCCTGGATGGTGACGCCCAGGCCGGAGATGGTCTCCGCCAGCTGGGGGGCGATCACCAGCCCCAGCACCAGCAAGATCACCGCCACCAGCACAAAGGTCAGCAGCAGGGACAGCACCCGGCACAGTCCGGCGGGCAGGTGGAAGCGCCGCTTGTTCCCGCTCTTGGCGGGGGGGAAGAGCCCCCGCTCAATAAAGCGCATGGGCACATTGAGGATAAACGCCACCGCCGCCCCCAGCAGGAAGGGGAACAGCAGCTTCACCAGGAAGCGCAGGGCCACGGTGACACCGTCGATCCACTGGAAGGCGGTGAAGGCCAGGGCGGCAAAGGCGATGAGCAGCATCAGTTTTTTCATGGTTTCCCGGGAGAGCTCCATGGTAAAGACCTCCTTATCTCTTTGGACAAGCCTAAACTCCCAAGTCTATATTAGCCCCCCTTTGCCCCGCCGTCAAGGCATAAGTGGTGAACTTTCTGGAAACAACGGGGACGGGGGAAAATCCCCGCTTTATTTCCCGCGGGTCCTGTGCTATACTGAAAAAAATCGACCATTGGGTATGGAGGCGACTATGAGCAAAAATTTCCATCGGGACTACGCCGACAGTGTCGGCCACTTCTGCCAGAGCATCCCCGGGGAGCTGGGCATCACCACCCAGGCGGTGGACGCCTACTTCCGGGCCTGCGCCCTGTGCCTGTGGGCCGCCAGCGGCGGGCGGGGGGGCGATGTGATCGCCATCAACCAGATCTACACCGACCGCCAGGTGAAGTTCACCCCCCAGCAGTTTGAAAAGGCCATGGGCTACTACCGCAGCAACCCCAGCTACACCGTGGGGGTGCCGGAGTTCCACCAGAAGCTGGCCGCCGCCGACGCCCAGGCGGGCACCAGCTACAGCCGCAGCTTTGCGGAGGTGCAGAAAAACCTGCTGATGCTCTGCGCCGCCTACGACGGCTCCTTCTCCTTTGCGGAGAGCCGCCGCATCACCCTGCTCTACCGCCAGCTGACGGAGACCTGCGACCGGGCGGGGGTGCCCCCCATCGCCCTGACCCCGGGGCCGGAGGACTACCTGCGGGAGGCCCCCGCCCTCACCCGCCAGGGGGAGGATGACGCCGCCAGACGGCTCAACGACATCATGGACGAGTTCAGCCAGGTCATGGCCCGGGACCGGACCCGGGACCTGTACAGCGACTTCTACGGCGCCGCCCCCGCCAGCCCCGCCGCCCCCCAGCCGGAGGCCCCGGCCCCCGGCCAGAGCGGCCAGAGCGATCAGCCCGCCCCCGGGGCGGAGGCCCAGCCCCCGGCGGAGGCGGAGGAGGAGACCCCGCCCCGGCCCACCCTGGAGGAGGCCATGGGGGAGCTCAATGACCTGGTGGGCCTGGAAGCGGTGAAGAAGGATGTGGACAGCCTGGTGAACCTGGTGAAGGTCCGCGCCCTGCGGAAGGCCCGGGGCATGAAGTGCCCGGATATGTCCTTCCATCTGGTGTTCTCCGGCAACCCCGGCACCGGCAAGACCACCGTGGCCCGGATCATCGGCAAGATCTACGCCGCCCTGGGCATCCTCTCCAAGGGTCATCTGGTGGAGGTGGACCGCAGCGGCCTGGTGGCGGGCTATGTGGGCCAGACCGCCATCAAGACCCAGGAGGTCATCCAGAAGGCCCTGGGGGGCGTGCTGTTCATCGACGAGGCCTACACCCTGGCCCCGGAGAACGCCGACAAGGACTTCGGCCAGGAGGCCATCGACACGGTGCTGAAGGCCATGGAGGACCACCGGGACGACCTGGTGGTCATTGTGGCGGGCTACGACAGCCTCATGCCCCGGTTCATCGACTCCAACCCGGGCCTCAAGTCCCGGTTCAACAAGTACATCTACTTCGCCGACTACAACGGCGACCAGCTCTTCGCCATTTTCCAGGGCCGGGCCAAGCGCAGCGACTACCGCCTGGACCAGGCGGCGGAGCAGGCGGTGCGGGAGCATCTGCAGGAGCTGTACGAGGACCGGGACGACAACTTCGGCAACGGCCGGGATGTGCGGAATCTCTTTGAGAAGATCGTGGCCAACCAGGCCAACCGGGTGGCGGGGATGGAGGAGCCAACGGATGAGGAGATTCTCACCATTACGGTGGAGGATTTGAAGGGGCTGGTGGATATTCCCATCCAATAAGCTGGAAGCGGCTTGTACTTTTCCCTCGTGGGAAAAGTACCAAAAGCACGTTTAGGGGGAGAGGGATTTCGATTTCCCTCTCCCCCTAAAAACCCCCTCTCCTTGAAACGACCAAAGAGGGGCGCCTGCCCCTCTTTGGAAACACCCGCCGGGACGGAGTTGGCCTGGGGTTTTGGGGCGGACTCCCGGGGTGGTTTTCCGGGCTGTTAACGCTGAATCGACAAAAAGAAAAAAAGACTAGCCAAATCCCTTATTTTACGGTATACTGCCACCGAATGATTCCATTACAGGAGGGGAATGTTACCAAATGGTAACATTTTCCCGAGGTGATGGCAGTGACATTCAGAAGGATCAGAGATCTGCGGGAAGACCGGGACAAGACGCAACAGCAGATAGCTGAATACCTGCATATGAAACGGGAAGTGTACCGGAGATACGAATCCGGCGAGCGGGAGATCCCGGTCTGGGCGCTGATCCGGCTGGCGGATTATTATGGCACCAGCACGGACTACATTCTGGGCCGGACCAACGACCCAAGGCCTGTGCGGTGACGGTATGCGCCGGCTGCTGATGTTCGCCCTTCCCTTCGGGGCGGGGACATTTCTCTGTCAATATGTGCTGCCGGGGCAGTGGTTGGGGACGGCCTCCGCCGCGGCGCTGCTGCTGGGGCTGGGCCTTGCCCTGCTGCTGCGGGGCCGGCGGCGTGTGGCGGCGGCCATCTGCGCCTTTGGTCTGGCGGCGGGGATCGGGTGGTTTTCCCTGTACCGCCTGGCCTTCTTCGCCCCGGCGGAGGAGCTGGTGGGCGGGGCGGATGTGGTGACCGTGGAGCTGACGGACTACGCCCCGGAGACCGCCTACGGTCGGAAGGCCCATGTGCGGGTGCTGGGCCGCGGCCTGCGGGGAAAGGCGGTCTATTACGGCGGTGAGGAGCTGGCGGCCCTGGAGCCGGGGAACCGGCTGACGGTCCCGGTGCGCTACTACACCGCCGGGGAGATCACCGGGGAGTCCACCACCTACTACACCGCCCGTGGGGTATTCCTGCGGCTGTACAGCCAGGGGGAGCCCCTGGCTGTGGAGGAGGGCAGGGCGGGGGCGCTGCGGTATCTGCCCCAGCGCATGGCCCGCCGTCTGGCGGAGAGCATCCGTACGGTGTTCTCCCCGGAGACGGCGGGGCTCATCGCCGCCCTCCTCACCGGGGAGCGGGAGGGGCTGGACACCCAGGCCCTCAGCGACCTCAAGGCCGCGGGGCTCATGCACATCACCGCCGTCTCCGGCCTCCACTGCGGCATTCTCATTGCCCTGCTGGGGGTGCTGCTGGGCCGGCGGCAGCGGCTGACGGCCCTGGTGGGCTACCCGATACTGTTATTTTATATGGTGATGGTGGGGTGCAGCCCCTCGGTGGTGCGCTCGTGCATCATGGCGGGCTTCCTGCTGGCGGCGCCCCTGGCGGGCCGGGAGGGGGATGCCCCCACCGCCCTGGGGGCGGCGCTGCTGACGATTTTGGTGTGCAACCCCTACGCCGTGGCCTCCGTGAGCCTACAGCTCTCCTTCGCCGCCGTGGGGGGACTGCTGGTGGTGACGCCCCGGGTGTACGCCGCCCTGACCCGGCACAGCCGGGCGGGCCGGTGGCGGGGGAAGCTGTGGCGGCTGTGCAGCGCCTCCGTGGCCGCCAGCCTGGGGACCATGGCCTTCACGGCCCCCATCAGCGCCTACTACTTCCGCACCCTGGCCCTGGCCGCCCCGGTGAGCAACCTGCTGGCGGTGTGGGCGGCCCCGGCTCTGTTCTGCGGGGCGCTGCTGCTGGCGGTGCTGGCTATCCCCTTTCCCGGCCTGGGGGCCCTGGCGTTTCTGCCGGAGATCCTGGCCCGGTATGTGCTGGGGGTGGCCGGTGCGCTGGCCCGCGTCCCGGGGCAGGGGGTACACTTTACCGGCCCCGCTCTGGGGCTGTGGCTGGGGCTGGTGTACGCCATGCTGGCCCTGTGCTGGCTCTCCCGCGCCCGCGCCCGGACCTGGGCTTTGGCCGCCCTGTCGGCGGCGGTGTGCCTGATGGCGGCCCGGGCCATGCCTATTCGCCTGGCCCGGGAGAGCGCCATGGTGCTGGCGGCGGTGGATGTGGGCCAGGGAGCGGCCACCCTGCTGGGCGCCGGGGACAGGGCCGCCCTGGTGGACTGCGGCAGTCTCTACACCCCACAGGGCCCCGGCAACACCGTGGCGGGGGTCATGGATACCTACGGCTGGCGTAAGCTGGACTATGTGGCGTTGACCCACTACCACGCCGACCACGCCAACGGCCTGGGGGAGCTGCTGGCCCGGGTGGAGGTGGAGCGGCTGCTGCTGCCCCAGCTGTCCGCCAACGGCGGTCAGGCGGCTCTTCAGGGGGAGGTGCTGGCCCTGGCGGAGCGGTACCAGGTCCCCGTGACCTATGTGGATACGCCCGCCAGCTTCCCCCTGGGGGAGGCCACACTGGCGGTGTATCCGCCCCTCACCCGGGGGGACATGAACGAGGAGGGCCTCACGGTGCTGGCCTCCTGCGGGGCGGTGGACGCCCTCATCACCGGGGACATGGCGGGCCGGACGGAGGGGCTGCTGACGGCGGCCTATGATCTGCCGGATATTGAATTGCTGCTGGTGGGCCACCACGGCAGCGGGAACTCCACCTCCCCGGCCCTGCTGGAGGCCGTGAAGCCGGAGGTGGGGATCATCAGCGTAGGCGAAAATACCTTCGGGCACCCCGCGCCGGAGGCCATGGACCGCATGGCTTCGGCGGGGATGACCCTCTATCGCACGGACCTCCAGGGCAACGTGGTGGTCCGGGTACATCAATGACGCCCCCACGGGGGGAGAGGAGCAGGCTATGGCGGGAAAAAAAGGCGACAACGCCGGATATCAGCAGCTGAAGGCGGACCTGAAGACCGGGGAGCTGGGGACGGTGTACGTCTTCCACGGGGAGGAGAGCTACCTGCGGGAGTACTACCTCTCGGAGATGAAGAAGCAGCTGGTTCCGGAGGGCTTTGCGGAGTTCAACTACCACAAGCTGGAGGGCAAGGGCCTCACGGCCCAGGCGCTCATGGAGACGGTGGAGGCCATGCCCATGATGGCCCAGCGGACCATGGTGCAGGTGGTGGACTGGGATCTCTTCAAGCTCAATGAGGAGCAGCGCAGCCTGGTCATCGCCATGCTGGAGGACTTCCCCCCCTACTGCTGCCTGGTGCTGGTGTACGACCAGGTGGAGTACAAGCCCAACAAGACCTACAAGAAGCTGTACGCCGCCCTGGACAAGCAGGCCCAGGTGGTGAAGTTTGCCGAGCAGAGCCAGGGGGAGATCCTCAAGTGGGTGTCCCGCCGGTTCAAGGCCACGGGCCACACCATCGACGCTCCCACGGCGGAGCACCTGATCTTCACCTGCGGCAGCCTCATGAACGGCCTGATTCCGGAGATCGGGAAGATCGCCTCCTACGCCAAGGGGGAGCGCATCACCCGGGCGGATGTGGACGCCGTGGCCGCCCCGGTGCTGGAGGCCCAGGTGTTCGAGATGACGGGGGCGGTGTCCAAGGGGGACTTCGACCGGGCGGCCCAGGTGCTGGGCTCCCTGCTGAAGCTCCAGGAGGAGCCCTTCATGCTCCTGGCCCTCATGGGCAAGGAGCTGCGCAAGCTCTACACCGCCCGGCTGGCCCTGGATACGGGCCGGGACAAGTTCTGGCTCATGGAGCGGTGGAATATGCGCTCGGACTACCCCGCCCGGCTGCTGCTGGAGAATGCCCGGCGGGTCAGCGGGGCGTGGTGCGCCAACGCCGTGCGCCGGTGCTGCGCGGCGGATCTGCGGATCAAGAGCGTCAGCGGCGCCGACGGGGCGGAGGAGCTGAAGCTGCTGCTGATGGAGCTGGCCCAGGAGGCGCGGCAATGAGAAGGATACGGGAAGTGATCGTGGTGGAGGGCCGCTACGACAAGAACGCCCTGAAGCAGGTGGTGGAGGCCACGGTGGTGGAGACCGGCGGCTTCGGCGTGTTCAACGACCGGGAGCGGCTGGCCCTGCTGCGCCGTCTGGCGGCGGAGCGGGGGCTGATCCTGCTGACCGACAGCGACGGGGCGGGCTTCGTCATCCGCAATTTCCTCAAGGGGGCCATCCCCAAACAGCAGCTGAAGCAGGCGTACATCCCCGACGTCTACGGCAAGGAGCGGCGGAAGGCCGCCCCGGGGAAGGAGGGGAAGCTGGGGGTGGAGGGAATGCCCCCGGCGGTGCTCCTGGCCGCCCTGGAGCGGGCGGGGGCAACCTTCCTGGACGGGGAGAGCCGCCCCGCCGGGGAGGAGGAGCGGCCCCTGACCAAGGCGGATATGTTTGCCCTGGGCCTCAGCGGCGGCCCCGACAGCGCCGCCCGCCGGGCGGCCCTGCTGAAAAAGCTGGGCCTGCCGGAGCGGATGACCGCCAACGCCCTGCTGGAGGCGGTGAATATTCTCTACTCCCGGGGGGAGATCATGGAGATATTGCAGGGGGGGACGAGAGATGCTTCTCGTCGATAGCCCCGGGGGGGTGATTCGCCCTTCGCCGGGTGGGTGGGGACGGGAGATCGTTCTCGACGATAGTCCCGGGGGTTCCGCCCCCGGACCCCGGGTTACTTTCCCCCCGCCGGGAAAGT
>CAUWCX010000064.1:0-12502 GCA_963557105.1 uncultured Oscillospiraceae bacterium
TCCCTGAGAACCCTATCCCCTTGAAACGACTCTTCAAGGGGGCCCAAGGCCCCCTTGCCAGAAGGGCTACCCCCCGAGCAACCTTGTTGCCTGGTTGCACCCCAACGACATGGCACCGCGCCGCCGCGGCGCGGGGTTCTTCGGGGGCTACCGCCCCCCATTCCCCCCCGGGATTTTCGTGGGGGCTGCAGCGGCTATGCCGCGAGGGAAATAGCTCCTTTGGGGCCTTTTACCTCGACAAAAAGCCACTCGCCCCTGGGGCGAGAATCAAATTGACCATGACGAGAGCAGACTACCGTGTGGTCACTGAAATGACGGTGCCGCACCCTTAGATGAATCTAACCCTTTAACAGGCCGGCAGGCGAAGTCGGACGAGATACCCGGCCGAGATCAGATCCCCGAAGGATTTGACATTCGGCGGCTTCGCCTCGCATCCCCCGTCTGCACCGATGAGGCAAAGGATTCCAAAACCTTGGTTTTGGCGCATTTTTGGTGACTTTTTGTGCGGGCAAAAAGTCACCCGGGGTCCGGGGCCGGGGAGGCCCCGAGCGCACCTGGGGCGTGGGGATGGAATCCCCACAAGGATCGTCCAGAACGATGTATCGTCCCCACCCGCCCGGCGAAAGGCGAATCAGCCCTGCTGACCTCCCCGCCAGTACAAATGAGAAGAATATCCCCCCTACAGGCAAACAAGTAAAAAACGAAAGGAAAAATCACCTATGGCTGTCAATCTGAACGGAAGAAGCTTTCTCACCCTCATGGATCTCACCCCCGGCGAGATCCGCTACCTGCTGGACCTGGGCCACGATCTGAAGGCCAAGCGCCGCAGCCACGGCGAGGGCCAGGCCCTGAAGGGCAAGCACATTGTCCTCCTCTTTGAAAAGACCTCCACCCGCACCCGCTGCTCCTTCGAGGTGGCGGCCACCCAGGAGGGGGCCCACGTCACCTATCTGGACGCCGGCAGCAGCCAGATGGGGAAAAAGGAGT
The DNA here is from genome assembly GCA_963557105.1 of uncultured Oscillospiraceae bacterium. GTDB lineage: Bacteria > Bacillota > Clostridia > Oscillospirales > Oscillospiraceae > Pelethomonas. Next base: position 988 of record CAUWCX010000064.1, read on the forward strand.
CCCTGGAGGACACCGCCAAGGTCCTGGGCCGGTTCTTCGACGGCATTGAGTACCGGGGCTACGACCAGAAGGTGGTGGAGGATCTGGCCCGGTTCAGCGGCGTACCCGTGTGGAACGGGCTGACCGATGTGGACCACCCCACCCAGATCCTGGCGGACATGATGACCATTGAGGAGCACTGCTCCAAGCCCCTGAGCGAGGTGAAGGTGGTCTTCCCCGGGGATGTGCGCAACAATATGTGCTACGCCTGGATGTACGGCTGCGCCAAGATGGGGATGCACTTTGTGGGCCTGGGACCCCGGGAGCTGGTGGAGGGCGTAGACCCCCGGGTCCTGGAGCGTGTACAGGCCGTGGCCAGGGAGACCGGGGCCACCATTGAGATCACCGACGACCAGGGGACTCTCCTGGGGGCGGATGTGATCTACGGGGATATCTGGGCCTCCATGGGGGAGGAGGATCTGATCCCGGAGCGGGCGAAGCTGTTGACCCCCTACCGGGTTACCGCAGACACCCTGGCCCGCACCGGCAACCCCAAGGTGCTGTATATGCACTGCCTGCCCTCCTTCCACGACTTCGAGACCACCATGGCCAAGACCTGGAAGGAGAAGGGCGTGGACATCCGGGAGGTCACGGACGAGGTGTTCCGGGGCCGGCACTCTGTGGTCTTCGACGAGGCGGAGAACCGAATGCACTCCATCAAGGCCGTTCTGGTGGCCACCATGGGATAATATAAAGGCCCGGACCATGCGGTCCGGGCCTTTCCTATTGTGGGCTGGTATAGCGAGCGATCTCCGTGCCGTCGGCGGCGAAGAAGGTCAGGGTGTAGGGGAGGTAGCGGAAGTCGCTGGGGGAAGGCAAACTGTAGAGACTGCTGAAGGCCACATCCTCGGGGTCAAAGAGGTCTGCGCTGGAGGAGTTGAAATAGCGGTATTCCAGCAGAAACAGGAACCCGCCGGAAGTTTTTTGCCCGGAGAGCTCGTAGGGCGGGATCTCCCGGGGCCATTCCGTCAGCTGTTGGAGGTCCACGGTGAGATGGGCGCTCTCCGCCAGGGGCGGCGGGTCCACCGCCAGAAAAGCGGGGGCTAGGTCGCTGTGGCCTGCGGCGGGGGTGTAGCGAATAGGCTCCGGCAGGATGACCAGGGTGGGGGCTGTTACCGCCCGGGGCCAGAGGATCAGGCGATCGGGGACGGGGCTGTAGGTGGAGATATAGCGGGGGGAGGTCCCCACCAGCATACTGGTGCCGCTGAACTGCCCGCCCCGGTAGCGCCAGATCACCTGGCTCTCCGCAGTCAGGCACTGCCGCTCCGCCCGGTGGAGGGCCGCCTCCGGGGGCAGGGGGAACCCCTTGGCCCACCACAGGGCCAGGAGCAGCAGGGCCATCACCAGCAAATTTCGGGCGATCCGCCGTTGGTGGCGCTTTTTCATCAGGACAGCACCTCCCTCTCCAGATCCACCCGCAGCACCTGGCCGCCGTATCCCACGGGGATCTCCACCCAGGCGGGGGCCTCCGGGCCGGACAGATCCAGATAGACCTCGTAGTAGACGGCGAAGGGGCTGTTGCTGCGGGTTTTACAGAAGTAGCTGCGGTGGGTGTCTGGGGAGAACAGGTCCTTCTCCCATCTGCCGTAGAGACTGCCGTCGCTGTCCCGGGCGGCGTGGTCCAGGATCATGTACTGGCTGGCGCTGATGGGCTCCCAGAAGCGCCAGGAGCTGGCCCGCAGCACAATGGTCAATTCATAGTCCGCCCTCGGGTCGCCGGAGACGGGGGCGAAATCCCTGTATTTGAGGTAGGCCTGGGGGGCGGTAAAGCGGTAGCCGCCCAGAGAGACGCTGCCCTCCGGCGTCCAGGACTGGAGCAGGGTATCCGTGCGCTGGGCGCCGTCGGCATGGGTCCACACCTCCACGGCCTCCGGCAGCTGGGGACGGTAGTGCTCCGTTGGATATTCCGGGAAGAACAGATCCCGGAGGGCGGGGAGCAGGGTGGGCAGCGCCACAAGCAGCAGCAGGATCACGGCCCAACGGCTGGCCCGCCACAGATAGCCCCACCAGGGGCGGTGGAGCTGGGCCAGCTCCCGGGCCAGGGGCTCCGGGTCCCCCACGGCGGCGGTGGCCGCCTGCTCCGCCTCGTAGGCGGTCATGCCCCGGGCCTGGATGGCCTCCTGCCGGTCCTCCAGGTGGGCCGCCAGCTCCCGGCGCACGGCGTCCCGGTCCGGGGGAAAGGGGATCTGCCCCGTGGCGGTGGACAGCCAATAGTCCTTGTTCATGGCCGCTCCCCTATGTCCCGGCCAGGATGGCCGTCACCGCCTGGGCATAGACCGTCCACTCCCGCTCCCGCTCCGCCAGGGCCCTGAGCCCGGCGGCGGTGATGCGGTAGTACCGCCGCATCCGGCCGGAGTCCGCCGCCCGCTCCTGGGCGGTGACCAGCTTCTCCTTCTCCAGGCTGTGGAGCAGGGGGTAGAGGGTCCCCTCCTTCAGCTGAAAGACGCGGTTGGACCGCCGCTCCAGCTCCTCAATGATCTGATAGCCGTACATCTCCCGCTCCTTCAGCAGGGCCAGCACCAGCATGGCGGTGCCGCCCCCGGCGGGGACAGATTCTCTGCGGGCCATAGGAACACCTCCGTATACCTAGATTATCTAAGTACAGTATACCTAGATTTCCGAGGCTTGTCAATACCGCCAGAACTTTCCACGGCGTTTTTTTGTCGTGGGGGGAAGAAAAGGCCCCGATCCGTACAGACTAGAGGGGATCGGAGGGATCTGAATGAAAAAGTTTCGACTGCCTACGGCGTACACGATCTTGTTTATCCTGCTGGTGCTGACGGCGGCGGCCACCTGGCTGATCCCGGCGGGCCGCTACGAGCGCACGGCGGAGGGGACCCCGGTGGCGGGGACCTACCACCAGGTGGAGCAGAGCCCACAGGGGCCGGGGGATGTGGTCCTGGCCTCCTTCCAGGGGTTCTATGACGCGGTGGATGTGGCCCTGTTCATCCTGATGGTGGGGGGATTCCTGGGGGTGATGATGGAGACGGGGGCCATCGATGCGGGGGTCAGCGCCGTGGTCCGCCGCCTTGGGGGGCGGGAGATCTGGCTGATCCCGGTGCTGATGGTGCTCTTCAGCCTGGGGGGCACCTCCTTTGGCATGTGGGAGGAGACCATGGCCTTCTACCCCCTGCTGATCCCCGTGTTTATCTCGGCGGGGTATGACGCCCTGGTGGGCATCGCCGTGGTGCTGCTGGGCAGCGGGGCCGGGGTGCTGGCCAGCACGGTAAACCCCTTCGCCACAGGCATCGCCTCCGGCTTCGCCGGCACCTCCCTGGGGGAGGGGCTGGGGCTGCGGCTGGCCATGCTGGTGGTTTTCGACGCGGTGGCCATTGCCTATGTCATGCGCTACGCTGCCGCAGTTCGCCGGGACCCGGGCCGATCCCTGACAGCGGACCACGGCCTCCGCCGCCAGGGCGGGGAGAGCGGGGCGGAGCCGCCGGCGCTGGATGGGCGGCGGAAGCTGGCCCTGGCCCTCTTTGCCCTGGTGTTCCTGGTGATGGTCTACGCGGTCATCCCCTTTGACGAGATCGGCCTGCCGGTCCCCACCCTGGGGTGGTGGTTCCCGGAGCTCAGCGGGCTGTTCCTGGTGGGCGGCGGGATCATCGGCCTCTGCTACGGCCTGGGGGAGGAGCGGACGGCCAAGGCCTTTGTGGCCGGAGCGTCGGAGCTGGTGGGGGTTGCCCTCATTATCGGCATCAGCCGGGGCATCACCGTCCTCATGGACGGCGGAGGCATTACGGACACGGTCCTCTACTGGGGGGAGCGGGCCCTGGAGGGGGCGGGGTCCCTGGTCTTCGTGCTGCTGGTGTATCTCATCTACCTGCCCCTCTCCGTGCTGATCCCCTCCTCTTCGGGGCTGGCCACCCTGTCCATCCCGGTCCTGGCGCCCCTGGGACAGTTTGCCGGGGTGGAGGCGTCCCTAGTGGTCACGGCGTTCCAGTCCGCCTCCGGCCTGGTGAACATCATCACCCCCACGGCGGCAGTGGTCATGGGCGGACTGGCCCTGGGGGATGTGCCCTATGACCGGTGGGTGCGGTTCGTCTGGAAATTGATGCTAATTTTCTTTTTGCTGACCGTGGCATTTTTGTCGCTCTCCGCCTTGTTGTAGAGACTGTCAAAAAAGTGCAAGCACTTTTTTGAGAAGGGGTTGCGCTTCGCTCTGCGCCTCGGTTGTCCGCTAAGAGCGGACAATTCGACGCTCGCTCCGCGAGCAGTATTTTCCGCCAGGTACACGCCCCGGCGGAAAATGATTTCACGCTATTCGCCGCCTCCGGGCGGCGAACTCTGCGAGGCTTTTTGATAAGATGGCCTTGTTGTAGGGGATGCTTCTGTGGTATACTCATCGGGAGTAAAGAAAAAAGGAGCGCCGCCCCATGAGAGTCATCGACATGCACACCCACATTTTCCCGGACAAGATCGCGGAGAAGGCCACGGTGGCCACCGCGGATTACTTTGTCCTGCCGGAGCCGCCCAACCACCACGGCCGGGTGCAGGAGCTGGCGGATGTGCTGGACGAGGCGGGCATCGACTACGCCATGGTGTTCTCGGCGGCCACCGCGCCCCATCAGGTGGAGAGCATCCACCGCTTTATTCTGGAGCAGGCGGCCAAGTACCCCAAGTTCATCCCCTGCGGCACGCTCCATGCGGAATATGAGAACTACAGGGCGGAGCTGGCCTTCCTGCGGGAGAACGGGGTATATGGGGTGAAGCTCCACCCGGAGTTCCAGCACTTTGCCCTGGACGATGAGCGGCTGTTTCCCATGTACGAGGAGATGGAGCGGACGGATATGTTCCTCATTGCCCACATGGGGGACCCCCGGGTGGATGTCAGCGGGCCCCATCGGATGGGCCCCATTGCGGAGACCTTCCCACGGCTGCGGTGCATCGCCGCCCATCTGGGCAACTGGGGGGACTGGGATGTGGAGAAGATCCGCCCCCTGGCCAAGCTGCCCAACATCTACACGGACATCAGCAGCTCCTTCAGCTATGTGGAGGACAAGGCACCCCTGCTCCGCATCCTGGGGGAATACGACCCCACGCACATCTTTTACGGCTCCGACTACCCCATCTGGTGCCCCAAAAAGGAGCTGGAGAAGGCCAAAAGACTGGATATTCCCGGGGATCTGCTGGAGGATATCCTCTTCAATAACTTTGCCCGCTTCTACCACTACCGGGCCCTATAAGAAACAAAGAGTAACAAGGACGACGGCTTTTGCCGCCGTCCTTGTTACTCTTTGTACCGCATTGTTACCAAATTGTAGGGAGAATGAAACGACTTTGCGGCATTTTGCCGGTATACTGAATGTCGAAAACAGGAGGTTGGCCGCAATATCCAACGTAAAGATAGAGAGGAGACAGCCATGAAGACATTGACCAAGAAGACGAGAAATATCCTGATCGGCTCCGGGGCGGGCCTGCTGGCCGTGGTGGCCGTGGCCCTTGGTATCTGGCAGCCGTGGAAAAAGGCGGAAAAGCCCCAGGACCCGCCGCCCCAGCAGCAGGAGGTCGTCAAGCCCCAGGAGCCGGAGAAGAAGGGCTCCTCCCTTCTGGTGGGCGGGGAGGAGATCCCCTGCACCATCCATGAGGGGGATGGCTGGAGTATCTTGGTGCCGGAGGGATGGACGGCGGACGCCGGCAAGAACCACGGTATCTTTACCGCCCCCGGGGAAAAGGACCGGGCGCCGCGGGTAGAGGTGAGCTGCGGCACCCCGGGCAGCGGGGATGGCCGGTACACCTTCCTCCTGCGACAGGAGCTGTCCCCGGAGGAGGAGTGGCGGCTGCTGTGCTTCCACGACGGCGGGGAAAAGAGCACCTGGGAGGTCACCTGCCAGGCGGATGTGGGGGAGTGGGACAGCCAGGTGAACCTGCTGACCGCTGTGGCCCGCAGCTTCAAGCTGGGGAATGAGCAGATCTTCTCCCGCACGGCCCAGGCCAACGAGCCCGATTGGCAGGAGGCGGAGGGGAAGACCGTGCTGTGGCTGGACAAGGACGGCGTAGTGCTGGACGACCCGGCGGAGGAGGCTGTCCGGGAGAAGATGAAGAGCTGGGGCCAGGAGCAGCGGGCCCCCTTCAACGGGAAGTACGAATTTGACGCGCCCCGGTGGATGGGCAGCTACTGCTTCGGCCAGGGACAGTACCGGGATGTGTTTACCTCCAGGGTGCGCTATGGACTGAATGATGACGCGGGGGAGCAGATCCTGGACTTTGAGACGCTGCCCGAGGACGGCTGGATCGCCGATCCCCAGCAGCTTACCCTGGTGGTGGACCACCAGGGGGACGCGGGGGCGGCCAAGGTAAAGCCCCAGTGGCAGGATGGTGCGGCATTAGGCGGCCGGGAGCTGTCCGCCGGGGCGCTGCGGGAGCTGGAGGACTACTTCAATGCGCAGGAGAACAACGGCCTGCTGCGCTTCCCCTTCGATGGACAGGAGGACCCGGTGGAGGCGCTGAAGCCCTACCTAACCTGGATCTTCTACGACCTGGGGGACCCGGAGGATGCCCTGAGCAAGGAGGAGCTGGCGGCGCTGGAGAAGGCGGAGGTGACCCTGGAGCTGGATACCTTCCGCCACACCCGGGAGGATGTGACCGGCTATCTGACCGAGAAGCTGGCGCTGACGGCGGAGCAGGCGGAGGAGCTGCTGAAGGCCAGCGGCGACCAGCTGGGGGTCTACCTGGAGGAGTTTGACGCCTGGTATGCGGCCCACGGCGACACGGAGATGCAGAAGTATACCTTTGACAGCGGGCGGGTATCCCCGGACGGCACCATCACCGTCGTCCACACGGTTCCCTTCCTCCACGGGGAGGGGGCGGAAGGCGATCACGATGTGGACATGACCCTGGTCCTCCGCCCCGCCGGCCAGGGGAGCTGGCAGGTGGTTTCCCATATGCCGGCGTAAGCGGCTGAGGATAGCGACAAAATACCGGCTGTTTTGACAACAGCCGGTATTTTTTGCATCAGTTTATTCGATCAGTTTTCAAACTTCTCCACGGCGTCGGCCACGGGGGACAGCCATTCGCCGGTGAAGTCCTCAATACGGCCCTCGTCGGTGAGGGCGGCCAGCTGGGGATCGATGGGCATCCGGGCCAGCAGCTTCAGGTTATGGGCCTCGGCGGCAGCCTGGGTCTTGCCCTGGCCGAAGAGGGGGATCTCCTTGCCGCAGTCGGGGCAGAGGAGATAGCTCATGTTCTCCACCACGCCCACGATGGGGATGTTCATCATCTCCGCCATCTTCACGGCCTTCTCCACCACCATGCTCACCAGCTCCTGGGGGGAGGCCACGATGACGATGCCGTCCAGGGGCAGGGACTGGAACACGCTGAGGGCCACATCGCCGGTTCCCGGGGGCATATCCACAAAGAGGTAGTCCACATCCCAGATCACATCGGTCCAGAACTGGGTCACTACGCCGCCGATCACGGGGCCCCGCCAGATCACCGGGTCGGTCTCCTGGTCCAGCAGCAGGTTGGTGCTCATGAGCTGGATGCCGTCCCGGGTGAGGGCGGGGAGCATCCCGCGGTCGTCGCCCACGGCCCGCTGGTGGACGCCGAAGGCCTTGGGGATGGAGGGGCCGGTAATGTCCCCGTCCAGAACGCCGACGGCATAGCCCCGGCGGCGCATGAGCACCGCCAGCTGGCTGGTGACCATGCTCTTGCCCACGCCGCCCTTGCCGGACACGACGCCGAAGACCTTGCCCACACGGGCGGCGGCGTTGTGTTCCTTCAGGAAGGACTGGGGCTGGGTGCGCTCGCTGCAGCTCTGGCCGCAGCTGCTGCAATCATGGGTGCATTCAGACATAGAAAACATCTCCTCTGTTTTATTCCTGCAGGTTTATTCTGGGATAGTATGTGCTGTATGGGGCCGCCAGATCACTTTCCCTTCTTCTGGCTCTTTTTCCGGCTGGCCCGGTACTCACGCAGCTTGTTCAGCGCGTCGCCGTGGCGCAGGGAGCGCAGGGTGGGGTAGGAGTGCAGCAGACGGCGCTCGAAGATGTCCTGCTTCTCGTACAGGGCGCGGAGCTTCTCCTGGGCCTCCTGGCGCAGCTCCTTGCGGCGGAGGGCCAGCTGATTCTCCCGCTGCTGGCTGGCCTCCCGGGCGGAGGAGAGCTGATCCTCCAGGTGCTGCAGCCGCTGCTGGGCGTTTTCCAGCTGCTCCTGGCGCAGCTGGGCCAGCTTCTCCGCCAGCTCCTGGTGGATGGCGTGGAGCTTGGCCAGACGGGTGCTGATCTGGATGGCACTTCGGACGGACAGGACGATATCCGCCAGATACACGACGGCCAGGGTCAGCGCCAGGGGGACGGCAATGCCCCAGGCAAACAGCCGCATGACCCAGCCGGAGACCGCCGGGGCCACCCAGTGGCACAGGGCCACACTGGCCAGACCGAAGAGGGTGGAGTTCAGCAGACACACCCGGCCGTGGAGGTTAAAGGGGTGGTTGGAGTAGTCCCACCAGCGCATATGGAACAGCTTTTCCATGGCCCAACTGGTGGCATACTCCACGGCGGAGGTCAGGATACCCCCGAGGAAGAAGGTCATGATGGGGTCCGCACACCCGCCGCCCAGGGCTGCCAGCACCAGCAGGGCGCCGTGGCCGTAGATGGGGCAGAGGGGGCCGTTGAGGAAGCCGCGCTTTTCACACAGCTTGCGCTGGCCGATGGAGCAGTATACCATCTCGCCGCACCAGCCCAGAAAGCTGTAGATGAGCAGCAGCAGGACCAGATAGCAGAACCGGTCCAGGGTGGAGGTAAGTTCAAGGGGAAACAGCTGGGACATAAGCATCACCTCAGGGAGAGATTTGATGGGCGCGGCCGGGGTGGGCCTGCGCCAGGTAGGCGGACTCCCGGTGCTGGCAGGTGAACAGAAGGATCTGCCGCCGCTGCCCCAATTCCACCAGATAGTCCAGGGCGGCGGCCATGCGGCGGTCGTCAAAGTTCACCAGGGCGTCGTCCAGAATAATGGGTGCGGCCTCCCGCTCCGGCAGGACCAGATCGCAGATGGCCAGGCGGACCGCCAGGTAGAGCTGATCGACAGTACCACGGCTGAGTGTCCAGGCGTCCCGGGGAGAGATCTGGCCCGCCTCCTGGGCGGAGGGGACGATTTCCCGGTTGAGGAAGACTCTATTATACTTCATTTCCGTGAGTTTTGCAAAGATTTTTTCCGCCTGGTGGCCCAGGGCGGGGGAAAAGCGGTTCTGGAGGGCGGTGTTGGCCTCCGCAAGGACCTGCTGGGCCAGGGCCAGGGCATCGTACTCCCCCTGGAGCTCCTCCTGCCTGGATTGACCATCCTTCAGGGCCTGCCGCAGCTCATCGGGGTCCCCCAGGGCCTGGATGCGGCCCTGGGCGGTGTGGATCTGCCGCTGCAGGTCCGCCAGCAGGGCGGAGATCCGCTGGATCTCCTCCTGGAGCTGAATCCGGGAGAGCAGGGGGCGCTGGACCGGCTCCGCGGGAGAGCCTGCGCCGTCGGCGCTGACAGCATCCCAGCGCACCTGGGCGGTCTGCACCGCCTGGCGGGCCGTGTCCAGGGTGGCCCAGCGGCGGATACCCTCCTCCACTGCGGCCAAAGCGGCGGGGATGGTGGCGGCGTCGGCACGGAAAAGCTGGACTTGGGTGAGGATGCGCTGGGCAGCGGCGCGGGCCTGGGCTTGGGCGGCGTCCCGCTGGGCGGCGACCTGGTGGAAGCGCTCCTGGGCGGTGTGGACCTGCTGCTGCGCCTGGGCGTATACCGCCAGCTCCTGGCTGCGCTGCTGGCGGAGGGCGCTGTTCTGCTGGTCCCAAGTTTTTTGCCTTTTCTTTGTGGTGAGAAGGATAACGGTCAGCAGCAGAAGGGCCAGAGCGGCCCCTGCGCCTAGGCCCAAGGGGAGGCTGTGGGTGGCCATAAACAGCGCGGCGCCGGCGCCGATGCCTGCCAGCATGGCCAGGACCAGCAGCGCGATCGGCTGCCTGGGCCGGGGGGAGGCGCACAGGGGGGCGCCCTCCGGCAGGGCGGCTGGCCAGGTCATGGGGACTTCGGCCAGTTCCGCTTCGGATCGGTGCAGGGTGTTCTCGGCGTCCTGCGCGGCCTGGCTCAGCTGGTCGATAACGCTTTTTTCTGCGCTCAGTGCGGCGATGGCGCCGCGCATGGCCTCCAATTCCGCGCGGGGGGGCAGAGGGCGAACCTCCTGGGCCAGTGCGTCTGCGCTGGATTGGGCCTGGAGCAGCGCCTGGTGGGCGGCGTGCGCGGTCTGGGCCCGCTGGGCGCGATCGGCGGCGTCGTGGAGGGCCAGCTGCGCCTTCAGCTCCGCCAGACGGAGGGTGAGCTGCTGCTCCCGGTCCAGGTCCAGACGGAGGGTGTCCTCCAGCGCCTGGATCTCGTCCAGCTCCCGCCTGCGCGACTCCTGTTGGGCTTCCAGCTGGGGGAGGAGGCCGGTCTTATTGTAGCGGCGGCGGTTGAGCTGCCGACGGAGACAGTCGGCGGCGGTAGTATAGGAGGTATCCTCCTCGCCGGTAGTGATCAGTGCGGCGATACGCCGCTCCAGATCGGCGTTTTGCTTGACCTCTATGGCGGATTGGCCGATAAAAGCGGAGCGGACAAAAACATCCTGGGATACGCCCAGCAGGGTCTCGCCGCAGTTGGCGGCAGTGAGGTCCTCCACCGGCTGCGCGGTCCCGGTATAGACGGCGGAAAAAGCGCCCATGGGGGAATTTGCCCGGGCGGTGCGGCGGGTGATGGTCACCTCGCCGAGGACGGTGTCCGCCTCCAGCCGGCCCTCCATGGCTGCGCCGCTCCAGGGAAGATAGCGGCGCTTGTCGGCGGTAAGCGCACGGTCCTTGGTGTTCAATCCGTAGAGCATTACCCGGAGAAGGGCGGCCCAGGTGGATTTTCCGCCCTCGTTGGGGCGCTCGATCACATTGAGTCCCGACTGAAGCGACAGGGTCTCGTGATCCAGACGGCCAAAGGCGGCGGTCAGGGTGTGGATCTGCATGGTGTCCTCCTGTGCTGCACCCTACTATTATAATAAGTAAGGAGCAGATATTGTGGCCTGATGTATCCCTTATACTATATCACGGGGGGAGGGAAATGTCTCCCGTGAACGCTGAAAAAATATCGGATTTTTTGCAAAAAAGGTGTTGACATTGGGAAGACTATTTGCTATACTAACCAAGCTGTCTACGAGCGGTCGTGCTTCTGGGAGACGGCACTGAGAAACTTCAAAAAATCTGAAAAAAGTGCTTGACAAATGCGGGAGAGTTTGGTAAAATAATCAAGCTGTTCTGCGGGGGAGCTGAAAAGCGACCGGACAAGACAAGAAACTTCAGAAAAATTTGAAGAAAAGCTTGACAAACGAGCTGAGTTGTGGTAAACTAACAAAGCTGTTTGAAAAAGCCGCGAGACGGAAACGCTTCGAAAAATCTTCAAAAAAGAAGAAAAAAGTGCTTGACAAAGCGAAAACGCTGTGTTAGAATAGCAAATGTTCACCGGTGAGCGGTGAGCGCGAGTACCT
>CAUWCX010000065.1:0-11863 GCA_963557105.1 uncultured Oscillospiraceae bacterium
TCGTCAAAAATTTTCGCCTAAATTTCCCAAAAACTGCCAGACACCAAAATTCTTCCGTCGTCTCCCACAAAATATCAGAAAAAAATTCGGCAAAAGAGAGAAAAACCGCCCCCGCTAAACAACTTCAGCGGGGGCGGTTTGCAGGATTTCTCCAGGTTTTGTGCTTACATCTTTTCGGGGGCTTCCACACCCAGCAGCTTCAGACCATTTTTCAGTACGCTGCGGGTGGTGTCCGCCAGCTTCAGACGGGCCCGGAGAACGGTGTCCTCTTCACCCTTGATACGGCAGGCGGTGTAGAAGCGGTGGAAGCAGCCCGCCAGCTCCACAAGATAGCGGTTGATGTGGCTGGGGTCGTAGTCCCGGGCCGCCAGGCGCAGCGCCTCGCAGAACTGGGAGATCTGCTTGATGAGGGCGGTCTCCGCCTCGCCGGTGAGCAGGGAGATGTCCACCTCATCCATGGCGGGGACGGTGAAGCCCTCGCTCTCCAGGGTCCGCAGCAGGCTGCAGATCCGGGCGTGGGCGTATTCCACATAGTAAATGGGGTTCTCGCTGTCCTCCCGAACGGCCAGGCCCAGGTCGAAGTCCATCTGAGTGTCGGGCTTGGCATTGAAGAACCAGCGGGCGGCATCCACGGGGACCTCGTCCAGCAGGTCGCACAGGGAGATGGCCTTGCCCGTGCGCTTGGACATACGGACCACCTCGCCGTCCCGCAGCAGCTTCACCAGCTGCATCAGCACGATGTCCAGGCGGTTGGTGCCGTCCAGCCCCAGCACATCCATAGCGCCCTTCAGCCGGGCCACATGGCCGTGGTGGTCGGCGCCCCAGATGTTGATGACCCGGTCAAAGCCCCGGACGGCGAACTTGTTGCGGTGGTAGGCGATGTCGGCGGCGAAATAGGTGTAGAAGCCGTTGGCCCGGCGCAGAACGTCGTCCTTCAGCTCCAACTTGGCGATATCCTTGTCGCTCTTGCCGGCGCGGCGGTAGTTCTCCTCCAGAATGCGGCTGGTGTTCAGCCACAGGGCGCCCTCCTTCTCGTAGGTGTAGCCCGCCTGGGTGAGCTGCTCCACGGTGTCGGCCACATAGCCGCTGTTGTGGAGGGAGGACTCAAAGAACCACTGGTCGTACTCAATCTTATAGCGGCGCAGGTCGTTCTGCATCTTGGGGATGTTGCGCTCCAGGCCGAACTTGGCCAGGGCCTCGTGGCGCTCTGCCACGGAGACGTCCTTGTACTGTTGGCCGTACTGGTCGTAGAAGGCCTTGGCCATCTCCTTGATGTCATCGCCGTGGTAGCCGTCCTCGGGGAAGGGAACAGCCTCCTCGCCCAGGATCAGCTGGAGGTACCGGGCCTCCAGGGAGTTGGCGAACTTCTCAATCTGGTTGCCCGCGTCGTTGACATAGAATTCCCGCCAGACGTCGGCGCCGGCGGCCTCCAGCACAGCGGCCAGCGTGTCGCCCAGCACGCCGCCCCGGGCGTTGCCCATGTGCATGGGGCCGGTGGGGTTGGCGGAGACAAACTCCACCATGATCTTCTGGCCCTTCAGGGTGGCGGAGCGGCCGTAGGCGTCACCCTCGCTCTCCACGGTGGAGAGGACGTCGGCATACCACTTGTCCGCCAGGCGGAAGTTCAGGAATCCCGCCCCGGCGATCTCCGCGGAGGCGAAATAACTGCCGGTGAGGTCCAGGTGCTCCAGCAGGGTGGAGGCGATATCCCGGGGGCTGCGGCGCATGGCCTTGGCGGCGGCCAGGGCGAAGGTGGTGGTGTAGTCGCCGTTGGCGGAGTCCTTGGGGATCTCCACATTGGCCCGTACCTCCACATCGGCGGGGAGCTTTCCGGCGGCTACGGCGGAATCGTAGGCGGCGTTGGTCAGTGCCAGGACCTGGTCCTTGGCGTTTTGAATCATGTTGATCATAGCTTGCTTACCTCGTGATATCTCGTACTTTGATTTTACATTGACTGCGTCCGGTGACCTGGTGTTCAACGGAAATGGTATATTTGATCTGCAAAATGCCGCCGTGTGCATCCAGCCGGTGGACCAGAGAGGCGGTATGGATATCCATGGTCAGGGCGCCCCACTGGGTTTGATACAGGAAGCTGTGGGTCTCGCCCGGCTGAAAGACCATCTGGGAGCAGATGGTCCCTGTGCGGGTCAGGGTGGCCGTATCGCCCAGAATATCAAAGCGGGTGACGGTCCCCTCCATGCCCGTCAGTTCCGACTCGGGATACTCCAGGGTGACCCGGCCGTCGTCGGCGATGGTCATGGTCCCCTCGGACACCAGCTCCGTCTTGTCGGGGGGCATATCGTCGTAGGATTGCTCACCACGGACAAAAATAATAACTTTTTTCTCAATCATACGCTGTACCTGGAAATGTCGATCTGCTGGGCGTCGTGGTCCAGGGCCTCCCCCAAAAACAGGGTGGCCAGCCGCTGGAAGTCCGCCGCCCGGTCGCTGGTGTAGTAGCGGGCGGAGCCTGTCTCCCGCTGGGCCAGGCCGTCCCCGGCGGTGAGCAGATCCCGGACCGCCCGGGCGGACTCCGCACCGGAGTCGATGAGGGTGACCCTCGGCCCCATAACGCCGGAGATAACGTCCCACAGCAGGGGGTAGTGTGTGCAGCCCAGGATCAGGGTGTCCACATCCTGCTCCAGCAGGGGCTGGAGATACTCCCGGGCGATGGTCTCGATCACCGTGTCGCCGGGGCGGAAGCGCCCCTCCTCCACCATGGGCACGAAGAGGGGGCAGGCCTGGGCAAGGAGCTGGACGTCGGGGGCGATGCGCTGAAGGCTCTTCGTGAAGGCGCCGCTGGCCACGGAGGCACGGGTAGCCACCAGCCCCACCCGCCGGTTTCGGGTGGCATCGGCTGCGGCCCGGACCGCAGGCTCCACCACACCCACAATGGGGATGTCGTTCTCCCGCTGCAGATCCTCCAGACAGTTGGTACTGACAGTGCCGCAGGCGATCACCACCGCCTTCAGATCGAAGCTGCGGAGGAAGCGGGTATCCTGCCGGGCGTATTTCAGCAGGGTCTCCCGGCTGCGGTTGCCGTAGGGGACACGGGCGCTGTCGCCGAAGTATATAATGTTCTCAGCGGGCATGATCCGCCGCAGCTGCCGCACGGCAGTCAGGCCGCCGAGGCCGGAATCAAATACGCCGATGGGGCGCTGATCCAAGGGAAACACCTCCTTTTCGCCTCCGGCTGTGGAAGGCTGGGAAGGCCGCCGGCAGGGTCCTGCGGCGGCAATTGGATAAATGGTTTGTAACTTTATTATTATACTATGATTTTTCAGCGAAAACAAGTAAAAATTTGGGCTTTTTGCCCTGTATTTTCTGTGGAATTTTTCCGGGGAATCTGCTATACTGTGAACTACTATCTAAGCGAGGGGGCGATACCCGCCATGGAACTACATCTGACGGAGAAACAATACCGCCGGCTGTTGGATCTGGTCTATATCGGAAACTGGGTGCTCAACTCCGCCCGGGGCGATGACCGCATCCGAGACTACGACAAGGTGGAGAGCCTGGTGTTCTCCCACTGCCTGGACCACGGCATGGCCCCGCTGGTGGAACTCTACCAGGGGGAGATCATTCCCTCCCGCGCCTTTGCGGAGGGGGGCATCCACGAGGCCATTATGGCCTACGAGGATGTGAGCTTCTTTGAGATCCTGGCGGAGGAGCTGGCGCTCCGTGACCTCAACGCCGAGCGGGCCACGCCGGAGAACTACGACGAGGTCGTGGAGCGTATGGAGGAGTACATGGGCGAGTTTGAAGCCCACGGCACAGACAATATCAGCGTGGAAATGGAATAGGACCGGCAGACAAATGCTCCGGTATCGGCCTTTGGGACCGATACCGGAGCATCTTTTTCCTTATTCCTTGGGATCGCTGCTGTCCGCAGGGGCCTCGCCTGCCTCCGGCAGCTCTGCGGCGGCGGTGGGCATGGCGGGGGGCTCGCTGATCATGTGGACATGCTTGGCGGGGGGCTCGATGGAGGGGTCCCCGGCGGCCTTGACGCCGTAGTACTCCTCCTGGTCCGGGTCCCGGCCCTCCAGAATGGCCATCATCTGCATGCCGGTGATGGTCTCCTTCTTGAAGAGGTAGGAGGCAATGGTGTCCAGCATCTCCCGGTTGTCCCGCAGCAGCTCCAGGGCCTCGTCGTGGCACCGGCGCAGCAGGTCGGCGACCTCCCGGTCGGCGGCGGCGAAGGTCTCCTGGGCACAGTTCATGCTGTAGCCGTCCTCCAGGTACTGGTTCTGTACCGAACCTAGGGCCATCATGCCGAACTTCTCGCTCATACCGAAGCGGGCCACCAGGTTCCGGGCCAGTTCGGTGGCCCGCTCAATGTCGTTGGCCGCACCGGAGGTCTGGGTGTTGAACACCAGCTCCTCGGCGCATCGGCCGGCCAGCAGGGTGCGGATCTCCGTGAGGATATCGTCCCGGCTCATGAGGAACTTCTCCTCCTCCGGCAGGTGGAGGGTATAGCCCAGGGCGCCCTGGGTGTGGGGAACAATGGTGATCTTGGTGACGGGCTGGGCATTCTTCTGCTTGGCGGCGGCCAGGGCGTGGCCCACCTCGTGGTAGGCGATGATCCGCTTCTCCTGCTCGGTGATGACGGTGCCCTTTTTCTCCGCGCCGGCAATGACCACCTCGAAGGAGGCCAGCAGATCCTCCTGGTTCACCGCGTGGCGGCCGTGGCGCACCGCCCGCAGAGCGGCCTCGTTTACGGTGTTGGCCAGATCCGCGCCTACGCAACCCGCGGTGGCCTGGGCGATCTTCTCCAGGTCCACATCCTCCGCCAGGCGGATCTTTCGGGTGTGGACCTGCAGGGTGGCCAGACGGCCGGCCAGATTGGGCCGGTCCACGGTGATGCGCCGGTCGAAGCGGCCGGGCCGCAGCAGGGCCTTGTCCAGCACCTCCGGCCGGTTGGTGGCCGCCAGGACGATGATGCCCTTGGAGGGATCAAAGCCGTCCATCTCCGCCAAAAGCTGGTTCAGGGTCTGCTCCCGCTCGTCGTTGCCGCCAAAGCGGGTGTCACGGGTCTTGCCGATGGCGTCGATCTCGTCGATGAAAATGATACAGGGGGCAACCTTGGCGGCCTCCTGGAAGAGGTCGCGGACACGGCTGGCGCCCACGCCCACGAACATCTCCACAAAGCCGGAGCCGGAGATGGAGAAGAAGGGCACGCCGGCCTCACCGGCCACAGCCTTGGCCAACAGGGTCTTACCGGTACCGGGGGAGCCCACCAGCAGAGCGCCTCGGGGCAGCTTTGCGCCGATGGCGGTGTACTTGCCGGGGTTGTGGAGGAAGTCGATGATCTCCTCCAGGGACTCCTTGGCCTCGTCCTGTCCGGCCACGTCGGCAAAGGTCACGCCGGTGGATTTCTCCATATACACCTTGGCGTTGCTCTTGCCCACGCCGCCCATACCGCCCATGCCGCCGGTGCGCTTGGCCATCATGTTCATAAAGAGCATGAAGATACCCACCATCAGCACGGTCGGCAGGATATAGGTCAGCATGAACTCCAGAATGGGGGACATCTCCGGAACATAGGGGTTGGTGTACTCCACGCCGTGGTCCTCCAGCCGCTGGAGGAAGTCGTGGTCGTAGGTCCCGCCGATCTGCATGGTGAAGAGGGTGAAGTTTTTGTCGTAGGTCTTTCCCGTCTCATCCGTGTAGGTGAAGCCCTCCACCGGGGTGATCTCCAGCGTCCCGTCCTGGGAGAAGATGACCTTCTGGATCTTGTCCTGCTCCACCAGGTCGATGAATTCGCTGTAGGGGATCTCGTGGGTGGTGGCCGCCCGGTTGGCCTCCTGGGTGTAGGCGGACAGCAGATTAAAGACGACGGTCAGCACCACTGCCCAGACCAGCAGCATCACCAGACCGTTGACGTTCTTTTTGTTTTTGTTGTTCTGGTTTTTCTTGTTGTTTTGATTGTCGTTCATTTCGCTCTCCTTCGATTCGGCGGATATACGGGGTCCCGCCTATTCATCTTAGTATGCATGGTAACACATATTCATACCGACCACAAGAACAGGTTGCATATTTTCTGTGAAATTTCTGTGAATACCCCTTTATTATCCCGCGCTGGCTGTGCTATACTGATTTAGATACAGCTTGCAAACTTTACCACACCGACGCCCCGCTGCCTGCGGGCGGGAGGCGGATAACATAGCAAAGGAGCAGTACCATGAGAGAATACAACGAAACTCCCCAAATGGACGCCGAGGGCGTGATCGAGGGCCGCAATGCGGTAACGGAGGCCCTCCGCTCCGGCGTGGCCATTGATAAGCTCTACATCGCCAAGGGCGAGACGGACCGCACCCTGGGCCGCATTGCGGCGGAGGCGAAAAGATCCGGCGTGGTGGTGGTGGAGGCGGACCGGCGGAAGCTGGACGCCATGAGCGCCACCCACAGCCACCAGGGGGTCATTGCCGTGGCCGCTGCCAAGGCGTATTCCACAGTGGAGGATATGTTGAAGGCCGCCGAGGACCGGGGGGAGAAGCCCCTGCTGGTGGTCTGCGACGAGATCAGCGACCCCCACAACCTGGGGGCCATTATCCGCACCGCTGAGTGCGCCGGGGCCCACGGCGTCATCATCCCCAAGCGCCGCAGCGCCGGGCTCACCGCCGTGGTGGCCAAGACCAGCGCCGGGGCTGTGAGCTATATGCCTGTGGCCCGGGTCCCCAACATTCCCGCCCTGCTGAAGGATCTGCAGAAGCAGGGCGTGTGGATCTTCGGCACGGCTGCAGAGGGGACCACCACCCTGTACAGCGCCGATCTCCGCGGCCCTGCGGCCATCGTCATCGGCAGCGAGGGGGACGGCATGAGCCGTCTGGTCCGGGAGGGCTGCGACTTCCTGGTCAGCATCCCCATGAAGGGACAGATCTCCTCCCTCAACGCCTCTGCCGCCGCGGCCATCCTCCTCTACGAGGCGGTGCGGCAGCGCCTGGCCTGAGCATCTGCGGAAGGAAAAGTCCATGTCAGAGAAAGATACCAATCGATTTGATCCGCTGATGGATACCCAGCGCCTGCTGAACGGCGTGGAGGTGTCGGGAACAGCGGACTTCACGCTGGAGGATATCCTGGCGGAGTACGGCGGAAAACCCGTAGCTACCCCGTCTGCTCCAGCGGAGAAACCGCCGGCCCCGACGGAGAAGCCACCGGTCCCGGCGGAAAAGCCAACCCCGCCGCCGGAGCACAAGGTCCTGCCGTTCCCGGGAACTTCCCCGCGGGATGTGGCGGAGCCGGAGTCCCCGGTGCAGCGGGATGCCGATGCGCCGGAGCGCGACGCTGGCTGGCTGCGCCCGGACAATGAGATCGACGACATCTCCCCGGAGGATCTCTTCGGCCTGGGCGCCGCCCAGGCGGCGCCGGAAGCAGAATCCGCCCCGGCGGAGCGCGCGCCGGAGGAGCAGCAGGCGGCAGAGGAGGAGCCCACAGTCTCCATGGAGGACATCGTGGCCAGCACCGTGGATGCGGTGAAGGAGGACCAGGAGCGCCGCCAGGAGAAATTTCGGAAGAAGCTGGAGAAGCAGCGCAAGCGGACTGCCCCGCCGGTGAAGCGCCGGGAGCCCGCCGCCCGCCACCCCCTGCCGGAGGTGGACAGCGAGCCGCCCATGAACGAGACGGCCTCCCGCCACAAGCGGCGGTACTACGGGTGCCGCAGGAGCCTGCTGCTGGCCCTGCCGATACTGCTGCTGCTGTGGGCCCCCTGGGTGCTGACCCAGACGGGGATAGCAGTTCCCTTTTTCTGCGACAGCGGCGGAAATGCTGACCTGTGCGTACTGATCCCCCAGGCGCTGATCTGCATTCTGGGCTGGCCGGTGTTCCGTGCAGCCCAGGAGGGCCTGCGGGACGGGGGCTGTACGGTGTACCTGCTGGCCGCGGTGGCCAATGTGGTCACGCTGCTGGATGAGATGACCCTCCTGTTTTTGCCCGGCCGTACGGCGGCGGCGCCGGTGGGCGGTGTGGCTGCTATGGCCATGCTGTTCTCCCTGTGGGGGCTCACCAGCTACCACAAGGGTATGTGGGAGACCTTTAAGGTGGCCTCCCTGGGCCAGCCCACCTATGTTGTGGACTGCTGTGACGCCGGGATCGCCAAGGGGCGGGGCGGACTCAGCGGGTTCCACACCCGGGCCAACATGGAGGACACCTCCGCCCAGTGGCAGCGGCTGCTGACGCCGGTGCTGCTGATCGGCTCCGTGGTGTTTGCCGCCCTGTCCTCCTTCGGGCAGGGGCGGGGCCAGGACTTCCTGCTGGTCTGGTCGGTGATCCTCTGCGCCGGTTCCGCCCTGGTGTTCCCCCTGGTGTTCTGCGTCCCCTTCGGACGGCTGGCCACCCGGCTGGGCCGCAGCGGTGCGGCGGTGGCCGGACAGTACGGCGCAGCGTCCCTGGCATCCATGCGGCGCATCGTGGTCACTGACGGCGACCTCTTTCCCCAGGGGACGGTGGCCCTGAACGGGTTGAAGCTCTACGGCGAGGAGCGGAATCAGGCCATCTCCTATGCCGCCACCCTGGCGGTGCAGGGCGGCGGATGTCTGGGCCGGGTGTTCGATGACATCTGCCGGGGGGAGCGGATCAGCTTCCAGCCCCTGGAACATTTCCATATGCACGACGACGGCGGCCTCAGCGGAATGGTCCACGGGGAGACGGTGCTGCTGGGTCCCCCCATCTTTATGCGGCACCAGGCGGTGCGCCTGCCCGCCTCCCTGCCCGCCAAGACCACCGTCTGTCTGGCAGTGGACGGGGAGCTGACCGCAGTGTTTTCGGTGAAGTACAACACCTCCGACCTGGTGGAGAGCGCCCTGCGGGCCCTGGGCCGCAACGGGCTGCAGCTCACCCTGGCTGTCCGGGACGGCAATATCACGCCCAAGCTGCTGAAGACCCGCTTCGGCACCGATGGCGGCGCCGTCCTGCCGGAGCTCAGCGAGCGGCTGAACCTCAGCGACGGGGAGCGGGATGGGGGCGGCCCCAACGGGATCCTGTACCGGGAGGGGCTCTACCCCTTTGTGGACGCGGTGGCGGGCAGCCGCCGCCTGTGCCATGTGATCCACATCGGCAATCTGCTCAGTGTGCTGGGCAGTGTGGCCGGCGTCCTGCTGGGCTTCTACATGACCTTTACGGCCAGCTATGCGGTGCTGACGCCGCTGCTGCTGGCGACCTATCTCCTGCTGTGGGTGCTGCCCATGCTGCCCCTGCTCTGGGGAGTGGACAAAACATAAGAAAAGGGGCCTTCTCCGACGGACGCGGAGAAGGCCCCTTTATGACGTTGTCAAAAATATCACGACTTCTTTGTACAATGTGTCTAATTTGAGCGGCGGAATAAAAATTGAGTTGTGCTAAACATGGATTTGTTATATAATTGACACGTTAAGCGGTTTCTCTTCAAGAAACCAGAAAACGGAAGGAGACAAACTCTATGGATATTCGTAATATCTGCCTGCTGGGTCACGGCGGCAGTGGTAAGACCGCTCTGGCGGAGAGCCTGCTGTACATGACCGGCGCAATTGACCGCATGGGCAAGGCCGTGGACGGCAACACCGTCTGTGACTACGATCCCGAGGAGGCCAAGCGGCAGATCTCCATCTCCCTGTCCGTAGCTCCCGTGGAGTACAAGGGCTGCAAGATCAACATCCTGGACACCCCCGGCAGCTTTGACTTTGCCGGTGAGGTGATGGAGGCCCTGCGGGCTGCTGACGCTGCGATCATCGTCTGCTCTGCCAAGGACGGTATCTCCGTCGGCTTTGAGAAGGCGTGGAAGTACTGTGAAGAGCGGAATATGCCCCGCTTTGTCTATATCTCCAAGACTGACGAGGACAACGCCGACTATAACGCCACCTTCGACGCTCTGCGGGAGAAGTACGGCAATAAGATCGCCCCTGTGGTGGTCCCCATCTGGGATGCCGACAAGAAGGTCACCGGCATCATCGACGTGCTGAACAAGCGCGCCTATGAGATGCAGAACCTCAAGCGGGTGGAGATCGAGCTGCCCGAGGACAAGGCTGCTGTGGTCACCGAGTTCAACGACGCCCTGAAGGAGTCTGTGGCGGAGACCAGCGAGGAGTTCATGGATAAGTTCTTCTCCGGGGAGGATTTCACCTATCCCGAGATGATCCAGGGCCTGCGCCAGGGCGTCCGCGACCTGAGCCTGTTCCCGGTGCTGTGCGGCTCTGCCGTCAACTGCCTGGGTTCCCTGATGCTGATGGACAATATCGTGGAGCTGCTGCCCAAGCCTGTGGAGGGCAACTACCACAAGGCCACCCGCCAGGACGGCGAGACGGAGCCCTTCGTGGTCTCCCCCGGCGGCGTGCCCACGGCCTTTGTGTTCAAGACGGTATCCGACCAGTACGGCAAGTATTCCTATATCAAGGTCCTCTCCGGCGTCATCACCCCGGACCTGACCCTGGTCAACGCCCGTACCGGCGCCAACGAGAAGCTGGGCCGCCTGTATGTCATGCGGGGCAAGAAGGCCACTGAGGTCAAGGAGCTGCACTGCGGCGACATCGGCGCCATTGCCAAGATGGAGCGGCTGAAGACCGGCGATACCCTGTGCGATCCCCGCAAGGTCGTTGCCCTCAAGCAGATCCCCTTTGCCGAGCCCAACTATGCCGTGGCCATCGCCCCCAAGACCCGTGGCCAGGACGATAAGATCGCCCAGGGCCTGTACCGCCTCAACGAGGAGGACCCCTCCTTCACCATCGTCAACAACGGCGAGACCCACCAGATGGTCCTCACCGGCGCAGGCGATATCCATGTGGATGTGCTGGTCAGCAAGCTGAAGAGCCGCTTCAATGTGGAGGCTGAGCTGAAGGAGGTCCGCGTGCCCTATCGGGAGAAGATCCGCAAGGTCGTGTCCAAGCAGGGCCGCCACAAGAAGCAGACCGGCGGCTCCGGCCAGTTCGGTGATGTGTGGATCCGCTTCGAGCCCAACCCCGATGTGGAGGAGATGGAGTTTGCCGAGGAGGTCTTCGGCGGCAGCGTGCCCAAGAACTTCTTCCCCGCAGTGGAGAAGGGCCTGCGTGAGGCCTGCGTCCACGGTCCCCTGGCGGGCTATCCCGTGGTGAATCTGAAGGCGGTGCTGTACGACGGCAGCTACCACCCTGTGGACTCCTCCGAAATCGCCTTCAAGACCGCCGCACAGCTGGCCTATAAGGCCGCCATGCCCGAGGCCAACCCCGTCCTGCTGGAGCCTGTGGGCGAGCTGAAGGTCACCATTCCCGACAGCTACATGGGCGATATTATCGGTGATCTGAACAAGCGCCGTGGCCGCGTTATGGGCATGAACCCCACCGGCGACGGTGAGCAGGTGGTGGAGGCCGAGGTCCCCATGGCCGAGATGACCGGTTATGCCATCGACCTGCGGGCCATGACCCAGTCCCGCGGTTCCTTCACCTTCAACTTCGTGCGGTACGAGGACTGCCCCCCTGCCGCCCAGGCGAAGGCTGTGGCCGAGGCCAAGGCCCTGGCTGAGGCTGAGTAAGCGTATTTTGCAGAGCGCCCGAGGCAATGCCTCGGGCGCTCGTTTTGGGATTTTTCGCCGCAATTCTTTGACAAAAGTCCTCGAAAATGGTAAACTAAATCCGGCCCCACACGGGGCCGGGCGCTGTTGCTACATAGGCGGTTAGCCACTCCCCACTAAGCACCTGCTATAGGTGCCGAAGAAGGGAGGGGTGCTGATGGGAAACAGTCGCAGGGCGCAAGCTCTGCGGGTGCTGGTATGTTTGGCGTTGGTCCTTGTGATCGCGGCATACTTTGCCCCAAAAGCATGTTAACCGCCCGGCGGCACCCGAGCGGTTAACTGGTCTTTGATTAGGAAACTCTCGAGGGGCTAACCGTCTGGCGACAGCGCCCTTTCTGTTTTTATTATACC
>CAUWCX010000066.1:0-11844 GCA_963557105.1 uncultured Oscillospiraceae bacterium
TCAAGTCTGCTGGGGGGGTAGCCCCTCTGGCGAGGGGGCGGAGCCCCCTTGAAGAGTCGTTTCAAGGGGATTGGGTTCTTAGGGAAAGGGGGAAATCGAAATCCCCCTTTCCCTAAGCGCCCCTTTGGTTACTTTCCCGGCGTGGGGAAAGTAACCCCGGGCGTGGGGCGGGCAGCCCCACCAGGTTGGACGAGAACAATTTCTCGTCCAACCGGAAAAAATTAAACCGAATCCCCCCGCTCATCCACCCCATGGAGCACCTGCGCCATGGACTGGCTCAGTCCGGGATACTCCTGGGCCAGGGACTCCGCATCCACAGCGGGGAACTTGTCCGCCAGGGCACGGTCCCCCAGGGCCTTCACATATCTGGCCCGGGTGACGGTCATATCCGCCGACAGCACGTTCAAGTCGAAGTTCTCCCGCTCCAGGGAGAAGTAGGTCTCACTGCCGCCGGCCTGACGGTGGAGGGGACGGAAGAGCTGGTAGATGGCGTCGGAGAGGTAGTTGCCCGCCTCCTTCACCACCTCCCGGCTGCCCACCCGACCCAGCAGCTCAAAGAGCAGACTGACGGAGTTTACGATCAGCTTCTTCTGGAGCTTGGCCATGATGCTGCCCTTCAGGGACTCCTTCCCC
Source organism: uncultured Oscillospiraceae bacterium (assembly GCA_963557105.1). Classification (GTDB taxonomy): domain Bacteria; phylum Bacillota; class Clostridia; order Oscillospirales; family Oscillospiraceae; genus Pelethomonas. The sequence continues at coordinate 634 of CAUWCX010000066.1, forward strand.
TCGCTGGCGTCCAGCAGCTCCTCCGCCTCGATCACCGCCCCGTCCCGGGTGAGGGTCCGGCCCAGAAGGTAGTCCGCCGACACATGGTAAAAGTCGCAGGCCCGGGTGACAAAGGCCAGTCCCGGCTCCCGGATACCGTTTTCATAGTGGCTCAGCAGGGCCTGGCTGATCCCCAGCTCCGCCGCCGCCTTGCGCTGACTGATCCCCTTCTCCTGCCGCAGCAGGCTGAGGACCCGTGAAAAATTCTCGTTCATGGTGGTCGCTGTACCTCGTTCTCTCTCTTTCTGCGCCCCGGTTGCCCAGGGCAATACAGGAAGTATAGTATATCAGACAGTATACACCTTGTAAAGGACTTTCTGCCCCCTCCGGGGAAAAAACCTGGGGGAAATTGCAACCTGCACAAAAATCGTGTTAAATAATTGTCAATCTGGATATTGCCTCAGCGGGTGAGGTATGCTACAATAAAATTGTCAAAAGGGAGTAGTTCCCCGGCGGACCGCCGGGGCGCGCACCGTCAACACAGCCCCTACGGGCTCGGGCAGCGCAGGGATCTCTGATCAGGATCTCAACGAGACTTTTACCGCAAGGTGAGGGTCTCGTTTTTTCGTACCCGGGTGCGAAAACGCGGACGATTTCCTTTGACATGGCGCCGCCCCATAGCGTATACTTTATCTCAGCGGCAGCCATTTTCCCCGAGAAGAGAAGCACACAGACAAATATAAGGAGGAGAAATTTATGCCTATAAGCAAGCTGTTATTGATCCTGATCCCCGTCGTCATCGTGTTCCTGATCCTGCTGCTGTTTTTTGCCGGGTATCTGAAAGCGCCCCCGGACACCGCCTACATCATCTCCGGCATGGGCCGCCGCCGCATCCTGGTGGGTAAGGCCGGCTGGCGGGTCCCCTTCTTTGAGCGCGTGGATAAGCTGAGCCTGCGGATAATGCAGGTGGATGTGAAGACCAGCGAGATGGTCCTTCCGGTATAGTACCTGGGCGTTCCCCGAATCAGAGGAACGCCCAGTCAATTTGTACATAATTATCCTCGCGCACATAGACACCATTCACAAGGACTGAGAGGATCTCGCGCTTTTGGGCGGTCGTTGCCTTATCCCAGATGGGGCCAATCTCATCTAGGTATGCCCGAGCATCCGCCATGCCGAAAGATTCATCCGGCACCGGGGCCTCCGTCAGATTTGCCGCCAACGCCTCACGCTCTGCGTACAGCTTCTTCACCCGTTCGTTCAGCAGATCCACCGGGAGGGTGCCATCCTGGTACAAATCCATCAGCCGTGCGATTTGCTTATCGAGGTTTTCCAGCTTACGCTGCAGCGCCGCAGAATGGTCCTCCGGATCAGAAACCGCTATGGCTGACCGCTTCACCAGGCGACCAAGAGCCTCCCGATCAAAGATGAGCTGCCGGACCTCATAGTCCACCACAGCCTCCAGCTCCTCCTTCGGCCAGGATTTACAAGGGCAGTCGGGGTCCCGCACCATGGTAGGGTTTGCTGGATTCCTAGAGTAGCAGACATAGTAATATCTGGATTGACCTCCGCGCAGGACGCAGGAAACCCGCGCGCCACAGCAGGCACAATAGACAAAGCCGGTCAGCAGGTGATTAGACCGCATCGCCCCCCGGGTCCGCTCTTCCCGCGTGTCGTGGATCTTCTTTGCCAGGGCGAAGGTTTCCCGGGAGACCAGCGCCTCATGGGTGTCGAGGATCAATTCACCATTGTACCGGGTGTCCCCCACATAGACCGGGTTCGAGAGAGCCAGATAGACGGTCTGCTTGTGCCGCCAGTCCCCATATTTGTGCGTGTATCCATGCGCCTGCATATAGTCCGCAATTTTCTGATATCCCCAGCCTGGCTCCCCATCCCCGCCCAGATATAGCTGGTAGATCAGTCGGATCTGAGCCGCCTCATATTCATTGACCACCAGAGTCCCGGCTTCCGGGTCGTAGTCATACCCAATGGGTGGGCGGGAGGACATCGACTTCCCCTCCCGCCAGCGGGCGAGCCGGCCCATGGCTGTGCGCTCCTTGATCTGCTCGCGCTCCAGCTGAGCAAAGACGGACAAAATACCAATCATGGCCCGCCCAAAGGGGGTGGATGTGTCGAAGGACTCATTGAGAGAGACGAAGTCTACATGGTTCGGCAAAAAGACCTGCTCGATTAGGTAAAGCGTATCCCGCTGGGAGCGGGAGAGCCGGTCGAGCTTGTAAACCAAGACCATGTCGTAATTCTTGATATGCGAAATCAGTGTCTGGATTCCGGGGCGATTCAGATTTGACCCGGAGTATCCAGGGTCAACAAGGACCTCCGCCACGATCCATCCCCGGGCCTTGCAGTAGTCCACCAGCCGCCGCTTCTGCTCATCGATGGAGTACCCCTCCTGCGCCTGCTCCACCGTAGAGACGCGGACATATAGAGCCACCCGGAGAGATTTCTCAACAGCGTTAAAAATATCCATCACAAATCCCCTTTACAAAGACACGGCTCATGCGCAAAGCGTGAGCCGTGTGTTTTTCCGATTATTTGATCAGTCCAGCAGCCCAGGGATACCCGCCGCCAGGAGGGCCTTCACCCGCTCCACCTGGTCCATGGGGATGTTGATCATCCGGCGCACACCGGCATCATCCCGGATATATAGGTAGTTAACATCATTTGGCTTTGGCACGCTGCGGATATTGGTCGCACCAACAAGATAATCTACGGACACATCGAAGATGTCTCCCAGCTTGACCAAGATGTCCAGCCCGGGGTCTCCGGCATCGCCCTCATATTTTGAGACCTGCCCCGCCGTCCGTCCAATTTTGTCTGCCAGCTCCTGCTGGGTCAGATTTGCATTTTTGCGGAGATCGCGCAGACGCGCTGCAAAAATCTTGCTCATATGATTTCCTCCTCAAATCCGCATGGCATATCGTTTAACGATAGATTTAACCTAAAGATTTCTTATAATGATAATATCTGTAGAAGATGGCAGAAGTCAATGTGAAAAAAGCTGAAAAAACTTGTAATATTTTGTGCAAATAGTATAAAATAGAGAATAACTATCGTGATGCGACTATTTGTACTTGCTTTTTTCGAGATACGAGAATATAATGTGGGCAGACCAGGACAAGGAAAAGAAGGTGAAACAGATGAAGAACAGAGTGCGGCAGCTTCGGAACGCCGCCGGGATCAGCGGTACAGCAGTGGCTGGAGAGCTGGGGCTCCCCGTTGCCACCTACTACAAGAAGGAGACAGGCAGCATCCGGTGGACCTTGCCGGAGGCGAAGCGGGTGGCGGATTATTTCCACAAAACCATTGAGGAAGTTTTTTTTGCCAGTGAATAATCGTAATACGATTATCACAAGACAATTTATCGCGTTGCGCGCGGATGGAGGTGAAAAAATGAGAGTTCCCTACAACGAAAAGACCAAGCACATCTATGAAACGGTCGCCAAGATAGCCAAAGAGATCGCAGCAAGAGAGGAGATGGAGAGCCATGCGGCGCACGAAGTGGAAGACGCGGCCTAGCCAGCGGGCGGCGATGATAGCCATTGCCACGGTGATGACGGTCACCGGAGTAGCCATAGTGGGGACGGCCCACGAAGAACAGCCTTCTGCACCAAGCCCCATGCCGGCGGTGGAGATTATGGATTTCCTCCAGATCGAGCTCCCGCCTCCGCCCCAGACCATGCCGCAAGAGCCGCTGGTGCAGGATCCGGAGCCGACCTACTACGATATCCCACTGGATCACCACCTCCAGGATGTGACCAGGGAGCAGGCGGAGGCCAACGGTATCCCCACAGAGTTGCTGCTGGCCATGATGGACCAGGAGAGCGACTACCGACCAGACCTGGTCAGCGGGACCAGCGATTACGGTATCATGCAGATCAACGCTATCAACCACGACTGGCTGCGGGAGACCCTGGGGGTCACTGACTTCCTGGACCCGGAGCAGTCCATCGCCTGCGGCGCCTACATGATCGGGGAGCTGGTGGCGGAGTATGACGGAGACCTGCACCACGCACTTACCGCCTACAACCGGGGCCGGGGCGGAGCGGCCAAGTACCACCGGAACAACGGCACCTACGAGACCAGCTACAGCCGGTCCATTCTGGGAATTTACAACGAGCTGAAGGAGGTGGCAGCGGATGCCAGTTAAAGTCTTGACCGACTACATGGAGCTGTGCCGCAGAACTGGGATAACGCCAACCTGGGACGGCCTGCGGCGGTATGCCGCCGGCGAAAGCACAAAAAAAGGCGCCACGCCAGAGGCGTGACACCTTGCACTGGAGCGAGCGACCACTACAGTACGGTATCATTATATACCGCACTCTGACAGAAATCAATAGGCAGAGGAGGTAAAACCATGAAATTAATCAGATTGGAGCTTCAGGACTACCAGGGGCTCCGCACATACACCCTGGATGCCGAAGGGCAGAACGTCAGCATCCATGGGACCAACGGCACCGGGAAGACCACCATCGCAAACAGCCTCACGTGGCTGCTCTTCGACAAGAGCTACACCGGCGAGAAGAACTACACCCCAAAGACCATCGGGGAAGACGGACAGGAACTCCACCACCTGGATCACCGGGCAGAGGCGACCTTTCAGCGGGATGATGGCAGCCAGCTGACCATCGCCAAGGTTTTCCGGGAGGTGTGGAAGAAGAAGCGGGGAAGCAGCACGGAGGAGTTCAGCGGTCATGTGACCGATGCCTACATTGACGGGGTCCCCGTCAGCACCAGCGAGTACAAGCGGAGTATGGAGGCGATATGCCCCCCGGACCGGGCCAAGATTCTCACAGACCCCCGGTACTTTGCCAAAACCCTCCACTGGGAGGAGCGGCGAGCCATCCTCCTGGAGCTCTGCGGCGATGTGACCGACGCAGAGGTCATCGGGGCGGCCCCGGACCTTGCCGACCTCTGGGACTACCTGCGGAAGCCGGGGACAGCAGACCAGTACTATACTGTCGGCGAGTTCGGGCGGATTGCCGCCAGCAGGAAGGCAGAACTCAACAGGGATCTGACCATCCTGCCCGCCAGAATCGACGAGGTTTTCAAGAGTATCCCCGATACTGCGGACCTACCGCCGGAGGATACCATCGAGGACACTCTCCGCAGTTTGGAGCAGGAGAAGGCAACCCTACAGGCCCAGACGACGGCCATGACTGAAGACGACCACGCACAGGCCCTCCACCGCCAGGTGGCAGAAATCGACCTGCAGATCACCCGGGGACGGGTGGCCTACCTTCAGGCCATTGACCTGCGGCACAGGACGGAAAACGAGGCCATCCGGGAGCTGGGGAAGACATTGGCTGGAGCTGAGGCTGCCATGATTGCAGCGGAGAACCGGGTCCGGCTCCTCACCGACCAGATTGAGGACATGCGCCGGGAGAGGGAGGGATTACTTCGCCGCCATGCAGAGGTCAAGGCTCGGGTATGGACGGGCAGTACCATCTGCGCCGCCTGCGGTCAGCCCCTGCCGGAGGACCGACTCCAGGAGGCCCGAGAGACATTCAACCAGCAGCGGAGCCGGGAGCTGGGCGAGATCAACCAGGCTGGACAACTGTGCAGCAAAGCAGCCATCGAGGCCAAGCAGCAGGACCTGGATGCCGCCCGGGCGGATTTGGAGGCAGCACAGGCCCAGCGGGACCAGCTGACTGCGGAGCTGGCGGAGATCAGAGGGGCCGTAACGGCAGACCCAACCTTTGAGGAGACCCCGGAATACGCCGCCCTCAACGCCCAGCGAGCCGCTGTGGCCGCCCAGCTGGCGCAGAGGGGGACAGCCGCAGATGAGCTTAAAGCCGCCCAGAACGCCCGTGTGGGCGAACTGGCGGCGAAGATTCGGGAGGTCCAGACCGCCCAGCTGACCTACGCCACCGCCCGGAAACGACGGGAGCGGCTGGCGGAGCTGGCGGAGCAGGAGAAAGAGCTGGCCCGGGAGTATGAGCGATTCGACCGGGGCGTATTCCTCTGTGAGGCATTCACCCGGGAGAAGGTGGCCATGCTGGACGAGCGGATCAACAGCCGGTTCACGGCGGTGAGGTTCCGCCTCTTCCGCCAGCAGATCAACGGCGGGCTGGCTGACTGCTGCGATGTTCTCTGCCCCACCACCCGGGGCCTGACTCCATACGACAGCGCCAACAACGCCGCACAGATCCAGGCTGGAGCGGAGATTGCATCCGCCCTCAGCCGACACTGGGGGATCACCATGCCGCTGATTGTGGATAACGCTGAGAGCATTGTCGGATGCATCCCGACCCAAGCCCAGGTGATCCGACTGGTAGTCGATGAGCAGGACGAGCGCCTGCGTACTGTTTACGAGGGCACGGCGTGCGGGGCAGCATCAGTTTCTCCGTGGACAGGGAGGTCACCCTGGGCGCAGGCCCGGCAGAGGTCCCCATCACGGCGGTAGAGCCGGGAACTGCGGGGAATGTGGGCGCGCATACCATCATCATCGTGGACGCCCCGCTGGAGGGGCTGCGGACCATCGACAACGCCGCACCGGCAAAGGGCGGCATTGACCAGGAGAGCAGCGAGGCCCTGCGAGACCGGATCGTGGAGTACGACCGGAACCAAGGGGTCAGCTTCGTGGGTTCAACGGCGGACTACCGCCGGTGGGCCATGGAGGTCAAGGGCGTGGGCGACGTACAGGTCATCGGTGGAGAAAATGGTGACTGTACCGTTAAGCTGGTGGTGACCGATGCTACCGGGAACCCCGCGGACGAGGTCCTGCGGAAGGCAGTATACGACCACATCATGCGCCCGGACGACCCCAGCCAGCGGCTGGCAGGGGTAAACGACCTGCTGACGGTGGAGTCCCCCACAACGGTGGTGATCGCCATCACTGCCCACCTTACGCTGGATGGCACAACCACCATCCAGCAGGTGAAGGAGGAGCTGCGGCTGCGGCTTGGGGAGTACTACCTTGGCCCGGAGGGGGCGCAGAAGGGGGTCATCCGGTACACCGAAATCGGCTACCGCATCCTGGACTGTGCCGGCGTTCTCGATTATGACCCTGGCACATTTAAGGTCAACGGCGCCACCGCCAACATCCAGGTGTCCCGTGGACAGATCCCCGTGACCCGGGAGAGCGATATCACCCTGGAGGTGGTGGGATGAGCAGGTACTCCACGGAGCTGATGGAGCAGATCCTCACCAGCCCGGCTGCCCAAGACATTGTCAGCCAGCTGGCCCCCATTTACGGTGAGGGGCGGGTAGCCCTGTGGCTGTTTCAGGTGATTGGCGCAGAGCTGGACACCATGGGAAAGGCTGCACGGGAGGTACAGAGCCAGGTAGTCCCCCACACGGCCACCTGGAGCCTGGACTACTGGGAGGACGAGTACGGCATTCCCAGGGACCCCACCCTGGGGACGGAGAAGCGGCGGGAGCGCATCCTCAGCTATCTGCGCAACCGGGCCCCCATGAACCCGGTCACCCTGGCCAGGATTGCCAGCTCTGCAGCAGAGGGCGCGACATGCCGCATTGAGGAGCGGACGGGGGCGGGGAGCGTATTCACGGTGTGGATCGACGCCGTGCCCTCCGAGGTGGACAAAGCCAAAATCATGGCGGCAATCAACCGGGCCAAGCAGGCCAGGTTGAGCTTTTTGGTGAAATACGAACAGCATCAGCAGGGCGCGTCCTACATTGGCGGCCATGTGCAGATGAGCTACGACATTACGATTAGACAGGTGGTGTAAAAGATGGCACTGGGACAGTTTTATTTAAGCCAGGCAGGGCTGAACCTGCTGACCCGGGCGCAGACCGGGGCGGCGCTGACCATTACACGGGCCCAGGTGGGTGAAGGAACATGGGCGCCGGAGGTGAACTACGGCAACATTACCGCCCTGGCCAAGCCGGTGGCGAACATGACCCTGGCCAAGATGGAGATGAGCCGGGGCAGCGCAAAGATTACCATCCAGTTCACGAACAAAGGCGTGGGCAGGGCATTCCAGTGGACAGAGTTCGCCCTCTTCGCCCAGGACCCCGACAACCCTGCCGGTGAAATCCTGTACGGCAGTAGCCGCGCGGAAACGGCGGCAGAAGCGGTGCCCATTCCCATGGAGCTGACGGAGTTCAACTTCAATGTGCTCCTGCGGGTAGATGGCGCCACCAATGTGACCGTGGTCATTGATGAGAGCATGGTCTATCTGACGGGCGAGGCGCTGAAAAAGACAGAGGAGACCCTGCGGAAGGAGATCGAGGCGGTCAAGATCCGGGTGGAGCAGGAAATCGGCCAGCAGATCCAGCAGATGCAGGGGACGATCAACGGCATGGTCATCCCTATGCTCCAGGACATCCGCACCCTGGAGCAGCGGGGAGAGACCCTGTCGAAGACGGTGGAGGACACCCAGACCCGGGTGACGGACCAAGCGGCGGAAATCGATGCCCTGGGCCGGGGGCTGGAAGATGCCGGCGGACAGGCCACCGCTGCGGCTGCTACGGCGGCGGCCACCTGGGACGGCGTGCTGGCGGGGCTGACGGACAACCCGGCCCTGGTGGCCTTCGACACCCTGGCGGGCTTTGCCCTTAGCGGCGGCGTGTGGAATGAGCGCCGCCAGAGATTGGAGGTTTGACCATGACAGCAACGGCAACTGCGGCGGCTGTTCCCGCCGCCCCCTACGAGCTGACCTACCCGACCCAGCTGCGACAGGGGCAGGCATACCAGGTGACCTGGTCTGTGGCGGCGGCAGAAGGGAACACCCCGCTGGGGGTGATCCTGGAGCGCAGCGTAGACGGCACAGAGTGGGTAGAGGTCTACCGTGGCGTTCTGCTGACCTTCAGAGACCGCGCAGGCGGGTGGGAAAGCGTGGCCTACCGGGCCAAGAGCTTCGACACAGCGGGGGCGGAAAGCCCCTACCTCACCGGGGAGACCCGGACGGTGGAGAGCAGCGCAGGCCCAGTCATCAGCGGCGCAGATGAGGACCTGGGTACACTGGCGGATGGATTGCCGACCAAAACCTACACCATCAGCGGAGGCGCGGCGGGGAGTATCACTGTCGTGGAAACCGTGGACGGGGAGGACCTCAGCCAGACCACCACAACAGCGGGAGATACTGCCCACAGCGTGTCCCTGGGGCCGGAGACATGGCAGAAACTGCTCAACGGCAGACACGAGCTGGTGATCACGGCCACCGACAGTGCCGGGAACAGCGGCAGGCGGACGTTCCAATTCACGAAAGCGAACAACGCCCTGGTGCTGGTCACGAACCAACTCCCGGCAGATGAACGCCCCGCATTGATCGGTGTTCGGACGGCGGGGGTATTCTGCCCCGGTAGCAGCATGAAGGTGGAGGCGTGCAACAATGCCTACGACACTGCCCCCACCTGGGAGGACATGACGGCAGAGGTGGAGGCCGACAGACCTCACACCTTTACCAACGCCAACAAAACCGGCGCCGCCTGGGGCGTGGCCATTCGAGTGTCCCTCAGCCGGGGGAGCGCCGGCGGCGAGATCCATTTGGACCACATCACCATCAACTATCGATAGGAGGGAAAACAGATGAGCCTACACAGCAGAGAGGACTCCCTGGCGGGCATCCGCAGACGGGAGGCGCTGGCCACGAAGGTGGCCACAGCCGCTGTTCTGGCGGGGGGGAGCATCGTTCTGACCCTTCCTGCCGGCGGCGTGATAGATGGGACCATGGTGAAGTTCCGGGCCCCGTGCGCCGGCACCGCTGTCACTGGCGGGATCTCCATTGACGGCGTCACCTATACGGTGGTGGACGCCATGCACTCTGTGTTTTCCGGGAAGGACGGCGTATGGGACACCGGCGCGGAGATCGCCGTCCTGCTGGACACCGGAGAGCGGAAGGCGTATCTCCAGAACGCATCCACCGCAGGGCTGATGGCTACTCTGGATGACCACGAGGCCAGAATCCTCCGCCTGGAAGACTTCCTTTTCAACGACATCACCGGGAACCCGCACTCCATCACCTTCACCAACCTGACCGGCCTGGTGGTGACCGGGGTGTGGAACAAGAGCAAGGCACGGCTGGAGTGCTGACCGATAATTCTAGGCGCTTTTTGGCGCTTGGTAGCGTTGGTAGCGCTACCAAGGCCGAAAAACGCTACCAGAGGGGGTGCTGGAGGGGGGAGAAATGCAGGAAGAAAACCTGGAGAAAAGGGGCTTGCGAGGGGCCTGAGACATTGCCGGCAGGATTTCCCTTGATAGGGCCGCGCTTGGATTGCAGTTTGCCCAGTCGGCCACCGCCAATCGGCTTTAATATCCAGCCATAGCCGTACGAATTGTCTTCGCAGCGGAGCCCCTGCGCTGAGTAATAGACAGTGTCTCTGCCATAGTTGTCACGTGGGTCGTAGGCGAATTTGCTGCCGCTCAACGATATCGGGAGGCCCGACTGCCCAACCTCCAAAGTTCTGTTCGGTATAATGGAGAAAAGTCCGGTGCTTGGGTCGAACAAGCACCTTGCCCCGTCATCACCAATAGTAGCACGCATATTATCACCATTGACAATTGATGCTGGACCTTGGGGAAATTCGTTCGGCTCAACGTAAAATGTGGTTGATCCGCTTTTAGCGGTGCCGTCGGCAGCGATGTAGTGGTAATCTCCGCCCGCCAGGGAATATCTGTCCCAGATGTATCTACTTCTCATGCTGCGCACCTCCTGGAGATATTGGCCGTGGTATTACAGGGGCTCAGAGACCCCTGGTAAGGCCCTTGCGATGGGCCTGAGACATTGGAAACAGAATGCTCTTTGTGCTCAACTGACATCGCACAAAAAGAACTTGCATTCTCCATTTCGTGTTGACGCCCATTCTCCTTCGCCCGAGCCGAATCCCAGATCAGGCCGAACTGCCCGCTCCACACCTGGGAAATGCGAAGAGCTTTGTCCCCAGGTGTACGAAACATGATGTACACATTCTTGTCGCCAGAATAATTGGTGCGCACATTAGTTCCATAGACTGCAACAGGATTCTTAAGACGAAGCTTTCCGTTTTCTGTCAGAATGGTATCGGAGTAAAAGAACGAGCGCTCATCCGAGTTGAAACACAGGGCATTGATGTTATCGCCCTGAATGATGTCTGTGAAAGGGGGAAAAGAACCGTTCACCAGCTCCGGCCCATAGATGAGTTTGTCAGAAACTATAGCTCGCCGCCACACGTATCGGGCACTCATGCTGCAATACCTCCCCATGAAGTTTTTTGGCTGGTTCCACCAGAGATGCGCCCGGGGCCGTAAGGCCCTTGCGAGGGGCCTGAGGT
>CAUWCX010000067.1:0-11407 GCA_963557105.1 uncultured Oscillospiraceae bacterium
CCCCTATTCGCTCTCTTTTTTTGCCTATCTGTCACACATCATTGTAACACCTACAGGATATCCCAGTTTTCCCCTGCCGCGCGCCTTGATTTTCGTTGCCGCCTTTGGTATACTGGCGGGGAGCGGACAGCGCTGATGGAGGCCGCCGGGGTCCCGGCGGCCTCCTATATGATGCGGCGCGCCCCGGCGCGGGCCGGGAGCAGGATCGTGGGGCGTTGGAATGCGGCCCCGCCGCAGACGCCTGTGCCGCTTACGATATCCTATGTCGCCCGCCGCCAGGCGGTGCGTAGCCCCCGGCAAGCCACGCCGGATCACACCAAAAAGGAAGTGTTGACGATGATCAAGATCGCCCCATCCATCCTCTCCGCCGACTTTGCCAATCTGGAGCGGGACATCCGCCGCATTGATACCGCCGACTATGTCCATGTGGATGTCATGGACGGCCTCTTCGTCCCCAATATCACCATCGGTATCCCCGTGGTGAAGTCCATCCGCCCCACCACCGCACTGCCCCTGGACGTCCATCTGATGATCGACCGGCCTGTGCGGTATGTGGAGGAGTTCTGCCGCGCGGGGGCGGACATTGTCACCGTCCACGTGGAGGCGGACACCCAGGAGAACACCCGGAAGGCCCTGGAGCTCATCCGCGGCCAGGGCAAGCGGGCCGGCGTGGTGCTGAAACCCAACACCCCGGCGGAGGCGGCGCTGCCCTTCCTGGACCTGTGCAGCATCGTACTGGTCATGACCGTGGAGCCCGGCTTCGGCGGCCAGTCCTTTATGCCGGACATGATGCCCAAGGTGCGGCAGCTCCGGGCGTGGATCGACCAGCGGGGGCTGGACTGCGAGCTGGAGGTGGACGGCGGCGTGGACCCCGTCACCTGCCGGACCTGCATCGACGCCGGGGCCAATGTCCTGGTGGCGGGCAGCGCCGTATACAAGGCGTCCGATATCCCCGGACGCATCAAGGAATTGAGAGGTTAAGCCCTATGGAGTACTTTCCCGCGCCCCTGGAGAAGCTGGTGGAGCAGTTCGCCAGCCTCCCCGGCATCGGCGGCAAATCCGCCCAGCGTCTGGCCTTCCACATCCTGAACCTCAGCGACCAGGAGGCCCAGGAATTTGCCGACGCCATTGTGGACGCCAAGCGCAGCGTCACCTGCTGCCCCGTGTGCCAGAACCTCACCGCCGGGGGGCTGTGCCCCATCTGCGCCTCCCCCAAGCGGGACGAGGGCCTCATCTGCGTGGTGGCGGACCCCCGGGATGTGGCCGCCATGGAGCGGGCCCGGGAGTACAACGGCCGCTATCATGTCCTCCACGGGGTCATCTCCCCCATGAACCATGTGGGCCCCGACGACCTGGAGATCAAGTCCCTGCTGGCCCGGGTGGCCCAGGGGGGCATACGGGAGGTCATTATGGCCACCAACCCGGACACGGAGGGGGAGGCCACCGCCATGTACCTGGCCCGGCTGCTGAAGCCCTTCGACGTCAAGGTGACTCGCCTGGCCTACGGCATCCCCGTGGGGGGGCACCTGGAGTTTGCCGACGACGCCACCCTCATGCGCGCCCTGGAGGGACGGCGGGAAATTTAAACCCAATACCGGACAGAAGGCCCGCAGAGCCATCGCTCTGCGGGCCTTCTGCTTGTCAAAAAAGCCTCGCAGAGTTCGCCGCCCGCAGGCGGCGAATAAAGTAAAATCATTTTCTGCCGCGACATGTGCGTGGCAGAAAATACTTCTCGCGGAGCGAGCGTCGAATTGGCCGCCATCGGCGGACAACCGAGGCGCAGAGCGCAGCGCAAACTTTTCTCAAAAAAGTGCTTGCACTTTTTTGACAGTGCCCTTCTGCCCCCACGCCTGCCGCAGGCGCTCCACCACGCCGTGGATCTCCCCGTCGGGGAGGGAGGCGTAGCCCAGGACCACCGTGTTCTCCGGGCACAGCTCCCGCCGGGCCATATAGTAGTCGCTGAGCCCCCGCAGGCCAATGCCCAGCGCCCGGGCGGAGGCCACCATAGCCGCCTCCCCGGGGCCGTCCCGCAGGGTCAGCAGCAGGTGCAACCCCGTGTGGCGGCCCTGGAGCACAATATTCTCCCGGCCGAAGGCCCCCTCCAGCTCCTGGATCAGGTGGGCGGATCGGGCCTTGTAGGCGCTGCGCAGCCGGGCCAGATGGCGAGTGAAGTACCCCCCGGTGAGGAACCGGCACAGGGTCTGCTGCTCAAAGCGGCTGACGGTGTTGGCGTAGCTTCCGAAGGTCTCCCGGTACCGGGCCAGCAGCTCCGGGGGCAGCACCATGCAGGCGATGCGGATACTGGGGGCCAGGCTTTTGGAGAAGGTACACAGGTACACCACCGGGCCGTCCGGCCCCGCCATGCCCTGGAGGCTGGGCAGGGGGCGCATATCAAAGCGGAACTCCGCGTCGTAGTCGTCCTCCAGGATGTACCGCCCCGGCTTGGCGGCGGCCCACCGCAGGAGCTGGCTTCGGCGGCCCACGGGCATGGTGACCCCCGTGGGGAAGTGGTGGCTGGGGGTCACATAGCACAGATCCGCCCCGCTGTCCTCCAGCCCCTCCAGGGACAGGCCCCCGCCGTCAATGTCCACGCACCGGCAGGGGACGCCGCTGTTGACCAGGATGGTCCGGGAGCGGCTGTAGCCCGGATTTTCCACCGCCGCCGTGCGGCCCCGCAGCAGCTGGGCCGCCAGCCCCAGCAGGTACTCCACCCCGGCCCCCACCACGATCTGGTCCGGGTTGCACACCACCCCCCGGTAGGCGTGGAGGTAGTCCGCTAGGCTCCGCCGCAGATCCTCGTCCCCCTGGCGGTGGCCGTGAAGCAGCAGCTCCGGGCTGGCGTACAGCAGCTCCTTCTGCAGCCGCCCCCAGGTGCGGAAGGGGAAGAGGGCGGTATCCACCGCCCCGGTGGAGAGATCCAGCAGCGCCTCCTCCTGTACCGGCGCAGGGGCCGGGAGGGGAACCTCCCGGCCTCGCTCCGCGTGCAGCGCCCCGTCATAGGCCAGCACAAAGAAGCCGCTTCTGGGCCGGGCCTCCAGATACCCCTCCGCCACCAGCATCTGGTAGGCCGTGTCCACCGTGTTCACCGCCACCGCCAGCTGGGCCGCCAGGCTCCGCTTGCCGGGCAATCTGGTCCCGGCGGCCAGGGCACCGCAGCGGATCTGTTCCGCCAGATTTTCGTAGAGCTGCTCATACAGCGGCGTGTGCAGGCCGCTGTCCAGGCAAACCGTCAAGTCCAGCATTTCCGCTCCTCCTCCAACTGATCCCATAAATTATTTCTCTTCTGAGGGTTTTCATAGAGCCAGTTTGTTCTATAATGGGAGCATAGCCTATACCGCCGCCGCTGTCAAGGGGCGGACATCCCAAAGGAGAGAGAACGATGGAGAAGAAGCAGTTTTTTACGGTACGAAACATCGCCCTGGTTGGCGTGCTGTCCGCCATGGTCTTCGCCCTGACCAAATTTGTCAGCATCCCCATCCCCAGCCCCCTGGGAAAGACCGCCCTGTCTGTGGGCAACGCCATGTGCGTGCTGGCGGCCCTGCTGTTCGGGCCGGGGGTCGGCGGTCTGGCCGCCGGCATCGGCAACGCCCTGGTGGACCTCAGTGACCCCGCTTGGGCACCGGAGTTCTACATCACCTTCATCAACAAGTTTGCCATGGCCTTTGTGGCCGGTATCCTCATGCACAAGGTCCGCCTGGGGGGCGAGAAGCTGCGCATCTGGCTGTCGGGCGTCTGCGGCGCTCTGACCTACTGTGTGCTGTATGTGGTGAAGAACATCCTCACCGGCGTTCTGGTGAAGAACTTCACCTGGCAGGTGGCCATTGTGGAGACCCTCACCGTGAAGCTGCCGGTGACCCTGGTCAACGCCATCATCGCCGTGGTCTGTGCCGGTCTATTGTATCTGGCCCTGTACCGGCCGCTGAAGCACGCCCACGTGCTGGCACAATAACTTCCGCATATCCCTCCTTCCGCCGGACATACTAGGGCGAAGGAGGGATTTTTGATGAACTTATCCAACAAGGATTACGCGCAATTCGTCCAGGACCGGGCAAAGAAGTCCCCGGTGGTGAAGGACTGCACCCTGGCGTTCCTCATCGGCGGAGCCATCTGCGTCCTGGGCCAGGCCATTCTGGACGGCTACTCCGCCCTTGGGCTGAGCCAGACGGACGCCGGGACGGCCACCTCGGTGACCCTGGTGGGCCTGTCCGTCCTGCTGACGGGGCTGAATCTGTACAACAAGCTGGCCCGCTACGGCGGCGCGGGGACCCTGGTGCCCATCACCGGCTTTGCCAACGCCGTGGCCAGCCCCGCCATCGACTTTCGTGCCGAGGGTCTGGTCACCGGCATGGCCGCAAAAATGTTCACCGTAGCCGGGCCGGTGATCGTCTTCGGCCTGGCGGCCAGCGCGGTCTACGGCGCTGTGCTGTGTCTGCTGAAGTAAAACCGTCAAAAAAGCGCAAGCGCTTTTTTGAACCGCACTCCGCTTCGCGCCTTGCGGCTACGCCGCTGCGACGCGCGCTGCGTGAGAAGCCGCAGCGTTAAGCAAACAGGCCGGTGGCCTGTTTGTAGCGTAGGCCGCAGCGGCTATGCCGCGAGGAAACCGTGCTACAGCGGTGCACAGAAAATTTCACTTTCTTCGCCGCCCGTGCGGCGAACTCTGCGAGGCTTTTTCGGCAAGTCAAAGGCTGCCCCCCGGCCCACTGGCCGGGGGGCAGCCTTTTTTCTATCACTGCGCCATATCTGCCGCCAGCTGATCCAGGGCACCCAGGATGCACCGGGCGGTGACCACGGCAGTCTCATAATCCAGCGTATCCGGGGTGTCGGTGGGCCGGTGATACTCCGCCGGCAGGCGGGCCTCCGGCCCGCTCACCTTCCGCCAGCAGATATTGGCCGCCTCCATCCCCGCCTGGTGGAACACCACATGGTCGCTCATCCCGCCGTGGAGCAGGGGAGGGCGCTCCCCGCCGTACAGGGTCTGAAATGCCCGGCCCACGGCCCGGGCGGGGGTGTTGTCCACGGCCTCCAGGAAATTCCCCTCCCGGTAGGGGCCATCCAGCCCGCCGCCCAGGGTCATGCACACCAGCTGGGCCTGGGCATCGGCGTCCGCTGCACTGATATCCATGTTGAATACTGCCAGGTGGCGGTCCCGCTCCGCCTGGGTCAGTCCATCCACATAGGCGGAGGCACCGTGGTAGCCGTTCTCCTCCGAGCCCAGGAAGATCAGCCGCACGGTGAAGGGCAGATCCGCCCCCTCCGGCCCCAGCTGCCGGGCCAGCTCCAGCAGGATGGCCACGGAGGCCCCGTTGTCCCGGGCGCCGGGGCAGTCGGCCACCGTGTCATAGTGGGCCACCACCGCCACCAGGGGGCCGTCTCGGCCCGGGCCGCACTCCACCATGAGGTTTTCGCTGCGCAGCTCCCCCAGGCCCTGAAAGGGGGTGCGGACAACGGTCCCAAAGCCCAGCTCCTCCAGCCGGCCGGCCAGCCAGTCAGCCGCCGCCCGCTCCGCCTCTCCTCCGGTGACCCGGGGGCCGATGCTTGTGCAGAGATACTCCGTATCCTGCCGGATGCGCCCGGCCTCCACGGGCCAGCGCTCCGGCTCCCTCTGCCCGCAGCCTGTCAGCAGGACCAGCAGCAGAACCAGAATAAGCCTCTTTTTCACCCTCCGGTCACCTCCAACGCTTTTTCCTGCCACCAGTTTACTACAACCCCCGCCCCATAGCAAGCCAAAGCCCCCGGTCTGCACAGATTTCTCCGGGCAGACCGGCCCACGGTTTCCCCATTTCCGTATTGTTTTCCCGGGGGAAGATTGCTATACTGTTCCTATCCAAACGAAGGAGAATTTGACCATGAAACTGATTTCCTGGAACATCAACGGCCTGCGGGCCTGTTTGCAGAAGGGCTTTCTGGATTTCTGCCGGGAGGCCGACGCCGACGTCTACTGCCTGCAGGAGACCAAGCTCCAGGCGGGACAGGCGGAGGTGGATCTCCCCGGCTACCACCAGTTCTGGAACTACGCCGACAAGAAGGGCTACTCCGGCACCGCCATCTTCACCCGGGTGGAGCCCCTGTCCGTGACCTACGGCTTCGGTGACGACATCCACCGCCACGAGGGCCGGGTCATCACCGCCGAGTACCCGGACTTCTTCCTGGTGTGCTGCTACACCCCCAACGCCCAGGACGGGCTCAAGCGCATCGACTACCGGATGCAGTGGGAGGACGACTTCCGGGCATATCTCCTGGCGCTGGACGAGAAAAAGCCCGTGGTGCTGTGCGGGGATCTGAATGTTGCCCACCAGGAGATCGACCTGAAGAACCCCGGCCCCAACCGGGGGAACGCCGGCTTCTCCGACCAGGAGCGTGGGAAGATGACGCAGCTGCTGGAATCCGGCTTTGTGGACACCTTCCGGGCCAAGTACCCGGACAAGACCGGGGCCTACAGCTGGTGGAGCTACCGCTTCAATGCCCGGAAGAACAACGCCGGGTGGCGGATCGACTACTTTATCGTCTCCCAGCGGCTGGCGGGGCGGGTGGCGGACGCCGCCATCTACCCGGAGGTCATGGGGAGTGATCACTGTCCGGTGGGGGTGGAGTTAACATAATTTCTTTTTTCTCGGTGGGTGGGGAAGAAGATCGTTCTTGACTAACCATGTGGGGATTCCATCCCCACGCCCCGGGTTACTTTCCCCTCGTCGGGAAAGTAACCAAAGGGACGCTCAGGAAGGGGACACTTTCGATTGTGTCCCCCTCCTGAGAACCACCCCCCGCAACGACATCTTCAAGGGGGCTCCGCCCCCTCGCCAGAGGGGCTACCCCCCCCAGCAGACTTGAGGGTGGATTGCACCCCAAGGAGCGGGAGATTTCGGGGGCTACCGCCCCCCATTCCCCCTGAGTCTTTCGTGTGGGCGAAAAACATACCTCTGCAAAAAGCCACTCGCCCCTGGGGCGAGAATCAAATTGACTATGACGAGAGCAGACTGCCGTGTGGTTATCGCAATGACAGTGCCGCACCCCTAGATGAATCTATCCCTTTAACAGGCCGGCAGGCGAAGTTGGAATAGATACCCGGCCGAGATCAGATGCCCGAAGGATCTGAAATTCGGTGGCTTCGCCCATCATCCCCCGCCTGCACCGATGAGGCAAAGGATTCCAAAACCTTGGTTTTGGCGCATTTTTGGTGACTTTTTGTGCGAGCAAAAAGTCACCGGGGGTGCGGGGGCGCGCAGCCCCCGAAAGAACCAGCTTCATGGAAGAAGAGAGCCGCTGCGTTCCCACCCGCCCGCCGAGAGGCGAATCCCCCCTCCAAAAAAGGAAAAATCCCCCCGCCGCCGAAGGCGGCAAAAGAAAAAAATCCACCCTCCGCCCCCCAGCGGGGGGGCGGAAGAAAGCGTTGCGACCATGAAAAAACTCCTCTCCCTTCTCCTGGCCCTTCTGCTGACCGGCCAGCTGGCCCTGGCGGCGTTCCCCGGCGGGGAAAACGCCGAAGCATCGGAGCCTGTCCGCGCCATTGTCCGCCTGGACCCCGGCAGCGGCGGGGAATCCCCCCTGGCGGACATCCCTGGAGTCCGCGTGCTGTGGACATACCGCCAGCTCTTCTCTGGGGCGGCAGTGGAGGGGACCCCCAAAGCCCTGGCCGCCCTGGCGGCGGCTGACGGGGTGGAGAGCGTCTCCCTCACCCGGACCTATGCCCAGCCCCAGACCGGCAGCGCCGAAGCGCCGGTCCAGTCCAACAGCCTCCCCCTCATGGGGGCTGAGGCGCTGCTGGACCGGGGGCTCAACGGCGACGGCGTGGTGATCGCCGTGCTGGACAGCGGCTTTCGCACCAGCCACAGCGCCTTTAAGGACCAGGGTCTGGCCCAGTCCCCCGCCCTCAGCCGGGAGGCGGTCTCCGCCTTCGTGCAGGGCGGCGGCACCCCCGGCCGGTACATCTCCCCCCGCATCCCCTTCGCCTACGACTACTGCCACGGGGACGACGATGTGGGGACCCGGGACAGCCACGGCACCCATGTTGCCGCCCTGGCGGCGGGGTACGCCCTGGGGAGCGACGGCGCCGTGCTCTTCCGGGGCGCCGCCCCGGCGGCGCAGCTGCTGGCTATGAAGGTCTTTCCCGACAACGCCGACGCGGGGACCGACGACGCCGTGGTGCTGAAGGCCCTGGAGGACGCCCTGGCCCTGGGGGCCGATGTGGTGAACCTGTCCCTGGGCACCCCCAGCGGCTTCAGCCGGGACTCCACCCTGGACGGGCTGTACGCCCAGGCCTTTCAGTCCCTGCGGCAGGCGGGGGTGATCCTGTGCTGCGCCGCCGGAAACAACGGCGCCAGCACCTCCATGAAGCTCCAGGGCAGTCCGCTGCCCACCGCCGGATACACCGACTACGGCACGGTCAACGCCCCCGCCACCTATCCCGGGGCCGTGGCGGTGGCCGCCGCCGACGCCATGAGCTACTTCTCCCCGGGGTATCTCCAGGCGGGGGAGCGGTCCATCCCCTTCAGCGACACCACCGCCCAGACCGGCGAGGCGCCCCCCAGCCTCACGGCCCTGGCGGGGAAGTCCCTGGCCCTGGTGGCCGTCCCCGGCACGGGAACCGCGGCGGACTTCGCCGGGCTGTCCCTGGCGGGCAAGCTGGCCCTGGTGGCCCGGGGCGGGATCACCTTCACGGAGAAGGTGCAAAACGCCCAGGCCGCCGGCGCTGCCGGCTGTCTCATCGTCAACGACCAGCCGGGGAGCATCCTGGCGGCAGTGGACAACGCCGCCATCCCCTGCGCCACCCTGTCCCGGGAGGACGGGGCATTCCTGCGGGCCCTGGCGGGGAAGACGGATGTGACCATCCACGCCCAGCCCATGCTGGTCAGCGGCAGCGGGCGGCCCCAGATGCTGGACGCCTCCTCCTGGGGAACCGCCGGTCTGCGGCTTCTGCCCACCTTCACCGCCCCCGGCGGGTCCATCCTCTCCGCCTCCGCCAGGGGGGACAGCGCCTACCGGCTGGAGAGCGGCACCTCCATGGCGGCCCCCAACGCCGCCGGCAGCTTTGCCGTCCTGCTCCAGGCCCTGCGGCAGCGGGGGATCGACGACCCCGCCCAGGCCGCCGATCTGGCGGAGGCCCTGCTGGCCTCCACCGCACAGCCCATGACCGACGAAAGCGGAACGCCCCTGTCCCCCCGGCGGCAGGGGGCGGGGCTGCTGGATCTGGCCGCCGCCGTGGACAGCCCCCTGGTGGTGGAGGACCCCCTGCTGACCCTGGGGGAGAACCGCCAGGGCCGCTTCACCGCCACCTTCACTCTCCGCAATCTCTCCCAGGAGGAGCAGGTCCTCACCCTGTCCACCGCTGTCCTCACCGACGGGACGGCGCAGGTGGGGGAGACCACCTACAGCAGCCTGTCCCCCCGGGACATCACCCCGCAGGTGGCCGTCTCCGCCCCGGAGACCCTTGTGCTGCCCGCTGGGGAGGCCCGGACGGTCCAGGTGTCCCTGGCCGTGGACCGCGACCTCCGCCGGGAGCTGGAACAGTCCTTTCCCAACGGCTTCTTTGTGGAGGGGTACATCACCCTGACCAACCAGGCCGGGCAGGCGGTCCACGCCTCCTGCCTGGGCTACTGCGGGGACTGGGAGAAGGCCCCCATTTTTGAACCCACAGACTTCCGGGACGCGGTGAACGCCGGGGCAGAGGCCGGTGCGCTGCCCGTTGACCTGGGGGCCAATCTGGCCTATGTCAGCGACAACCCCGTCTACACCGAGGGCCGCCCCCTCCTGGGGCAGAACCCCTACGGCAGCTTCCCCCACAGCGACAAGCGCAGCGCCATCCCCGGCCCCGCCTCCGACGCCCTGTACACCGGCGGCACCATGGTGGCCCTGGAGTTCTACACCCTCCGCAACGCCGCCCGGATCATCGCCCTGGTCTCCAATGCCCGCACCGGGCAGATCTACCGGGTGGAGGACGCCCCCTGGATCACCAGATCCCCCATGGACGAGTTCACCTACACCGCCGCCCCCTCCGGCACCTTCTCCTGGGCGGGCGTGGACAGCCGGGGCGAGGCCCTGCCCAACGGCACCCGGGTCAATGTGTCCTTCTACGCCTGGCTGGAGGGGGACAGCGCCATGGAGGAGGCCTACCGGCGCAGCGCCCCTGACGCTGAAGATCCCGATTCCTACCGCTGGCTCCTCTCCAGCGCCAACGACCGATGTCTGGCCTGGCGATTCCCGGTGACGGTGGACAGCGCCGCCCCCACGGCTAAGGCCGCCGTCCGGGGGGATACCCTGTCCGTGACCGTCACCGACGGACAGTTCCTGGCCCACGCCGCCCTGCTGGACAGCGACGGGGCGGTCCTGGCGGAGGATGCCTTCGCCGACGACCGGGCGGGGAAGGGCCACACCCTGACCCTGGATCTCCGCCAGCTAGAGGAGGGGACAGAGACCATCTATGTCACTGCGGCGGACTACGCCGCCAACCTGTCCGGGTGGTCCATCGACCTCACCGACCGGGCTTCCCTCCAGCCGGAGCGCTGCGCCTCGGCCCTCCTCACCGATGTGGACCGGGACGCCTGGTACCACCAGGCGGTGGACTTCGTCTGGGAAAAGGGCCTCATGACCGGCGGCGGCACCCTGACCTTCCGCCCGGAGGACGGGGCCACCCGCATCCAGGTGATCTCCGCCCTGTACCGCCTGGCGGGCAGCCCGGACCCAGGGGAGGGGGAATGCCCCTTCGCCGATGTACCCGCCTCCGCCGACTTTGCCCCGGCGCTGACCTGGGCTGCAGACCTGGGGCTGGCCACCGGCTACCACGGCGATCTCTTCGCCCCCTACGCCAACCTCTCCCGCCAGCAGCTGGCTGTTCTCCTGCAGCGGTACGCCGCCTCCACGGAGGCCCCCGCCTCGGCAGATCCGGCGGTGCTGGCCCAGTTCCCCGACCGGGGAGAGATCTCCCCCTGGGCGGAAAGCGCCGTGGCCTGGGCGGTGGAAGCGGGCATCCTCACCGGCGGGGCAGAGGGTCTGCTGGACCCCCGGGGCTATGTCACCCGGGCGGAGCTGGCGGAGGCACTGATGCAGCTGTGCGGAGGGGAGGCCAGCGCGGCTTGATCTCATCCACCACAGAAAGAGCGGGACGCCCATAACTGGGCGTCCCGCTCTTCCCAAAAGGGAAAGAAATTGGGAGGTATGTAAACGCCTGTGCCGGAAGCACCCGGCAGACGGGGTTTTTTCTCTTGCTTTGTACTCCAGTTTAGCGGGGGAAGTTTAAATAGACCTTAAAGGCGGGGGTGGTATTTTGATTTGTCCTTTGGCGGGCGGGTGGGGACGAGAGATGCTGCTCATCGGCAGCCCCGGGGGTTCCGCCCCCTTACCCCGGGTTACTTTCCCCTTGCCGGGAAAGTAACCAAAGGGGCGCAAAAGAGGGGGACACTTTCGATTGTGTCCC
>CAUWCX010000068.1:0-11305 GCA_963557105.1 uncultured Oscillospiraceae bacterium
TGACTACATTCTGAGTCCAATTCAGCCGCAGGACTTTGGCCAGCAGTTCGGGCATTTGATCGTACTCTCCCAATCCGGCGAAACAGCAGACACCATCGCGGCCATGAAGGAGTGCCAAAGCCTCGGCGCCCGGGTTCTGGCCATTGTGAATGTAGTAGGCAGCACCATCGCAAAGCTAGCCGACAATACCCTTTATACCTGGGCCGGACCTGAGATTGCTGTGGCTACCACCAAAGGATATACTACTCAGCTCTCTGTGCTCTATCTGTTTGCCGTGTATGCGGCGCACACAATGGAACTGCTCTCCCAGCAGGAGTATCTCCGGCTGATCCGGGAACTCCAGTCCATCCCCCAGAAGATCCAGCAGACGCTGGACATGAACATCACGCTGCCCCAACTGGCAAAGAAGTACAATACCGGCCACTCCATGTTCTACATCGGACGCAATACCGACTATGCCGCGGCGCTGGAGGGCGCGTTAAAGATGAAGGAGATCTCCTACATCCACGCGGAAGCTTATGCCGCCGGTGAGCTGAAACATGGGGCCATCGCCCTGATCGATGAAGGACAGAGCGTGATCGCCCTTTGCTGCAACAGGCATATCGCAGAAAAAACCATGAACAATATCGTTGAGGTCAAGGCTCGCGGCGCGCAGGTTCTTGCGCTGGCTGTCAAGGGGGACCGCGCCGTACTGGCACAGGCGGATGATGTGGTCTATATTCCGGGTCTTGACCCATTGTTCCAGTCTGTGGCAGAGATCGTTCCTCTGCAGCTTCTAGCCTACTATGTTGCCAAGGAAAACGGCTGTGATATCGATAAGCCGAAAAATCTGGCAAAGTCCGTCACTGTGGAATAACGCAGAGAAAGGAATCCTATGATGTACGAAACATACGAATCACCTCTTTCCTCCCGCTATGCCTCAGAAGAGATGCTGCATCTGTTCTCCCAGAAAAAGCGTGTTCAGGTCTGGCGAAAGCTCTGGACAGCACTGGCTCGTGCGGAGCATAACCTTGGACTGCCCATCACGGCGGAGCAGGTGGCGGAGCTGGAAGCACATATCGATGACATTGATTTTGAATGCGCCGCGCAGAGGGAAACGGAAGTGCGGCACGACGTAATGGCTCATGTCTATGCCTACGGGAAAGCGGCTCCCAGCGCTGCAGGTGTGATCCATCTGGGGGCCACCAGCTGCTATGTGACCGACAATGGGGACCTGATCCTTTATCGGGACGGCCTGCGCCATCTCCGCGGAGAGCTGCTGGGTGTGCTGAAAAATCTCGCGTCTTTCGCAGAGCAATACAAGGCGCTGCCTACCCTTGGCTATACCCACTATCAGCCGGCCCAGCTTGTCACTGTGGGCAAACGGGCGACTCTTTGGATGCAGGATTTTCTCTCTGATTTAGAGGAGTTGGACCATGTGCTGGAGCATATGAAATTTCTCGGATGCCGGGGAACCACTGGGACCGAGGCCAGCTTTCTGGATCTGTTTGACGGTAATACAGATAAGATCGACCAGATGAACCGTCAAATCAGTGCAGAATTTGGATTTGAACAGTGCTTTGATGTCTGTGGGCAAACATATCCCCGAAAAGTGGACAGCCGTATCCTGAACTGTCTGTCCTCCATCGCCCAGAGCGCCTATCGGATGGCAAATGACATTCGCCTGTTACAGCATGATAGGCAACTGGAGGAGCCTTTTGAAAAGAATCAGATCGGTTCCTCTGCTATGGCATATAAACGAAATCCCATGCGGAGCGAGCGCATCTGTTCTTTGGCCCGCTATCTCATTTTAGATGCTGCAAATGCACACATGACAGCATCCGTCCAATGGATGGAGCGCACACTGGACGATTCTGCCAACCGCCGCATCTCTATGCCGGAGGGGTTTCTCTGTGCCGATGCGATCCTGCGCCTTTCCAAGAATGTGACCTGTGGGCTTGTGGTCAATGAAAAGATCATCGACAAGACAGTTCGGGAATACCTACCTTTTATCGCCACGGAAAATCTGATGATGGAAGCAGTCAAACGGGGCGGTGACCGGCAGGAGCTGCACGAGGTGATCCGGCGCTGTTCCCATGCGGCTT
This sequence comes from uncultured Oscillospiraceae bacterium, assembly GCA_963557105.1. Taxonomy (GTDB): domain Bacteria; phylum Bacillota; class Clostridia; order Oscillospirales; family Oscillospiraceae; genus Pelethomonas. The sequence continues at coordinate 2,085 of CAUWCX010000068.1, forward strand.
CAGCAAGGATGAAGGAGGGAGGATCCTGTGACCTACTGCATCGGCTGGCAGCAGAACCGGCCTTTTCTATGAGTGAGAAGGAACTTGCCGCCCTGCTGAAGCCGGAGGACTATATTGGCCGCTGCCCGGAGCAGGTGGACACTTTCCTTCATAAAGTAACCCCTGCGCTTGAAGGCGCTTCCGGTGGAGATGCCGACATTGACTTGTAAGGAGGACGCTATGGAGCGTATATTGATCCTTGATTTCGGCGGTCAGTATAATCAGCTGATCGCCCGGCGGGTACGCGAGTGCGAGGTCTATTGCGAGGTCCATCCATACACCATGCCGGTGGAGGACATCCGTGCATTTTCTCCCATCGGGATCATCTTTACCGGGGGCCCGAACAGCGTATATGAAGAAGGGGCCCCTCAAGTGAATCCGGCGGTCTTTGAGCTGGGAGTCCCGATCCTCGGAATCTGTTATGGCTGTCAGCTGATGGCCCAAATGCTGGGTGGTAAGGTGACCCCTGCGCAGGAGGATTCCGCTCGGGAGTACGGGAAAACGGTGACATGGTATGATCCGTCCAGCTCTATCTTTCATGGACTCCCGGAGAAAGGCATTTCTTGGATGAGCCATGGGGACTATATGGCGCGTGTTCCTGAGGGATTTCGGCTGACGGCCCACTCTGCGGCCTGCTCCCATGTGGCCATTGCAAACGAGGCGCGGCGGTTTTATGGCGTTCAGTTTCATCCGGAGGTCAGTCATACGGAGTATGGCACGCAGATGATCCGCAATTTTCTGTATGAGGTGTGCGGGGCCCACGGCACCTGGAGCATGGCGGATTACAAGGGCACCGCAATCCATCAGATCCGGGAACATGTGGGACGCGGCAAGGTCCTTCTGGCTCTCAGTGGCGGCGTGGACAGCGCTGTCTGCGCCGCACTGCTGGCCGAGGCGATTGGCAGCCAGCTCACCTGTGTCTTTGTGGACCACGGTCTGATGCGGCTGAACGAGGGAGACGAGGTTCAGGCGGCTTTTGCAAAGTGGCCGATGAAGTTTGTGCGGGTCAACGCCGAGACCCGGTTCCTGACAAAATTAGCTGGCCAGTCTAATCCGGAGCGCAAACGCAAGATCATCGGGGAAGAATTTATTCGCGTGTTTGAGGAAGAAGCAATGAAGATCGGCGCAGTAGACTATCTGGCTCAGGGCACCATCTATCCCGATGTGATCGAGTCCGGTGCGGGCTCCGCCGCTGTGATTAAAAGCCACCACAATGTGGGCGGGCTGCCGGATCATGTGAAATTCAGGGCGATTCTGGAACCGCTGAAAATGCTGTTTAAGGACGAGGTCCGCCAGCTGGGAAGAGAGCTGGGGCTGCCGGAGTATCTGGTCAGCCGCCAACCCTTCCCCGGACCGGGCCTTGCTATTCGGATCATCGGAGAGGTCACGAAGGAAAAAGCGGATACCCTGCGTCAGGCCGATTTCATCTTCCGGGATATTCTTACAAAAGCCGGGCAGAGTCGCTGCCTGAGTCAATATTTTGCGGTTCTGACCAATACGCGCTCAGTCGGCGTCATGGGGGATGGCAGGACATACGACCATACGCTGGCACTCCGGGCAGTCACGACGGATGACTTTATGACGGCAGATTGGGCCCGGATCCCTTATGAGGTCCTGGATCAGGTCTCCGTGCGGATCGTGAACGAGGTAAAAGGGATCAACCGCATCGTTTATGACATTACAAGTAAGCCCCCGGCCACCGTGGAGTGGGAGTGAATCGGTATATAAAACTCAGCGAACCACAGCCTGCACACAAAACTCATCCAGCAGTGGTGCGGCAGAGGTGTGCAGTTTTTCCACGGATTGGCAGGTCAGAAAAAGCAGTAAGCCTGAAAAGACTTACTGCTTTCCGCATCTTTGCGAGAGAAGGTCACGCACAAAATTGAAGTTACCAGAATTTTTTCTTTTTCATGATCCAGAGGCAAATCATCACAATTACCAAGCTGATCACGATTACCGCAGGATAGCCATATTTCCACGACAACTCCGGCATATTGGAAAAGTTCATCCCATACCAGCCAGCCACCAGGGTCAGGGGCAGAAAAATAGTAGTGACGATGGTGAGAATTTTCATGATCCGGTTCTGCCGTATATCGATCTCCGCCTGAAATAGCTCTCGAATCTGCAACCCATACCCCCGGAGCATCTGCGCCTCGTTTTTCAACCGCGCAATCCGCTTCTCTATCATGTGGAACTGGCGCATTTCTATGTCAGTAAAGAATTTGTTTTCGTTTTCCCCAAATTCGAAGACCATATCCTCCAGCTGCGTATAGTAGTGGCTCCAACTCATCAGCTCTTTTCGGAGTGCAGTTATCTGGTGATTGAAATTATCCAGAAGCCCCTCCAATACCTGTTCTTCCAGCCGTGACAGCTTCTCTTCTAGCTCTTGGAGATGATGCATATCCTTCGCAATCAGCAATTCAAGAAACCCATAAAGCAATCCGCCAATATTGGGAGTGAGTTGAGGATTTTCTTCCCTGATCCTCTGAAGCATCCCATATGCAACGCCAGCATCATCGCATATAATAATTCGATCCTTCGTCAGCAGATAGCCGAAAGAAATGGGGTGCTGTTCCCTGGTATGGCGGGGCGTGACAATGGTGCCGCAAAGATAGGTCCGGTGTGCTTCTGCTTTGCAGACACGCGCATCCCTCGCAAGCGGCGTATGGCACAGTATGTCCTCTAACCCCGGCAGGCAAGGATCCTGCTCCAATTCTTCAGAGGTCAGCAACGTCAAAATATGGCCATTACAATTCTGAGAATCGGATGCTTGTTCACCAGACGCAGAGAGAGCCGACTGATACATAAACAGACCTCCTAAAGGCAAATTCTTTGATGCAATTATAACACATTATTCGGATATGACAACCACCTTTTTTCGCTCTGCCATGATCCTGAGCCATAATTTGAACAGAAAAACGAGACATATCAAAATTGGCTATGTGTCGCAACCTTTTGCCTCTTTCCATACGCGCTTGGCGCATGAAATCTATACCGGCAGAGAAACGATCACCGACAGGGATGCTCCGCTACTCTCTGCCCGGATTTTCCCCCTGTGGGCCAGCACGATGCCCTTGGCGATCGACAGTCCCAGGCCGTAACCGCCGATCTGGCTGCTGCGGGACTGGTCGCCCCGGTAAAAGCGGTCAAAAAGGCGGTCCAGCGTCTCCTCCATGGGCTGAGCGATGGTATTGGATACCGAAAGGCGGATTATACGCCCCACTTTTTTCAGTGCGATCTCCACATTCCCTTCTTCCGGGGTATATTTCATGGCATTGTCCAGTAGGATGGACAGCAGCTGCCGGATGGCCTTCTCGTCCCCGGTGTAGGAGAGCATGGGCTGGATGGACAGAGTAAGTCCCTTTTTCTGAGCTTTTGCCAGCCCCTGAAAGGACTGGGCCATCTCCTCCGTCAGGTCGGAGAGCGGAAACTCGATGGGCTGGATAGGCGGTGTTTCCTCCTCCATGCGGGAGAGGAAGATGAGGTCCTGGGTCAGCCCGGTCAGCCGCCGGACCTGACAGCGGATATCCTGAAGCCACTCGTTGCCATCCAGCTCCGGCTCCACCAAATCCAGGTCCGCGCCGATGATCGTCAGCGGCGTTTTCAGCTCATGCCCAGCGTCGGTGATGAACCGGCGCTGCTTTTCATAGCTCTCCGCCACCGGGCGGACGATCCGCTTAGACAGGATCAGCAGAAGGAGAAAGACCGCCAGCAGACCCGCCAGCGCCACCAAACCGCTGGCGATCAAGGTTGTCCGGAAATTGGAGAGACTTCGCCCGCAGTCCACGAAGATGAAGCGGGTACCTTCAGCTTCCGCCGCGCGGACATAGCGGTAGTCCCCCCGGAAGCCGCTGACGCTTCCGCCGGCCCATACCGCCTGTGCCATCTCACTGGCGCTCTGGTCATCCACGGCGGCGATCTGCCCCGTGTCGCTCTGGAGAACCTGCCCCTCTCCATTCAGCAAAACGGAGAAAAAGCGGGATTCAAAGGGGGTCTCTGGGGAGAGCCCATAGCCAAATCCCGGCAGGGGCCTGGGCTTTCCACCTCGGTCATCCGGCGGGACCTGCTGGGGGAAGATACCACGGTTCTCACTGAGCAGTTCCAAAATGTGATCGGCATCTTGGACCACCTTTTGATAGCTCATGGCGTTGACCCCGCCCAGGATCACCAGCAGCACCAGCGCCAGAGACAGCATGGAGGCGGTGATGAATTTCACCCGCAGCTTTTGGATCATGTCCGTACCTCCAGCGCGTACCCAATGTTGCGGCTGGCCCGGATCTCCACGTCCGACTGCAAAGCGGAGAGCTTTTTGCGCAGATAGGAGATATAGACCCACACCACCGATACCTCCACCTCGCTGTCATAACCCCAGATCCGCTCCAGAAACCGCTCCGCGGGAATGATCTGCCGGGGGTTGCGCAGGAGCAGTTCCATCATCTGATACTCTTTGTTGGCCAGCCGAAAACTGCCGGATGGGGTGGACAGCTCAAAGGTAGTCTGGTCCAGGCAGAGGTTTCCAAAGGTCAGTCGACTGCTGAGCTGGACGTTCTGCCGTGTGATGGCCCGGAGCCGGGCCAGCAGCTCCGCCGTGGCGAAGGGCTTGGTGAGGTAGTCATTGGCGCCGGAGTCCAGGCCCAGCACCTTATCTTCCACCTCTCCTTTGGCGGTGAGCATCAGCACCGGGATGGAGTTCCCCTGCTGACGCAGGCGGCTCAGCACCTCCATCCCATCCATTTTAGGCATCATGATATCCAAAATTAGGGCGTCGTAGTTCCCGCTCTCCAGATAATCCAGCGCCTCGCGTCCGTCATAGACCGCGTCTACCGCATAGTGGTTCCGCTCCAGCAGGGCGGTCACCGCCCGGGAAAGGGATCGTTCATCCTCCGCCAGTAAAATGCGCACACCGCATCCCTCCTTTGTTTTGACAACATTTTGCGGGATATACCTTAAACACAATTAAAAGATAGCACGGTCATGGCTCGTTGTCAGCAAAAAAGTTTTTGATTTTTTAAGTTCAGTTATGGTTTGGATTTTACACTGGCTTTACCATCTCGAAACAAGGAGGATCTCATCGTGAAACAAGAGACCGTCTTTCAGCGGTATGAGTTCAAGTATCTGATGACCCGGAGCCAGCAGGCCCAGCTGCTCTCCGCCGCTGGAGCTCGTTTGCGTCCCGACGCATACAGCCACAGTTCTATCCGCAACCTCTATCTGGACACTCCGGATTTCCGGCTCATCCGCCGGAGTTTGGAAAAGCCCATTTATAAAGAAAAGCTGCGCTTGCGCAGCTATGGCTGTGCGAAGAGGGAAGCCCCTGTTTTTATGGAACTGAAAAAGAAATATCGCTCCATCGTTTACAAGCGTCGTCTTACTCTGCCCTATGGCCGGGCACTGGACTGCCTGGCCGGCGACTCTCCCTGGCCGGAGACCCAGATTGGAAGAGAAATTGGCTATGTCATGGACTTCTATCCGGATCTGGAGCCCCGGGTGTTCCTCTCCTACGAGCGGGACTCCTGGTATGCGCCGGAGAGCGGTCTGCGCATCACCTTCGACGACGCCATCCGCTTCCGGACAGAAAGCCTGACGCTGGATTCCGACCCGTGGGGCACAGCCCTGCTGAGGCCGGATCAGGTTCTGATGGAGTTAAAGGCTCCTGGGGCCATCCCCTTGTGGATGGTCCATCTGCTGACGGAACTGGGACTGTACAAGACCGCCTTCTCCAAGTACGGAACGGCCTATCAGATTCTGCTGGAGCAAGTATGCAAAGGAGGAAAACGATATGCTTGATACGCTTTTTCGAGGAATTTTTGACACAGAACTGACGGCGGTGATCGCCCTGGAACAGTTTCTGTTGTGCGTTGGCGCGTCCCTGGTCATCGGCCTGGTCCTGTGCATCATGATGCTGTGGGGCACCCGGCCCAGCACAGGTTTTGCCGTCACTCTGGCCACCCTGCCGGCAGTAGTTTGCGTGGTCATTATGATGGTCAACGGCAATGTAGGGGCTGGCGTAGCGGTGGCAGGGGCCTTCAGTCTGGTGCGCTTTCGCTCCGCCCCCGGCTCTGCCCGGGAGATCGGGGCCATCTTCGCCGCCATGGGGGCGGGACTGATGGCGGGCATGGGCTATCTGGGCTACGCCGCGCTCTTTGCCCTGATCCTGGGCGGGATCACCATGGCTTACCACGCCCTGGGCTTTGGCGGTGGAAAACGCACCCTGTGCTACCGCACCCTGCATATCACCATCCCGGAGGATCTGGACTACACCGGCGTCTTTGACCCGGTCCTTGCCCAGTATGCTACCCAGTCTGAGTTGAAACAGGTCAAGACCACCAATATGGGCAGCCTCTTCAAGCTGACCTACGATCTGACCCTCCGGGATGGAGGGCAGGAGAAAGCATTGATCGATGCCCTGCGCCAGCGCAACGGGAATCTGGAGATCTCCCTGTGTCAGCAGGAGACCAATCCGGCCGGACTATAAATAGGAGACGCAATATGAAGAAAACCATTGTGCCGCTGCTATGCGGAGCACTGCTGCTCAGCGGCTGTCAAAAGACAGGGCCGTCCTCCACCAGCAGCGGCTCAGCACCCACGGATTCAGAGCCTGTTCCGGTCATTGACACAGCGGCCCTGTTCAGTGACCGGGATCTGGACGGCAGCTATGACGAGAACACCGCCGTCCGTATTCATGTAGAGGGAGAGTCCGCCGCCTGTGATTCCGATGCCGTCTCCCTCAGCGGCTCCCGGATCACCCTACTGGACGAGGGGACCTATCTGGTAGACGGCACGCTGACAGACGGACAAATTATGGTAGATGCCGATGATACCGACAAGGTCCAGATCGTTCTGGCCGGTGCGGATATCACCTGCGCTGACTCCGCCGCCATCTATTCCAAAAACGCCGACAAGGTGTTCCTCACTCTGGCGGAGGGAACGGAAAACACCCTGACCAACGGCGGCGGCTATATCGCCATCGACGAGAACAACATCGACGCCGTGGTGTTTTCTAAGACCGATTTGACACTCAACGGCTCCGGAAGCCTGACCATTGACGCTCAGGCGGGCCATGGGGTGGTGTCCAAGGACGAACTGACCGTTACCGGCGGCAGCTACACCGTTACCGCCGCCGAGCACGGCATGACAGGTAAGGACAGCTTGGCCGTAGCGGGCGGCAGATTTACCATCACCTCCGGCAAGGACGGCCTCCACGCTGAAAACACAGACGACTCTGCTCTGGGATTTTTGTATGTGGCGGATGGGGAATTTACCATTATCGCTCAGGGAGACGCCGTCAGCGCCAGCGGGGCGATGCAGACGGACGGCGGAACCTTTGATCTGACCACCGGAGAGGGCAGTGCCTCGGTCACCATGCCCGCTGAGGACAGCTTTGCCCCCGGCGGCAGGGGTGGCGGTCCGGGCAGAGGGGATGGCTCGCGGCCTCAGGGCGAACAGCCTGCCGAAGGGGAGACACCGCCTGAGCGGCCGGCCAGCAGCGATGGCGGCCAACCTCTGGAGTTCCCCATCCAGCCAGCAGGAGAGGAACCGGCCTCTACCGCAGAAACAGCTGAAATGACAGACACCGCGGAGGACACCGTCAGCCAAAAGGGGATGAAGGCGGAGGGCACCCTGACCATCAACGGCGGCACATTCACCATGGACAGTGCGGATGACTGCATCCACAGCGGAGGAGCGCTGACTGTCACCAATGGGACGTTTACCCTGTCCAGTGGAGACGATGCCATCCACTCCGATGACGCAGTGACCATCCAGAGCGGAGAGTTCTCCATCCCTTACTGCTATGAGGGCGTTGAGGGCCTGGCCGTCACCGTGGAGGGTGGGACCTTTGATGTTACCGCCCATGATGACGGCTTCAACGCTGCTGGCGGGGCGGACAGCTCCGGCTTTGGCGGAAGAGGTGAGCAATTCGCCGCCAGCGAGGACAGCTTTATCACCGTCAACGGCGGAACCATCACCATCGTATCGGATGGGGACTGTCTGGACTCTAACGGGGATCTTACCGTCAATGGCGGGACGCTGGACCTCACCTGCAACGGAAGCGGAAATACGACTCTGGATTGTAACGGGACCTACACCAATGATGGTGGAGATGTGACCACCAATGACGGTGCCGAATCTAACCCCGGCGGCATGGGCGGCGGACGCCCCGGCGGGAAGCAAGCTCCTCCCGCCCAAGAAACGCCTTCTGCCTAAGCTGGACTTGATCGAAATGGGCATTTCCGTTTGGAATCCCACGGGGAACCGCTCTATAAATCCGTCTTATTTCCCAGTTTTTTTGCAGAGTCTCGTTGAAAATCACCAGCGAGACTCTGCTGGCGTTTGACAGACTGCCTAATCTTTTTTTATCGTATCGCGTCTTTCATGGTTTTGGCATACGCACCGATGTAGTCGGGGGCAGCCTTCCCATGCTGTTCCAGCAGCTTGACGATGGCAGACCCGACGATCACACCATCGGCGAGCTCTGCCATCCTCTTGGCCTGTTCCGGCGTGGAGATCCCAAAGCCGATGGCAGCTGGGATATGGGTGTTCTGCCGCACAGTCTCCATCATGGAGGACAGATCCGTTTTGATCTCGCTTCTGGTTCCGGTAACACCAAGGGAGGATACAACATAGAGAAAACCCTCCGCTTCTCTGGCGATCATGGCGATCCGGTCTTTAGATGTAGGTGCGATGAGGGAGATCAGCTCCACCCCATACTGCCTGCAAACCGGCAGGAATTCCTCCTTCTCCTCAAAGGGCAGATCGGGGAGGATCAGTCCGTCGATCCCCGTCTCCCGGCAGGCGGAGAAAAAGCGCTCTGCCCCATAGGAGAACACCACATTGGCGTAGGTCATAAAAACCAGAGGTATCTTTACATCCCGGCGCAGGTTCCGCACCAGTCCGAAGATCTGGTCTGTGGTGACCCCGCCCTGCAGGGCCCGGAGGTTGGCCCCCTGGATCACCGGCCCCTCGGCAGTGGGGTCGGAGAATGGGATTCCCAGTTCAATGAGATCTGCGCCGTTGTCCACGGCGGCCCGGACGGCGGCGGCGGTGGTCTCCAGATCTGGGTCGCCGCAGGTGATAAACGGGATAAAGGCCTTTCCGCAGGCAAATGCCTGTGCGATCTTACTCATAAAGATCCTCCCCTCTGTATCGGGCGATGGCGGCACAGTCCTTGTCGCCCCGGCCCG
>CAUWCX010000069.1:0-10588 GCA_963557105.1 uncultured Oscillospiraceae bacterium
TCGTCAAACACAATTTGATTCTCGCCCACGGGGCGAGTGGCTTTTTGTAGAGGTAGGGAGTCGCCCCCTGCAAGTCTGGGGGAACGGGGGGCTACGCCCCCACACCCCCCCGCGCCGCCGCGGCGCGGTGCAATGCCGTTGGTGTGCAACCCGCCCCCAAGCCTGCTGGGGGGTAGCCCCTCTGGCGAGGGGGCCTTGGGCCCCCTTGAAGAGTCGTTTCAAGGAGTGGGGGTCTCGAAGGGGGAGAGGGAAACCGAAATCCCTCTCCACCTCGCGTGTTTTTGGTTACTTTTTGCACGAGCAAAAAGTAACCCGGGGCGTGGGGATGGAATCCCCACAAGGTTCGTCAAGAACAATCTTCTTGCCCCCGCAAAAAGAGAGAAGGCTACGACAGCCTTCTCTCAAAATTATCACTGATCCTTACCCCCTCCTGGATGATAAAGAACGCCTTGGGGTCCGCCCGATAGATGGCCTGGCGGAGGTCGTCCAGCTCATACTTGTTGAGGCAGACACAGTAGATATGGGTGTCCTCCCCGGTGAAGAGGCCCTTCCCCTCCCAGCGGGTGATGCCCCGGTGGAGGGTGTGCATGATGTAATCGTTGAGCTCCGGGCTCTCCACCTTGGTGAAGATCAGCACCTGGGTGTTGACACTCTGCTTGTGGGCCCGGTCGATGGCCATGGCCTGAAAAATTGCGGTGAGCACGGAGTAGATCATGGTCTCCACATTGAAGAGGATGCCGCAGGTCAGGAACAGCGCCGCATTGAACACCAGGTTGAACTGGCCCACAGTGATCTTCACCTTCGCCTTGGCCAGGTACAGCCCCAGGGCGTCCAGACCGCCGCCGCAGCAGCCGCAGGTCAGCACCAGGCCCGTGCCCACGCCGGAGATGACCCCGCCCAGGAGGCAGCCTGTCAGCATATCGTCCACCACCGGCACCGCAGGCACCGGCACCAGGGCGGCAAAGAGGGCGTAGGTGGTGGAGCAGATCAGGGTGTTGCGGAAAAACAGCCGCCCCATGATCCGGTAGGCCACGATCAGCAGGGGGATATTGAAGATGTACAGGATCACGCCGGCCAGGTCGATAGGCGGCGTCACCCCCAGGGTATTCACCACAATGGTGCGGATCAGCTGGCCCAGGCCCAGCAGGCCGCCGGTATAGAGCCCCAGGGGGACCATAAATATGTTGACCCCCAGGGCATAGACCAGGCTGCCCAGCACCGCTAGCAGCAGACGGCCCCAGTCCTTCTTCATTGTCGCCTTCAGCACGGCCGCGCCTCACTTTCCCGGTGGGGCTCACCGCCCCACAGCAAGGCAAGTGTATCAAATTACAGGCAGTATTGCAAGTACTTTCGCAGCCGCTCCCGCCCCCGCTTCAGGGTCCGGGACACGGTGGACTTGTTCACCTGCTCCCGCTGGGCGATCTGGCTCATGCTGAGGCCCAGGTCGTAGTAGAGGTGGATCATCTCCGCCTGCCGCTTTGTCAGCTCCCGCCGCTGGGCCCGGTGGAGATTCCGCCGCAGGCGCTCCACCTGTTCGCTGTTGTCCTCCCCCTGCTCCCGCCGCCAGAGGGCCATATCCGCCCCGGCGCCGTTGTCCCAGCCGCTCAGGGCCTCATCCAGCCGCTCATAGCGTATACCGCTCATTGGTGTGATACCTCCTGTCGTAATATCGCTCCAGCACCAGTGCAACCTCCCGGGTCTCCCGGTACAGGGTGCTGAGCTCCCGTATCCGCTGCTCCAGCTGCAGCCGCTCCCCGTCGTCCGCAGTCCTGGCCGCCTCCCGCAGCGCCGCGATCCGCAGGCGGATCAGCTCTCCGCTCTGGCGGTAGGACGCCGCCATGCGTAAAAGGGTCATGTCCTCACCTCCCCGCCGGGAAGGGGCAGTCCCAGGGCGCCCCTCCGCCGCCAGAGTCCCCCGCAGTCCGCGCAGAGGTCCTCAGCCAAAAACCAGCCGGTCCAGCCGGGGTAGCGCTCCCCGCCGCAGCGGGGACACACCCCCACCGCAGCCCGCCGTTGCACATCCCTGTGTCGCTTGTGAATCCGTCGCAAAAATTTTTCCTCCAAATTTTAAAATTACTGTTGACAAATGGACCGAAGTCTGGTAATATACAATCCGTTGCTGATGATGCTGGTATAGCTCAGTTGGTAGAGCAGCTGATTTGTAATCAGCAGGTCGGGGGTTCGAGTCCGTCTACCAGCTCCACCCCTATCAGTTAAAATTGCATATGGGAGCGTTCCCGAGTGGCCAAAGGGGGCAGACTGTAAATCTGTTGTCGACGACTTCGGTGGTTCGAATCCACCCGCTCCCACCAAGTAAAACCGCCGTACCGCCAGGTACGGCGGTTTTTCTTGGTGGGAGCGGGGTCGCTTGAAGACCTCCGCCGCAAAGCGGCGGTGGTCGAATCCCCGCAGCGTTAAAAAAATATGCCGGTGGCATATTTTTAGCGTAGGCCCGGCGGCTATGCCGACGGGAGCGCACTACAGCAGGGGCGTCGCACATTGCGTTGACACATCCGTGTCAACGCAATATTTTTTGCTAGGCGCAGGCCCACCCCCATCTCCCTCGCCCCTTCCCCCAGGGCGGCTAGCCGACCTCCCCGGTGGAGAGAGGGCCGTCTCCTCCATCCTCCCCATCTCTGTTACCCCCTTTTTGAAGAACATCCGTTCGTCTATGTCCATACTGTACTACAGCAGAACTAAAATGTCAAGCATAATTTTTAGTTTTGCTGTTGACATTTTCCCCAATTCCAGATATGCTGTAGGTATCTCAAGAGAGGAGCATACGCCAATGAGCTTTGGCCGGAGAATGCGGGAGCGGCGGAGGGAGCTGAACATGAGCCAGCAGGAGCTGGCAAAGGCCCTTGGGGTGACGGTCTCCGCCGTCAGCAACTATGAAAATGGACAGAACGCCATGCGGGAGGATGTGCTCCTGCGGCTGTTCCAGGTGCTGGACGTGGAGCCCAACTACCTCTACCAGGACGCATTCACCGGCAGCTTTGTCTGCTCCGCGGAGGAGGAGTCCCTGGTGCGAAAGTATCGTGGGCTCAACACCACCGGGCGGCAGACCCTCCACAGCGTTGCCGACGCCCTGGGGGCCTACCAGGCGGATCTGGAGGCGGCGGCCCCATCGGCCCAGCCCCGGCAGATCCCCCTGTACCGCTGCCCGGCGGCGGCGGGCTACGCCGCCCCGGTGTTCGGGGAGGATTTCGACTATATGGACGTCACCGGCAGCGTCCCCCCCGGCGCGGAGCTGGCGGTGCGGATCCAGGGGGACTCCATGGAGCCCTTTATCCGGGACGGATCCATTGTCTATGTGAACCACGACCCCCTGGCCAGCGGCGATGTGGGGATCTTCTGCGTGGACGGGGAGATGCTGTGCAAGCAGTACGTGCGGGATGTGCTGGGCATGGTGTACCTCTTCTCCCTGAACCGGGACCGGGCGGACATGGACGTTGTCCTGCCCCGGGACAGCGGGCGGAGCATGGTCTGCTTCGGCCGGGTGATCCTCCCCGCAAGGCCGCCGATCCCGATGTAAATACAAATAAGCGCCCGCCGCAGAAGGGGAGATTTCTGCGGCGGGCGCTATTGGTTTATGGGTGCTGATGCCTTATCGGTACTCCGGTTCCCAGTATCCCAGCTCCGTGGAACCGCTGGGCTTCACCTCTCCGTGGTAAGTTCGCTCAAGTTCGGTGGAGGAGCACATCTCTCGATAGCGCTCATCCGCAAAAAAGTAGGGGTGGAGATAGCCTGTCCCGGAGCCCTGAATAAACCCCTTCGTTCCCCCTGTCTCATGGAAGCAGATCCTGTCCACGCCCTCCGCTGTATGGATCTCAACCAACACCTCCGTGCCGGAAGAAGCCGCATTGCGGTAAAGCGCCACCAGATTCAGCACAAAGGGCGGGCCCAGCCGTACATTGGACAGGGCCTCGATGGCCAGATCTCTGCCGTTGTCCGCTGTATATTCGGTATATGTCCCATGGGTGCTGTAGCTGGTGATCAGCGTGACCTCGTCCCAGTCGGGGTGCAGAATGTCATAGAGGGCGAAATAATACGAAACCGGTTTCCAGAGCAGGGCAACGATCAGCAGCAGCAAGATCCATTTTCCCGGCGTCATCCAGCGAAATCCCCGTTTGACCCCGGCGCGAAGCCGATCAAGCATACGGATTGCCTTCTCTCTCATTTCCGGTCACCTTTCTACGATACATCGCCATCTTCGCCCAACCACCATTTATGCAGACACAGCAGACCCATGGTCAACCAAACAAGGGAAAACACAAACGCGCGAACATGGTGCCCCACAAGTGACACAAGGAACAGCAGCAGTGCGGTGACAAGATCGATCACACTTTTGCTTAGGACACGCTGCTGCCTGCTTTTGGTCAGCAGGTGGGAGATGAGGTAGGCAGCAAGCGTAAGCAGTAAAATAGCAACAGTAATTTTATCAGCAGATATCATGGCTTTTCCTCCTGTACTCCTCCCCGCACATCCACAGCGCGGGCGCTCTCAGTTTATAGGGACGAGTAAAGCTTTCCCGCTGGCTTATTGACGACGATACTACTTTTCTTTCTTGCTGTAGCAGGCTCTGGCGGCGACAACAACACCCGAGATCCCAGACAGCAGGGCAACAAGATCTTCGTCCAGGGAGCCGATTACCGGTATCCAGGGGAAATCGATCACCCCCACCAAAATTCCAAATAAGATCAGCGCAATGCCGAACAGCAGCTGTTTTATCCCGTCCGTTGCCATATCGTATCCCCCTTTCACTATATCTTTTTTAAATCAAACGAATCAACCTCTATTTTCCACTCAACTCACATTTCCGTCCGCGTCGCAGGTCAGGGACAGCTCTACGCTACGCTCCTCACCGTCGGGGCCGGAGAACACCGCTTCTCCATAGGCGGTATCACCGGAGGTGTACTCGTCATGGGAATCTCCCGTCCAGCCGCTTAGATAAATAGAAGCGCGAGAATAGCAGTCCTCTGCACGGCTTCCTCTCCCATCATAAGTAAAAGAAGCATATAATGTGTAAGAGAAACACTTCCTCCCAGACGGGTTATAATAAGTATAGGTCTTACTGTCTTCTGCCGTTGCCCGGGTTTCCTCTTCCACTTGGACAGAAATGATCGCATAGGAACCGTCTGCATAATCAATTCGTCGAAAATCTTTTTGCTCAAATGCAGATGCCCCAACAGTCAACAACCCAAATACCACAATCGTTATGGCAACAGCACGAAGAATACGCCTCATAAAAATCCCTCCATCTTATTCATTCGTAAAATAAGTTACCCAATCCTCGCCATTTTCGGGCGGGGCAGGCATCTCCCCATCCTCATAGTGCGTCGTCTCAATGACCACCAGACCGTTGTTGCTCCACATATGGATCACCAGGCCCAGCAGCAACGCCAGGATCACCGCCAGCACGGCAATGACCACGCCGATGCGGCGGCGACGCTTTTTCCGCTCCGCAGCCACCGCCCCGGCGTCGCACTCCGCCAACAGCTCCCGGGCACAGTCCGCCGGGGCGCCGAAGGCCGCCGCCAGGTCTGCCGCCTCCAGCTCGTCGGCCAGATAGGCGTCCACCGCCTTCTCCAGCCGCCCCAGCAGCCGCCGGCGCTCCTCCTCCGGGCAGTCCAGGTGCTCCTGCACCAGGCGCAAATACGTCTCCTTCATCTCGTCTCCCCCCTCTCCTCCGGTGTACACACCCGTCTCACCAGGAGATCCACACCGGCGGTAAACGCCTTGTAGATCTGCCAGCTGTCCCGGAGGTAGGTCCGCCCTGCCGGGGTAATGCCGTAATACTGCCGCCGCCGCCCGTCGGGGGCGATGCGCTTGGGCAGCTCCTCAATATACCCCTGGTCGATCATGCGGTAGAGGATCGCATACGGGAAGGTGATGGAGACCGCGCCGCCGCTCTCCTGCCGGATGGCGTCCGCCATCTCCGGGGCATACCGCGCCCGCTCGCACAGCAGCGCCAACACCAGCATCTCCGCCAGCGCCTTTTTCAAATTCTCTTCCATGGTGCATCCCTCGTCTCTATTCAAATTCTTACCCTCAGTGTAACAGAATTTCCACCGTCACACAATAGTTTTTATTACAAAAAATTATTTTGATTTTCTATTTTTAGGAGAACTGTTAAGCAGCAGTCAGCCCCGGGACACTATGCCCGGGGCTACTGCTATTGTTTCGCAAATTGTATGCTTACTCCGGCTTCTTTCGAGAAAACAACTTCACACCCAGCATTACGCAAAGTACTGCCAGAGTGAGCAGTCTGGCCGCATTCATCCCGATCAAAAACCACCCGCCGTCAACCACAACAACGCCATCCCCATAGGATATCTCATACATTCCAAATTCTTTGACCAGTATCCATGATACCACAAAAGCCACAAGGCTGAGGCAAAAGGAAAAAGCATCTGCGAATTTCTTCATGCAATCGCCTTCCTTCCTGTATTTTACATTATTCTGGGTTGCATAGTACATCTACCATCCCTGAATAATCAATAAGCGGTCGTCCCTCCTCTAAATCCCAGATATTTGCAGCAATCCCAAAGGCGTTCAAGTCGTAATGACACATATACTGGTTCCACAAACTTCCGTTGTCATCGCGGATTCCATCATATACTGTCTCTAATTCTTCCCATGCTGCTTTTAATGTCGGGAACAATAGTCTAACAGACCACTTCGGATCAAGCGAATATGTCCAGTATCCACCGCGGAGATGATATTCTGTAGAGTTAAAATATTCATCCAGATTGTTACTTCTTGTTGACGGGTCTCCTCCCATCAAACGTGTAATAACATCATGTCGTTGCTCTTCAGGTATGGTAAGCAGATATTTATCCAGTCGATTGCTAAGTTCCTTAATCCAGCCTCGATTTTCCACCACAAATTGTTGAATATCTTTTTCACAGATAGAATCTATAGTTGCAATAGATTTTTTCAAATATTCAAAATCGTCTGTATAGCCGTCATAGGCACCAGCAAAAACGCTCATACTAGCAATAATTATTACTAGAATTACTGTGCCTTGCAAAACTTTCTTGAAAATGTTCATTATACCCTCCACACTTCTAAGTTACCGATAAAAATTCTTTAGTTTCTCTTTCCACTTCTGCTAAATTATCTTTTTTTGAGTTATATGGCGGAAAAAAGTATTAGTCACTTTACCTTCTACAATCTGCACCAATATAGGAACCGCAACAACTTTATACTCATCATAAATTTCTCGCAACTCCTCTCTCGGCACAGAAGCAACCTTTTTTAAATACTCTGTATCAAAATAATATATTTTGATATCAGCATCCGTCAAAGCATCATAGAGTATTGGTATAAAAGTGCGACACGCCCCGCATGAATCTCGACCGAAATAAACAATTCCATCCGAAATTTGTGTTAACTCTTCTATAGCTTTGATGCTCTCAATTTGCATAGCCAAACTTGTATCATGCAACTCCCTTTTTTCACAGGAACATAGCACATATCCCAGAATAAAACACACAAAAATTATGAAAAAAATTCTCTTCATATCGCACAATCACCGACTTTCATCTACTCGCAGTGCGTTCTACATCCAGCTCTTTCAACCACATTGGACTCACCTCCCTAATGCCATTATATCCAATCGCATTATTTTGTCAATAATCAATAAAATAGATTAAATATTTTTATTGTTTATCATAATTCTTCCATTGTTGCGTTGTTGATTCTGCCGAGTGACCAACTTATTAACATCAGCAGCTCCGAACAGCAGAAATTTTCTGCCGCCTGGGGCAGGGTATATTCCCATACAAAAAACCGGCCCCCAAGGGGGCCGGTACACAGCGCACATATGCTACTCCCGCCACAGCAGGATATCCGACACATAGCTGGTCAGCAGCAGGAAAAAGGAGCAGGGCCACAGCACCGCCAGAGGGCCGCTGTAACTGCCCAGGGCCACGGTGGGACACAGGACCAGCCGCAGCAGGCCGTACAGCACCAGCGCCCCCAGGGAAGCGTACTGGGTCCACAGGGCCAGGACGGTGTAGGTCCACGCCCTCCGGCGGGCTCTTCTCCGACAGGCGGTGAAATCAATGACCTTGGCAGATGCGGCGTTCATCATGGCGGTTTCCTCCTCTTTCGTTCTGACCTCAGTCTAGCAGACGCACAGTCCAAAAATCCGTGCTTTCACGAACATTCATTCCCCTGCACGCCTCCAGTATAGTCGCCTACCGCCGGGTTTATCCCGGATGGGGAAATTTTTTCTCCGACAAAAACCGCCTGCGCCGGTTGACGGCCCCGGCTGCGGGCGGTATAATAGTCTCCGCTGCTTTAGCGGTTTACTGACTTACTGTAACTATGGGGGGGATAGCCGTGCACACTGACCACCGCGTCGCCTTCCGCCATGGGCTCCACAACGGCCTGCCCATTGCCCTGGGCTACTTCGCCGTGGCCTTCACCCTGGGGATCGCGGCAAAAAACGCCGGCTTCTCCGCTCTCCAGGCCACCCTGGAGAGCCTGCTGAACAACGCCTCCGCCGGGGAGTACGCCGTGTTCTCCCTGGTGGCTGCCGGGGCGGGGCTGTGGGAGATCGCCGTCATGACCCTGGTGGCCAACGCCCGGTATCTGCTCATGAGCTGCGCCCTGAGCCAGAAGCTGGCCCCGGACACCCCCATGCTCCACCGGATGCTCCTGGCCTTCGACGTCACCGACGAGATCTTCGGCATCTCCATCGCCTACCCCGGCCGCCTGGACCCCTGGTACACCTACGGCGCTGTGGCGGTGGCCATCCCCGGCTGGGCCGTGGGGACCTGCCTGGGGGTGGTGGTGGGCAACATCCTGCCCCTCCGCCTGGTCAGCGCCCTCAGCGTGGGGCTGTACGGCATGTTCCTGGCCATTATCATCCCTCCGGCCCGGGAAAACCGGGTAGTGCGCCTGCTGGTGCCCCTGAGCTTTGCCGCCAGCTTTCTGGCCAGCCGGTGGGATGCCCTGGCGGGGGTGTCCTCCGGGGTCAAAACCATTATCCTCACGGTGGCCATCGCCCTGGGGGCCGCGCTGCTGGCCCCGGTCCGGGAGGAGGAACAGGAGGCGGCGTCATGAATATCTGGCTGGCGATCCTGGTTTCCGCCGGGGTGTCCTACCTCATCCGGGTGACGCCCCTGGCCCTCATCCGCCGGGAGATCCACAGTCCCCTGCTGCGCTCCTTCCTCTACTACGTCCCCTATGTGACCCTGGCGGTCATGACCTTCCCCGCCATTACCGAGGCCACCCAGAGTCCCCTGGCGGGGCTGCTGGCCCTGATCGCCGGGGCCGCCCTGGCCTGGTTTGGGGGCAGCCTGTTCCAGGTGGCGGTGGTCTGCTGTCTAGTGGTGCTGTGCGCCGAGTTTATCCTGATCTGAGGTGTTTTGATGTCCGAACTGATTATCCGCCCCGCCGCCATGGCCGATCTCGACCGCTGCTGGGCCATTGAATCCGCCTGCTTTCCCCCGGAGCAGGCCGCATCCCGGGAAGCTATCCGGGACCGCATCGCCGCCTACCCCGACTGCTTCCTCCTGGGCCTGCTGGCCGGGGAGATCGTGGGCTACGCCATGGGGCCGGTGATCGGCCAGGCCACCATTGCCGATGAGATGTTTGCCGACACCGGCTGCCACGACCCCCAGGGGCCCTACCAGTCGGTATTCAGTCTGGCGGTCCACCCGGACTTTCAGCGCCGAGGCTACGGCCGGGAACTGCTGAACGCCCTCATCAGCCAGGCAAGGGCGGCGGGGCGGCAGGCGGTGACTCTCACCTGCCGGGACCACAAGGTGGCCTACTATGAGAGCTTCGGCTTTCACAACCAGGGTGTGGCGGCCTCCGTCCACGGCGGCGTGCGGTGGTACGACATGCTCCTGCCCTTGACCGAATAGACGGCTTCGGCCCAGCTGCGGCAGTTCCCGCAGCTGGGCCGAGATTGCGCTATGGCTTCTTTTTCCGCCACCGGCGGGCGGCCTGCCGCAGCTCCTCCGCCTGCTCCGGCGCCAGCCCCGCCGCAATCATGGGGTAGCGGTTCTCCATGTCCGCGTTCCGCTGGACCTCGTAGGTGCCGTATTTGTTGATGACGTCGTCCGGGCCGTCCGGACGGCCCACCGTCCGCTCCTCCGGGTGGGGGATCGGGGGATTTTTCATTTGCTTCACCTCCGATGCTAGTATGCACGGGGGGAGGTTTTTTCTGCCCCATCCTCCCTCCGCTTTAGATAAATTTTATCTGAAACACAATAGACAATATTTATCTAGGATATCCTCTGATCGGGTGATGATATGGAAACACGGATCAAAGCACTTCGTGAGGATAACGACTTGACCCAGGAGACCGTTGCCGAGGCCATCGGCATTACACAGCGGAAATATAGTTACCTGGAAACCGGCGTACAGCAGTGCCGGATGAGCTTTTGGTCAAGCTCGCTGCGTATTATCAGACCAGTGTGGACTATCTTCTCGGCCTGACTGATGAGCAGAGGCCTTATCCGAGGAGGAAATAGGGGGGACGATGCATCGTTCGTCTCCAACCATGTGGGGCTACCCGCCCCACGCCCCGGGTTACTTTCCCCCCGCCGGGAAAGTAACCAAAGGGGCG
>CAUWCX010000070.1:0-9977 GCA_963557105.1 uncultured Oscillospiraceae bacterium
TGCAGATAGTATAACAGGCAAATGTCCGCGAAATGTTACAGCGGACGGATTTTTTTCAAAAAATATTCCGGCCGGTGCAGCGCCTCTGCCCGGTCTTTCTGTGAAAAGCGGGAAGTCCGGGCAGCTCTCCGCCCGGACTTCCCGCTGGATCTCCGCTTAATTCCGATTTTACCGTCACCTGCATCTGCACTCCGCCGGGGCAAGCGGCGGACTTGGGGCCCGACCGCTACAGCCCCAGGCCCAGCAGGCTGATCACCGTGGACGCCGCGCACAGCGCAAACAGCAGGATGACCCCAACATTCAGGCAGGGCACCATAAACCGGTCCCGGCCCGCCAGCTCCAGCGGCGCCGGAAGGAACCGGGCCCGCCGCCAGCGGCGGATCAGCAGCACCAGGCCCCAGATGGACAGCCCCAGCATAGCCAGGCCGTACAACCCCAGGCCCAGCAGCGCCGGTCCCATCTCCCCCATGGCGGCCCAGCCGGCCTGCTGCAGCGCCCCCAGATCCAGGTCCTGCTGCAGCCACAGGGGCAGCGCACCCCCCGCAAAATTAAAGATCATGTGGAGCGCCAGGGGCCAGCGCAGCCGCCCGGTGCGGATATACACATAGGCCAGGAGCACGCCCACACCGAAGGTATAGAAGCTCTGGTACAGATTCATATGGAACAGGGCGAACATGGCTGCGGAGAAGATCACCGCCACGCGCTCGCCGTAGCGGCAGGTCCGGTCCAGCAGCAGTTTGCGGAAGACCGTCTCCTCCACCAGGGGGGCCAGCACCATCAGCACCAGGACCTTTACCCAGCCGGGGATGGCATCCTGCATCATGACATCCAGGCTGTTCACCGCCTGTCCGCCGCTGAGCAGCGCCGCCAGCAGGGTGCCCAGCAAATTCCCGATCTGCATCACCGGGAAGCACATCAGCAGCAGGGCAAAAAAATCCCGGGGGGCCAGCCGCTCCCGGTGGGGCGGCGCCTTGGGCAGGGTATCCAGCACCACAAAGCACAGGGGAAAGCCCACCAGATAGGTCGTGCCGAAGGCCAGGACCCACAGAAACCAGGGGGAGGCGGTAATGGCGCCCTGGGGAATGACCCCGGTCATCTCCACCGCCATGGCCGCCCCCATCAGCAGGGACTGGGGCAGGATCGGCGCCAATGCCCACACCACCAGGGCCAGCCCCACCCGGGAAAACACCTTTCTGGGGCGGATGGTTCTGGCCTCCCTGGTGAGCTTCCGACGGGGGATCTCCTCAAACAGCTCCTCCGGGATCTGGGTGGGGTCCTGCACTGGGGTACGCTCGGCTTCTGTCATGGGGCACCTCTCTTTCTCTCTCCGTCCAACAACAGCACCCGCGCTGCCGCCTGCGGCAGGCGGGGTATTCCTCCTTATCATATCCACCGGCAGACCCGGTTGTCAAGGCCATCAGCGGCATTTCCGAAAAATCTCAGCACCGGAACAGATTGGCATTGACTCCCCAGGTGAGATTGCGTATACTGGGCCCACAAACAGCC
This sequence comes from uncultured Oscillospiraceae bacterium, assembly GCA_963557105.1. Taxonomy (GTDB): domain Bacteria; phylum Bacillota; class Clostridia; order Oscillospirales; family Oscillospiraceae; genus Pelethomonas. The sequence goes on from CAUWCX010000070.1 coordinate 1,507, forward strand.
CCGCCGCCAGGCGGCGGAGACTGCCGGAGGGGGATGCTCCCCTCCACCTCCCCAAGGAAAGGAATGGCAATACCATGAAAAAAGCAAAAATCATTCTCGCCGCAGCGCTGGCGCTGCTTCTGCTGGCCGCCTGCGGAAAACAGAGTCCCCAGTACGCCAATCTCACCGACGACGCCACCCGCCAGGAGGTGGCAGAGGCCCTGTTGGCCCACGGTGTCTCCCAGCCCCAGGTGGACACGCTCCTCACCTGGTCGGCGGATTTCAACGCCGCCGTCCCCGCCGGGACGCTGCCGGAGGGCTTTGCTGCCCTGCCAGAGAACGGGGCGGACTACAGCGGCGTTTTTCTGGACGACGCCGCTTCTACCTACGACTACCTGCAGTGGCTGAACTGCCGCCTCACCGCCTTCCAACTGGTCAAGGACCAGCTGCACACCGCCGGGAACGGCAACGACCTGGACATCTGGCTGATGTTCGACATAGAGGCCATCGACACCCTGCCCCAGTACCAGCTGACGGAGGAGGAGCGGGCCAATTTTGTCACCCTCTTCAACCAGGTGGATGTGTCCGGCGCCTCCTCCGTGGAGGAGCACGAGGAGAAGATCCAGGCCGCCTGGCAGCAGCGGGACATCCAGCTGGCGGGGGACGGCCTCTCCCTCATCTGCGTCTACCTCCACGCGCCGGAGGACCAGGTCCGCTTCGTCGGCCACACCGGGGTGCTGCTGGAGACAGCCCAGGAGCTCCTGTTTGTGGAGAAGTGGGGCCCCGCCGCCCCCTTCCAGGTCACCCGCTTCCCTGACCGGGCAGCGCTGAAGCAGTACCTGCTGGCCCGCCCGGATCTGTACGGCGACGAGACGGAGCTGGCCCCCATCGTAACGGAGAACGGCGTGGCCCTGGCGTAGAGAATTTGCCTTCCGAAGACAGTTGACCAGCATCTTGTCCATGGCCCGCGGCCCACAGGTACTGTGGGCCGCGGGCCATATCTCTTTCGCAGAGCTTTATCGCATTAGTTCATTAGAAAACTGTCTCTCTGCCGAAAAAGTAGACAAAATGAAGCAGTCCATCCCCGTATCTATAGTTGAAAATCACCGTCCCCTGCAGTATACTGGGGACATAACAGCCTGTATGGACAAAGGAGAGATCTCTATGGAAAACCCGAAGTTGATCCGATCTGTGGTTCTGGACGGCCACAGCTTGACGCTGGAATCTTTTGTGGCGGTGGCCCGCTTTGGCGCCGCTGTGTCCCTTGCGCCCCAGGCGAAGGAGGCCATGGCCCGCTCCAGGGCCCTGGCGGAAAAGATCGCCGAGGAGAAGCGTGTGGCCTACGGCATCACCACCGGCTTTGGCGACTTCGCCACCGTGGCCGTGCCGGAGGAGATGAGCAACCAGCTGTCCACCAACCTGATCCTCAGCCACTGCACCGGCACCGGCGACCCCTACAGCCAGGAGCAGGTCCGGGGCATGATGCTCCTGCGGGCCAACGCCCTGTGCGTGGGCATCAGCGGCGTGCGCCCGCTGCTGGTGGAGATGCTGGTGGAGATGCTGAATAAACATGTGGTCCCCGTGATCCCCCAGAAGGGCTCCCTGGGCGCCTCCGGCGACCTGGCCCCCCTGAGCCACATGGGGCTGGTGCTGCTGGGGCTGGGCGAGGCCTTCTATGACGGCGAGCGCCTCCCCGGCGGCGAGGCCATGGCCCGGGCCGGCATCCCCACCCTGGACACCCTGGTGTGCAAGGAGGGTCTGGGCATCACCAACGGCACCTGCGCCATGACCAGCGTGGGCGCGCTGAACCTCTACGACACCCTCCAGGCCGCCCAGCTGGCGGATCTCATCAGCTCCCTGACCCTCACCGCCCTGGCGGGGCAGCGCAGCGCCTTCCAGGAGCGGCTCCATACCGCCCGGGGCCACGCCGGCCAGATCCAGGTGGCGAAAAATCTCCGCCTGCTCACCGACGGGTGCGAGATCCTGGACCGCTGCCAGGGGGCCAGGGTACAGGACGCCTACGCCCTGCGGTGCATCCCCCAGGTCCACGGGGCCATCCGGGATGCCCTGGCCTACATCCAGGAAAAGGTGTCCATCGAGCTCAACGCCGTCACCGACAACCCCCTGCTCTTCCCCGAGGATGAGGCGGTGATCTCCGGCGGCAACTTCCACGGTGAGCCCATGGCCCTGCCCTTCGATTTCCTGGGCATCGCCTGCGCCGAGATCGCCAGCATCTCCGAGCGGCGGACGGAGCGCATGGTCAACGCCGCCCTGTCCAACGGTCTGACCCGGTTTTTGACCACCGACGGCGGAATCAACAGCGGCTTTATGATCGTCCAGTACAGCGCCGCCTCCATGGCCAGCGAGAACAAGGTCCTGGCCCACCCCGCCTGCGTGGACTCCATCCCCTCCTCCGCCAACCAGGAGGACTTCGTCTCCATGGGCACCACCGCCGCCCGGAAGGCCGGCACCATCCTGCAGAACACCCTGTCCGTCCTGGCCTTTGAGCTGCTGACCGCCTGCCAGGCGGTGGACATCCGCCGGCAGGTGGGGGACTTCGGCGCAGGTCTCAGCCCCGTGGGGGAGGCAGTGTTCAGCCACGTGCGGGAGAAGGTGGCCTTCATGGCGGTGGACCGGGAGCTGTGGCCCGACATCCAGGCCGTGGAGGCCATGGTCCGCAGCGGCGAGCTGCTGGACATCGTCCACCGCATGATCCCGGACTTTGCGTAAAGAAAAACCGCCTTCCCAGACTTTTGTCTGGGAAGGCGGAAAAAGCTACTGCTCCGGCGTCTCCTCCGCTGTTGGGGGCTCCTGCCGGCACAGCACCGACCGGTAGCCGCCTGCGCCGTACTGCAGCGCCGTATTGATGCGGGTGATGGTGGTGCTGCTCACTGGGATCTGGCTGCGGATGGTCTCATAGGTCTCGTTTTTCAGCAGGCGCTTGGCCACCTGCAGCCGCTGGGAAAAGCTGATGAGCTCCTGGACCGTACACAGGTCGCTGAAAAACGCCTTACACTCCTCCATGTCCCGCAGGGACAGGATCGTCTCCATCAATTCCCGCAGATTATCCATCTGATTCTGATCGATCCGGGGCATATGCAACCTCCTCCGCCAATGATCATTCTATTTTTGATTTTACCTAATTTTACTACTGCTTGTCAACCATCTGACCACAATTTCGATAGGAGGGCACCTCATGGAAAACTACATTTCTGACGCCATGACCATCAAGCTGGACGACCAGCTGCCGGAGTACCCCGCCTTTGTGCCCGGCTGCCGCCGGGCGCCCCGCCGGGAGTCCCAGCTCAGCGAGGCGGACAAGGCCCTGGCCATCCGCAACGCCCTGCGCTATATCCCGCCCCAGCACCACGCCCAGATGGCGGAGGAGTTTGCCCGGGAGCTGCAGGAGCACGGCCGCATCTATGGCTACCGCTTCCGCCCCCAGGGCCGTATCTACGGCCGGCCCATTGATGAGTACAAGGGCAACTGCACCGAGGCCAAGGCCTTCCAGGTGATGATCGACAACAACCTGGATTTCGACGTGGCCCTGTACCCCTACGAGCTGGTCACCTACGGCGAGACGGGCCAGGTGTGCCAGAACTGGATGCAGTACCGCCTCATCAAGAAGTATCTGGAGGTCATGACCGACCAGCAGACCCTGGTGGTCATGAGCGGCCACCCCCTGGGCCTGTTCCACAGCCACAAGCTGGCCCCCCGCTGCATCATCACCAACGGCCTCATGGTGGGGTCCTTTGACGACCAGAAGAACTTCAACCGGGCCGCCGCCCTGGGCGTGGCCAACTACGGCCAGATGACCGCCGGCGGCTGGATGTACATCGGTCCCCAGGGCATCGTCCACGGCACCTTCAACACCCTGCTGAACGCCGGGCGGCTGAAGCTGGGCATCCCCGCGGACGGGAACCTGGCGGGGCGGCTGTTCGTGTCCGCCGGTCTCGGCGGCATGAGCGGCGCCCAGGGCAAGGCGGCGGAGATCGCCGGGGCGGTGTCCATCATCGCTGAGGTGGACGACTCCCGCATCGACACCCGCTTCACCCAGGGCTGGGTCAGCCGCCGCACCGACAGCCTGGAGGAGGCCCTGTCCATGGCCCGGGAGAAGCTGGCGGCCCGGGAGCCCTGCGCCATCGCCTACCACGGCAACATCGTGGATCTGCTGGAGTACCTGTACGACAACAATGTCCATGTGGACCTCATGAGCGACCAGACCTCCTGCCACGTCCCCTATGACGGCGGCTACTGCCCCCAGGGCCTCACCTTCGCCCAGCGCACGGAGATGCTGGACCGTGACCCCGCGGGCTTCCGGGTACTGGTGGACCAGTCCCTGCGCCACCACTACGAGATGATCTGTAAGTTCCATCAGCGGGGCACCTACTTCTTCGACTACGGCAACAGCTTCCTGAAGGCGGTCTTTGACGCCGGGGTCACCGCCGTGTGCAAAAACGGCGTCAACGACCTGGACGGCTTCGTGTTCCCCTCCTATGTGGAGGATATCCTGGGCCCCTGCCTCTTCGACTTTGGCTACGGCCCCTTCCGCTGGTGCTGCCTCAGCCGTGACCCGGCGGATCTGGACAAGACCGACGCCGCAGCTGCGGAGTATATCCTGGCCCACAACCGCCGCTACCAGGACTACGACAACTATGTCTGGGTCCGGGACGCCAAGCGGAACAAGCTGGTGGTGGGTACCCAGTGCCGCATCCTCTACCAGGACGCCATGGGCCGCATGAACATCGCCCTGAAGTTCAACGAGATGGTCCGCAACGGGGAGATCGGCCCGGTCATGCTGGGCCGCGACCACCACGACACCGGCGGCACCGACTCCCCCTTCCGGGAGACCAGCAACATCAAGGACGGCTCCAACATCATGGCGGACATGGCCACCCAGTGCTTCGCCGGCAACGCCGCCCGGGGCATGAGCCTCATCGCCCTCCACAACGGCGGCGGCGTGGGCGTCGGTAAGGCCATCAACGGCGGCTTCGGCATGGTGCTGGACGGCTCCCAGCGGGTGGACGACATCCTCCGTATGTCCATGCCCTGGGACACCATGGTGGGCGTCTCCCGCCGGGCCTGGGCGCGGAACGAAAACGCCCTCACCACCGCCGCTGAGTACAACAAGCTCTACGCCGGACAGGACCACATCACCCTCCCCTATCTGGCGGAGGACGAGGTGGTGGAACAGGCCCTCCGGGCGGCAGAGCAGATGTAGGTGGCCCCATGAAACAGCTTTTGTTGACCAATATCGGCACCCTGGCCACGCCGCTGGGCTCCTCCGCCAAGGGCGGCAGCGCCCAGGGGGAGATCCAGGTGCTGAATGACGCCTGGGTCCTGGCGGAGGACGGCGTCATCTCCGCCGTGGGCACCGGCACGCCGCCCCAGATCCCCGCCGCCCAGGTGCTGGACTGCCAGGGCCGCTTGGTGACCCCCGGCCTGGTGGACGCCCACACCCATCTGGTCTTCGGCGGCTGGCGGCAGCACGAGATGGCCCTGAAGCTCCAGGGGGTGCCCTATCTGGACATCCTGGCCCAGGGGGGCGGCATCCTCTCCACCGTCACCGCCACCCGCTCCGCCACCCAGGAGGAGCTGACGGAGAAGGCCCTGGCGGCCCTGGACGAGATGCTGGCCTTCGGCACCACCACCTGCGAGGCCAAGAGCGGCTACGGCCTCTGCCTCCAGGAGGAGCTGAAGCAGCTGCGGGCCATCCGCGGGGCCAACGCCCGCCACCCCATCGACCTGGTCCCCACCTTCATGGGTGCCCACGCCGTCCCCGGCGACTACTGGGATGACCGGGAGGGGTATCTCCGCCTGCTCTGTCAGGAGATGATCCCCGCCGTGGCGGAGGAGGGCCTGGCAAAATTCTGCGACGTCTTCTGCGAGACGGGGGTCTTCACCCCGGAGGAGTCCCGCCGCATCCTGGACGCCGGCAGGGCCCACGGCCTTATCCCCAAGATCCACGCCGACGAGATCGACCCCATCGGCGGCTCCCAGCTGGCCGGGGAGATGGGCGCCATCTCCGCCGAGCACCTCATCGTCTGCCCCCCGGAGGGCATTGCCAGCATGGCCAGGGGCGGCACAGTGGCCTGCCTCCTGCCCGCCACCAGTCTCTATCTGGGGGCGGCCTTCGCCCCCGCCCGGGCCATGGTGGACGCCGGCGTCCCCGTGGCCATGGCCACGGACTTCAACCCCGGCTCCTGCCCCTGTCTCAATATGCAGCTGGTGATGAACCTGGGGTGCCTGCGCTACCGTCTGACCCCCCAGGAGGTCCTCACCGCCGTCACCCTCAACGGCGCTGCCGCCATCGGCCTTGCGGACACCGTGGGCTCCGTGGAGCCCGGGAAGCTGGCGGATCTGGTGGTCTGGGAGGCCCGGGATCTCAACTACATCTTCTACCGCATGGGCAGCAGCCTTGTCCGCCGCGTGGTCAAGCGCGGTGAGATCTTCACCAAAACCACATGGGCGGCCACCGCCCGGGAGGAGTAACCTATGTCTAAACTGGTCGAGTGTATCCCCAACTTCAGCGTCAGCCGGGAGCAGGACCCCGACGTTTTCCAGGGGCTGGTGGATATGTCCAACAGCATCCCCGGCTGCACCGTTCTGGACGTACAGAGCGACGGCGACCACAACCGCTGCGTTTTCACCATGGTGGGCTCCCCCGCCGCCATTGAGGAGGCCGCCTTCCAGCTGACCCGGCAGGCCACCGCCACCATCGACATGACCCGCCACCAGGGCCAGCACCCCCGCATGGGGGCCACGGATGTGATCCCCTTCGTCCCCTGCATGGATGTGTCCCTGGAGGAGTGCATCGCCATGAGCAAGCGGGTGGCCCAGCGGATTTGGGAGGAGCTGCAGGTGCCCTCCTTCCTGTACGAGGACTCCGCCTCCGCCCCCCACCGGACCAATCTAGCCGCCTGCCGCAAGGGGCAGTTCGAGGGGATGCCGGAGAAGCTCCTGCAGCCGGAGTGGGCCCCTGATTTCGGTGAGCGGAAGATCCACCCCACCGCCGGCATCACCGCCATCGGCGCGCGGATGCCCCTCATCGCCTACAACATCAACCTGGACACTTCCGATCTGGAGGTGGCCAACAAGATTGCCCGGGCTATCCGCGCCTCCGGCGGCGGCTTCAAGTACTGCAAGGCCATCGGCGTCATGCTCAATGACCGCAATATCGCCCAGGTCTCCATGAACCTGGTCAACTACGAGGGGACCCCCATCTACTATGTCTTTGAGATGGTCCGGGCCCTGGCGGACCGCTACGGCGCCCGCATTATCGGCAGCGAGCTGGTGGGCCTCACCCCCGGCAAGGCCCTGCTGGACTGCGCGGAGTACTACCTGAAGCTGGAGAACTTTGACGCCCGCAAGCAGGTGATGGAATACCACATCATCGACTTGGCGTGAGCGGGGAGGGAAGCATGAAGCTGGCTGAACAGAACACCGCGCAATTCACCGCCCTGCTGGCCTCCGATGCCCCCGCCCCCGGCGGCGGCTCAGCCGCCGCCCTGTCCGGCAGTATCGGCGCGGCGCTGACCGCCATGGTCTGCGCCCTCACGGCGGAGAAACCCCAGTACGCCCAGCATCAGGAGGAGATCCTGGCCATCCGGCAGCGGGCGGAGGAGCTCCGTCTGCAATTCCTGGACGTCATGGACCGGGACACCCAGGCCTTCCTGGCGGTCAGCGGGGCCTTCGCCCTGCCCAAGTCCACCGACCAGGAGAAGGCCGCCCGCTCCGCCGCCATCCAGGCGGGTCTGGTCCAGTGCACCCGGACGCCCCTGGAGATGATGGTCCTGGCCGCCGAGGCCCTCCGCCTCACCGCCGGCCTGCTGGGCCGGTTCAACGAAAATGCCGCCTCCGACCTGGGCGTGGCCGCCCTGAGCCTGCGCTCCGGCCTGCAGGGGGCGTGGCTGAATGTCCTCATCAATGTGGGCAGTCTGAAGGGCCGGGCGCTGGCCCGGGAGCTTCGGGAAAAGGGCGAGGCCCTGCTGGCGGAGGCTCTGCCTCTGGCGGACCAGATCTACAGCACAGTCCTGACCCTGGTGTAGCACCACAATATAGCAGTCGAAGCGTCCCCGGTCCAGCGGACTGGGGACGCTTCGGCTTGTTTAGCAATAGCAATGGGGCCTTTTCCGGCGCCGCCGGCCGATCAGAAAAAAATCCGCCAAAAAGTTGCGAAACCGGGGAAAAAGATTTATACTGAATCCAGTACCCCCGCAGTATACGGCCCCCTCCCCCAGGGAGTACTGCAAGCGCCACCAAAATACCGGCATTTGGATCGCTGGCCCTGCAAACAATTAGCAAAATCGTCTATTCCCTTTCCCGGCATAAACGATTACAATGGTATTTGCCCCCGGCCCCCACTGGACCGCGGGCAAACGCCCCCAAGCGTTAACCAGCATCACCCCCGTATAACTGATACGATAACATCAAGGATACCGAAAGACTAACTATTAAAAGTCAAGCCTGAAATGAATGGATTAGCAAAAAAT
>CAUWCX010000071.1:0-9331 GCA_963557105.1 uncultured Oscillospiraceae bacterium
AAAACAGGTCTTATTCGCTTTCCATAATGTGTAACACATCATTGACAAACCTACACGCGGCAGGGGAAAACTGGGATATCCGCTGTTGACAAGGAAGCGGCTGTCCTGCTATCATAAAAAATACATCCCCTGCGGGGGAAAAAGAAGAGAAAGGATATTTCGTATGAGGAAAAGAACGAAGCGCGTACTGTCTCTGCTGCTGGCGCTGACCATGGCCTTCTCCCTCCTGTCCCTGCCCGCCGCTGCCGCGGACCAGGAGCCGGTGGAGATCACCATTTTGGCCACCAGCGATGTGCATGGCAAGGTCCTGCCCATCAACTATGCAACCAATGAGGCCAACCCCAAGGTGGGCCTGTCCATGATCGCCTCCATGGTGGAGAAGATCCGGGCGGAGGAGGAAAATGTGGTGCTGGTGGACGGCGGCGACACTGTCCAGGGCACGGCCATGACCTACTACTTCTCCTATTTCCAGCCGGAGATGGAGGACCCCATGATGAAGGCCCTGCGCCTGATGGACTACGATTTCTGGACCCTGGGCAACCACGAGTTCAACAACGATCTGCCCATCCTCAAGCGGCAGATCGAGTATGTCTCCTCCCCCGACAATGGCGAGGAGCACTCTGTGGCCGTCTCCGCCGCCAACCTGGTGGCCGAGGGGACCGAGTGGGACAGCTGGAGAGGCGTTCCCTATGTGGTGAAGGAGTTTGATACCCCCAGCGGCGCGGTGAAGGTGGGCCTCATCGGTCTGGTGACCCCCAACATCCCCACCTGGGAGGTGGAGAGCCACTATGAGGGCATCGAGTTCCGCAACTTTGTCCCCACCATCGAGCACTTTGTTCCCATCATGCGGGAGCAGGAGGGCTGCGACATCGTGGTGGCTGTCTGCCACGCCGGTGTGGAGGATGCGGTCAGCACCGATGGCAACGACCCCGCGAACTATGAAAACCAGGTCCGCGCCATGATCAACCTGACCACCGGCATCGACGCCGTTGTCAGCGGTCACTTCCACGCCACCACCTACCGTGAGGATCTGCTCAACGCCGACGGCAAGCCGGTGCCTGTCATCAGCGGCGGCGGCGGCGAGGGGCTGGCCTATATGAAGCTGCTCTACGATCCCGCCACCAAGACCGTCACCCCCGCTACTGCGGAAAACGGCTATCGCTTCCTGAAGGACCAGGAGGGTCTGGTGGAGGACCAGAAGGTCGCCAAGGCCCTGGCTCCCTACAACGATATGCTCCAGGAGTACCTGGACCAGCCCCTGGGCGTGGCCCTGGGCGATTTCAGCAATGAGAACATCTCCCTGGAGCCCACGGCCATTATGGATCTGCTGAATAAGGCCCAGCTGTCTGCGGTGCCTGCCCAGCTGTCCATCTGCGCGCCCCTGACCACCGGCGGCGATGTCCGCGCCCTCATTCCCAAGGGGGATGTGACCATGCGCCTGCTCTATCAGCTGTATGTGTTTGAAAACTGGCTGTACCGGGTGAACATGACCGGCGATCAGCTGCGCCTGTGGCTGGAGCACGCCACCACCAAGTATACCAGCGATTGGAACTCCGAGTATTTCGGCGGCGGCTACTATACCGACGAGATCTACGGCCTGGACTACGAGATCCACTACTATGCGCCCCTGGGCAGCCGTGTGCAGAACATGACCTATCAGGGCAAGCCCGTGGAGCCCGACCAGACCTTCTCCGTGGTGATGAACAACTACCGCTTCACTGGCGGCGCCGGCTTCATGGAGGCCGCCGGTCTGACCCCGGAGGACTACAGCCTCACGGATTTCTACACCCTGGACGAGCTGGGCAACGAGAATGGACAGGTCCGCAATATCGTGGCCAAGTACATCCGTGACCAGAAGGAGCTGACCCCCACTGTGGAGAGCTCCTGGCAGCTGTTCCGCACCGCCGAGGAGGCCAAGGCCGCCGGTGCTGCGGTGGTGGAGCCGGAGAGCGCCAAGCCTGAGGCCAATGTGGTCATCGGCGAGCAGAGCGGCAATGCCGCCACCGTCACCGGTGAGGACGGCGCGGTCTACTTCCGCCTGCGTGATGTGGCCGCCGCCGTGAAGGGCAGCGCGGCTGCCTTCGATGTGGCTTGGGATCACGGCGTCGTCATCACCAAGGGCGGCGAGTACGCGGTGATCGATATGCCCAGCGCCGAGGGCGAGGCTGCTGCCGCCACCATCACCATCACTGTGGATGGCGAGGCGGTGGAGGTTGCTGTGCTGCGTCTGAACGACAACAACTACGTCTCTGCGGAGACCCTGGCCAAGCTGCTGGGCGTCACCGCTAGCGAGGCTGAGGGCGTGCTGACCATCACCCCCGCGGCGTAAAAGCCCCCGCTCCCCTGCTTGATCAAAATGCAAACCGCCCCCGGTACAGCATCGTACCGGGGGCGGCTGCGCAGACTGCCGAGAAACCCGGTCTATGCCTCAGGCATAGACCGGGTGGGACTGTCAAAAAAGTGCAAGCACTTTTTTGAGTGGGGGATGCGCTGCGCTCTGCGCCTCGGTTGTCCGCCAAGGGCGGCCAATTCGACGCTCGCTCCGCGAGAAGTATTTTCTGCCACGCACATGTCGCGGCAGAAAATGATTTTACTTTATTCGCCGCCTCCGGGCGGCGAACTCTGCGAGGCTTTTTTGACAAGCTGACCCGGTCTATGCCTCAGGCATAGACCGGGTTTCTTTCCCCCTGGGGCGGCGCCCGGGTAGATCCGGGCGGCGCCCCCAAATTTTACCTGTTTTTGACCGAAGGGCGGTTGTGGCTTTTACGTGGTGATCGTAAACTGATGGTGGCTTTCGATGGTCGAGATATGAAAAGAAAGGAAACTACGATGATGATGAAACGACTCCTTGCCGGAATTCTGGCCGGCGCCACCGTGCTGGGGCTGGCCGCCTGTGGCTCCACCGCCAAACAGCCGGAGACCCAGCCCGAGACCCTTGCCGCCGCGGTGAACACCACACCGGCCTCCGGGACCACCACCCAGATTGAGGCGCAGGCCCCCAAGTATGTGTTCCTGTTCATCGGCGACGGGATGAGCTACCCCCAGTTCCAGGCTGCTGCCGACTACCTGGGCGCCGTGGATGACGCCGACTATATGCAGGCCCTGCCCAGCGTGAAGGACCGCCAGGGCGCCAAGCTGGACGGCCCCAAGGCGTTGAACTTCATGGATTTCGATGTGGCAGGCTCCGCCGTCACCTTTGACTCCTGCAGCTTTGCGCCCGACTCCGCCTCCACCGCCACCTCCATTGCCACGGGGTACAAGACCTACTCCGGCATGATCAACACCGACGAGACCGGCACCAAGACCTATGAGACCATCGCCGAGAAGCTCCACCAGCAGAAGGGCTGGAAGGTGGGCGTGATCTCCTCCGTCAACCTGAACCACGCCACCCCCGCCGCCTTCTATGCCCACCAGGCCAGCCGGAACAACTACTACGAGATCGGCGTGGAGATGGTGGAGTCCGGATTTGCGTATTTTGCCGGCGGCGCACTGAAGAAGCCCACCGGCAACGACAAGGACAAGACCAGCCTTTACGACCTGGCAAAGGATGCCGGCTACAAGGTGACCACCACCCAGGCCGACGCCGCCAAGATCACCGCCCAGGATGAGAAGGTGATCCTCATCGACGAGCACCTGGCTGACTCCGACGCCATGGACTATGAGCTGGACCGGCAAGAGGGCGAGTGGGCCCTGGCGGACTATGTGAAGAAGGGTATCGAGGTGCTGGACAACGACAAGGGCTTCTTCATGATGTGCGAGGGCGGCAAGATCGACTGGGCCTGCCACGCCAATGACGCCGGCTCCACGGTCAGCGATACCCTGGCCCTGGCGGATGCCGTCCAGGTGGCTGTGGACTTTGCCAAGGAGCACCCCCAGGAGACCCTGATCCTGGTGACCGGCGACCACGAGACCGGCGGACTCACCATCGGCTTTGCCGGCACCGACTACGACACCTACCTGACCAATCTGACCAGCCAGAAGATCTCCTACGCCCAGTTCGACGAGCAGTATGTGGCCAAGTACAAGGAGAACAAGACCCCCTTTGAAGAGGCCATGAAGGATGTGGAGAAGCTCTTCGGCCTGAAGATGACCGGCGAGGCTGGCGACAAGCTGGTGCTGACCGACTACGAGGTCCAGCGGCTGAAGGACGCCTACGCCCTGGCCATGAGCGACTTCGACAGCGGCAAGTACACCCAGGAGCAGTATGTGCTCTACGGTACCTATAACCCCTTCTCCGTCACCGTCACCCACATCCTCAACAACAAGTCCGGCATCGACTTCACCGGCTACTCCCACACCGGACTGCCCGTGGCGGTCTTTGCCGACGGCGTTGGCGCGGAGCACTTCGGCGGCTACTACGACAACACCCAGATCTATACCAAGCTGGCCGATATGCTGCAGGTCCAGTAAATATCCTTACCCCGGCGGGAACAGGGAGCGGTCTGGCCGCTCCCTGTCCCCCTGTCTCCAGGAGGTTCTATGAAACATCCCTTCCCCACCGTCCCCAGGCTGTCCCGCCAGCGCCACGGTCCTGTGGTGTCTGCCCTGCTGCTGTTCGTGTTCCTCTGCCTGCTGCCCACGGGCTTTGAGGGCAGCCTGACCTATCAGAATGCCGACCGGGTCCGGGCGGAGGTGTTGTCCACCGATGAGAGCGACATTGTGGACACCGGCCTTATCCGCACCGGCGACCAGCGGTGTACCGTCAAGCTGCTGGGCGGACAATTCCGGGGGCAGACCGTGGAGGCCGTCAACCGGCTGAACGGCTCTTTGGCCCAGGACAAGCTGTTTTCCCCCGGCGATATTGCCTTTGTGACCGTGAGCCACAGCGGCGACGCCATCACCGTGGTCTCCATGACCGACCACTACCGCCTGGACAAGGAGGTCCTGCTGGCGGGGGCATTTTTGCTGCTGCTGGTCCTGTTTGCGGGGGCCACCGGCCTGCGGGCCATCCTCTCCTTTGTGGACACCATTTTGCTGATGTGGAAGGTGCTGGTGCCCTGTCTGCTGCGGGGCTGGAACCCGGTGTGGGTGGCGCTGGGCCTGGTGCTGGTGCTGACGGGCCTGGTCCTCAGCCTGATCTACGGCTTTGACCGCCGGTGTCTGGCGGCGGTGTCCGGCGCGGCCCTGGCCATCGGCGTGACGGCGGTGCTGGGTGTGGTGTTTACGGACCTGTTCCACATCCACGGCGCCGTCATGGAGTCCAGCGAGAGCCTGCTCTATGCGGGGTATCAGAATCTGGATCTGACCAAAATTTTTATGGCCTCCATCTTTCTGGGGTCCTCCGGGGCGGTGATGGACCTGGCGGTGGACATCTGCTCCGCCGTCTATGAGGTGGTGCAGAAGCGGCCGGACATCACTGCCCGGGAGGCCATCGCCTCCGGCTTCGCCGTGGGCCGGGCCGCCTGCGGCTCCACGACCACAACGCTGCTGCTGGCCTACTCCGGCAGCTATATCGCCCTGCTGATGGTGTTCATGGCCCAGGGAACGCCGGTATCCTTTATCCTGAACTACAAATATGTGGCGGCGGAGATTGTCCACACCATTGTGGGCTCCTTCGGCCTGGTGACCGTGGCGCCGCTGACGGCCATTACCAGCGGCCTTCTGCTGACGCGGAAGACAGGCGCATAGCAGACCCTCTGCAAAATCCGGCTTCCCGCATATAAAAAAGATCCGGCGTGCACCGGATCTTTTCTATAGTTTCAATACTTGCCGAAAAAGCCTCGCAGAGTTCGCCGCCCGGGGCGGCGAAAAGAGTAAAATTTTCTGTGCAACTCTGTAGCACGGTTTCCTCGCGGCATAGCCGCTGCGGCCTACGCTACAAACAGGCCACCGGCCTGTTTGTTTAACGCTGCGGCTTCTCGCGGAGTGAGCGTCGAATTGGCCGCCTTTGGCGGCCAACCGAGGCGCAGAACGCAGCGCAATCCCACCTCGAAAAAGTGGTTTGCAACTTTTTCGACAATTTTACCGCCCCCGGTACGGTATCGTACCGGGGGCGGTCTTAATTTGTTATTACAGGGTCACATCCAGCCGGGCCACGGCCTTGGCGCAGCGGGGGCAGAGGGTGGGGTGGGCCTGATCCTGGCCCACGGTGGTCAGCACCTTCCAGCACCGCTCGCACTTGGCGCCCTGGGCGGGAGCGACCTCCACAGCCAGAGCGTCGCCCACGGTCACAGCCACCTGGGAGACGATGAGCAGGTCGGCCAGGGCGTCCCTGTCCATCTCCGCCAGGAAGGCGTCCTCGGCGGGAACGGTGAGGGCCACGGCGGCCTCCAGGCCCTTGCCGATGGTCTTGGCGGCGCGGGCGGCCTCCAGTGCGCCGTTGACGCTGTCCCGGACGGCGATGATCCGGGCCCACTTGGCCATGGCGGCGTCATCCAGGGCGTAGTCCGTGAAGGGCTTGTTCATCTGGTTGAGCAGCACGTTGCGGCCGTCGTCCTCCGCCCGGTGGGGCATGGACAGCCAGATCTCGTCGCAGGTGAAGGCCAGGATGGGGGCGAAGATCCGGGTCATGGTGTCCAGGATCAGCCACAGGGCGGTCTGTGCGGAGCGGCGGGCCAGGCCGTCGTCGCAGTACAGGCGGTCCTTGATGATATCCAGGTAGAAGTTGGACAGTTCCACCACGCAGAAGTCGTTGATGGCGTGGGTGACGGCGTTGAACTCGTAGTCCTGGTAGGCCTGCTCGCACTTGGCCATCAGGGCGTTGAGCCGGGTCACCGCCCAGCGGTCCAGCTCCAGCATCTCGCCGGGGGCCACCAGGTCGTTGGCGTCGAAGCCCGCCAGGTTGCCCAGGCAGTACCGGGCGGTGTTGCGGAACTTCAGGTAGTTCTGGCTCAGCTGCTTGAAGATCTTGTCGGAGCAGCGCATGTCGGCGTGGTAGTCGGCGCTGGCGGCCCACAGGCGGACGATGTCCGCGCCGTACTTCTTGAACAGCTCGTAGGGGTCAACGCCGTTGCCCAGGGACTTGTGCATGGCCTTGCCCTCGCCGTCCACAGTCCAGCCGTGGGTGACGCACTCCTTGAAGGGCGCGCCCTGGCCCATGGCGCCAACGGCGGTGAGGAGGCTGGACTGGAACCAGCCGCGGTACTGGTCCAGGCCCTCCATATACACGGTGGCGGGCCAGAAGCCCTGGTCCTTCTTCATGGAGGCGAAGTGGGTGGAGCCGGAGTCGAACCAGCCGTCCAGGGTGTCCTCCTCCTTGGTGAAGCCGTGGTCCTCGCCGCAGTGGGGGCAGGTGAAGCCCTGGGGCAGGATGTCCTTGGCCTCCAGCTCGTACCAGGCGTTGGAGCCCTTCTCGGCGAAGAGCTTGCTGACGGCCTCGATGGTCTCGTCGGTGCAGATGGGCTTGCCGCAGTGGGCGCAGTAGAACACGGGGATGGGCAGGCCCCACCGGCGCTGGCGGGAGATGCACCAGTCGGCCCGCTCCCGGATCATGGACTTCATGCGGTCAATACCCCAGCCGGGGACCCAGCGCACATCGTCGCAGGCGGCCACAGCCTCCTCCTTGAAGGCGTCCACGGAGCAGAACCACTGGGGGGTGGCCCGGAAGATGATGGGGCTCTTGCACCGCCAGCAGTGGGGGTAGGAGTGGACGATCTCCTCGCTGGCGAAGAGGGCGCCGGAGGCCTTCATGTCCTCCAGAATGACGGGATTGGACTCGTCGGTCTTCATGCCGGCGTACTTGCCGGCGTAGTCGGTGTGGCGGCCCCGGTCGTCCACGGGCACCACCATGTCGATCTTGTAGCGCTTGCAGGTCTCATAGTCGTCCGCGCCGAAGCCGGGGGCGGTGTGGACGCAGCCGGTACCGGAGTCCATGGTGACGTACTCGGCGGTGCACAGCTGGCTGGTCTTGTCCAGGAAGGGGTGCTGGGCCAGCATATACTCGAAGTCGCCGCCCTTGAACTGGGCCACGATCTCATAGTTTTCAAAGCCGCCGATCTTCATGACCTTGGGACACAGGGCCTCGGCCATGATATACATCTCGCCGTTGTCCGCCTTTACCAGGACATAGCTCTCCCGGGGGTGGACGGCGATGGCCAGGTTGCCGGGCAGGGTCCAGATGGTGGTGGTCCAGATGACGAAGAACATCTTGGACAGGTCGCCGTACTGGCTCAGCTTGCCCAGGTCGTCCTTTACGGGGAACTTGACATACACCGTGGTGCAGGGGTCGTCCCGGTACTCGATCTCGGCCTCGGCCAGGGCGGTCTCATCCTTGGGGCACCAGTACACGGGCTTGAGGCCCTTGTAGATGTAGCCCTTCTTGTACATGGCGCCGAAGACCTTGACCTCCTCGGCCTCAAAGCCGGGGTTCATGGTGAGATAGGGGTTGTCCCAGTCCCCCACCACGCCCAGGCGCTTGAAGCCCTCCCGCTGGATGTCCACATACTTCTGGGCGTAGTTGTGGCAGGCGGTGCGGAACTCGGGGACGCTCATCTGCTTGCGGTTGAGCTTCTGCTCCTTGATGATGGCGGACTCGATGGGCATACCGTGGTTGTCCCAGCCGGGGATATAGGGGGTGTAGTAGCCCCGCATGGCGGCGGAACGGGTGATGAAGTCCTTGATGGACTTGTTCAGGGCGTGGCCCATGTGCAGGCTGCCGTTGGAGAAGGGCGGGCCGTCGTGAAGGGAGAACAGGGGCTTGCCCTCGTTCTTCTTCAGCAGCTCGTGGTACAGGTCCAGCTTCTCCCAGTTCTCCAGCATCCCGGGCTCCCGGGCGGGCAGGCCGGCCCGCATGGGGAAGTCGGTCTGGGGAAGGTGGATGGTCTTATTGTAGTCCATTGGTGTTCCTCCTGTTGTTCAATGGTTGTTGATGGTGGGGTATGGGTAATGGCGGCTGCGGTTAGATTCGCCTTTCGCCGGGGGACGCAGAGGGTTTCTTCTTCCATGAAGCTGGTTGCTTCGGGGGCTGCGCGCCCCCGAGCCCCCGGTAACTTTTTGCTCGCACAAAAAGTCACCAAAAATGCGCCAAAACCAAGGTTTTGGAATCCTTTGCCTCATCGGTGCAGGCGGGGGATGATGGGCGAAGCCACCAAATTTCAGATCCTTCGGGCATCTGATCTCGGCCGGGTATCTAGTCCAACTTCGCCTGCCGGCCTGTTAAAGGGGTAGAGCCATCTAGGGGTGCGGCACTGACATTGCGATGACCACACGGTAGTCTGTTCTCGTCATGGCCAATTTGATTCTCGCCCACAGGGCGAGTGGCTTTTGTAGAGGTAGGGATTCGCCCCCTTGCAAATCTGGGGGAACGGGGGGCTACGCCCCCACGAAACCCTGCGCCGTGGCGGCGCGGTGCCATGTCGTTGGGGTGCAACCAGGCAACAGGGTTGCACGGGGG
>CAUWCX010000072.1:0-9012 GCA_963557105.1 uncultured Oscillospiraceae bacterium
TTGGGCAAATAAGTTAGGAAAAACCCTTGCAAAATTTGGACGCCCCCAGTATAATGTTATTTTAGAGTATCCACAATTATTTTGCTCACAATAGAAACAACGAGGTGGAAACAGCTATGTTCTCATTTGCAAAAGATATCGGTATCGACCTGGGTACCGCTTCTGTATTGGTATATGTCAAGGGCAAGGGCATCGTCCTCAACGAGCCCTCCGTGGTGGCTATGGACAAGAACACCGGCAAGCTGCTGAAGGTGGGCGAGGAGGCCCGCCAGATGCTGGGCCGTACCCCCGGCAACATTATCGCCATCCGCCCCCTGCGGGAGGGTGTCATCTCCGATTACGACATGACTGAGCGTATGCTCAAGGAGTTTATCCGCAAGGTGGCCGGGTTCATGCTCTTTAAGCCCCGGGTCATCATCTGCGTCCCCTCCGGCATCACGGAGGTGGAGGAGCGCGCCGTGGTGGACGCCGGCATCCAGGCGGGCTGCCGCCGGGTCTTCCTCATTGAGGAGCCTGTGGCCGCCGCTATCGGCGCCGGAATCGACATCACCAAGCCCGACGGCCACATGGTGGTGGACATCGGCGGCGGTACCGCCGACATCGCCGTCATCTCCCTGAGCGGCGTGGTGGAGTCCGCCTCCATCAAGGTGGCCGGCGACCAGTTCAACGAGGCGGTCATCAAGTATATGCGCCGCAAGCACAATATCCTGGTGGGTGAGAGCACGGCGGAGAAGATGAAGATCGCCATCGGCTGCGTCTATCCCAAGGAGGAGGAGACCTTCATGGATGTGAAGGGCCGCTGCCTCATGTCCGGTCTGCCCAAGACCATCACCGTCAGCTCCGCGGAGATGCTGGAGGCCTTCGAGGAGCCTGCCGAGCGCATTCTGGAGAGCATCCACTCCGTTCTGGAGCGCACTCCCCCGGAGCTGGTGGCGGACGTGTCCACCAACGGCATCGTCATGACCGGCGGCGGCAGCCTGATCGAGGGCTTCGACAAGCTGATCTTCTCCCGCACCGGCATCGTCACCACCGTGGCGGAGAACGCCATCGCCTGTGTGGCGGAGGGCACCGGCCGCAGCCTGGATATGATCACCGATATGCAGGAGGGGACCATCAACCTTTCCCGCCGCCGCCAGATCAACTGATCCCCAACGGCGGTACTGGTATTTTTTCCCTGGGGGGAACGAATTTCCCTTGCAAAAAGGGAAAAAATCTGCTAAACTATACGAGTTCGACATTGTTCCGCCTGAAGAGGCGGACGTGGCGCGCTATTATCCTTTCGGAGGTTCGAATAAATGGCTAAAAAATCCATCAGTCAAAAGCGGGCGGATCGCCAGCGGCAGGATAACCTGGCCCTTCAGCGGGTGTTCAATGTCTTCCTGGTGGGCCTTGCCGCGGAGTGCTATCTGTTTTTCGTCTACCGGGGCTATGTCATGGGCACCGTGGACTCCCTGCTGGTCTGGAACACGATCCTGAAGATCGGCGGTTGGGCTGGGCTTGTGATGCTCCTGGGGGGCGGTATCGCCGCCGCAGTGAAGCGGACGAACAAAACGTTCTGCCGGATCATGGTGTGGGTGGCGGCAGCGGGCCTGTTTTTGGCGGCCTCCGGCTGGGTCATGACCACCTGGTTCGACCGGGGCGTCACCGCCATGTGCATTGCGGTGCCAGTGCTGACCCTGCTGGGTCTGGTGTACTACCTCTTCCAGCATGAGTGCTTCGCCTCCACGGTGATCCTGTCCGGCGCCCTCTTTGCGGTGTGGGTCTGCGGCAACGGCCTGGGCGGCGCCTGGAAGATCCTGGTGACTGTGGGTGCTGTGGCCGCCATCTTGATCCTGGGCGCCCTGGCCTTCCTGGCGGTCCAGATCAAGCGGGGTGAGGGCAAGCTGGGCGAGCTGCGGATCTTCTCCCCGGAGTGCGACTACCGGGTGCTGTTGGCCGTCTGCGGCGTCAGCGCTGTGGCCATCCTGGTGGCGCTCATTTTCCCCACCGCCTCCTTCTATCTGCTGTGGGCCCTGGGCATTCTGCTGTTTGCGGAGATGGTGTACTACACCACCAAGCTGATGTAAGAAATCGGAATAAGCTGAAAACCTCCTCTGCCGGTGGGCAGGGGAGGTTTTTGTGTTTGTTTTGGGGAATCTTACCTGATCTGCCGCAGCTTCCCCTCCGCCAGGGTCAGCACCCCGTCGTACCGGGCCAGCAGGGCCGGGTCCTGCCGGTGGGTGATGATCAGACAGGTGGTGTCCGCCAGGGACAGGAGCTTTTCCGCCAGGACGGCTGCGGTGGCGGGGTCCAGGGCGGCGTCCGCCTCGTCCAGGAGCAGGATCTCCCGCCGGTCCAGCAGCTCCCGGGCCAGAGCGATGCGCTGCCGCTCTCCGCCGGAGAGCTGGCCTCCGGCATCGCCAACAGGGAGGTCCAGAAGATCTTCACCGGCCAGCCGCCCGCCCAGGGCCATTTCCGCCAGGAGCTGCCGCACCTGATCCCGGTCCCTGTTTCGGTAGAGGGAGATGTTTTCATAGATGGTGTCGTGGAAGAGAAAGGTCCCCTGCTCCAGATAGGACACCCGCTGGGTCAGGGCGCTGGCCGGAGCTGGCTGGCCATCCACCGTCAGGCGGAAGCTCCCGGGACAGATCCCCGCCAACACCTTGGCCAGGGTGCTCTTCCCGCAGCCGCTGGGCCCAATGAGGGCGTACTTCTTCCCCCGCTCCAGGGTCAGGGCGGCATCCTCCAGAATTGGGGCCTGTCCGTCCCCGTACCGGACGGTGATCCCCTCCGCCCGCAGGGTCCGCCAGGCCGAGGACGGTGGGGCGGGGACGGCCCGGAAGGCCCCGGTCCGCCGCAGAGGGTGCAGCTCCGCCAGCACCTGGCCGCCGCCCCGGAGATCGGACAGGGCCTGGGGGAGGACCTCCATGGGCAGCAACACGCCGCCCATGAGCTGGGACAGGGAGAGGACGAACCCCACGGCCAGGCGGCCACGGATCACCAGGTAGGCGCTGAGGGAGATGGTGCCGATAAAGACTGCCGTGGTGACGGCGGAGGACACCGCCGTCGCCCGTCGGGGGGCAAAGTCCGCCCGGGCCTCCGCCTGGGCCAGGGATTGGCTGGCCTGGGCATACTTTTCCATAAACTGCCGCTCTACCCCGTGGCTGTGGATGGTACCATAGCCCCGGAGGATATCCTGAAGAAGGCCCAGATGCTCCTCCGTCCGGCGCAGCTGCTCCGCCTGCCGCCGCTGCAGGCCGGGGGCGAAGATGGCCGGGATACGGACGGCCAGCAGGCCCATTAGCAGCAGGAACAGGCTCAGGGCCGGGCTGTGGAGGAGCAGTGCGGCCATGGACAGCAGAAAGCTCCAGCCGCTCTCGTAGATGCGGCAGAGGCTGTCCAGGCCCAGGGCCTTCACCCGTTCGGCGCTGTTGGAGAAATGGGCGGTGTACCAGGCCCCGTCCCGGCGGGAGAAGGCGGCCGGCCCCTGGGCCAGGACGCCGTTCATCAGCTCCTGCCGGAGGGCGGCGACGCTGTTTCGGGTCAGGGCGGTCCGGCTGCGGTACAGCCAGAGGGCGCCGCCGGTGTCCAGTGCGGCCAGGAGCAGCGCCAATGGAGCAGCCCTGCCCAGTCTGGCAGCGTCCAGGGCGATCCCCGCGCTGAGAATGGGCTCCAGGGACAGGGCGAAGAGGACGGAGAGCAGTGCGGAGGCCGGGGCCAGCAGGAGATATGCGGTGAGCTGGGCGGGATTTTTGCGGAGCAGAGAGAGGAGCTGTTGGATCGTCCAAGTTGTTTTCATGGGAATGAACCTCACTTTTGTCTATGGTTTGTGGTGTTCATTCCCCTTAGAAGCCCCGGTTATCCACAGCGACCACATCCTTTCGTCAGAAAATTCTCTTTCTGAAAACGCCGCGCAGTTGTTCTGTCGTTGATCGTTCGCTGCCGGACGGGCGCTATACCGTAAAGCCCCCGTCCACCGTCAGCACCTGGCCGGTGACGAAGCTGTTCTCCGGCCGGGCGAAGAAGGCCACGGCGGCGGCAATATCCGCCGGGTCCCCCAGACGGCCCACGGGGGTCTCCTCCGCCAGGGCCGCCAGCGTCTCCTCCCCCAGGGCCTCCACCATGTCCGTGCGGACGCAGCCCGGGGCAACGCAGTTGACCCGGATGCCGGAGGGGGCCAGCTCCATGGCAAGGGAGCGGGTCAGCCCGATGAGGGCCGCCTTGGTGGCGGCGTAGGCCACCTCGCAGGAGCCGCCCCGCAGCCCCCAGATGGAGGAGATGTTGATAATGCTGCCGGATTTCTCGTGGAGCATATGGGGCAGCACCGCCTGGATGGCGTGGTAGGCCCCGTCCACATTGACGGCGAAGATGCGCCGCCAGAAGTCCGGGGCCGTGTCCTGAAAGAGCTGCTGCCGGGCGATGCCGGCGTTGTTCACCAGGCATGTCACGGGGCCCAGGGCCTCCTCCGCCCGGCGGATGGCGGCGGTGAGGGCGGGGCCGTCCGCCACATCCGCCTGTACCGCCAGGGCCTGGCCCCCCTGGGCACGGATGGCCTGTACCAGCTCCTCCGCCTGCTGGGCGCTGCTGTGGTAGTTCACGGTCACGGCCCAGCCCTCCCGGCTGAGCCGGCAGGCGATGGCCCGGCCGATGCCCCGGCTGCCGCCGGTGACGAATGCCGTTTTATTCATGGGATGACTCCTCCTGTTTTCCATTCCCGCCCTGCTTCAGCCGCCAGCGCAGACCGGAGTACCGCCGCTGCTGGCGGTCGTTGGCCGCCATGCGGCCCAGGGCGGCGTCGTCCCCCACCACCACCAGCAGCTCCCTGGCCCGGGTGACGCCGGTGTACAGCACTCCCCGGACCATCAGCGCCGGGGCGGCGGGCAGGGCCACCAGCACCACCGCCCGGTACTCGCTGCCCTGGGCCTTATGTACGGTGACGGCGTAGGCCAGCTCCAGCTCCCACAGCATGTCCGCCACATAGGTGGCCACCCGGTCGTCGAAGCGGACGGTCATGAGCTCGCCGCTGGGGTCGATGTCCTCCACCAGCCCCACGTCGCCGTTGAAGATGCCGGAGCCGGTGACGCCGTCGTCCCGCAGCCACAGTACATCGTAGTTGTTCTTCACCTGCATCACCCGGTCCCCCACCCGGAAGGTCACCTCCCCCAGGGACTTCTGCCGCTTGGCGGGGTCCGGGGGGTTCAGGGCCCTCTGTAGGGCGCGGTTCAGGGCGGCGGTGCCCCACTCCCCCTTCCGGGTGGGGCAGAGGACCTGGATCTCCGTGGGCTCCACCCCCATGTTCTGGGGCAGGCGGCGGCCGCACAGCTCCACCACCAGCTCCACCGCCGCCTGGGGGTCCCGGCGGCGCATGAAGAAGAAGTCGCTGTCGGCGGTGTTCCGCAGCTCCGGCAGGGTCCCCTGGTTCACCGCATGGGCGGTGCGGATAATGGCGCTGCGCTGGGCCTGGCGGAAGATCTCCGTCAGGGCCACCGTCTCCACCCGGCCGGAGCGGATTAGGTCGCCGAACACATTTCCCGGGCCCACGGAGGGCAGCTGGTCCGGGTCGCCCACCAGCACCAGGCGGCAGTCCGGCCGCAGAGCTGCCAGCAGGGCCGCCATCAGGGGCAGGTCCACCATGCTCATCTCGTCCACAATGACCGCCTCGGCGTCCAGGGGCTCCTGCTCGTTCTTCTGGAAAGTCAGCTCCCCCGTCTCCTCCCGCCACACCATGCCCAGGCAGCGGTGGATGGTCTGGGCCTCCCGGTCACACAGCTCCCCCAGGCGCTTGGCCGCCCGGCCCGTGGGGGCCAGCAGGAGGATGTTCAGCCCCATGCGCTCCAGCATGGCCACAATGCCCCGCACAGAGGTGGTCTTGCCGGTACCGGGGCCGCCGGTGAGGATCAATACCCCCTCCTGGGCCGCCAGCTCCACGGCCCGCCGCTGGGCGGGGGCGTAGGTGATGTGCTGCTCCTGCTGGATGGCGTCGATAATGGGGCCCACATCCCGACCCCGGTCTGCCCGGAAGGAGAGCATGGTCTCCAGCTTCTCCGCCACGAAGGTCTCCGCCTCGTACAGGTTCCGCAGGTAGCAGGCCTCCACCCGGGCCACCTGCTGGGTGCGGATGCTGCCCCGGGCGATGAGATCCGCCAGGGCCTCCTCCGCCGCCTCCGGGGGGCAGCCGATGAGCTGCCCCGCCGCCAGCAGCAGCTTGTCCCGGGGGAGAAAGACATGGCCGTTGTTTAAGTTGTGGGTCAGCTCGAAGAGGACGCTGGCCTCCACCCGGCGGCGGCTGTCCCCGGGCATCCCCATGGACAGGGCGATCTCGTCCATCACGGCGAAATCCACGCCGTAGACCTGGTCCACCAGCAGGTAGGGGTTCTCCCGCACGGCCTCCAGGGCGTCTCCGCCGTAGCGGCGGTACAGCCGCAGGGCCAGGCTCAACGGCAGGTCGTTCACCGCCAGGAAGTCCAGCAGCCGCCGCATCCCCGTCTGGTAGCGGTAGCTCTCCCCGATCTCCAGGGCCTTGCGCCGGGAGATGCCGTGGATCTTGCACAGCAGCTCCGGCTCCTCCTCCAGCACCCGCAGGGCGCTGTCGCCGAAGCGCTGGACGATCTTCTCCGCCGTGGAGGGGCCCACACCCTTGATGACGCCGGAGGAGAGGTAGGAGAGGATCTCGTCCTCCGTGGAGGGCATATGCCGCTCCACTTGCTCCGCCTGGACCTGGTCCCCGTGGGCGGGGTGGCTGACCCAGCGGCCGGTGACGATGAGGTTTTCCCCGGGGGCGGCGCAGGGGATGGTGCCCACCACAGTGACCACCTCCCCGTCGCCGGTGACCAGCCGGAGGACGGTGTAGCCGTTCTCCTCGTTCTGGTAGATGAGATTTAGAATTGTCCCGTCAATGGTGCAGCGCCCGTTCATGGCATCTCTTTCCTTTACTCGTTGTCCGTAGTGGGGGGATCCAGGTACGATCCCGCCTGGTCCCTGGCGCACAGCGCCGTTTGCGTCTCTCCGGCGCACAGCAGGGTGCACAGCTGCCGTCCCTGGCCGCTGAGCCCGCAGTCCACCAGGAGGATCGGGCCGAAGCCCTCCCGCCGCAGGGTGCGGACGGCGTCCTCCAGCCCCTCCCCATCCCCCCGGGCGGGGAGGAGGACCGTTGTCCCCCGCTGCCGGGGGACTGCGGCGGTAAGTACCGGCCTGATCGCCGCCCACACCAGGGTGGTCAGACCGATGGCCGCCAAAAAGGCCACCAGGCCGTCCTGCCAAAGCTGCATAGTTGACCCCTCCGTTTCCATAGCCTACGCCAGTCTATGCATCCAGGCGGGAAAGGGTCATCGGTTGAAGCAGAGCAGGCGGGCCTTGCCGTTTTCAATCTCCACGGCGGAGTAGCAGCCCTGCTGGAAGATCAGCTCCGGCTTCAGCAGCTGCTCCTCCCGGGCCAGGCCCAGGTGGATCAAAATGAGGCTCAGGGAGCCGTTGTGGGCGGCGATGAGGGTGTCCACGCCGCCCTGGATGATCTCGTCCACACAGTTCCCCACCCGTTGGGCCATCTCCGCCGGGGACTCGCCGCCCACGGGGACCGTGTGGGACCAGTCGTTGACATAGGCCGCCGGCAGGCCGGGGAAGCGGCGCTCCGCCTCCTCCAGGGAAATGTCCTCCAGCTGGCCCACAAACTGCTCCCGGAGGCCGGGGCAGACCTCGGGAACCACCTCCCGCCCCTCCAGACAGGCCAGGGCGGTGTTCCACGCCCGCTGCAGGTCGCTGGCGCAGCAGCGGGAGAAGGTGACAGGGCGCAGCTTTTCCGCCACCTGGCGGGCCTGCTGCCGGCCCAGGTCCGTGAGGGGGTAGTCGGTCTGCCCGTGAAAGGTGTTGGCCACGTTGCCCTGGGACTGCCCGTGGCGGACCAAGTATAAGATCATGGAAAATACCTCCTAAAAGATGCTGGCAATGCCGAAGGTGAGGATGCTGATGGCGACGCCCGCCACCAGGACCCCGGCAAAGATGGAGGGGATGGCCTTCCGCAGGGGCATATCCAGAAATGCGGCGGCCAGGGCCCCGGTCCAGGCCCCCGTCCCCGGCAGGGGGATGGCCACGAAGATCATCAGCCCCAGATACTTGTACTTCGTCACCGTCTGGCCCTTGAGGTGGGCCTTCTTCTCCAGCTTGTCCACCAGGGCGTTGAGCCGGGGCATATGGCGGCGCATCCACTGGAAGATCCGGCGGATGTACACCAGGATGAAGGGGACGGGGAGCATATTGCCGATAACCGCCGCAATATAGGCGGCCCATACCGGCAGCCCGGCGGCCACCCCGAAGGGGATGCCCCCCCGCAGTTCCACTACGGGGATCATGGACACCAGGGTGGTGAGACAAAACTCACCGGTAAGGGTGGTGGTCAGCCAGTTCATCAGTTCCATGGTTACCTCATTTCTTTCTGCCGCCTTCGGCGGCGGGGGTGCTTTTTCTTTTTGTTGATTTGCCCTTTGGTGGGCGGGTGCGCTCGGGGCCTCCCCGGCCCCGGGCCCTGGGAATTACGGGGGCTACGCGCCCCTGGGCCCCCGGTAACTTTTTGCTCGCACAAAAAGTCACCAAAAATGCGTCAAAACCCATGGTTTTGGAATCCTTTGCCTCATCGGTGCAGGCGGGGGATGATGGGCGAAGCCGCCGAATTTCAAATCCTTCGGGCATCTGATCTCGGCCGGGTATCTCGTCCGACTTCGCCTGCCGGCCCCGCAGCGTTAAGAAAATATGCCGGTGGCATATTTTTAGCGTAGGCCGCAGCGGCTATGCCGCGAGGAGACCGTGGGTTAGTAGGAGTAGGCACTTTTTCCTAGATTCGCTGTTAAAGGGATAGATTCATCTAAGGGTGCGGCACCGACATTGCGATAACCACACGGTAGTCTGTTCTCGTCCAACACAATTTGATTCTCGCCCACGGGGCGAGTGGTTTTTTGTAGCGGTAAGGATACGCCCCCCGTTGAACACATCACTTGCCTCTCCCTTTGGGAGAGGTGGCGGCGAAGCCGACGGAGAGGGCGA
>CAUWCX010000073.1:0-8670 GCA_963557105.1 uncultured Oscillospiraceae bacterium
GTTACTTTTTGCACGAGCAAAAAGTAACCCGGGGTCCGGGGGCGGAACCCCCGGGATCCATCGTCGAGAACGATGGTTCCCCCCTATATCTCCTCCCGCACAAAGGGCATACTCATGCACCGGGGTCCTCCCCGGCCGCGGCTGAGCTCACTGCAGGGGATGGTGTGGATGGTGATGCCATTCTCCTCCAGAATGCGGTTGGTCACATAGTTGCGCTGGTAGACCACTACCTCCCCCGGGGCGATGGCCAAGGTGTTGCTGCCATCGCTCCACTGCTCCCGGGCGGCGTCGATGGGATTGTCGCTGCCGCAGCGGATGAGGGTGACGCTGTCCAGTCCCAGATGGCGCTTCAAAATGTCCTCCAGCCGCCCCTGCTCCTCCCGGATGCGGACCTTGCCCTCCGCCATCTCCATGACAAACACGGTGATCTCCTGCAGGATGTTGGGGTGGACGGTGAACTTGTCCCGGTCCACCATGGTGAACACCGTATCCAGGTGCATAAAGCTTCGGGTCTTGGGGATATCAAAGGCCAGGATCTTCTCAAATCCCCCCTCCACGGACAGCACTGTCCGGGCAAATTTGTCGATGCTGTCCTCCTCCGTCCGCTGGGAGATGCCCACGGCGATGACCTTGGGGGACAACAGCAGGATATCTCCCCCCTCCAAGGAGGAGGTCTCCCCCCGATCGTACCACTTGGGGGCATTTTTGTACAGGGGGTGGTACTTAAAAATAAACTTGCCGAAGAGGGTCTCCCGATTCCGGGTGACGGTGTGCATCCGGTGGAGGGACACCCCCGTGCCGATGGTGGCAAAGGGGTCCCGGGTAAAGTAGAGGTTGGGCATGGGGTCGATGAGGAAGGGGTAGTCATCGGTGCGAAAACTCAGATAATCCGCCAGCTTTCCCGTCTCAAAGCCCCGGATCTCGCTCTTGCGGACGCCGGCCATCATGGTCCCCACCAGCGCCTCGTCCCCCATGTCCGCAAAGTAGTCCTTCACGATCTCCCGGATGCGGTGCTTGTCCAGCTCCGCCTCATCCAGGAATTGCTCGATGAGCTCGCTGCGGACCTCCGCATCCCGAATGGTCTCCGCCACCAGGTCTGTCAGATACAGCACCTCCACCCCGTTGTCCCGCAGGCACTGGGCAAAGGCGTCGTGCTCCCGCTGGGCCTCCTGCAAATAGGGGATGTCGTCAAAGAGCAGCCGCTCCAGATACTCCGGCATCAGATTCTCCAGCTCCCGCCCCGGCCGGTGGAGCATCACCTTCTTCAGCCGTCCGATCTCCGAGGTGTTGTAGATCCCGGTCCTCTGCCGTCCTTGTATCGCCATAGGTCATCACTCCTTTTCCCCCCTAGCATGGCCGCCGCCGCCGGATTTATACCGCCCGCCGAAAAAGTTTTTCCGATTGTAAACCATATCTATATTTTAAGTTGACAATTCTGGCAGCATATGATACCATGTCCCCCAGAAAACGAGAAAGAGAGGGACCACACCATGTCCTCCCCCAAATTCCGCCCCCGCGATCTGACCTATATCGCCGTGTTCGCCGCCCTTCTGGCGGTGTGCTCCTGGATCTCCATCCCCGCCGCTGTCCCCTTCACCCTCCAGACTCTGGGGATCTTTCTGGCCGTTGGCCTCTTGGGCGGCCGCCGGGGGACGCTGGTGGTCCTGGTCTATATTCTGATGGCAGCTGTCGGTCTGCCGGTGCTGTCTGGATTCCGGGGCGGCGTCGGCGCTCTGCTGGGCAACACCGGCGGGTATGTTCTGGGGTTCCTCCTGTCCGCAGTGGTGATGTGGGCCCTGGAGCGGTGGCTGGGCCGCAAGCTCTGGGTCCAGGGACTGGGCATGGTCCTGGGGCTGCTGGTGTGCTACGCCTTCGGCACCGCCTGGTTCATGGCGCTCTACATCCGGGCCAACGGGGCGGTGTCCCTGTGGACCGTGCTGGGGTGGTGCGTTATCCCCTTTATTCTCCCCGATCTGTTGAAGATCGCCGGGGCATTGGCGCTTACCGCCCGGCTGCGGCGGCATATCGCCTGATTTTTCCACAAAAGCGAGGTCCCGTGGGGATAACTTCCCCACGGGACATGTATTTATTCTTCCTGCTGTTCCTCCGGCGGATGAAACCACAGATACACCGCCTTGGCGGTATTTTTCGGCACCACCTGCTCCAGCTCCCCCAGCTCCGCCTCCCGGATGGCCTTCATGCTCTTGAAGTGCTTCAGCAGCGCCGTCCGCCGCACCTCCCCCACCCCGGGAATGGCGTCCAGGGTGGAGCCGCGCACGCTCTTGCCGTGGCTCTGACGGTTGTAGGTGATGGCAAAGCGGTGTGTCTCCTCCTGGATGCGGCCAATGAGGGCAAAGACCGGCTGGGTGCCCTGGATGCCGATCTCCCGGCCCTCCGGGGTCACCAGGGCCCGGGTCCGGTGGCGGTCATCCTTCACCATGCCGAAGATGGGCACCGCCACGCCAAAGTGTTCTGTCACCCGGCGGGCGATTTTGGCGTGCTGCTGTCCGCCGTCAATCAGCATCACATCCGGCAGGGGCATAAACTTCTTGTCCTGCTCCATGTACCGGGTCAGCCGCCGGGTCAGCACCTCCTCCATGGAGGCGTAGTCGTCGGGCGTTCCCTCCAGATTTTTGATCCGAAAGCGGCGGTACCGGTCCCGGGCAGGCTTGGAGCCCTGGAATACCACCATGGAGGCCACAATATCCTCCCCGCCGGTGTTGGAGATGTCGTAGGACTCCATGAGCCGGGGCGCCTCCGCCAGGCCCATGAGCTTTCCCAGCAGCTCCAGGGTCCGGTCCACCCGCTCCGCCTGGGTGGTCTGGCGCTCCGCCTCCTCCCGGGCGTTGGTCTCCGCCATGCGCAGCACCTCCGCCCGCTCTCCCCGCTGGGGGACCTTCACCGCCACCTTGTGGCCGGCCTTCTCCGCCAGCAGCTGCTCCAGGGCCTCCTGGTCCTCAATGGCCGCAGGGATACAGATCTCCCGGGGCAGCACCGTCCGCCCGCCGTAGTACTGCAGCAGCAGGGCCGACAGGATCTCCGCCGGCTCCTCCAGGGCGGTGGCGGCAAAGAGCTCCGCCTCCCGGCCCGTGAGCTGTCCCTCCTCGTAGTGGAGCACGGCGTAGCAGCTCTTGGCCCCCAGATAGAGGCCCCACACATCCGTGTCCGCGCAGATCCCGGCAATGACCTTCTGCCGCTTGCCCAGGACCTTTACCGCCTGGATGCGGTCCCGCAGGGCGGCAGCCTCCTCAAAGCGCAGCTCCTCCGCCGCCGCCAGCATCTCCCGCTCCATCTCCGCCGTCACCAGCCGGGTCCGGCCCTCCAGGATCTGCACCGCCATATCCATCCGGCGGTTGTACTCCTCCGCCGACATCTCCGGCCGGCAGAAGCCGTCGCACCGGCCCATGTGGTGGTTGAGGCAGGGCCGCTCCTTCCCGATGTCCCGGGGAAAGCGGCGGCTGCAGGTGGGCAGGTGCAGCGCCCCGGCAATGGCGTCCAGGGCCGACCGGGTCTCCGCCCGGCCGCCGAAGGGGCCGAAGTACCGGGCCCCATCACTCTGGACCCGGCTGACAATGGAGAACCTGGGGTAGTCCTCCCGGCTGAGGCGGACAAAGGGGTAGCCCTTGTCGTCCTTCAGCAGAATGTTGTAGTGGGGCATATGCTGCTTGATCAGGGCGTTCTCCAGCACCAGGGCCTCGAACTCGCTGCCCACGATGATGGTGTCGAAGCTGTCCACATTTTCCACCATGATGTGGGTCTTCAGATTGTGGCCCCGGCCGCTCTGGAAGTACTGGCTCACCCGGTTTTTCAGCTTTTTCGCCTTGCCCACATAGATGACCGTCCCCTCCGCGTCCCGCATCAGGTACACCCCCGGGGCCAGGGGCAGGCTGTTGGCCTTTTCCAGCAGTTCCGCCTTGGTCATGTTCTCTCCTCCTCCGGCGCTCAGCGGTTTTCTCCCAGTATACCACAGCACAGCAAAAGAAAAAAGCCTGTTTCTCTCCGAAACAGGCTTCTATCCTTCGTGCACTTATTCACCAAAGTCGCCGGAGCGGACCAGCTCAGCCAGAGCCTCCACCGCTTCCTTCTCGTCGGAACCATCGGCAATGAGGGTAATGGTGGTCCCCTTCACAATGCCCAGGGACAGAACACCCAGCAGGCTCTTTGCATTGACGCGGCGCTCGTCCTTCTCGACCCAGATACCGCTTTTAAACTCATTAGCCTTGCGGATAAAATAGGTGGCAGGTCTCGCGTGCAGACCGACCTCGTTGTTAATGGTAACTTCCTGCGTATACATGGCCAATATCTCCTCTTCATATCTCAATCTGCTCTGACATCTGCAGCTCGGGAATGTACTATTATGTTAGCAAATTTCCCTTTTCCCGTCAACGTCACATTCCACAAATTTACCGTGCAATCCACTGGTCTCAGCGGTACTTTGTGGGGAAATTTACGAAACTCAGCCCAAGCCTTTGCCTTTTTGACGAATTTTTTCTTTTAAATTCTGGAAAATCAATAATTGACAACCCTAACTGCTCTATCATTTCCTATGGCGCCCCCTTGCAGGCCACAGAGCAGCAACCTGGGGCGAGGGGCAGCACTTCGCCCCTGCCTCAGTCTATGCGCTTACTGCTTCAGCTCCACCACCGTGACACCGTCCTCACCCTCATGCCCCACGGGGCAGGCCCCGTGGGGACCCCTCCGATTTCACCTGAACCGGGCGAAATGAATTCGCCCGGTTCCAAGGTTTTCGCCTCCGGCGAAAACGCTTGTGCGCCGCGCTGCGGCGGGCACGGCGAGGGGACTGGGCCTCTCTGCCGCTGACTTCGTCTATGCGCTTACTGCTTCAGCTCCACCACCGTGACGCCGTCCTCCCCCTCATTCCCCACGGGGCAGGCCCCGCGGGGACCCCTCCGATTTCACCTGAACCGGGCGAAATCAATTCGCCCGGTTCCAAGGTTTTCGCCTCCGGCGAAAACGCTTGTGCGCCGCGCTGCGGCGGGCACGGCGAGGGGACTGGGCCTCTCTGCCGCTGACTTCGTCTATGCGCTTACTGCTTCAGCTCCACCACCGTGACACCGTCCTCACCCTCGCCGTAGCGGCCCAGGCGGAAGCTCTTCACCGCCGGGTGGCGCTTCAGCTGCTGTTGAACGGCCTTGCGGAGGGCGCCGGTGCCCTTGCCGTGGATAATGGTCACCTGGTTGAGTTTACCCATCAGGGCGTTGTCAATAAACTGGTCAACGGTCAGCTCCGCCTCGTCGGTCATCATGCCCCGGATATCCAGCTCGTTGACCGCGGCCCGGGCGCCCGCCAGGCGGACGGCCGTCTGAACCTTTCGCTTCTGCTCCCGCTGCTCCACCTTCTCCGCCTCCTCGATGAGCCGGACCTCCCCGGCCTTCACCGTCAGCTTCATGTTCCCGGCGGTGAGCTGCAGCTTGTCCCCGTTCACCGCCGTGACCAGGGCCTTGGTGCGGGTACCGCCCAGCTCCACCATGTCCCCGGCCTGGATGGGCCGGCTGGGGGCGGGGATGGGTTCCCGCTCCTCCCGGTAGTGCAGGGACTCCTCCGCCTGGTTCAGCTGCCCGCGGATGGCGGCACGGGCGTCGTTGACATTCTGCCAGTTGGCCTCCCGCTCCTGGGCCCGGCGCAGCTGGGTCAGCTCCTCAAAGATGGCGTCGGCCTGGGCCCGGGCCTCCCGGATGATCCGCTTAGCCTCCGCCTCACCCCGGGTGCGGGCGTTCTCCTTGGCCCGCTCCATCTGCTCCCGGAACTCCCGGGCGCGCTTGGCGTCGCTCTCCCGCTGGAGCCGCAGCTTCTCCGCCTCGGTCTTGTCCCGCTCCAGGCTCTGGCGCTTCTCCTCCAGCTGGGTCAGCACATCCTCAAAGCGGATGGACTCGCTGTCCATCTGGGCCTTGGCCGTAGCGATGACCGCCGGATTCAGGCCCAGCCGCCGGGAGATGGCGAAGGCGTTGGACTTGCCGGGGATGCCGATGAGGAGCTTATAGGTGGGGCGCAGGGTCTCCACATCGAACTCACAGGAGGCGTTCTCCACCCCCGGCGTGGTCATGGCGAAGGTCTTCAGCTCCGCATAGTGGGTGGTGGCGGCAATGCGGCCGCCCTGGTCCCGGACATGCTGGATAATGGCAATGGCCAGGGCCGCACCCTCCACGGGGTCGGTGCCCGCCCCCAGCTCGTCGAAGAGGATGAGGCTATGGTCGTCCGCCTCCTCCAGGATCTTGACGATATTCACCATATGGGCGGAAAATGTGGATAAACTCTGCTCAATGCTCTGCTCATCGCCAATATCCGCCAGCACACGGTCGAAGACGCTGACCGCGCTTCCACAGTCTGCGGGGATATGGAGGCCGCACTGGGCCATGAGGGTCAGCAGCCCCAGGGTCTTCAGGCTCACGGTCTTACCGCCGGTGTTGGGGCCGGTGATCACCAGGGTGTCAAATTTCTGCCCCAGCTCCAGATCGATGGGCACCGCCTTGCTGCTGTCCAGCAGGGGATGCCGGGCGTGGCGCAGGACTACGCTGCCGTTTTTGCGGATCTCCGGCCGGCTGGCGTTCATCTTGTAGCTCAGCTGTCCCCGGGCAAAGATCAGATCCAGCTGCACCAGCAGCTCATAGTCCTGCAAAATATCCCCCTGGTAGGCCGCCGCCTCGGCGGACAGGGCGTGGAGGATGCGGGCGATCTCCTTCTTCTCCTTGGCCTCCAGCTCCTTCAGCTCGTTGTTGGCCTGGACTACCCCCATAGGCTCCACAAAGAGGGTGGCCCCGCTGGCGGAGACGTCGTGGACCAGCCCCGGCAGGCTGCCCCGGAACTCCGCCTTCACCGGCACCACGAACCGGCCGTCCCGTTGGGTGATAATGGCCTCCTGCAGCACCTTGCTGTAGCTGGTGGAGGAGATGATCTTCTGCAGGATCTGGCGTCCCTTGGCGGCGGCGTTCCGCTTGTGGCGGCGGATATCCGCCAGCTCCGGGCTGGCGTTGTCGGCGATCTCATCCTCCTCCAAAATGGCGGTGGTGATCTTCTCCTCCAGGAACCGGTTGCCCCGCAGGGAGCGGAACAGGTGGTCCACGGCGGTCTCCCTGTCCCCGGCGTCGTTGAAGTAGTCCCTCACCCGCCGGGCGCAGCGGAGGACCCCCGCCACATCCAGCAGCTCCCGGGTGTTCAGGGCGCCGCCCCTGTCCGCTCGGTACAGACACTCCGCCACCGGGCGCATCCCGGAGAAGGCGGGGCTGCCCCGCAGGCCAATCATCTCCCGGGCGGCGTCGGTCTCTTCCTGGAGCCGCACCACCTCGTCCACCGCCGTGCGGGGAACGATGGCCAGCGCCCGCTCCCGGGCGGCGTCACTGCTGGTCTGGTCCGCCAGCATCCGCAGGATGGCCGGCAGCTCCAGGGTGCGTATGGATTTATCAAATAGTTCGCTCATTGCTGTTCTCCCTGTGTGTCCCGCCGCCGCTCCGCAGGGGGCGGAGGCCGTCTGGACAGGTCGGTTTTCTTTACATTCTGTATTTTCTTGTTCCAATTATACAAATCAGATCAGATTTTTGCACTTTTCTCCGGCAGGCGCAGGCTCTTATAGAAGTCCAGAGTCCGGAAGCTGCGCTCCAGCATGGCGCTGACATAGCTCTCCACCGCCTGGGACAGGCAGCGCTGGTCCTCCGCCCCCAGGGTAAAGCTGTACAGCCGCTTGGGGTCGCCGTAGAGTACATGGCGCATAGCCGCCAAGGCCCCCGGGGTCAGGGCCACGCCTCTTCCCCCCGCCCCGCACTTGCGGCAGCGGATGACTCCACCCTGCAGATCCAGCACCGGCTCCTCCGGTGAATCCGCGCCGCAGTAGGCGCAGCTGTCCACCAGGGGCGCAAAGCCGATCAGGGCCATGAGCCGCAGTTCAAAGGCGGCCCGCACCAGCTCCGGCGGGCGGTGCAGGGTCCCCAGGGCATACAGGGCGTTGAGGAGCAGGGACAATATCTCCCCGGACTCCTCCCCATCCACCGCCACAGCCTCCGTCAGCTCCGCAAAGTAGCTGGCCAGGCTCAGCAGCTCCACATCCTGCCGCACACCGTTGAAGAGTTCAATGGTGTTGGCCTCCGCCAGGTACTGCCACCCCCGGCTCTCCGAGAGCACCATCTCCGAATAGGCCAGCAGCTGCGTGGCAGCGGTGACCCGGCTGCGGCGGCCCCGGGCCCCCTTGGCCACCACCGGAAACTTCCCCCGGTCAGCCGTAAGGACGGTGAGTATTTTGTCGGTCTCCTTGGTGTCCACGCTGCGCAGTACGATCCCTCTGACCACCGTGTTCTCCTTGGCCATAGCGCCTCCTGTATGTAGGCGGCGGTCATACCTCCGCCGCCTGATTCTCGCCCCAGGCCGTCTTGGCCCGGGCGGAGTCCTCCGCCCAGCGGTGGAGGAGGTAGAACACCGGCCTGCCGGTGGCCCAGAACAGGTCCCAATAGCTGTTGTCCATTGTGCTGTCCTCCCGACCAATAGCATTGGCCGCAGGCGGGAGGTTATCCATGGGAAGTGCTGGGGGGAAGGTTTGTTTTCTTCTTCCCAGAAGCTGGGTTTTTCGGGGGCTACGCGCCCCCGTGCCCCCGGTAACTTTTTGCTCACACAAAAAGTTACCAAAAATGCGCCAAAACCCATGGTTTTGGAATCCTTTGCCTC
>CAUWCX010000074.1:0-8364 GCA_963557105.1 uncultured Oscillospiraceae bacterium
CCCTTGAAAAATCAGGGGGAAATGAACCTGTTCCAACTAATTGGGGATAAAACAGGTCGAAGGCGGCGTCGGCGATGAGGGCCATGTTGTTGGCCAGGATCACCTTTTTCCCCAGGCCCACAATGAACCGGGGGACCCCGGCGCAGAAGTCAGCCCAGGTCTCCTGCCGGCCGTGGATCTCCTGGGCCACGGTCTCGTAGCGTACGATGGGCCCGGCGATGAGCTGGGGGAAGAAGGCCACATACAGCCCCACATCCAGGACGCTGCGCTGGGCCGGGGACTTGCCCCGGTAGACGTCGATGACGTAGCTCATGGCCTGGAAGGTGTAGAAAGAGATGCCGATGGGCAGGGCCAGGGACACCTCCGGCACCGGCAGGCCCAGCCCCGCCAGGTTCCGGCAGACGAAGCCCAGGTACTTAAAGACAAAGAGCCCCGCCAGATTGAACACCACCGCGGCGGTCAGCAGAGCCCTGCGGTGGTTCACCGACCGCTCCACCCGGCGGCCGAACCACCAGTTGACGGCAATGGAGGCCAGAAGCAGCAGGACATTCACCGGCTCGCCCCAGGCGTAGAAGAAGAGGGACACCAGCAGAAGAAAGACATTGCGGAACCGCCGGCCCCGGAAGAAGGGGTTGTAGTACCCCAGCAGCGTGCAGGCCAGGAAGAGAAAGAGAAATTCGGCGGAGGAGAAGATCATCCCGAAATAGGCCCCCTTAGGTTCAGATAGAAGGCACTATACCACATTTTTCCTGCGCTGTCCACGCCCTTCCGGAGGGATTTCCAGAATTTACGCCTTGCCCCAGCCCCTGCCTGCCCCGTATAATAGACCCCGTTCCACAGATGCGAAAGGAGGAATTATGCGAAAAACCATATATATTGCCCTGGCCGCCCTCTGGCTGCTGGCGGGGACGGCCCTGGCCCGGGAGATGGCCGTGACGGTGGACGGGGAGGCCCTGGAGGGCCGTGCCTTTGTCCAGGAGGGGGTGACCTACGCCCCCCTGGCCCCGCTGCTGGAGGCCCTGGGGGGCTGGACGGCCACCTGGAACGGGGAGGAGGGGACCGCCTGGGCGGAGACGGCCCTGTTCCGTCTGGCGGTCCCCCTGGGGGCCGACCACCTGCTGGCGGACGGCTTTGCCTTTCCCCTGCCCGCCGCGGTTCTGGCGTGGGAGGGGGAGGTGTACATCCCCCTGCGGGCGGCGGCCAATCTGCTGGGGGGCGGGGTGGAGTTCTCCGGCTGGGACCGGCCGGTGGCGGTGACCGCCCCCCGGCCCGGGGCCTACAGCCAGGAGGACCTCTACTGGCTCAGCCGGGTCATCAGCGCCGAGAGCCGGGGGGAGCCCCTGGCGGGGCAGATCGCCGTGGGCAACGTTGTCCGCAACCGGGTGGCCTCCTCGAAGTTCCCCAATACCATCCACGCCGTGGTCTTTGACCGGCAGTGGGCGGTGCAGTTCGAGCCCGTCAGCAACGGCACCATCTACAACGCCCCCACGGCCCAGAGCGTCCTGGCCGCCCGGCTGGCCCTCAACGGGACGGACATGGTGGGGGACTGCCTGTACTTCTTTGCCCCGGCCCTGTCCCCGGGCACCTGGATCCGGGAGAACGCGGAGTACCACACCACCATCGGCTGCCACCAGTTTTATCGGTGAGCGCGGGAGAGGAAATTGACTTTTTCCCGGGCAGAGGCTACAATAGAGAAAACTGCCGAAGGAGGCGCCACATGATCTACGCCGATAATCCCCGCGTACACTACAACAATCCGCAGCTGGTGGAGGTGATCTGCCAGCTCCGTTTTCCCGCCATCCTGGCCATCGGGGCCAAGGACCCCGCGGATTTCCAGGACGCCGTCCGGGATATGTTCCCCCGGTACGCCGCAAAGCAGGAGCAGCCCGCCCCCAAGATCACCGGCATGGGCACCCCCAACGCCCATCTGGAGACGCCCAAGCCCGTGGTCAACCACAACTTCATCTCCGCCGACGGCAAGTGGAAGCTGAACCTCACCAGCAATTTCATCTCCCTGTCCACCGTGGCCTACCCGGGCTGGGGCGCCTTTGGTCAGCACTTTGACCGCCCACTGGCCCAGTTCATCCGCATCTACCGCCCCGCCTACTTTGAGCGCATCGGCCTGCGGTATGTGAACATCTTCTCCCGGCAGAAGCTGGGGCTGGAGGGGGACCAGTGGCGGGAGCTCATCGCCGCCCCCTATCTGGGGGTCCTGGCCGACAGCGGCGTGGCGGAGGACCAGGTGCAGAAGTGCTTTGTGGATGTGGATATGCGTCTGGACAGCTCCTGCCACGCCAAGATCCACGCCGGCCCCGCCGTGGCCCGGCCCAATGTCCCCGGCGCGCCCAAGGACCCGGAGGTGAAGTTCCTCTACGACATGGACCTGTCCATGGGGGGACAGATCGACCCCCGCATGGCCGCCGCCGGACTGGAGACCCTACACAGCCACTCCACCCCCCTCTTCCAGGGGGCCATCACCGACCGCCTCCACGAGGCGCTGGAGCCGGAGCGGTAAAAAACAGCCAACTCTGCGAGGCTTTTTCGACAAGCTGACAGCGGGGAGCGTCCTGAGACGCTCCCCGCCATTTTTTAT
The DNA here is from genome assembly GCA_963557105.1 of uncultured Oscillospiraceae bacterium. Lineage (GTDB taxonomy): Bacteria > Bacillota > Clostridia > Oscillospirales > Oscillospiraceae > Pelethomonas. Next base: position 2,594 of record CAUWCX010000074.1, read on the forward strand.
CCGGTTGTTTCCAGACGCTTCTGCGCCTTCTCCCGCACCTTCATCTTGTACAGCTCCTCCGTGGCGAAGCTGAGCTTGGTGACCACATTGGGCTTGGTGGGGTAGCAGTAGAGGCTGTCGTTGTCCGTGGAGATGTCGATGCAGTCCTCCGGCCGGAGGTAGCAGTAGTCGTACTCCACATGGACCCCGTACATGCCCAGGGGCGGCCGCTGGATGCGGTAGGGGCTGCCGTTGTACTCCCCCTCCACCACGAAGCCCTGGTCCATGTCGTGGGTGAGTTTGGCCCGGCCCAGCTTTTGGAACCGCCAGGCGTTGGGCAGAGAGAAGACCTCCACCTGGTCCTCAAAGTGGTAGGTCCCCTCCTCCAGCTGCCGGCGCACCTGCTCCCGCTCCCACTGGAACCAGTGGGGGATGTGGGAAAACTCCGTCTCCCCCTCCCGGGCGTGGAGGCGGCCCAGCTCGTCCATATCCCAGGTCTTGCCGCAGGCCTCGCAGAACAGGGCGCTGCCCCGGCTGTTCATCCGGCTCTCCGTGCCGCAGTGGGGGCACTGGTAGAGGATCTTGTGCAGCCCCTCCGCCCGGAAGGGCTCGGTGATGCGGATGTTGTTGTCCAGCTGCCACTGGTATTCGTCGTAGGCCATGGCCCGGCGGATGATGTCGTTGATCTCCCCGGCGGACTTGCTGCGCACCTCCTCCGCCGTCAGCACCTGGGTCATGGTGGAGTACAGGGGGACCTTCCGGGGCTTGCGGTAGTTCCAGAAGGGGGTGTGCAGATGGTTGCCGTGGTGGAGCAGCACCACCACCGGCACCCCCTGCATTTTCACCAGCTTGCCCAGGGAGTCCGGCAGGATGGCGGTGGTGCCGTCGGGGGAGTAGCGGGCCTCCGGGTACATACACAGGATGTCCCCGTAGTCCCCCAGGACCCTTTTGGCGGAGCGGATCAGGGTCATGTCCGTGGTGAACTTCCGCTTGCACAGGCACCCCAGCCACTCCATGAGGAAGGGGCGGCGGTAGTAGCCGTCGATGGTGGCGATGTTGTTCACCCGGTAGGGCCAGGTGGCAATGGCGCACAGGTGGAAGTCCACAAAGTACATGTGGTTGGACAGCAGGATGTAGGGGGGCTTCAGCCCCTCCATGCGGATCTTCTCAATGCGGTAGTCCTTTCCCAGCATGCTCAGCCCGCACAGGGCCCGCAGGGCGGCGGTGAAGAAGAACCCCTGGCGGCGGGGCGGCCGGGTGGTGTCGTACCGCCGCAGGGCGCCGTAGTTGACGTCTGTTGTGTTCATGGCCGCGCCTCCTGCCGGTCGTGCTCGCTGACGCACAGGGCCGCGCCGATGGAGGTGGCGAAGGTGGCGTTCTGGGGGATGAGGAAGCGGATGCCGTGGAGCCGGGTAAAGAGGGCGAAGCAGTCCTCCGCCTGGGGCAGGGTGGACATGAAGCCCGTGAGGACCACGGTGTCACAGTTCTGGGCCCGGCAGGCCATGACGGCGGTGGTGCCGATGGACTGGAGCACCATGTTGATGACCCCGGCGGCGAAGTCCCCGGGGGTGGCGGCGTCGGACACCTGGCCGAAGTTGGCGGCGGTGATGTCCAGGGGCAGGGAGGGGTGGGCGTTCTGGGTGATGTCCCCCACGCTCAGGTCGATGTTGGCCACATCCCCGCCGGCGGCCAGCTTCACGATCTGGTCGTACTGCCGGGTGCCGCACAGCCGGGAGCACAGCCCCGCCAGGGTGCCTCCCCCCACGCCGGAGCCGCACAGGTGCCGGACCTCCCGGCCCCGCTCCGCCCAGATGAAGGCGGTGCCGGTGCCCATGCTGACCACCACGGCCCGGTCCTGGCCGCTGAGGGCCAGGCCGCCCACGCCCACGGCGGTGAACTCCTCCACCTTCTCCGTGGGGATGCCGTAGATGTCCCCCTTGACGAAGGAGGAGCCCACGCCGGTCAGGGCGATGCGGGACACGTCCCCCAGCTCCAGGCCGTTGGTGAACAGGAAGTTCCCCAGGGCGCCGTACAGGGAGGTGATGGGGTCCTGGGCCTGGACCCGGCGCATGGCAATGGGGTCGCCATTGCCCCGCAGCCCCACGATCTTGGTGGTGGAGCCGCCGATATCAATACCTAAAATCACGGACATAGTCGTTTCCCTCCAACATATCCACAGATCCCCACACAGGGGATGCAGTCCTATCAGTGGTTCTTATATTAGGGGATAGCGAAAGAATTGTCAATCTGTCGTTGCAAAAATGGCAAAATAGGGATACTATATAGGGTGTCAGGACAGGGCCATCCCGGTCCCGGCTACTAAAACGAAAACAGAGGAACGGACCTATGGAACGTAAAGAGAAGCTGAATCTCTCCATGCTCTTCGACTTCTATGAGATGACCATGGCCAACGGCTACTTCCGCCGGGAGATGCAGGACCGCATCACCTACTTCGACGTCTTCTTCCGCCAGGTGCCCGACGGCGGCGGCTACGCCATCGCCGCCGGACTGGAGCAGCTGGTGGAGTATATCCAGGATCTGCACTTCGACGAGGCGGACATCGCCTACCTGCGGAGCAAGAACCTCTTCCAGGAGGATTTCCTGGACTACCTGCGGCACTTCCGCTTTACCGGCGACATCTGGGCGGTGCCGGAGGGGACCCCGGTGTTCCCCGGGGAGCCCCTGGTGACGGTCCGGGCCCCGGCGGCCCAGGCCCAGCTCATTGAGACCTACGCCCTGCTGTGCATCAACCACCAGAGCCTCATCGCCACCAAGGCCAACCGCCTGGTCCGGGCGGCCCAGGGCCGCACGGTGCTGGAGTTCGGCTCCCGCCGGGCCCAGGGGGTGGACGGCGCCGTGGTGGGGGCCAGGGCCGCCTATATCGGCGGCGTCCACGGCACCGCCTGCGCCATCAGCGACCAGGTCTACGGCGTGCCCGCCGCGGGCACCATGGCCCACTCCTGGGTCCAGATGTTCGACTCCCAGTACGAGGCATTCAAGACCTACTGCCAGATCTATCCCAACAACGCCATTTTGCTGGTGGATACCTACAACACCCTGAAAAGCGGCGTGCCCGACGCCATCCGGGCCTTCAACGAGGTGCTGCGCCCCCTGGGCATTACCAAGTGCGGCATCCGGCTGGACTCCGGGGACATCGCCTACCTCTCCAAGGAGGCCCGGAAGATGCTGGACGCCGCCGGGTGGGAGAGCTGCACCATCTCCGCCTCCAACGCCCTGGACGAGCTGCTGATCCGGGATCTGCTGCTGCAGGGGGCCAAGATCGACGCCTTCGGCGTGGGCGAGCGGCTCATCACCGCCCGCAGTGAGCCGGTCTTCGGCGGCGTATACAAGCTGGCCGCCGTGGAGGACGAGGCGGGGAACATCATCCCCAAGATCAAGATCTCGGAGAATGTGGCCAAGATCACCACCCCCCACTTCAAAAAGCTCTACCGCTTCTACGGCAACGACACCGGCAAGGCCATTGCCGACTACCTGACCGTACACGACGAGACGGTGGACGACACCCGGCCCCTGACCATCTTCGACCCGGAGGCCACCTGGAAGCGGAAGGAGGTCTATGACTTCACCGCCCGGGAGCTGCAGGTCCACGTGTTCCACCAGGGGGAGCTGATCTACGACCTGCCCGGTCTGGAGGAGATCCGGGCCTACTGCGCCCAGCAGGTGGACACCCTCTGGGACGAGGTGAAGCGCTTCGACAACCCCCACGAGTACTATGTGGACCTGAGCCAGAAGCTGTGGGACGTGAAATACGGCCTGCTGGAGCGCAACAGCCGCTGAGCGCGGACCCGGCGGAGAAGAGACGGCATATTTGGCGGATGAGAGGAGGCCCCCGTGAAGCATCCCGTAAAAGAGACTACCGAGCGGCGGATCTCCGCCTCCCTGCGCATCGCCCTGGCGGTGGGATTACTGCTGCTGAATATTGCGGCGGTGATTTTCCTGACCGTGCTGCTGCAGGATAGCTCCGCCATCGTCTTCGGCATCATGGAGGCGGTGGCCATTGCCGTGGCCATCAACATCCAGTCCAGCACCTCCAGCGCCAGCTATAAGCTGGCCTGGACCCTGCTGGTGGTGGCGCTGCCGGTGGGGGGCATGATCCTCTATATCCTCTGGGGCGGGAACATCCAGAACAAGAAGCTGAACCTCCTGCCCATCAAGGCCCCCCACAGCCGCGCCGCGGAGGTGGGCCAGTCCCAGAAAAATGTGGCCCGGCTGGGCGCTGCCCAGCCCGCCTGGCAGCGGACGGCGGCCATGCTGGCGGGGCGGGATTTCCTGCTGTACCGGAACACGGCGGTGACCTACTTCCCCAGTGGGGAGGACTTCTTTGCCGACGCCCTCAGTTGCATGGCCCGGGCGGAGCACTTCATCTTCATGGAGTACTTCATCCTGGCGGAGGGGAAGCTGTGGGACCGGATGATGGAGATCCTGACGGACCGGGCGGCCCACGGGGTGGAGATCAAGATTATCTTTGACGACTTCGGCAACATCACCCGCATGAGCAATGACACCATCCAGCGGATGCGGGAGGCGGGCATGGAGGTCCACGAGTTCAACCCCGTCCACCAGTATGTCAACCGCCTGTACTTCAACTACCGGGACCACCGGAAGATCCTCTGCGTGGACGGACAGTACGCCTACACCGGGGGGATCAATGTGGCCGACGAGTACGCCGGATTCATCCGCCGCTTCGGCCACTGGAAGGACACCGGCATCCGCCTGGACGGCCCCGGCGCCTGGGGGCTCACCCGGCGCTTCATCCACATGTGGGAGATGCTGGGCAACCGGATGCCCAATGAGCACGACTACTACCGCCCCCTGGAGGAGCGGGCGGCGGAGGGGTTCTGCCAGCCCTTCACCGACGGCCCCACCAACAACCCGGACAACCCGGCGGAGGATGTGTACCTCCAGTGCATCGCCAATGCCCGGGAGTATATCTGGCTCACCACCCCCTACTTTGCGGTGGAGGACAGCGTGGTCCGGGCCCTGTGCCTGGCCGGCGACAGCGGGGTGGATGTGCGGCTGCTGCTGCCGGGGGTCTGGGACCACCAGTACACCCGGATCGTGGCGGGGTCCCACTACGAGCGGCTCCTGCGCCATGGGGTGAAGATCTATGAGTACACCCCCGGCTTCCTCCACGCCAAGAGCTTTGTGGCCGACGGGGAGACCGCCCTGGTGGGCACCATCAATATGGACTACCGCAGCTTTCAGCTGCACTACGAGTGCGGCGTCATGCTCTACGGCGCTCCGGTCATCGGGGACATCCGCCGGGACATGGAGTGGGTCATGGCCCGCTCCTCCCGGGTGGAGCTGGAGCAGTGGCTGCGCCGGCCCTGGTGGAGGAAGGGGCTGGAGAAGGTGCTGCGGGTGTTTTCGATTTGGATGTAGGGGGAGATTTTGGCCGGGGCAAGAAGATGGTTCTTGCCCTGGCTTGTGGGGCTGCCCGCCCCACGCCCCGGGGGAGCTCGGGGCCTCCCCGGCCCCGGACCCCGGGTTACTTTTTGCCCGTGCAAAAAGTAACCAAAAACACGCTCAGGGAAAGGGGGATTTCGATTTCCCCCTTTCCCTGAGAACCCTATCCCCTTGAAACGACCAAAAGGGGGCGCCTGCCCCCTTTTTGGATTATCCCCGCAGGCCCTGGGAGTCGTTCTATCTCAATTACGCTGTTTCCGCGCCGCTGCGGCGCGGGGTTTCGTGGGGGCGTAGCCCCCCATTCCCCCGGGATCACGCGGGTGTCCGTAAAACAGTTGCAGCCTTGGCTCTCCCTCTGGGAGAGC
>CAUWCX010000075.1:0-8127 GCA_963557105.1 uncultured Oscillospiraceae bacterium
GTGCCGTCGTCACAGTGACGGTATACATCCTTATCCTCCGAAGTGCCGAAGTTCTCGAAGCGCTCAAGAATGTAAATCTTATTCTTGCTGTTCATCAGATAAACTGGACGTTCCTCAAATGCCGCCTTAAACTCCACATCGTCCGGGAAGCGGGCACGCTCTTTCTTGGAAAGAAGTGCATACTTGAGCTTCTCGACATAGTTGTCCTCGGTACCGTCGTATCGTATGATCTCTCGGTGCAGCATGAGGAAGATTTTATTCAGAGCATTTGTCGGCAGGTCACACATCGTCCTGCGGAACAAGTAATTCTCTGTCGTCAGGAAAATCTCAGTGACCTCTGCCAACGTCAGTTTGTTTTCGTTATATAGGCGCAGCACTTCGAGAAAATACGGCCTTGTTACCGTAGTCTCCAGACGGTTCAGTCGGTCAATACAAGCGTCAAGGGCGGCACTGCCGGAGTTACCATCAAGGAGAATCTGGTACCGCTTTGCATAGGCCAGCATCTCGGCAAGGAGTGGTTCCGTTTCGATTTTTCCAAGCTCCACAAAGTCCTTAAAATTGATGTAGATCTTCTTCTGCTGCGGGATGGCCTGCTGCTTCACACTCAGGTAATCTCGGATAAAGGCACTTACATCATACTTCGTGCAGACCTCGATCTTATTCCAGTATTTCTCGTAATAATCCTCCTGCTCCTTAGAAGGCAAACCCATCAATATGAAGTTTCTGATCTTATCACCTTCACTGAGGTCAAGACCGGTCGAGTTCAGGCTCTCAAAAATGAGCTGCGGATTGTCGTCCATATCCAACCGGATGTTTATTATTTCCAGACAGCAGATCGCATCATAAAGCTGATCGATGGTGATTTCCTGTTTCTGAATGCGGTCATAGAAATAATCGTAGTTTACAGTCAGATTGGATTCACGGATATGCTCTGTCGGATCAGAGAACAGCTTCCCAAAAGCAGTCTGGTCATTCTTTACCGGTTTGAGCTTGATACGGGTATCCTCCGGCTTCCACTTGTCCACGAGGTATTCCTCGAAAATTCGCTGTTTCAGATTAGCGGTCTCCGGCACAATGACACCCTTATCAATCAGGTTATATATTGCAAGGAACAACAGCGAAACTGTCGTAAGACGCTGCTGGCCATCGATGATCAGGAACTCCTCATTATGCCCATCCGGATTATAGACGGAAACAAGACTCCCGAAAAAGTGACTCTTCCGGTGTCCCTTGATGATCTTTACGAGGTCATCATACAGCTGCTTGCAGTTCTCGGTCTTCCAGTCATAATTTCTCTGGTACACCGGGATGACAAACCGCTTGTCAGAGCCCTCCATATATTTAACGAATTTGCATTCCGAACCCTTCATATGTTGTTAGTCCTCCTTCTTAGCTCCGTATGGCGCTGGATCTTCAGCCACCATTGAAACCGGAGGCTCATAATCAAATGAATACACTTTTTCTGCATCGGACTTAGGTGTTGTTGGCTTCTGATATGTTGCATTGAAAATCAAATCCAGTAACCAGTCCCTGAAGGACTGATTCCGGCGACTCCGGGTATCACCCTGATAAGCAGTATAAAGTTCCATTCCACTGGACATATTACGGAGGATTGCCTCCCATGTAGCGCGTTCACTCTCATCGCGAGCATTCTGAATATCCGAGAACTGCATTGCATTCTGATAACGCTCGTCCTTCTTGACCTCTTCGGCGATTTCCTGAATTTGCTTCTTGATTTTGTCTTCATCTGTCCAGTCGCAGTTTCCCCACACATCATGGAACGATTCGAGGATATGAGTAAGCGTATCCAATTCAGGTACTGGAATGCCTATATCCGTCTGAACCGGCACAGGCTTCACCTCTGCATCCTCATTGGCCAGCGAGATTGACATGGTCTGCTGGGCAACAACTCGATAGCTATCAAGATCGACGCTTTCGATGATTTTCTTATAATCGTCATTCTCGTCTCCCACTTTCGGGAGTTTTGGCACGAGAAGTGTCAGGAAAATAGACAGTTTCTCCCAGTCCGGAGAACCATACGGTAATATGGACGACAGGAAATTATAAGTACGCACAAATCCCTTTGCACTTTTCTTGAACTCTACCTTGTCGTCATATTCTAAAGCCTTAAACAGCTCGACACACCTATCGATGATCGGATCAAGCTGTTCCCGATCTGCATTATTCAAGTAGAGCTCAACAAACGTGTTCACATCGTCATCGGAATAGACCTGCATGGGCTCCATGTTGTCAATCAGATCATTTAGTTTGTTTGCATCTGTCTCGCCGGAAAGAACCGTGGTCTTATAGTATCGCTCAAAGGATTTCTGAATATCAGCAGGATTGTTGATGAAGTCCAAAACAAAGGTATCTGTCTTGTACGGTGCACAACGATTCAAGCGTGAGAGCGTCTGTACTGCCTTAATGTCAAACAGTTTCTTATCCACATACATCGTCTGTAAAAGAGGCTCATCATATCCGGTCTGGAATTTGTCCGCTACGACCAGAATACGATATGGATCTTTACGGAATTCCTTCTCAATCTTGGCACTTGGAAATCCATTGATCTTTGCCTCGGTATATGTTTCACCATTATAGCGAGCTTCACCTGAGAAAGCGATCATCGGCTTGTACTGGCTTTTGCGCTCTTCCAGCTCTTTCTTGATAGCAAAGTAGTATTCAATCGCTCTTTGAATTTGATGGGTGACTACCATTGCACGAGCCTTGCCCTTAATCTTCATCCGGACATTATTATAAAAATGTTCAACAATGATACCGGCCTTTTCCTCTATAGCATGAGGATCGCTTTCCACATAAGAACGCAGGATTTTATTTGCTCTCTTCTTATCGAAGAGCGGATCATCATTGACGGTCTTAATCAGGTGGTAGTAACTCTGATAAGGCGTATAGTATTTCAGGACATCAAGGATAAACTTCTCCTCGATTGCCTGCTTCATCGTATACACATCGTGTGGCTTAGCCCTTTTCGTTCCGTCCTCATTTAAGATCGGATTGCCGTTTTCATCAGTTATGATTTCACCAAACATTTCAAGGGTCTTATTTTTCGGTGTGGCCGTGAACGCAAAATAGCTTGCGTTCTGAGCCATTTTCTTGCCCTCGATGATTGTGTTGATCTTGTCTTCAAAATCGTCATCATCGGTATAAACATTGCCTGAAATAACAATGTTCATCTTTGCAGCGAGACTACCGTTCTGGCTCGAATGCGCTTCGTCGATAATGATCGCGAAGGTGCGATTCTTATATGCTGTAGAAATATCGTTCAAGATGAACTGGAACTTGTGCACTATGGTAATGATGATCTTCTTACCCTCATCCAAAAGGGTATGCAAATCGGACGCAGACTTTGCCCAGCCTACTGTAGAGGAAACCTGCGTGAATTGCTTTATCGTATTCTTGATCTGCTTATCGAGGTTGATACGGTCGGTAACCACAATAACAGTATCAAAGATATTCTTACCGCCGTTTTGAAGCGTGACAAGCTGATGGGCGAGCCAAGCTATTGAATTCGACTTGCCACTGCCCGCGCTATGTTGAATAAGGTAACGCTGCCCGGCACCTTCCTTCTTGGCGCGGTCGAGAAGCATCGTTACAGCCTTCAGCTGATGGTACCTTGGGAATATCTGTTTATACGAAGTCTTCCCTGTATCCTCGTCCTTATCCGCAACAATCTGGACATAGTTTTCCAGAATCTTAGAGAACTCACTCTTCGTCAGTATGTCTTTCCAAAGGTAATCCGTCTTGATCCCATTCGGATTTGGAGGATTACCTGCGCCATCCTCGAAACCTTTGTTGAATGGCATGAAATATGAGTCGTCCTTCTTCAGTTCGGTACACATCATGATTTCGTTATCATCAACAGCGAAATGCACAATGCAACGCTTAAAGCTGAACAGCTTCTCCGCAGGGTCTCTGTCCGTTTTATACTGCTTGACCGCATCAGCAGTATTCTGCAGCGTGAACTGGTTCTTCAGCTCCATCGTGATAATCGGAAGGCCATTCAGGAAAATGCAGAGATCAAGCGCAAGGCGGCCATATTCCTTGGAATACTGCAGCTGACGAGTCACGCTAAAAATGTTCTGTTCATATAGCTCCTGTGCCCGCTGGTTTCCCTTGCTCGGCAGTACCTGATAGAATTCCAGTGTCTTATTCTTATATTTAAAACCTTTTCTGAGTATCTCAATAACACCTTGGTCAGAAAGCTTCCGACTGAGCCTCTCCAGAAACTTTTTCTTTTCTGCCGGTGTATCAAGTATACGCAGCTCCGCTAAATCTCGTGGCTGTGTGCTTTGCAAATAGCGAAACAAACGCTCTTCATCAATCGCATACTCCTGATTGTAGTCAGCATTTGTCCCTTGCTCATAACCGTTTTCGTTAACAAGCCAGTTAACGATGAGAGTCTCGAAGCCATTCTCCTTAGTGTTACTTGGCATTATTCATCGACCTCCTCGTCTACAGTTTCATCATCTATATCATCAAAGTCCATGAGAGAACTATCAAATCCATCTAAGGCGATTTCTTGTTTTGGTATAGCGACATTTCTTATGTCAACCCGTCCAGTAACAACATCTGATACCTCTCGCATCTGAAATTCTTTAATATAATCAATTTCGTCATTGAGTGCCTTGGTAAGCTTACTTATTTTTGCATCTAAAGCAGAAACAGAATCACAAATCTGCTCCTGTTCCTCGATTGAAGGGATGCAGACATATATTTCGCCTAAATCTTCAGTATAAAGCCTCCAAAATCCCTCGGTGATGCCTCTGACTCTAATTACCAATTCCTTTCTGAATAGTTGGCTTGTCAAAAGTAATTCTGCAAATTTAGGCATAATCTTTGAGCTATCAAATCTTAACACCGTGTAATCTGGGCTTATAACGCCTTCCATTGGTGACAACGCAAACACTCCCAGATGCGCCTTTAGGCGATTTAGCACCAAATCATCTTTCTGACACACTTTTGCTCCTGCATAACTTTCTGATAACATGCGACGCTCATCCAAATCACTATCAGGAATGAGCCCTTTCTTTTGACTCATAGATAAATGTGTCTCAAGCCCTTTTTCAGACCGTACATTTATTTCTGAAAACAGATACTTTAGTCTATAATCATTCCATCCTTTAGGTGCCTTATCAAGATAATCTGCCTTTGTTTCAGAGTATTCGCTGCATCCACTCTTCAGCCCAGCGAGATATTTACAAATCAATGCTTTCCTTAGATCTTGGAGCAACTTGATTTCCTTCTTCTTCGCTGCAATAAATCGAGACACCTTTCCTGCTTCCCAGTCAAGGAAGCGTACTATCTGATCCTGCTCATCTTTTGGTGGATACATGACACTCAGCTCCATCAAATCTGGAGCAGATAATGTTTGTCTTACACCTCCACCAAGACCATTGAATATATTTCTTTTATACCAATCGTAATATTGATAATAGAAGTATTTCAAATTCATGTCCGTTATTGGTTTTAGCCGAATATAGGCCGAGCTCATTATTCCTCGTTCATTTACAATCCCCACTCTACTGGTTGAAATGTTTTCAAGATCTATCAGTTTAAAGACTAACTCATTTGCTTCAAAAATCTGATAGGTTGAATAATCCGCTGGTGATAGCCCTATAGGATTATCCACATTATTTCTAATCACGCCCCGCAGAGTCAGTGAAAGAACATTCTTTTCTAAATTTCCTTTATTTAGTTCCTTCGGATTTGAAAAGAATCTTTTCGCTTTATCGCACTTCCAATGCGATGGCATTGTTTTGTCCCACACAATATTTGTAGGCGCATATTCAGAATAAGTTATCATAATCAGCACTCCTCTATTATTGATGCGAGTAACCCATCTGTATCCGCCTCAATGTTTTGAATATCCGCAATAATATCCTTTGGTTCTCGGACGACTAATGGCTTATAGAAATATTTCATAAAGCTTAATTCGTAGCCAATTACAGCCGACTCCTTGTCAATCCAAGAATCAGGAAGATACGGTCTAATTTCATTTTCCCAATAACCGTTGATTCCGCCTTCATAAAGAAGTGGAATTTTTTCCGTGTCCTTTAAATCCTTGTCCAGTTCCGGCTGTCCTTTTGCATCAAGAACAATGCTTCCTTTTTCATCAACAGCTGAAAAGAAATCTCTAATCAGTTTCTTGCGTTTAGCAGTCAACTTAACACCGCATTCAGCTGAAATGTGTGTTATATGTTCCATAAAGTCGTTGAAGTCATAACTGATTGCATCTCCTTGATCCTCGCAATACTTATTTAAGACTTCCACAACACCCTCATCTTTTAACTGATTTCTCAACAGTTCAATTCTATCCAGTGTCACCTCGACTTTTAGCCGTAATGGCCTATTAACAGTTGCTGAATAATAGCCAAACTCCTCATTCTTAAAGACCATACTATATTTTGGATCTGCATCCTTATACGCAAGATAAAGGTCGATAATTTGTCTGCGTATTTTAGGTGTTATCTCGCAGTTCTTTTCACCAACATTTTTCCTAAGCGACGCTTTGAGTTCAGATGCGTCGATCAGTTGTATATATCCCTTCCTCTTGTCTTCTTTTTTATTTGTCACTATCCACAAATATGTAGATATGCCCGTGTTATAAAACATATTCTGCGGTAATGCCACTATTGCTTCGAGCAAATCGTTCTCGATAATGAATCGTCTAAGGTTACTTGTTCCGCTACCAGCCCCACCTGTTGAAATAGAAGAGCTGTTATGAACTTCAATAATTCGACTTCCAAGATCTGTGCTACGCTTCATCTTGCTGATGTTATTAGCGAGAAAGAGCATCTGGGGATCGCCAATATCGGGGATTAGTGAATACTCAGGATTCCCATCATACTCGATCAAAAATCTCGAATCTGTGATTTCATCTTTTTTTATATCTCCCCATGCCTTCAGTTCTGCCTTCCACGAGGTACCGAATGGCGGATTCGAAAGCATAAAGTCAAACTCATCCTTCGGGAAACCATCATTAGAGATGGTGGAACCGAAGAAGATATTATTGACCTGCGTGCCTTCGCCCTTAAGCAGCATATCCGCACAGGCGATGGCATACGTTTCGTCAAAGTTCTCCTGACCAAACAGGTTGATAGAGACCTTCTTGCCACGACGCTCAGCGAGATTCTGAATACAGGACTCGCCGACAGTGAGCATGCCTCCCGTGCCACACGCTCCGTCATAAATTCTATATGTGGTGCTCTGAATCTTATCCTGAATCGGGATAAAGGCAAGGTCGGCCATGAGCTCGATAATGTCACGCGGCGTAAAGTGGCGTCCGGCGTCTGTCACATTTGTCTGCTCATTGAACATACGGATAACCTCTTCAAACAGGGTACCCATTGTATGATTATCAAGTGCCTCCAACTTTTCGGAGCCGTCCTCATTTAGAACAGGCTTGTTGCTGAGGTTGATGCTCGGATCGACAAATTTCTCGATAAGCAATCCAAGCCTATCCTGCTCGGAAAGGCGCGGAATCTGATCCCGGAAATGAAACTTATTAATGATCTCCTGTACATTCTTGGAAAATCCATCGAGGTAGTCGATGAAGTCCTTACGGAGCTGCTGTTGATTCGTTCTGGACTTCAAGTCACGCAGCGTGAAGTCAGACTTGTTCACAAAGGCCTGTCCAGCTATTCCGCAGAGCGCGGGATCAATATCGACAGTGACTCCGTCCTTCTCGAATTTCTTCTTTGCCGCTACCACTTCATCGTGCTTCAGCTCCAAGACCGCATCAAAACGGCGGATGACCAGCATCGGAAGAATGACCTTCCTGTAGTCGCCCACATCATATACATCTACAAGGCAATCGTTAGCGATTCCCCAGATAAAGGATTTCAATGCGTTATAAGTTGACTGATTCATATTTAAAAAACTCCTTGTCTGTTTATTGTCTTTGCCATTCATTTATTCCACATCCTTTGAATCATTGGGCACCATTTCCATGATGTCTCCGACATCACAGTTCAGGGCAGCACAAATCTTCGACAGGATTTCAGTACTGACGTTTTCATCCTTGCCAAGTTTCGCAAGTGTTGTTGTGCTGATCCCGCTGGCAGCTCTTAAGTCCTTTTTCTTCATATTTTTATCAATTAGTAATTTCCA
>CAUWCX010000076.1:0-7833 GCA_963557105.1 uncultured Oscillospiraceae bacterium
AATTTTTTGCTAATCCATTCATTTCAGGCTTGACTTTTAATAGTTAGTCTTTCATAAACCGAGACATTTTTTCATCATTTCCAAGTGGGGAAAATGAAAAAATCAAAAAGTTTTTTTCATACGCTCAAGGCCACGCTTGATCGACTGGCGGACAGACTCCTCATGTACGCCCTCGGCCTCGGCAATTTCCTTGATGCTCTTTCCAAGAATGATGTGGGCATCAATCCTGCGGCCCTGGATCTCCGGCAAAGAGTTGAGTGCGTTCCACAGACGGATGAACAGCTCCATGCGCTCCAGAAGCTCCTGGGGCGTTGGCTCATGCAGGCAGGCGGAATATTCGATCCCGTCATCGCAGTCCAGAGAATACTGCGCCTTATGCCGGGAGAGCCGCCGCTGGTAGGCCATTTCGTGCCGGGCATCGGACACAAACACTTCGGCTACCTCGTCAGAAACCTCGATAAACTGATCCTGTGTGTACCAATAATAAAAATCCTTCAGATTGATTGTAGTCATAAATAAACCTCCGTTTCGGTGTTGGGTGGATGAGTGACCGAAACGGGGCTCGGCGGGGAGCGGCACCCCGGGGAGCCGCCCTGCACCTCGGGACAATTTGTCTCGAAGTACAAAAAAGCGCCCGGGCGACACAAAGTCGCACAGGCGCATGAAGTTATATATTCATTTATGTACTGATATAATTCATATTTACAGCCATACTGATCCCATATAGGCGGTGGGCTTTTTTTGACAGGTTAGGGGGATGGAAAATGAGTGAGAGCACAGCGACACCTCCAAGGCGACCGCCGCACTCCGTTAGATTATATGCTCATAAAGAAACGGCGGCTTGATAGACTCAAAACCGCCGTTTTTCTTGCACCGCAGGCCATTCAACAACGGTTTCGTTGTAATGGCTCTGCGTCTGTGCGTCTGGCTCTTTTCAATATTTACTTAAATTGATCGATACGGCCCGATTGGATTGCCGCAAGATTACAAGCAATTTTTTCTTCCGGCCAGTCCCACCACCGCTCTGTCAGCAACGCCGAAATAGTTTCATCAGAAAAGCGTTTTCGGATAGGTTTAGCCGGAACACCTCCTACAATGGTATAGGGCGGGACATCTTTTGTTACAACAGCTCTGGTGCCAATAATGGCACCATCCCCTATGGTAACTCCAGCGAAGATCACGGCCTCATATCCAATCCAGACATCACTTCCAATAACAATATCGCCTTTGTTGTCCCATGCCTCGGTTATGCGGCTAACATCCAGCCCCCATTCCTCAAAGAAGATAGGAAATGGATAAGTCGCAAGTGAAGTCATGCTGTGGTTGGCGCTGTTGAACAAAAATCGAGCGCCACAAGCGATAGAGCAAAATTTACCAATAATCAGCCTGTCATGGTTAATGGGATAATGGTAAAGAACATTATTCTTTTGAAAATCAACAGGATCATTTACAAAGTCGTTATACATGGTGTAGTCGCCCACGATGATGCTGGGATCAGTAACGACGTTTTTCAAATATACAGTTTCCCGATCTTTTGACCGGGGATAAATTTTTTGTTTGTCCATCATAATTCGTTATCCTCCTTAGAAATCAAGTCAGCCATACGGATGACAGATAGTTTTGATTTTTTGACATTCACTAAAGTTTCCTGTTTACATTTCGGGCAATACAGTGGAAAATTGATAAGCTCTGTATCTTGGCGCACTTTAAGTCTGGTCTTGTTCCCACATATGGGGCATAGAAGCCATACCATCCGATCCATCATAGACTTTCCCCCTTGTGGCTTGATTGAATGAGCGTTTTGCGTTCCCATTTTCTACTTGTGAAATAGAGTAAACCTACAATAGCAGGTAAGACTGGAGAAAGCGCCTGACCGTAATAAATCCCGGAAAAGCCCATATTAAGTACAAAGGCCAAGAGCCAGCTCACAGGCAAACGCACAATAACCGCGTCCAGTAAAGCGTTAATCATAGCGACATTTGCCGCACCGACACCAATAGCAAAGGAGTCCAAAGTGTACATAACGGCATAAATCAAACTATTTATACTGCAACAGACACGCAGATAGTAAACTCCATCGTTTACTACTTCCGGGGTAGTACTACCAAAAAGCAAAATCAATGGTTCAGCAAAAAACTGTACGCCAATTACGACAACGAGCGTTACAGCAACATTCATCACTAAACTGATTTTTACCACTTTCCGGGCGCGTTCAATTTGTCCAGCTCCCATGCACTGCCCTCCCATCGCTGTAACTGCCTGTCCAATAGCCCAGCAGGGCATCCCAGCAAAGGTGTTGATTTGCAAGCCTATATTCGATGCAGCAGATACAGCAGTACCAAACTGATTGAGCATCCCCGCCACAAGCAGATAGGCCGTGTTGACTACGACCATTTGGATGGCCGTGGGCAGTCCGACTTTCACGATGGCGGCCAGCTTATCCCATTGAAGCGTAAACTTTCCGCGATTTTCCATAGAGAAAAATATTTTGTGCCGCTTCAAATAGAATAGAGAAATCACAAAGGAAATTCCTTGCGCGGTAATCGTTGCGTAAGCCGCCCCTGCCGTTCCCATTCCTAATAGGCCCACCAAGATAATGTCTAAAACGATATTGATGACGGTAGCAATTCCCACAAAATAGAGGGGAGATTTAGAATCCCCAAGCCCCTTGAGCACAGAGCAGACAGCATTATATCCAAAGACGAACACAGTTCCACAACAAATAATTTTCATATAGTCGCAGGCATCTTGATATGCGTCTGCTGGAACATTTAACATCTTGAATAACGGCTGGTAGGTTGCCAGACTCACAATAGTCACAAGCAAGGAAGATACCAGCGAGAGCAAGGCCAGCATTTGAAAAGACTCCGTCTGTCCCTTTTTATCGTCTGCCCCCTTATATTGAGCAATCAACACGGCTCCGCCCATCGTCATACCAATACAAATTGAATTGATGATATAGCACAATTTAGAAGCATTACCAATGGCCGCAAGACCCGTATCGCCTACAATTTGGCCGACTACAAGCATATCTACTACATTGTAAAATGATTGCAGTATATTTGCTAAAAGTAACGGGAGAGCGAAAACAGCCAATTTTTTCGGCACACTCCCGGTCAACAAACTTTGTTCTTCGGTCATATCTATTTCCTCCAAAAAGAAAAAGGGCACACTACATCATGTGTACCCTTTGCATAATCACTTATAAACAAGCATAACAAAAGGCCACAAACAAAACATTGTCTGTGGCCTAAACAGTCAATAATCTATTGTTGATCTGATAAAAGGGTATAAAAACCAAAGACAGTCTGTTCTCTGCCTTGGCCTTTCCGCTTTATAGATCAACTTTCCGAAAAGGCTCCGCACAATGTTTCGTGGTATAAACTTGTGTGGAGCCGAAGTCAATACAAAATTTTCCGAACAACATCGTACTCACCTCTTACACTGTTATATCAAGTTTATTTTAACCAGTTTTCCCTTTGATGTCAAGTCAGCAAAAAACTCTAAAATTTTAGATTATGCGAAATTAAATAGTCGGTAGAATGAAATTTATAATCGTTCAAATACTATAACATGAAATGTAAAATTACATTAGGTGATGTTATGAAGATAGAGCGAGATGAACGACGATTTGATTTTCACGATATAGGGCTTGCTATCAAGCGTGCCCGGGAGGCCAGCGGAATGACACAGGAGCAACTGGCCTATATTGTTGACCGGGCTCCCCGTACCATTATGTATCACGAGAATGACGGCCAACACCCGAGCTTTAATACTTTTTATCAGTTGGTTACAATGTTCGATATATCGGTAGATCAATACTTTTACCCGTCCAAAAACAAAGGGAGCGAGTGCAGAAAGCGGATTGATGCCATGCTGAACGCCTTGGACGAAAAAGAACTGAAAATCGTTGAAGCCACGATCCAAGCGATGAAAGCGGCTAAAGAAACGGAGGATGCGTAAGAAAAGCGTGACCTCCGTTTTTTTGCGCCATGTAGCGGAAGCGCACGAAATGGCAAGCAATTCGGGTGTGGCCACACTCCGAAATTTTTGCTGGCCGCAGGCCCGCAAAAATGCTTGTTGGGGAGCTCCCCAAACCCGCTGGACTTCGGGACAAATTGTCCCAAAGTCCCGGCGCTATGCGCCTGTTGTCTGCGGCCTGTCGCTACCGCTCCTGGGCCTTATTTTCCCGCCCGTCCGTCACGCCGAGCAGATGATCAATGTTCGCTTTGACCGCCACAGCCTGCCGCATATCCGCCTGGGCCTTGCGGTATTCCGCATAGAGGGCTTTTTTCTTTCCCGCCAATTCCTGGCGGGACTTTTTCATATCCGCCATCTTTGGCAGTTTTGCACCGTCCAAAAGCTCATTCATAGTGGCCCGGGCCGCCCGGTAAGCGGCAAGCTCCGCCTCATGCTCCGACAGATATTTTTTACTGTACCGGGCCGCCTTGTAACCGTCAAACACAGGCCGGGTTTTTGCGTAGTCCACAGTAGCCGCCATGAGCCCGGAGGTCTTTTCCAGCTCCGCCTCCGTTTGCCGCAATTCCTCGGACAGCGTGTGAAAACGCTCTACTGCCTTTTCTGTACTGGCCGCCAGCGCCTCATAGTCCATCAAATCATTTTCCCGCAGATACTGGAGCGCAGCAGCCATCTGTTTCAGATTGTAAACCTTGGCCCACCGTTCATAGGCCGGGCCCTTGCCCTGTGCCATGCGCTCTTGAATGTCTATAATCAGATTGACACGACGGGCAGGAGCCGGGGCCTCCTGCGGGAGCTCCGGGATCGGACGCTCCCCGGCAATCACAGCCCGGATGTCCTCGGGATCAAAACCATCCCCGAGGGTGGATGCCCGCAGGCGGGTGGGCTTATCCTGCCCGGGAGCAAGGAAGGAGATCACACCGCCACGGCCATGCTTTACCAGAAAGCCGGACTCCTCCATAAGCCTCAGAAACGCCGGAAAATCGGCGGGCTGTTTTTGCAGGGACTCCACGATGGCCAGCCGCACCCGCTGTTTTGCAGAGGGCGGTTTTTCCCCAATCCACTGGCCATAATGGAGATACCGGCCCTTGCTGTGCTGTTTTGGATTTTGGATCACAGAGAGGTCATGCTCAATGCACACCCGGTCAGAGAGCCGCCGCAGGGCAAAGCTGGAGCCGATAAAATTATGGAACTTCCGGGAGCGGTCAAAGGCCGTTGAATTAAAATAAATGTGATTGTGGAGGTGGCCCTTGTCTGTGTGGGTGCAGACAAAAAACTGATACTTTCCCTTCGTCCAGCGCATGGCTGTTTCATAGCCAATCTGGTTGGCCTCCTCCGCTGTCACTTCGCCGGGCGGGAACGCCTGCCGGATTTGAAAAAACAGGGCTCCACGCTCTACGGCCCGGCCTGTTTCCGCCTGGTACTGGCTCTTTACCAGCAGAAACTCAGCGGGAGCCGTGGCCGGATCGCAGAGGTATGAGGACAGGGCTCCCAGCTTTTTCGGATTAAGCCCATAGTCAAAGCGTTCCTCCATTGTCTGGACAGCGCCTTTCCCAGCCGCCACCTTGTAGGGCCGGATATAAGTTGTAGCTATATGATTAAGCCTCCTTAGTCACTAATAGTATAAGATAGTTTATGGATAGAAAATATGTTATAATAACAAAAAATGTTAAGGAGAGGTACAATGAATATAGACCTGCAAACAATAAAAGATATAGTTCTCATCAGCGTCCCAATCATCACGGCATACTTTACATATCGTGCAAATAAAAAATCGAAAAAAGAGTTGAATAACGAACTTGAAGTGCGTCTTAGGGAACAAGATAACGAGACTGCAAACGAAATTAAAAAAATGCAAAAGCAATTAGAAGTTCGCAATATGGAAAATAGTTGGAATACCAGTACACCGACAACGCAAAAATATTTGGATGAAGTCGATGTGCGGCGTTCTGGTAATGTTATGAGTTTACAGAACCTTATTCCAACAGTATTAGGCCAAGTTGAACAATCCTCTGACTTAGATGAATTAAAACTAATTAAGGAAATGCTTTTGAAAATAGAGCTACCATTTGATGCAGAGTATCTACTTCCTTATGAAATTCCATTTTTAATTCAATTCAAAAGATTGCTCAATTTTGTAGATCAAAAAATCAACAACATGGAAAGTTAATGTAAAAATATCATTATTACTCCAGCTTGACTTTGGGACAAATTGTCCCGAAGTAGTGAAAACCGGGGAGCGGCATACGCCACTCCCCGGCAGGATCAGAGCTCCACCAATGCGGAGAGCTTTTTCAGCAGATCGGACAGCGGCTCCCACAGGGCGGCATAGTCCCGTTGCAGAGCGGCGATCTCCTCGGGATAAATCCCGCCGTAGGTGTTGGCCTGGATCGCCACTTGATTGAGGTTGTTTGAGCACCGCCGCTGGAGCGATACCAGCTCCCGGACGGGCGAGAGGTCAACATGGAGCACATAGCCATTGAGGGCCATTTTCCGCATATAGGCCCCCATATTGCGGATGCCCGCCTCGGCCATGCGTTGTTGAATAAGGGCCTGCTCCTCCTCGGACACCATCACATGGAGATGGATCGGGCGGCGGCGTTTCTTTGTCATCGTTCCTCCCGTTCCCGGCTCCGGCGCTTGTGGGGCGGTTCCTTAACCTTATCCAGCTCCTTTTCCTCCGGGGGTGGGGCCTGGTTATTGAGAACACCGTCCAGCATATTGTAATTGTGCTCGGTGGCGATCTCCGCACTTTTCATCGGGTTATATCTTTCTTCCATACAAATCCTCCTATCGGTCGCCCCGGTCGGGGGCCTTTTTCTTATGGATGGGATTGCCCTGGCTGGCTTCGGCCAGAGCTCCGGCCTCTTTCATCTGCTGGGCAATCGAGAGGGGCCTGTCATCGTTTTTTCGGGATAATTCAGAAATGACGGGGGCAGGACGGAGCTCATAGTCAGACGCCTCCTTTTCGGTCAGCGATCTTGTATAAGTCAGATGCCCCCATGCCAGAAATGCGCCGCCCTCCACCGGGATGCGGCGGTCATAGTTGACGATCTCATCCGGGGCATTGTGGGGCGGTTTTGGGAATGTCCCGATGTCCACAGGCCGCTGGGTAGAGTAATACTTGTAAAGGCCGGGGGCCTCGGTCTGCACGATCCCCACATGGTAAAGCCGCTGATAGTCCTTTACCCGGTCTGAAAAATCCTGTTCCATAGCGGCCAGATCGTTGCCGTAATGTCCCCATTCATACTGCCGCTGGCCGTTCTTATCATCGTAACAGGCCCATGTGACATAGGGGGATGGGGCTGTGGGATGATGCCCCAGCGCAAAGCCCCTGCCATTTTCCAGCATCACAGCCTTCAAGATGGAATAGCCTTGGTTTTTGTCCATAGTACCTCCTTCCAGAAAGCGGGGACTTCGGGACAAAGTGTCCCAAAGCTCCGCAGTATAGATGTTGACAGCATTTGAGCCAAACCGGGGCAGGCCATAGAAACATACGGCCCACCCCGGAAACGGCCCGAAAAAGCCTTGCTACAAGCGGTTTTTTGGGGGCTTAATTGTCAACAGATGTGCCCCGTTTTTTCCGCATATATTCCCGCTGTTGGCGGCGGTGGGCTTTTCTTGCACAGGCCTCGGAGCAGTACGCCTGCCGCCTGTCGGGGGCAACGGCCCCGCCGCAGACCGGGCAGACCTTAAACTCCGGCCTTGGGCCTTCGGCGGTAAGGGCGGCCTCCAGCGCAGGATTAAGGGGAAGAACAGACTCCCGGAAATAGCGGCAGTATGATCCCGTCCAGCATTTCCCCAGCATATAGCAATCGCTGTCCAGCGGCAGGCATCCGTATTCCCGGTCATAGT
>CAUWCX010000077.1:0-7802 GCA_963557105.1 uncultured Oscillospiraceae bacterium
GTTTGTAGCGTAGGCCGCAGCGGCTATGCCGCGAGGAAAATAGCTCCTTGGGGGCGCCTTACCGCTACAAAAAGCCACTCGCCCTTGGGGCGAGAATCAAATTGTCTTGGATGAGAGTCGACTCCCGTGTGGTCATCGCAATGACAGTGCCGCACCCTTAGATGGCTCTGCCCCTTTAACAGGCCGGCAGGCGAAGTTGGAATAGATACCCGGCTGAGATCAGATCCCCGAAGGATTTGCCATTCGGTGGCTTCGCCCATCATCCCCCGCCTGCACCGATGAGGCAAAGGATTCCAAAACCTTGGTTTTGGCGCATTTTTGGTGACTTTTTGTGCGGGCAAAAAGTTACCCGGGGTATGGGGCCGGGGAGGCCCCGAAGCAACCCAACTTCCGGGAAGAAGAGAGCCGGTACTTCACCGCTCAGGATAGGGCAGATCCCTGGGAAGGCCCAGAACATAGTCGGCGGAAACATTGTAAAATGCACACAGATGGATGATGTCCTCCACGCTGTACTTGGTCCGCCGCTTTTCATATTTGGAGATGGCAGATTGCTGACAGCCCAAAACAGCGGCGATCTCCTTCTGCCCTACGTCTCTATCCTCTCTCAGTTCCGTCAAACGGTCAACATAGTCCATATCCTCACCTCGAGGATATCTTATGTTATTCCAAAACAGACTATTGACTTATAGTCTGAAGCAGACTATATTGGAGCTGGAGGTGATACCATGGCTGTTTACAATATCCCCCGAAAAAAGATCACACTGGCTGTACCGCTGGCTGCTTACCATAGCCTAACGCAGTTGGCGGCGGAAACAAACCGGTCGATCCCCCGTTATCTCTGGCATCTGATCGCCTGCGATTTGATCAAAAAAGGTTTACCACTATATGACACATCTAAAATCACCCCGCGGCTTGTCGAAAAAGCCTCGCAGAGTTCGCCGCCCGCAGGCGGCGAATAAAGTAAAATCATTTTCTGCCGCGACATGTGCGGGGCAGAAAATACTTCTCGCGGAGTGAGCGTCGAATTGTCCGCTTTTAGCGGACAACCGAGGCGCAGAGCGCAGCGCAATCCCCCACTCAAAAAAGTGCTTGCACTTTTTTGATAATTTAACGGGGCGGGCTCTCGCCCGCCCCAAAAGGACAATCTTATTTGACGATCTCGCCTCTGGCCTTCTTCTCCTCGATCTCCTTGAGGGCATCCTTGTGACTGAGGTTCACACGGCCCTTCTCGTCGATCTCGGTGACCTTGACCCACATCATATCGCCGATCTTGCACACGTCCTCCACCTTCTCCACGCGCTTGTTGGCCAGCTTGGAGATGTGGACCAGGCCGTCCTTGCCGGGGGCCAGCTCCACGAAGGCGCCGAACTGCATCAGGCGCACAACGCGGCCGTAGTACAGGGAGCCCACCTCGGGGACAAAGACGATGGCGTCGATGGCAGCCTTGGCGGCGTTGCAGGAGGCGGCGTCGGGGCTGGCAATGTGGATGGTGCCGTCGTCGTCGATGTCGATCTTGGCGCCGGTGTCGGCCACGATCTTCTGGATGACGGAGCCGCCCTTGCCGATGACGTCCCGGATGTTGTCGGGATCGATGTGCATGGTGATCATCTTGGGCGCCCAGGGGCTGACCTCGGGACGGGGCTCAGCGATGCAGGGCAGCATGATCTGATCCAGGATCTCGCACCGGGCATCGTAGGTGATGTCCAGGGCGTTGCGGATGATCTCCATGGTGAGGCCGTCGTTCTTCAGATCCATCTGGATGGCGGTGATGCCCTTCTTGGTGCCGCCCACCTTGAAGTCCATCTCGCCGTGGAAGTCCTCCACGCCCTGGATGTCGATGAAGGTGGTGAAGGAGCCGTCGTCATCCTGGATCAGGCCGCAGGAGATGCCGGCCACAGGGGCCTTGATGGGCACGCCGGCGTCCATGAGGGCCAGGGTGCTGCCGCAGATGGAGCCCTGGGAGGTGGAGCCGTTGGAGGACAGGACCTCGCTGACCACGCGGATGGCGTAGGGGAACTCCTCCACGCTGGGCAGGACAGGCAGCAGAGCCCGCTCGGCCAGGGCGCCGTGGCCGATCTCCCGGCGGCCGGGGCTGCGGGAGGGCTTGGCCTCGCCCACGGAGTAGCCGGGGAAGTTGTAGTGGTGCATATAGCGCTTCTCGGTCTCAGGCCAGATGGTATCCAGCTTCTGGGCGCCGGAGAGGGTGTCCAGGGTGGCCACGCTCAGCACCTGGGTCTGGCCGCGGGTGAAGAGGCCGGAGCCGTGGACCCGGGGCAGGACGCCCACCTCGGCGGCCAGGGGACGGATCTCGTTCTTGGCGCGGCCGTCCACACGGTGGCCCTCCAGCAGCCAGGCCTTGACGATCTTCTTCTGGAACTTGTAGGTGAACTCCTCCAGGTACTTGTCCATGTCGGGGTACTGCTCCAGATACTTCTCGTGCCAGTGCTCGATCATGGCGTTCCACCGGGCCTCACGGACGTTCTTGTCGTCGGTGTCCATGGCGGCCTTGGCCTCGTCCATGAAATTGGCCACGATGTCGTCGAACAGCTCCTGGTTGAAGTCGGCGTGGGGGTAGTCGAACTTGGGCTTGCCGATCTCGGCCACCATCTGGTTGATGAGGGCCACCTGCTTCTGGTTCTCCTCGTGGGCGGCCTTGATGGCGGCGAACATGGTGTCGTTGTCCACCTCATTGGCGCCGGCCTCGATCATGACCACCTTCTTGCCGGTGGAGACCACGGTGACGTCCATATCGGACTTCTCGGCCTGCTCCTCGGTGGGGTTCACCACCAGCTGACCGTCCACCAGGCCCATCTTCACCGCGCCCACAGGCCCGTTCCAGGGGATGTCGGAGATGGCCAGGGCGGCGGAGGTACCGATGAGGGCGGCAACCTCGGGGGAGCAGTCGCGGTCAACGCTCATGACCGTGGCCATGATGGACACATCGTTGCGGAAGTCCCCGGGGAACAGGGGGCGGATGGGGCGGTCGATGACCCGGCTGGTGAGGATGCCCTTCTCGCCGGGGCGGCCCTCACGGCGCATGAAGCTGCCGGGAATGCGGCCCACAGCGTACATCTTCTCCTCGAAGTCAACGCTCAGGGGGAAGAAGTCGATGCCGTCCCGGGGCCGGGGGGCGGCGGTGGCGGTAACCAACACGGTGGTCTCGCCATAGGTGACCAGCACGGCGGCGTTGGCCAGCTCAGCCAGCTTGCCCACCTCCAGGGTCAGGGGGCGGCCAGCCAGATCCATGCTGTACTTGCGGTAGTTGGGGAACTGCTTCTTGGTGATAATGGTGGACATGGTGTGCTCCTTTTCTTCATATTTTCAGGTCGGGAGCCGCCTTTTAGCACTTGATCCCGGGGCTAAACCTGCCGCTTGGCCGCAGGATCAACTGCTAAAAAGGGGACCGGCTCCCGGGTACGGAAGGGATGGACCCTGTAAAAAGGGACGGTGCAGGGAACTGCACCGTCCCCTTATCGGGTAGGGTATGGTCCGAAACCGCTCCGCTTACTTACGGATACCCAGCTTGGCGATCAGGGCGCGGTAACGCTCGATGTCCTTCTTCATCAGGTAGTCCAGCAGGCTGCGGCGCTTACCGATCATCTTGTACAGACCGCGGCGGCTGTGGTTGTCCTGGGGATGATCCTTCAGGTGGGCGGTCAGCTGGTTGATCCGCTCGGTGAGGATAGCCACCTGCACCTCGGGGGAGCCGGTGTCGGTAGCGTGGGTACGGTTTGCCTCGATAATGGAGGTCTTCTGGGCCTTCTGCATCATTGTGGTTTTCCACCTTTCAAAAAAATTCTCCGCATGCTGCGCCGTGGCAGGTGTCGCCGGGGGCGAGGCATGGGAACACGCATATTGCGTACTTGGTTACTATATCATATGGTCTTTCTATTGTAAAGCATAATTTGCGAATTTATCCGCCGATTTTTGGGTTTTTTCAAAAGAAAACCCCCACAAGAAAAAAATATACCGCCCACCCGGTGGTGAACGGTATGTTTTCCGGGCGCGGCCCCCGACTCCGGCTAGATCGTCTGGGGCCGCGTCCTGTCTAAACGATAATAGCACAAACTCCGCGCCGCCGCAATAGGAACTTTCTGGCGGGCAGTTAGCCCGTGGGGCCGCGCTTCGGGTCGGCGGTGAGCAGGCTTTGTACCTCCTCCTCCGGGATGCCGCACTGCACCAGGGCCGCCAGCGTCTCGGTCATATCCGCCGTCAGGGGGACACTCAAGGTGTAGCGGCTGCTGCTGCCTGGGCGGGCAGACTCGAGGCTGCGGCTAAACTCCACCTCCACACGGGCGTGGGACACATACTCCTCCATGGTCCAGCCGGGGAGACGGCCGGCCTGGGCGTCCCGCTGCAGGGCTCCATAGACCACTGCGCTGTCCTCGGTCCCCAGGAACTTCTCTGCGCCGTGGTCGGCGCTGTACACGCTGACCTCCCGCAGCCGGCTGCCCGCCGGGGCCTGAAGTCCGCCCAGCTGGACCGCAGGGTCGGCGCAGAATTCCCCAACAGCATCGTCGTAGGCCACGGCGGTCTCCCGCCAGTCCTCCGCATCCATATCAACGGGCAGATCATAGGACCAGCTGACATACTCCCCGCTTCGCAGAGTGTAGCCGAAGTTCACATAGACCGGCCGGTACTTCTCCCAGCGGCCCGCTTTGGGGGTATCCCGGATGGTGTCCACCTCGTCAAGGATGGCCCGGTGGAGGCCCAGCATCTTCTCCAGGAGTTGCTCATCCTGCCCCTGGGTCCATGTGGGCGCCACCTCTGCTCCGTCTATCCGCACCCACATCTCCCGGATCTCCTTCTGCTGGGGAATATTTTTCTCCAGGCCAAAGATATCCAGGCCCACCGCCAGGTTTACCGCCGCCACGGCAACGCCCACCAGCAGGATACCCGCCAGGCTGCGCCGGTGGAACACCCGGAAGGTCTTCTCCAGCAGCATGGAGGCGCCGTAGTAGCCCACAGCGCCGCACAGGGTGGTGCAGCAGATCATGGGCAGCAGGTCGGCGTAGCTGCCCTTCTGGAACAGCTCGCCCCACAGCAGCACATACAGCAGCCAGCCCAGGGTGAAGGCGGACAGCAGGGCCACCGCCCCGCGGAACACCGGCCGCAGCCACCGGAAGGCCACCACATCCCCGGCCCGCTCACTGGCCCGGCGGCGGTAGAGCAGGAAGCTGAGCCCCAACAGGACCGCCCCCACCAGGCCGTAGAGCGCCACGGTCAGCAGGCCCCGCAGCTGCACCGCCTCCGCCATGTAGTTCACATCCAGCGCGTTCGTCACCGCGATCAGGGGGGCGAACCAGTTGGACACAGTGGAGATCTGGTTGGGCACCCCCACCAGGAAGGCACCGATATAGCTGTTCATGAGGCCGGAGAGCAGGGGGGCCGCCACGTTCAGCACCAGGTACAGGGCCGGCATGGCGAAGATATTCCCGGTGAGCATGGCGCACAGGGTGGCCAGGCCGAAAAACAGCAGGTGCAGCAGCAGCACCGCCGCCACGGTCTGCATCACCGCCAGGAAGTTGAAGAAGCCGAAGATCAGCCCCTCCAGGCACAGCAGGCCCCCCACAATGGCATAGGGGATCAGCATCATGGCAAAGCCGGAGGCCAGGTTGGTCAGAAACAGGCCGCCGCGGTCAATGGGCAGGCTGTGCATAAAGCCCACCGCCCGGGGGCTGTCCAGGTAGCTCCACACCACCATGGCGCACAGCAGGGCGTAGCCCGCCGCCAGAAAGGGCAGCGCCTCCGCCGTCACAGAGTACAGCAGGCTGCCGAAGTCCATGCTGTCGAACGCCGCGTCGTAGCCCCGCCGGCTGAGCATCTCCAGAAGCATATACAGGGGGACCAAGCAGCCCAGGACGCTGAGCCCGCCCCACAGGGGCCAGGAGCGGCTGAGGTTTTTGCGGAAAAGGGTGGAATTAAAGAATGATCTCTTTGACGGCATAGTGCTCACCTCCCAGTTCATAGATAAAGATCTCCTCCAGGCTCAGGGGCAGGGCCTCCAGCATCACGGGCCCCAGGCCCTCCAGCCGTTCCGTCACCTGGGAGGAGGCCCCCCGGACGATATAGGTGCACACCCGGCCCACATGGGCGGTGTGCAGCACCTCCAGATCACCCGGCAGCACCGGCGCTCCCCCGGCGGGCCACACCACCTGCAGCTTGACGATGTTCTCCTGCAAATCCGAAAGGCTCCGCTCCAGCAGGACCTTCCCCCGGTTCATGATGCCCACATGGTCGCACACATCCTCCAGCTCCCGGAGGTTGTGGCTGCTGACCAGCACCGTGGTGCCGTACTCGCTGACGTCGGAGAGCAGGATGCTCCACACCTGGCGGCGCATGACCGGGTCCAGGCCGTCCACCGGCTCATCCAGGATCAGATACCTGGGCCGGCAGCACATGGTCAGCCAGAAGGCCGCCTGCTTCTGCATACCCTTGCTGAGGCGGCGGATCACGGACTTCTCCGGAATGGCGAAGACCTCCTTGAACTTCTCATACCGGGCCTGGTCAAACTGGGGATAAAAGCCCCGGTAGAAGCGCATCATGTCCCGCACCGTGGCGGAGGGGAAGTAGTACCAGTCGTCAGAGATGGCAGCCAGCTC
Source organism: uncultured Oscillospiraceae bacterium (assembly GCA_963557105.1). Lineage (GTDB taxonomy): Bacteria > Bacillota > Clostridia > Oscillospirales > Oscillospiraceae > Pelethomonas. The sequence continues at coordinate 6,603 of CAUWCX010000077.1, forward strand.
CCCCTTCTTCCCGGGATTCTCGTAGATCGGCTCCCCGTCCACCAGCACCTGGCCGCTGTCGGGCCGGTAGATGCCGGTGAGGTGGCGGATCACCGTGGATTTTCCCGCGCCGTTGGGCCCCACCAGGCCGTAGACCCCGCCGTCGGGGACGGTGATGTCCGTCCCATCCAGGGCGCGGAAGCCGTCAAAGGTCTTGACGACGTTCTTTACCTCGATCATGCTCCTTTTCCCTCCTCCATAATGGCCATCAGCTCCCGGTCGGTGACGTGCAGATACCGCAGCTCCGCCAGAAGCTCCCGGAATTTTTGCAGCAGCTCCTCCCGCCGCGGGTCGCTCCCCTCCTGCCCCGGGGCGGCGAAGCTGCCCTTCCCCGGAATGGAGTAGATGAACCCCTCCCGCTCCAGCTCCCCGTAGGCCCGCTGGATGGTGTTGGGGTTGATGGCCAGATCCATGGCCAGGCTCCGCACGGAGGGCAGCTTCTCGTCGGCGGAAATGGCCCCAGTGACGATCATCCGCCGCAGGCCGTCCCGGATCTGCCCGTAGATGGGCGCTGTGTCCCGAAAGTTCAGTGTCAGCACTGGTTTTCCCCTCCTATCTCCGCAGCAGCAGCGCTGCGGTAAACATGGTCACAAGCAGGAGCAGTATCCCGCCCAGCAGCAACAGCACGTTCAGCGGCATGGCGCTCCTCACCTCCTGTTTCCCGAAAACTGTATCACTTCGGTTAGTACACTTAGGATATCATATTTTTCCTGGGAAACAAGGGAGGAAGATGTAAGAATGGTTTAAGGTTTTTTTAAGGGGGGTGAAGGGGGGATTTGTTCTTTGCCGGGGGTGGGGACGAGAGATTCTGCTCGTCGGCAGCCCCGGGGGTTCCGCCCCCGGACCCCGGGATTAGGCGGGCGTCCATAAAACAATTGCAGCCTTGGCTCTCCCTTTGGGAGAGCTGTCACCACAGGTGACTGAGAGGGCTTTGTAACCGATTCGCCCTCTCCGTCGGCTTCGCCGCCACCTCTCCCAAAGGGAGAGGCAAGTGATGCATTCAACTACAAAAAGCCACTCGCCCCTGGGGCGAGAATCAAATTGTGTTTGACGAGAACAGACTACCGTGTGGTCATCGCAATGACGGTACAACACCATTACCCCGCTTCTTGTCGTGCAACCCGCCCCCAGGGCAGATGGGGGGGTAGCCCCTCTGGCGAG
>CAUWCX010000078.1:0-7713 GCA_963557105.1 uncultured Oscillospiraceae bacterium
GGGTACTTTTTCGACTGGGAGAGGTGGGGATAAAACAATGTATTTTATCAGATCAAGTTAAAAAAGAATCCGATGGGAAATGCAACGGCAGCGGTAAACAGACAGACTGCAATCAGGGTAATTAAAGGAAGCCCGATAAAGATTATTAAGAAGCCCAAGAAATGGTGATGAAACAAAAATCGTTCGATCTCAGCGTCTGCCCGGATTTCAAAGCGAGAGAGCCGCTTTAAGAGTGTGAACATATATGATCCCTCCTTACGGCACCTATGATAGCGTACAGAAGCTAAAATCGGGACAAAGATAACGGGAATGGAGTTAAGGATAAATTAGTTTTTGAGTCAGCTCAAGTTAGTGCGATGTCTTGAAAACGCAGAAGCAAAATGATAGGTGCTGTAACCAGTCTGCTCTGTCATGAAAGCTGGTATAATGCTACTCATCTCAAATAATCGCAATCTATTTTTGCAGTATGCTTTTCAACATTGAAAAGGAAATGGCCGGGACCGGTGAGAACACTGGTCTCGGCCATTTCGCAGGTAACATCTGTGAAAAGAATGATAGAAAAATCAGTTGTCTTCTGATGCCCTCAAACCCATTGCCTCGGCGATATCCAGATTGACGCCAAGGACGTTGACCGTCTCTTCACCGAAGATCCCCAGAAGTTTCCCCTGCGTGTTGTCTTCCACGATTTGTTTCAGGGTTTCTTCACTCAGACCAGAGGCCCCCGCAATGGCCGGGATCTGGATTTGTGCAGAAGCGGGAGAAATGTGGGGGTCCAGTCCGGAGCCAGAGGCCGTCATCAAATCGGTTGGAATGTCCTCCCGCTTGATATCTGGGTTTGCGGCAAGAAACGCTTCAATGTCTGCATTTACCCGCTGGACCAACGCAGGATCAGATGGTGCATAATTATTGGAACCGGAGGCTACCCCTGAGAAGGGGCTGCCGTCACTGTAATACTGCTTTCCCTGCGCGTCTTCATAGTAGGTGTTGTAGTGGTAGGCGGAGGGGCGGCCTTTCATAAAATAGGGCGCTGTAAACTCCTGCCCGATGTATTTCGCGCCGACAGCCTGATTGCCGGCATAGACCAGGCTGCCTCCGGCCTGCTCCGGGAACACCACTGTGGAAATACCGGTGAGCAGGACGGGAAAGACAAGGCCGCAGAGGAGCAGCAGAACCAAGGTCACACCAAATGCCTGACGCAACCCGTGAAAGAACGCCGTATGATTGGATGTTTCGTTCATCGTTAGGGACCTCCTTAGATACCCAGTAATGCCAAAATGGGAGCGATAAGCAGATCAATGAGCTTGATCCCCACAAAGGGAGCGATGACGCCGCCCAGACCGTAGATCAGCATATTCCGTCCAAGCAGCTTGCCGGAGGACATGGGGCGGTATTTGACGCCCTTCATGGCCAGCGGGATCAGACAGGGAATGATGATGGCATTGAAGATCAGAGCCGAGAGGATGGCGCTGTTCTGGGTAGCAAGCCCCATGATGTTCAGCACTCCAAGCTGGGGGATCGCCGCCATGAACATGGCCGGAATGATGGCGAAATATTTGGCAATGTCGTTGGCAATGGAGAAGGTGGTCAGGCTGCCTCTGGTAATGAGCAGCTGCTTACCGATCTCCACCACTTCCAGAATCTTGGTCGGGTCGCTGTCCAGATCTACCATATTGGCAGCTTCTTTGGCCGCGGTGGTGCCGGAGTTCATGGCAAGGCCCACATTGGCCTGAGCCAGCGCAGGGGCGTCGTTGGTGCCGTCGCCGGTCATGGCTACGATCTTGCCCTCAGCCTGCTCCTTCTTGATCACGCTGATTTTATCCTCCGGCTTGCACTCGGCGATAAAGCCGTCCACGCCGGCCTCCTTTGCAATAGTGGCGGCGGTGAGAGGGTTATCGCCGGTGCACATGATGGTTTTGATGCCGATGGCCCGCAGGCGCTCAAAACGCTCTGCCATGCCGGGCTTTACGGTATCTTTTAGGTAAATGACACCAAGGATCTTGTCGTTCTCACATACTACCAAAGGCGTGCCGCCCAAGGAGGAAACCTGTTCCACAATGGTGTGAAGATCAGAGGGGATACCGCCGCCCTGCACCTTGGCATACTGCTCAATAGCGTCCGACGCGCCCTTGCGGACTTGTTTGCCATCCGGCAGATCCACGCCGCTCATGCGGGTCTGTGCTGTAAATTCAATGAATGCGGAGCCGGGGATCTCCTGACTGTTATCCCCCATGCGCCGGGCCAGCTCCAGGGTGGACTTGCCTTCCGGCGTGTCATCGTGGAGACTGGTCAGAGCGGCGCAGCGGATCAGCTCCGAACGCTCTGCGCCTGCCACCGGCAGGAAATCCGCAGCCAATCGGTTCCCGAAGGTAATGGTGCCGGTCTTATCCAGGATCATGGTGTCCACATCGCCGCAGGCTTCCACCGCTTTGCCGGACATAGCGATCACATTGAACCGGGTGACCCGGTCCATGCCGGCGATGCCGATGGCGGACAGCAGGCCGCCGATGGTGGTGGGGATCAGACAGACCATCAGGGCAATCAGCGTGGACAGCGGCAGCTGGACCCCGCAGTATTGGCCGATGGGGTACAAGGTGACGATCACAATGAGAAAAATGATGGTCAGAGAGACCAACAGTGTGCTCAGTGCGATCTCGTTGGGGGTCTTTTTTCGGGATGCCCCCTCCACCAGCGCGATCATCCGGTCCAGAAAGCTGTTGCCGGGATCGGAGGTAATGCGGATCTTCAGCCAGTCGGATACTACCGTAGTGCCGCCGGTGACGGAACAGAAGTCGCCGCCGCTCTCCCGGACCACCGGAGCGGATTCGCCGGTGATGGCGGATTCGTCTACGCTGGCGATGCCCTCGATGACCTCACCATCGCCGGGGATGACCTCTCCGGCCACCACCATCACCACATCGCCCTTCTTCAACTCACTGGAGGAGACGATGGTCTCCTCTCCGTTTTCGTCCAGACGGTGGGCCTCGGTGTCCTTCTGCGTCTTTTTCAGACTGGCGGCCTGCGCTTTGCCCCGGCCCTCCGCCACGGATTCGGCGAAGTTGGCAAAGAGCACGGTCACCAGAAGAATGACAGAGACGATCAGGTTGTAAGTACGAAGGCTGCTGTCCGTTTCTCCGAACAGCCCCGGTACGATGGTCAACAGCAATGTGATGAAAAATCCGATTTCGACCACGAACATGACGGGATTTTTGATCATATACCTGGGGTCCAGTTTTTTGACTGCTCCAAGGAGCGCCTGCTTCAGAATCTCCGGCGTTAGTAGTTTTTTATTTTGTTTCTTGCTCATATCGAAAAGTCCTCCTTAGCCCCAAAGTGTCAGGTGCTCCGCAATGGGACCCAATGCCAGCACCGGGAAGAACGTCAGCGCGGCAAAAATGTAGACGACAAAGACCAGAATCACAGCGAAACTGACAGTATTGGTTTGCAGGGTACCGGCGGATTCATTGACATAATTTTTCTTCATCAGCGATCCTGCAATGGCCAACTGGATCACAATGGGCAGATAGCGTCCCAGGAACATGACGATGCCGGTGGTGATGTTCCAGAAGTACGTATTGTCTGCCAGTCCTTCAAAACCGGAGCCATTGTTGGCGGCGGAGGAAGCGTATTCATACAGGACTTGGGTCAGGCCGTGGAAGCCGGGAGCAGTGATCCCCGCCTGTCCGGCAGAGGTGGCCACTGCAAGGGCAGAGAAGGCCAAAATCAGCAGGGGATGGATGATGATACCGAGCGCAGTGAGCTTCATCTCCTTACCCTCAATCTTTTTGCCCAGATACTCGGGAGTGCGGCCCACCATCAGTCCGCAGATAAAGACGGCCAGAATGGCATAGAGGATCATGTTCATCAGGCCCACACCCTTGCCGCCAAACACACAGTTGAGCATCATGTGCAGCAGGGGGACCAGCCCACCCAAAGGTGTTAGGGTATCATGCATATTGTTGACGGTCCCGGTGGTAAAAGAGGTCGTCACTGTGGTGAACAGCGCAGATTGGGCAACGCCGAAGCGGACTTCCTTGCCCTCCATGCTGCCCATGGACTGGCTGAGGCCGGCTTCCGCCAATGCCGGATTGCCTTGGGACTCGGCCCAGAAGCAAAGCCCCAGACCCACGGTAAACAGAATGCTCATGGCGAGGAAGATGCTGCGTCCCTCTTTTCCAAACAACCGGGTGGTGATCCCTTCACGGCGGGCAGGCAGCGCATCCGCCGGTTTCTTATTCTCCTGATGCGCCCGCCGTCCATCCTCTGCCATCTTTCCGAAGGTGATCACGCAGGCGCCGGGCAGCAACATCATGGAATAGAGTTCGATCAGATTGGACAGAATCGTGGGATTTTCCATCGGCGTGCTGGAATTGGCACCGAAAAATCCGCCGCCGTTGGTGCCCAGGTGTTTGATGATTTCCAGTGCGGCCACAGGACCCATGGCGATCACCTGGAAGGTTCCCTCCAGAGTCTCCACCACGATGTTGCCGGAAAAGTTCTGGGGCACGCCCTGCCAGACCAGAAGCAGGCCGCCCACCAGAGAGAAGGGCAGTAGCACCCGGGTGGTGATGCGGACCAGATCGGAAAAGAAGTTGCCCACGTTGTCCTTTGTTTTCCCGGCCAGCCCCCGGATGAAGGCCACGCAGGCGGCATAGCCGCTGGCGGCGGAGACAAACATCATAAAGGTGATGACCAGCATCTGGGACAGATAACTCAGCCCACTTTCTCCTGCATAGTGCTGAAGATTTGTGTTGGTCATAAAACTGATGATGGTGTTGAAAGCCAGTGTCGGCTCCATGCCCTCAATGGCATTGGGGTTGAACAGAGGGATACTTTGGATCCGCAGGATCAGATAACCGATGGCGATCATCACAATGTTGGTGCCAATCAAGGCTGCTGCGTACTGCTTCCAGTTCATTCCCCTGAGAGGGTCAATTCCCCCAATTTTATAAATCGCTCCGTCCACCCGATCGAATACCGGGTCGGCAAAGGTGTGCTTTCCAGCGGCGATATGATAGAGGTACCGCCCCGCTGGGATGACAAGGATCAAATAGATGACCAATGTCAGGACCAACTGTAACATATAAAATTCCTCCTAAATGACATCCGAATCTTCAAAAGCGCTCCGGATGTGCCAGCGCATAGACCAAATATCCGCCAAGCAGCAGTACCAGGATCCCCAGCAGCCACATATCAGTTCCCTCCTTGTCAAATATCCTGTGCATCTACCTGTTGCTGGCACCAGCGCAGTAGTGCCCATACCAGGCCGACACCGACCAGCAGTGTTCCGACCATCATGAGATCCATCATACTTAAGTCCCCTTTCTGACGTGTAAGCGGTGGAAAGCGGCCTGTACTGCTTTCCCCGCGAGATTTAACATGGTGACAAGGCCAATCAAACTTCCCGCTGCGATCAAGCGCAGGAGTAAATATTCTGACATAACATCAGTCTCCTTTTGTTTCGATTATAAGATACAGATCTGTTTTGCATCCATAGCATACTGCGCTTTGTAATAAATGGGGATTAAGGAACTGAAAACCGCATTAAGAATAAATGAACGCCACCCTGCTTATGTCAGCAGAGCGGCGTTCTCTTGCTTTTCCTGTAAACGGATGCGTTCCTGGCTCAACCCGCACTGGCTGAGGAGGGATATCATCAAATTCTTATCAAAAGCATCCGGAAGCGGATATCCGGCGATGGGGATGCCCACAATGCCCATGACGCCCTGTGTTCCACGGACGGAGAGAAACAGCCATTTTGCGTTTGGAAGCGTATGGGTGGTTGCCCCGGCGTGTTTGTTATTTCGCTGTACCCACTGGGCTATCCCAAGTTCTTCAGGGCCTATCGCAGAGAGGATCGACGCATCGTCCAGTGGCTCTGTCCGGAAAGACAGATCTGCACCGTTTCGGCTCAGTGCATAGAGGATTGGCCGGTCAAACAGCCGATTCAGTTGTTTGGCTGTGATATGCAGGCACTCCCACTCCGTCCGGCACTGCTGCAATTTTTGACTGCTTTCCAAGAGCAACTCTGTATAGTAGCTTTTCTGTGCGGCCAAACGTGCCTGCTCCTGAACACGTGTGGCCAGTGAATTGGCCATCATACTGGAAAACAGCATGATCAAAAATGTAACAGGGTAACTGGGACTATCGGTTTGAAAAGAAAACCGCGGCTCGGTGAAAAAGAAATTGAACGCAGTAACACTCAGGAAGGATGCTGCCGCGCCATAGAGATAACCACGTGTCCAGACTGCGGTGAGCAGTACACCGAGGATATAGACGGTGATGATATTTGATTCGCTGAACCCGGCGCTGTGAAATAGAAAGCCGATCCCGGTCGAAAGCAGCAGCGCGCCCAGCATCACGCCGGTTTCTTTCCATGTAAAACGAAATTTGGGTGGATGAAACCTTTTGCGGGGCTTTTTATACCGGGGCTGGTGGTCCGGGATGATGTATATGTCCAAATCAGTTAATTCGATGAGGCGGTCCGCCAGACTTTTCTTTCCCAGCAGCAGATTTTGTTTATGATTGATCCGCCCCATCACAATCTTGGTTACGCCGCTGACCCGGGCGTATTCCGCGATCTGCACGGCTGGGTCCGTTCCATACACGGTGGAGATCTGCGCTCCCAACTGCTCGGCGAGATGAAGGTTATCGCGCAGACGCTTCAAATTCTCACCAGACAGTTCTTTCGTTTCCGGTGTCTGCACAAACAGTGCCGTAAAGCCACTGTGGAAGGCATCTGCCATTCGTGCTGCAGTCCGGATCACTTTGGCATTGGAGGGTGCAGAGGAAAGGCAGATCAGGATATGCTCTCCCGCGCGGGCACTTTTTTCGTTTCCTTCCTGCACCGCTGTATGGTTGAGTTGATCTGCGGTCCGGCGCATGGCGATTTCCCGCAAAGCACGGAGGTTGTCCGCCGTGAAGAAATTGGCAAGCGCCTGTTTTGTTTGGCGTTCCCGATAGACCTTTCCCGCCTGTAAGCGTTTCAGTAATTCATCTGGCTCAATATCAACCAATTCAACCTGATTTGCCCGGTCAAATACACGGTCTGGAATCCGTTCTTTGACTTCAACTCCTGTAATAGAGAATACCAGATCGTGCAGGGATTCCAAATGCTGCACATTGACGGTGGTATAGACATTGATGCCGGCTTGCAGCAGCTCTTCCACATCCTGATACCGCTTTGTGTGACGGCTGCCGGGTGCATTCGTATGGGCCAGTTCATCTACTAAAATCAGCTGCGGCTTTCTTTGCAACGCCGTGTCCAAATCGAACTCCCGCAGACGGATCCCGTGATACTCGATCTCTGCCGGAGGAAGCATTTCCAAACCATCCAGAAGAGCAAGCGTATCCGGCCTGGCATGGGGCTCGACATATCCCACAACAACGTCGATCCCCTCTTTTTGCGCCTGATGGGCCGCTTCCAACATGGCGTATGTTTTGCCGACACCCGCTGCGTATCCAAAAAATATTTTGAGTTTGCCAGAAACGGAAACATACGATGCTTGGGCTTCGCAAAATACCTGACTTGATTTTAATAGTTCCATAAGCGTCCTCTCCTGAGCCATCAGTATGACACATGATGATGAGTTTAATTATACCATGAAGGACACTATGAATTCATAAGTAAGAGAAGAGTGACATTAAAATTGCATAAATACAGGCATACGAGATGCCTTGTTAGCACCAAGCAATAAAAGTCGTTTTCAGCAACCA
>CAUWCX010000079.1:0-7409 GCA_963557105.1 uncultured Oscillospiraceae bacterium
AAACAGGTCTTATTCGCTTTCCATAATGTGTAACACATCATTGACAAACCTACAGTCGAGGAGTGCCGAAAAAACATTTTTCACTTCAGCGCAAGTTGCACAGAAGTTATTTTTTATCATGTTACTTCTGGACAAATTGGACAGAAGTTGCACTCTCGGAAACGCTCAGAATGAGCGAGCAGCCATCATCGAAAGATGATGTTCGAAGGGGATTGGGGATGTTGCCCCAACAAGCACTTTTTGCAAAAGCACCGAAAGGTGATTTTGTGAAAATGAGTAAACCTGTACAGGTTTACACTGCTTGCCAATTTGTGAAAGGGCAAAATATCGCCCTAAACCATTTCTGTTTTAAAAAAATTTCGTCATCTAACTTGTGGTCGATTTGTCCACAAGCAGAAATCCTCTTTTTGCTTTTTTGAATTTGTGCTCGACTTGGATATAAGTGATTTTGAAAAATCCTTCGATCCGACTTGTTCCCGATTTGGTAACAAGTGCAATATTAGTTGCTGCACCTCTCGCCAATTTGGCGAGAAGTAACCTCGTTCCAATTTGATACAAAGTCAGAAACGATAGGTCCCCAAATAGCTTCTGTACGATTTGTCCAGAAGTTATTTTTTATTCTCGACGAGTTGGAGTTTATTTCATTTTCCGACAATTTGTCGGGAAGTGTTCCCAAATAATGTTAACCATTTTTATACTGGTGCGGGAACCTTTTTAAGTTATATTAATACTCGAAGTTGTAGAAGTTCATAGTTATAAAACAAAAAAATAACAGCCAGATAGAATTTAACACTACCTGGCTGTTATTTACTTAATAATTCCTCTTGCTTTCAAGATTTCAAAGTTTATTGCATCCTCAATGTCGTTTCTTAGCATACGCATATTGGGGTAGGCGCCTTGTTTAATAACTCTCTCAAAGAACGTCAACACAGTATTGTTTTCAATAAGCCCTTTATCTTCAGCATCTACCTGTGCCATTAATCCTTCGTAGCATTTTTCGGCGATCCTCAATTTGTCATCTACGCTAATCGGATTAAAAATGATAACTTTAGAAAATCTTGAATAGATTGGCGTACCCAGATACTTTTCTGCTTCTTCTTCAGTTCTGTAATTCGTAGTGCAAATAATAATGCACTTGGAAACATCCACAGAATAGTTTGCATCGACAAAAGTACCTTCATCGAACATTTGGTAAAACGCATTGTAGAACGAAGGAGATACCTTATCAAATTCGTCCAATAAAATGACATTGGAACTACGCCTAATCAATTCACGAGCCAAGCTATCCTCGCCATGGTCTGCACCGAATATGTACTGATAAGCGCTATTAGTCTGCTGCATTGAGAATTGGATTCTAACCATATCAGTACCTAAGCAGGAACTAATATATTTAGCCGTTTCCGTTTTTCCGATACCAGAATCACCCAAAAATAGAAGCGTAACAGGCCTTTTACGCTCGCTATTACGCAAGGCATAAATCGAAGCTAACGATTGCTTCATTACATGAGGCTGTCCTATTACAGCATCGTCAAACCCTTCAGACATCTTGCGCATATCTTCTACGGTGATTCCGGGATATAGTGTCCTGTGCTCCGTGATTTTTGCTTTATCATAGTTCTTTACAACGTCTTCATAAATTTTTATTGGAGGATTGCAAAGCCATAGATTCTTGACGTTAACTTTCAGGTTTCGCAAAACATTATTAGAAAACCCAAGAAGCGCCCATTCTCTCACGCCACCATAATCGTCCGTGTGAACCAAGAGGTTCTCCACTTCCATAGGAGGATCTTTTGGTCCACCTACACCTTCGATTTTCAAATCGGTCTTATTTATATGATTAACAACGTCTACTAAGAAGTGTACATCTTCTAATTCCGCAGTTGCTTCTTCGAAATCTTTGTCTGCTCCCCAGTATATTTCTATTCTATCCATTAGCCCTCCAAAACCCCAGCCAATACAACATCATATACATCAATTTCAGTAGCTACAGAACTACCTTTAGATGCAGATGCATAATCTACACGCTTAGACGATTTTGTGGTTCCAAATTCGAACTCCTTTTGCACCTGCAAATCAGACTTTTCAATTTGTCCCACATGAATCGCATAATATGTAAGCTGCATTTTCGGCAAATCAGACATTGTATAGCTGTTTCTAAACGCACTGCGATTAAATCTTAAAATTACATCCTTACCATCAACGGTAGCCACAAATTCATAATAGCCACGCCCCTTTTCGATAGCTTCCTCTATTTTGGTTATATCGATTTTCATCGCATCGCCATCACTGGTCTTGAACGGCAATTCACCATCGATCATGCAAAGAAACGGAGCAATCAACATAATGTACGAAAAGGAATTTACTTCCGGCTTGACCACAACTTTGGGGAATATTTTAATACCGCTACAACGCTTATTTTTTGTCCTGCGCTTATCTGCATCAAGCAGAGCAATAAAATCTGCCAATAGAGTATTTTCGAGAATATTCTTTGCAATCCTATCAGATTTCCTTGAAAGATTTGCATTTACACCTGCTTCTGCATTGATTGTTGCACCGCTCAGAAAACTGAAGATTTTAGATAATGCGTTTTTTTCGGTTCCTATACCAGCATCTACACCGGCAACTCCCTCGATTCCAGAGTTAACTTCGGTGATAAACTCTGTTGTCTTCTTGAGTTCGCCGCCAGCTATGATTTGCATGAAATCTGCAACAAACGCTTCATCAAAATAGACGATTTTTAAGAAGTTTGTATTTTCCATTTTCCCTCCGTAATTATGGACAAAGGCGACCGCTATGAACAAGCCGATCGCCTTTGTGTATTTCTTTTTTAGTTCTCTTGCAAATAAATTTGACCGACAATAGCATTTATTTCATTATGTAGTCTATCTGCATTTTCGTAGTCAGCATTGCTTTCAAACGCAATTACTTCTTTAACCATCCCGGTTATTTCCTCGAGAACATCAGGCGTAGGTTCTATATATGGTAACTGCTTTATGTAGTTTGATGAATTATTTGCAGTTGGATTTATCGCATGAACCAAATCGTTTATGGTACTCGAGTTCATCAACGCTAATAAATAGTAAAGTCTCGAAGAATCCTTTGGGAAAATACCTACTATTGATTGATCAAAAACGTGGTCTGCCATCAAAAATGCTCGGATTGTGCTGGACTTTACCATTGGAATGCCGATGCCGGTCTTAAAATAAAAAGATGAATTCTGGAATCTCGACTTTTTATTCTTGTTATAAAAATCAATTGTCGCTTTATCCCAACGAACAAACCACTCATCGTTTTGTCTAACATAACGCCTTTTGGCAGCACTCTTAATATATGGGACATATCCCTCTTCGAGATCAGGTATTCCGTAAAGTGAAGTACAATGAGTTACGGTTGCTGGATCTACCACATCATAATTCTTGGCACCTTTAACATCTTTGCCGGATGCTCTGATAAACCTTAAATTATCTCCTGTATAAAATCCGGTTACAATATCAGCAACATCGCCGAGCTTCTGCGCAGATTTGGACAGAAGTGTTGAAGTCTTCGACTCTGCCAATATCACCCTACATTGTTCGTTCTCAAGAATATCTCTTTGCTTAAAGCTGAAAATCTGCAAATTTTCGGGATATTCTTTTTCGTTACCCAATAATGTGCCAAATTCACTTGAAGAATTGAAACCCTGAATTATTCTAAAGGTGTTATCCAAAGCGCTCTTTTTATCGCACCTTTCGAGAGTGATAATTGAAAGGTTGGAATAGCCAAAGCTAACACCAGGGAAAAATTTAGATGGGAAAATCAAGATTTCATCGATCTTGGTATTTGTCAAAATCAGTTCTCTCAATCGAGAATGCATATTCAAGAACAAATAGGTATCCGGAATAATAAAAGAAAGTCTACCATTCATTCTTAAAACAGAGATACATCTCAATAAAAACAACGAGTATGTTTCTTTGACATAATGTCCAGCAAACTTCTTCTTGAGGACATCTCTTTTCTCGTAATCTTGCCATGCTCCGTATGGAGGATTACCAATAACTTTTGTGTAATACCCTCCTAAGGAACTGAACATATCTAATTGTTTGTCAAACAATGTATCCGTTTGTTTTAACCACAACTGAGAGATGCTGTAAAGATCTAACTGCTCATCGAGCAGGGTATCTGTTTCTCTAACAACAACAGCAGAATTATCTTCGTATTTCTTTTTCAAGATTGAAATAGCATCGCTGTTTATATCTAGTGCATCTATTTGTACTGTTTTATTGGTTTCTAATACTTCATCAATAAAGATACCTTCACCTGCAGATGGTTCAAGGATGATATCATTATCAACAACACCCAACTCGGAAACCATATACTCAGTAATATCTTTTGAATTGGTGTAATAAGAACAAAATCTATCTCTCATATATTTTTCCTCCTCGAGGGTTTGAGCTTAAGTATCATCTTAAGTTTTATCTTAAGGAAATTGTATCATGAGAGATTTACCATGTCAAGTATTTCAAGAGGTCGTTGCGCTCCAAATGCTGCTTCAGTTCTGCGCTAATGTCATTTTTCCAATCTGCGTTTTCGTCAAGCCATTTACGCATATCAAATCCAGTAAACTCTTTCATTGCAGCATATCCATCATCAGCACAATGGACTTCCCAGTACGGAGAGTTTTTAAGTGTTTGCAAATAATGGTTATTTTCGTCTTCGGCTTGTCTTACGAATAAGATGGTTTTTTCGATTTCTCCCAGAGAATTGTAAATACTTGCAACAAGAAGCAATCTATTTGTATTTCCCTTTTCATTTGAGCTAAATCCACTCTTGAAATCGCAATTATAGTGGATTCCGTTTTGCTCAAAATGCAGATCCAATCCAAGTTTGATTCCACCACTATCAACCATCGTCCAAGGAATATCATAGTGCTGCTTCAATTCATCTTTGATTTCCTCGGACAAATCCAGACTTTCGATATATTCTATAGCATCGTTTTTAATTCGAGTTTGTACTTCATCAAAATCAGGAGGATCAATCAGGGTAAGTTTCTTAATCGGGAAATCAAATGCCAGTTTACAAAACGGCTCCCACAGTTCGCCGATGCGACGTGCAAATGCCATGTATTCATATTCCCAAACTTTGTTGCGATATTCGAGCATAACAATGTAAGACGCATAGGTTAAGAGTAAAATTTCATTTAACAGCGTCTGATTGTCCCACGATTCACGTCTGGCAACAGTATTAATGCTGGCAATCTCATGCTCTCTATACTCTTTGATGCGTTTATTGATTTCACTTGCTTTATCATTTTTAGATTTCTTAGATTTAGAAAGTTCTGCCAGTATGGAATCTCCAGCTTTTCTAAATATTGAAATCCACTCTGTTTTTGTTTTAATCACAACAGTGTCCTCCCTTGAGAATATAATATTTTATTATACATGATTTCGACATTTTTCTCAATATGAAGTCCTTAATCTAAGTAATCAAAAAATCTTTCCAAGCGCAAACAATTCCATATTGTTCAATGGATCAAAATTAATATTGTCTTCTTTAAAGCGTTAATAAGTGCACTTAAATACGGAAAGGAAAGGATCAGTATCACTATAATCAGTATTATTAATATCAGTATTATTACATTGTGATTTTCACTGTTCTTGAATTGTGAAAATCACAATTCAAGAACAGTGAATCCATATAGAAAAGGCTGACCCAATAGGCCAGCCTTCATTGCATTTCATGGGTTTAGTTGTAACTCAGCTCAGGAGCAACCACTGCTATTTGCGTATTGGTTGGAACAGAGGACAAGAGGAGCTGCATTTTGCGTTCAAACTCTTCTGAGAATTGATGCTGACATTGTTCCGGTTTCGGTAAACTCTCAATCAGAGCAAGTGCCAGTTTTTCCGCTGCCTGTTTAAGTAATTCTTCGGATAACATATCAAAACCTCCCTCATATTCGTTTAACTATAATAATGATTAAGAACACCGATTATGGACAGCCAGAAAATATTTTTTGCTTTCTGATTGATACAAAATGCCACCCGAAGGATTACTCCCACGGGTGGCATCATATAGTTTATGGTTTATTCTTCCATGACTTCCAACATCATTCTGGCACCCAACTTAAATCCGTTTTGGAATATGAGGCAATCTGTAATGACCTGATTTTCTCGCACACAGTCGGTGTATTTCTCAAACAGTTCTTTCTGTTCGTCCGTCATGGTGGCTTTGAGCTTTTCTTCGTTCCTGTAGATCAGCTCTACTAATTTCTTGTACTCTTTGTTGGAAGATGTATCATACTCGGTAGGTTCAATATTGCCGTACCAAAATTCTTCAAGCAATCTCATATAACATCCTCCTCATAAACCAGTTCTTTGAGGATGATTTCCTCTGCCTGTGCTTTAAGGCTGTTCATATGAGCTACCCATTCAAGCTGCTGTGTTGCCTTATCCGGTGCTGGGTTCTTCGCCAACAATTCCTCCATCAGTGACTCCATTCGCTTCTCACAGGTCTGCTGCACTCCCCACAGGTGCGGAAACAGGGTTTCCGTCAAAACCATATCATTGAAAAGTATGGGATTGTTCTGCTCCAAGAAAGTTCTACGCATCCTGCCGTATTTGCCAAGCGTCTGTGTTCCCGTATGTTCCAATCTGATGTCCGGGATAAGATAATCACCACATTGGGTGTAAGTTAAGTTCTTAGCCATAATAGTACCTCCAATAAATCTTTGATTTTTCATATTGGAAGTAATGTAAGCGTGGGCTTGTAGTTAGTTTCTTTAACTTTGGGAAACTCCGTTTTCCCACCGGGAGACAGATTTGTTGGATACCCCCAGGATGTCCGCCAGCTCCTGTTGGGTCAGATGTTTTCGCCTGCGAAAGGCGCGCAGCCGCTGGGCGAAGTTCTGTTCCGTCATGGGGTGGCCTCCTCTCTCCACCGGGGAATTTCGGCGGGGGTGATGCCTTTAGCTTACCAGAAAATGGGGGGATTGGCTACCTTGTAGGGGGAGAATTTTGTCTCGATAGATGGGAGGGGGGGATTTGTTCTTCGCCGGGCGGGCAAGAACATTGTTCTTGACGATAGCCCCGGGGGTTCCGCCCCCGGACCCCGGGTTACTTTTTGCTCGTGCAAAAAGTAACCAAAAACACGCTCAGGAGGGGGACACTTTCGATTGTGTCCCCCTCCTAAGAACCACCCCCCGCACCGACATCTTCAAGGGGGCTTCGCCCCCTCGCCAGAGGGGCTACCCCCCGAGCTGCCCTGGGGGCGGGTTTCATAACAAGAAGTGGGGTAGGGGTGCTGATTCGCCATTGCGATAACCATACGGTAGTCTGCTCTCGTCTTAGTCAATTTGATTCTCGCCCATAGGGCGAGTGGCTTTTTGTAGTTGAACGCGTCACTTGCCTCTCCCTTTGGGAGAGGTGGCGGCGAAG
>CAUWCX010000080.1:0-7203 GCA_963557105.1 uncultured Oscillospiraceae bacterium
CTCTCCCTCTGGGAGAGCTGTCACCGCAGGTGACTGAGAGGGCCTTGTAACCGATGTGAATGGTTTGGTATGGTCATATTCGCCCTCTCCGTCGGCTTCGCCGCCACCTCTCCCAAAGGGAGAGGCAAGGGATGCGTTCAACGGGGGCGTATCCCTACCGCTACAAAAAACCACTCGCCCCTGGGGCGAGAATCAAATTGTCTTGGATGGGAACAGACTACCGTGTGGTTATCGCAATGGCGAATCTGCACCCCTACCCAGCTTCTTGTTGTGCAACCCGTCCCCAGGGCAGCTCGGGGGGTAGCCCCTCTGGCGAGGGGGCCTTTGGCCCCCTTGAAGAGTCGTTTCAAGGGGATAGGGTTCTCAGGGAAAGGGGGAAATCGAAATCCCCCTTTCCCTGAGCGTGTTTTTGGTTACTTTTTGCACGAGCAAAAAGTAACCCAGGGCGTGGGGATGGAATCCCCACATGGTTGGAGACGAACAATTTTTCGTCCCCACCCCCCGGCGAAGGGCGAATCAGACCTCCCGGGGCGTGGGGCGGGCAGCCCCACAAGGTTGGCCAAGAACAATCATCTTGGCCAACCCTAACAACAACCAGCAATCCCCACAAAGAATAATACAAAGAGGAATCAAAAATCCCCCCACCGCCGGGAGGCGGCAAACCCAAAAAGGAGCCCACCATGAAAAAATTCCTTCTTCTCCTCCTTCTGCTCCTGCTCACCGGCTGCGGCGGGCCAACGCCCACCCCCTCCCTGCCGGAAGATGTCCCCGCGCCGCCGGCGGTGGACGAAGAGGTTCCGCCAGCACCGGAGGAGCCGGTCCTGCCGGTGAAACCGGCAGAACCCCTCCCGCCCCCGGACCCCCGGGCGGAGGCCGTGGCCGCCACTTTGGCGGAGATGACCGTGGAGGAGAAGGTGGGCCAGCTCTTCTTCGTCCGCTGTCCCGCCCAGGGGGCGGCGGAGGCCGTAGCCCAGTACCATCTGGGGGGCATCCTCCTCTTTGGCCGTGACTTCAAGGACGGGGCGGACAACTGGCTGACGGAGGAACAGCTGCGGGAGACCCTGGACAGCTACCAGGCCGCGGCGGAGATCCCCCTGCTCATGGGCGTGGACGAAGAGGGCGGCAGCGTGGCCCGGGCCAGCCGCAACCCCAACCTCTTCCCCAAAAAGTGCAGCGCCCCCCAGACCCTCTTCGCCCGTGGGGGCATGGACGCCATCCGGGACGACGCCCTCAGCAAAAATACCCGGCTGCTAGAGCTGGGCATCAACGTGAACTTTGCCCCGGTGGCGGACGTCTCCACAGACCCCGGGGACTTCATCTATGACCGCACCCTGGGCCAGGACGCCCAGGCCACGGCGGACTACGTCCGCACCGTGGTGGAGCAGATGAACGCCGCCGGCGTGGGCGCCGTGCTCAAGCACTTCCCCGGCTACGGCAGCAATGTGGACACCCACACCGGCATAGCGGTGGATCAGCGACCCCTGGAGCAGTTCCGCTCCGCGGACTTTCTCCCCTTCTCCGCCGGCATCCAGGCGGGGGCCGGGTCCGTGCTGGTGAGCCACAATGTGGTCACCGCCGCGGACGATCAACTGCCCGCCTCCCTGTCCCCGGCGGTCCACCAGCTCCTCCGGGAGGAGCTGGGTTTCACCGGGGTCATCCTCACCGACGACCTGGCCATGGACGCCGTGGAGGCCTACGCCCAGGACGGCTCCGTGGCGGTGCTGGCGGTACTGGCGGGAAACGACATGGTGGTCACCACGGACTTCCAGACGCAGATCCCCCTGGTACTGGACGCCGTGGCGGAGGGGACCATCCCGGAGGCGCTGCTGGATGAGGCGGTGGGCCGGGTTCTGGGCTGGAAATACGATCTGGGACTTCTGGAGGACAAATCATGACGGAAAAACTCTTTTATCAGGACCCCTTTCTTCTGGACTTCACCGCCCGGGTCCTCTCCTGTCAGGAGGGGAAGGACAGCTGGGCC
The DNA here is from genome assembly GCA_963557105.1 of uncultured Oscillospiraceae bacterium. Classification (GTDB taxonomy): domain Bacteria; phylum Bacillota; class Clostridia; order Oscillospirales; family Oscillospiraceae; genus Pelethomonas. The sequence goes on from CAUWCX010000080.1 coordinate 1,982, forward strand.
GTGACCCTGGACCGCACGGCCTTCTACCCCGAGGGGGGCGGACAGCCGGCGGACCACGGCACCCTGGGGGGTGCCGCCGTCACCGACACCCGGGAGAAGGACGGCGCTATCGTCCACACCTGCGACCGCCCCCTGCCGGTGGGCCAGGAGGTCCGGGGACAGGTGGACGCCCACCGCCGCCTGGACCTCATGCAGCAGCACAGCGGCGAGCACATGGTCAGCGGCCTCATCTGCGAAGCCTTTCACTGCGACAATGTGGGCTTCCACATCGGCCACGACCTGGTGACCATCGACTTCAACGCCCAGCTCACCATGGCGGATGTGGCGGAGATCGAGGAGCGGGTCAACCGCTACATCTGGGCGGACCGGCCGGTGGAGATCACCTACCCCTCCCCCGAGGCCCTGGCCGCTCTGCCCTACCGCAGCAAGAAGGCCCTGGACGGCCAGGTCCGCATCGTCACCTGGCCCGGGGCGGACTGCTGCGCCTGCTGCGGCGTCCATGTCCGCACCAGCGGACAGGTGGGGCTGGTGAAACTCCTGTCCTGCCAGAAATTCCGGGAGGGCGTCCGCATTGAGATGGCCGCCGGGGGCCGCGCCCTGGCCTACTGCTCCGCCGTTCTGGAGCAGAACCGCCAGGTGTCCCACCTCCTCTCCGCCAAGCCCCTGGACACCGCCGCCGCCGTGGAGCGGCTGCAGCGGCAGGTCTACCAGCTCCAGGGCCGGGTCATGGCCCTGGAGGAGGGGGACTTCGCCCGGAAGGCGGAGCAGTACGCCGGGGCCGGGGATGTGCTCCTGCTGGAGGGCAGTATGTCCAGCGAGTCCCTGCGGAAGCTCTGCGACGCGGTGCAGACCACCTGCGGCGGACGCTGCGCCGTCTTCGCCGGGGACGGGGACGCCTACCAGTACGCCATTGGCCAGCCCGGCGGGGATCTACGGGACCTGGTGAAGACGCTGAACGCCGCCCTCAGCGGCCGGGGCGGCGGCAAGCCCGCCTTCGCCCAGGGCAGCGTCCGGGCCACGTCGAGCCAGATCCAATCATTTTTCCAAGGAAGGTAACCATGAAGTACTTACATCAGGCGGCGATCCTTGCCGCCGTCACCTTTGCCGCGGAGATCTTGCGGCTGCTGCTGCCCCTGCCCATTCCCGCCAGCATCTACGGTCTGGTGCTGCTGTTCCTGCTGCTGCAGACCGGCGTGCTGAAGCTGAGCCAGATCCAGGATGTGGGGGATCTCCTGCTGGGGCTCATGCCCCTGCTGCTGGTCCCCGCCACAGTCAGCGTGGTCTCCGCCCTGGACGCGGTGAAGGCCATGCTGCTGCCGGTGCTGGTCATGTGCTTTGTGGGGACCCTGGTGGTCATGGCCGTCACCGGCCGGGTGGCCCAGTGGTTCATCCGCCGGAGAAAGGGGGAGCAGGACAATGGCTGATTTTCTCTCCCCCTCCATGTACTTCGGCTTCTTCCTCTCCCTCCTGTCCTTCCAGCTCTTCCGCTGGATCAACCGCCGGGTGGGGCGGGAGGTGTGCAACCCCCTGCTCTTCGGCTCCCTGCTGTGCATCGCCGTCCTCCTCATTGGGGACATCCCCTATGAGGTCTACTACCAGGGGGCCGGGGCCATCGACTTTCTCCTGACCCCCGCCACCATCTGCCTGGCCATCCCCCTCCACCGGCAGTTCACCCTGCTGCGGAAGAATGTCCCGGCGGTGTTGTCCGGCTGCGCCGCCGGCGTGGCGGCCCACATGGCGGGCTGCGCCCTGATGCTGGTGCTGTTCAAGCTGGAGGCGGCGGAGTACATCTCCCTGCTGCCCAAGTCCATCACCACCGCCATCGGCAAGAGCCTCAGCGCCGAGCTGGGGGGCTACCCCGCCATTACCATGGTGTGCATCATGGCCACAGGGATCTTCGGCGCTGTGGTGGCGCCCAAGCTGCTGAAGCTGCTGGGGGTCACGGAGCCTCTGGCCCAGGGGCTGGCCATTGGCACCGCCTCCCACGCCGCCGGGACCTCCCGTGCCGTGGAGCTGGGGGATGTCCAGGGGGCCGCCAGCAGTCTGGCCATTGTGGTCACCGGCCTCATGACCGTGGTCACCGCCCCCCTGATGGCCATGCTGGTGGGGTAGGGCCATGAAACAAGCGGATTATCTGGCCATTATGTCCTATGTGGATATCTCTGCCATAGACTGTGCCCACGACCGTGAGCATGTTCTCCGCGTCTTTTGCAATGCAATGGAGATCGCCTCCACCGAAAAGGATGTGGATATGGACATTCTAGCGGCAGCCTGCCTGCTCCACGACATTGGCCGGCCGGAGGAGGCGGCAGATCCCACTGTCTGCCACGCCCAGATCGGCGCTGAACGCGCCTATGGACTGCTGCTCCAGCTGGGATGGCCCCAGGAGAAGGCCCAGGCTGTTCGCACAGCCATTGCCGCCCACCGCTTCCGCTCAACCTGCCCGCCGGAGAGCCTGGAGGCCAAGATCCTATTCGACGCGGATAAGCTGGAGGTCACTGGCGTTCTGGGGATCGCCAGAACGCTACAGTACGGCGGCCAGACAGGGGAACCGCTCTATACCCTTGGCCCCGGGGACCTTCCCGGAGACGGTTCCCCCGGGGAGCCTCCCTCCTTCCTGCGGGAATACCAGTACAAGCTGCGCAGGCTCTACAGCCAGTTCTACACCGCCCAGGGACGGGCCATGGCCCTGGAGCGGCAGGCCGCTGCCCAGCGCTTTTACGACGACCTGCTGCGGGAGATCCGGCGCTCCCGTGGGGACATTGCGGCGCTGGCAGCTCCTCTGCTGACGGAGTAGCAGAAAGCGAAGCTTTATCCACACCCCGGAAGAAATTTGTGGAGAGATCCGTGGATATCCCCTCCTCTCCCCCGCAGATCTGCGGGAAAAAGCGCATAAAACAGGGTACGCCCCGGAGGAGAAGCTCCTCCGGGGCGTACTGTTTTCAACAGCGCTGGATAAAGTTGTGCAAATCCTTAATCAAAGATGAACGCGTTGCGCCAGTAGTGCTGCAAATACTGGAAGTCCCGGAACAGCGCCTCCCGCTCCGGGGGGATGGCGTCGGTGAATTCCCCGTCCACCACATAGCAGTCGTGGATGGTCACCACGGGCATAGCCGCCATCATGTCCCTCATGGCCTGCATATAGGCGGGGCCGGTCCACCCCAGCTGGTCAAAGACCAGGTTCATGAGGTAGCAGGGGGAGATGGTGGGGCCCTCCCCCGTCACATCGCTGCCCAGAAGCGCCCTGGCGGCGTCGTTGGCCCAGATCAGATAGCGGGTGGTGTAGTGGGTGCGGAAGCCCTGCTCCGTGCCGGGGTCGATGTCCAGCCCCATCTCCTGGTAGTACACATTGCTGTCCCCCATCCAGGGCAGGTGGTCCCCGAAGGTCACCAGTACCACCGGCTCCGGGTCCGTCCGCAGGCGGTCCACCAGGGCCATGAGCTGCCGGTCCCCGTCCATAATGGCGTTCATGTAGTTGTTCATGGCGTTTTTGCACGCTGCGGAGTAGTCCCCGGTGAGGTAGGCGTCCCCGGCCGTCTGCTCCGTGGCGTAGGGGCCGTGGCTCTGGACATTGAGGACAAAGGAGAAGTAGGGCTTTCCCGTGGCCTTGTTGGCCTGGAAGTCCTGGTAGACCTGGTCATAGAGGATGCTGTCCTCCGGGTAGTAGGACTGGGTCAGCTGGTCAAAATCCCCCTCCAGGAAGCGGTAGCGCTGGAAGCCCAGGTAGCTGTTGACATTCTGCCGGTTGTAGAACCACTGGTAGTAGGGGTGGCTCCCCTCCACGGTGTAGCCCTGGTCCCGCAGATACCAGAGGTAGGAGTTGGCATTCCCCCGGAAATCCTTCAGCTTGTAGTTGCCCGTCAGGAAGCACCGCTCCGTGTCGATGGTGCCCCCGGCAAAGATATTGGTCAGCAGGTCGCCGGTGTAGCTCTCCGCCTCCAGCTGGTGGTAGAGGTCAAAGCCGCTGGTGTCCAGGCCGGGGATGTCATACCGGGAGAAGTCCATATAGGCCTCCCGCATAACGGCAATGACGCTGACCTGCCGGTCCTGTGGGATGTCTGCATCCTCATACTGCTCCAGGATGGCCTCCGCCTTGGCTGGGCTGTAGCCCTCCGGGGCGGTCTCCACAAACTCCCCGATGCTGTGGACAAAGGGGTAGAAGAAGCCCCGGGAGATGTAGTTCTGGGTGGGGGACCAGCGGTTGAGGCTGCCGAAGTTCTCAATGGATTGGTAGTAGTCCTCGCTCATATACAGGGGGAAGAGCAGCAGTCCGCTGAGGGCCAGGGACCCCAGGGCGATGCCCCGTCCCCGCCAGTGCAATCTCCCCCGGGCCAGCACCGCCAGTACCAGGGTGCCGAAGATGATGCAGGCCACTGCCGTCACCACCCGCTTGTCCACAAAGAGCTGGTAGCTGCCGGCCATGTTCTTGGCCTCCCGCAGGATAAGCATATCCGCAAAGAGCAGGGGGTCGTCCCGGAAGGAGAGCTTGAAGTAGTTGCCCAGGCTGAAGCCCAGGCTCACCACCCCCGCCGACAGAAATGCCGCCCAGCACCGGCCGAAGATGCCGTAAAACAGCAGCACCAGCAGCGCCACCGGCAGAATGTTCATCACCAGAATGGCGGGGTCGTCCATGTACCCCAGGAACACCCCCCAGGGGTACTGGCCATAGGCAAAGATCAGCATCAGCGCCCCCAGGCTCACCCCGGCGCACAGCAGCAGCACCCACCGCCAGGCCCAGTAGGCCGCCCGCTGTCCCCGGGACAGCTCCGGCCCCGCCGTCCGGCGGAAGAGAAAATAGTTATCCAAAAGCTTGTTCAATTTCTCACCTCATTGCAATAGAAAAAAGCGGGTATGCCCGCTTTTCAGCATTATAGCTGTTTTTTTCTGGTAAAGCAACAGGGAAAAAATGAACTTTTTGTTTTTTTCCTTATTTTAGGGGGATTTGCCCTTCGCTGGGCGGGCGGGCAAGGAGATTGTTCTTGACGAACCTTGTGGGGCTTCCCGCCCCACACCCCGGGTGTTTCGGGGCCTCCCCGGCCCCGGACCCCGGGTGACTTTTTGCCCGCACAAAAAGTCACCAAAAATGCGCCAAAACCCATGGTTTTGGAATCCTTTGCCTCATCGGTGCAGGCGGGGGGGATGATGGCATCCAGCCACTGAATTTCAGATCCTTCGGGGATCTGATCTCAGCCGGGTATCTATTCCAACTTCGCCTGCCGGCC
>CAUWCX010000081.1:0-7195 GCA_963557105.1 uncultured Oscillospiraceae bacterium
TGAGCGTGTTTTTGGTTACTTTTTGCACGAGCAAAAAGTGACCCGGGGTCCGGGGGCGGAACCCCCGGGAGCTATCGACAAGAACAATGCTCTTGCCCGCCCATCACACCATCTTCTCCGGGTCCACCGCCCGGTCATAGCTCTCCCCGTCCAGATACCCCAGGCGGAGCACCGCCTCCCGCAGGCTCAGCCCCTCCCGGTGGGCCAGCTTGGCGGCCTCCGCCGCCCGCTCGTAGCCGATGTGGGGGGTGAGGCAGGTCACCAGCATCAGCGACCGGCCCAGATAGTCCGCCATGCGCTGCCGGTCAGCCCGGAGGCCCGCCAGACAGTTCCTGTTGAAGGAGTCCATGGCGTCCGCCAGCAGCCGGGCGGACTGGAGGAAGTTGTAGGCGCACACGGGCATAAAGACATTCAGCTCAAAGTTGCCCTGGCTGGCGGCAAAGCCCATGGCGGCGTCGTTGCCCATGACCTGCACCGCCACCATGGTCACCGCCTCGCACTGGGTGGGGTTCACCTTGCCGGGCATAATGGAGCTGCCCGGCTCGTTTTCGGGGATGGTGATCTCCCCCAGGCCGCAGCGCGGCCCGCTGGCCAGCCAGCGCACATCGTTGGCGATCTTCATCAGATCCGCCGCCAGGGCCTTCAGGGCTCCGTGGGCCAGAACCAGGGCGTCCCGGCTGGTGAGGGCGTGGAACTTGTTGGGGGCGGTGTGGAAGCTGTGTCCGGTGAGGCGGGAGATCTCCTCCGCCGCAGCCTGGGCAAAGCCCGCCGGGCAGTTGAGCCCCGTGCCCACGGCGGTCCCCCCCAGGGCCAGCTCCCCCAGGGGCTCCAGGCAGGAGCGCAGGTATGCCCCGCAGTGCTCCGCCATGGAGCGCCAGCCGCTGATTTCCTGGGAAAAGCGCAGGGGCACCGCGTCCTGGAGATGGGTGCGGCCGATCTTGATCACATCCCAGTTCTCCTCCTCCAGACGGCAGAGGGTCCCCCGCAGCCGCTCCAGGGCGGGCAGGACCTGCTCCTCCAGGGCGCAGACGGCGGCGATGTGCAGCGCTGTGGGGAAGGTGTCGTTGGAGCTCTGGGACATATTCACATGGTCGTTGGGGTGGACCGCCGTGGCCGGGTCCATGCCGGCGCAGAGGTGGGCCACCACCTCGTTGACATTCATGTTGGACTGGGTCCCGCTGCCGGTCTGCCAGACCTTCAGGGGGAACTCGCCGTCCCACTGCCCCGCCAGGACCTGGTCGCAGGCGGCGGAGATGAGGGCGCAGCGGGTCTCATCCAGCTTTCCGCAGGCCCGGTTGGTCAGGGCGGCGGCCTTCTTCAGCACGGCGAAGGCCCGGATGATCTCCCGGGGCATGGTCTCCGTGCCGATGGCGAAGTTTTGGAGGCTCCGCTGGGTCTGGGCCCCCCACTGGCACCCGGCAGGCACCAGCACCTCCCCCATGGTGTCATGTTCCCGGCGAAAGTTCTGTTCTGTTTCCATCATAGCCGCTACCCCTCCATTTTGTGGTGTAATCAGTGTAGCAAATCCCCCCGGGAAATTCAAGCTGTTCCCCCTACTTTTCTTCTGCGCTCCACGGGGCTTGGAGGGGGCCTGCTGCTGGCAATTGTCCCAAAACGCGGACAGGAGGCGGACGCATTTGGTGCGTCCGCCTCCTTGAATAAATTTTGGTGCTCTCCTCCCCGGGGATCTACCCCTGGCCCCCGCCGGATCTCTGCTTCTGGGCCAGGTGCACCTGCACCCGGCGGATCAGCTGAAAGATGGACATGGGGAACAGCATCCCCACCGCCAGGGCCACCGCCAGCAGCAGCGTGTTGAGCCCCTGGGCGGAGCAGGCGGCGTAATCCCCCGCCATGAAGGCGCTCATGGTGCGGTAGAGACCGCCGCCGGGGATGAGGGGGATAGTCCCCGTGACCAGAAACAGGGTGGCCGGGCACTTCACCACCCGGGCCAGGATCTCCGCATAGAGCCCTACGGCTACAGCGGAGATAAAGAACCGGGGCACATCCTGGGGCATCACCGGCCCCAGGACCAGATACACCGCCCAGGACAGCAGCCCGCCGATGCCCGCCAGCAGGATCTTCTCCCGGCGGACCCGGAACAGGGCCGCGAAGCCCAGACTGCCGGTAAAGGCGGCAACCAGCTGTACAAGATTCGTCATCGGCTCCACCCCCTTACAGCACAGCGCCAGCCAGGGCAAAGCCGAAGGCGATGACCAGGGCCAGCAAAATGGCCTCGCTGAAGCGCAGAAGGCCGGAAATGGTGTTGCCGCTGAACATATCCCGCAGGGAGTTGGTCAGGGCGATGCCCGGGATCAGCAGCATGATATTGCCGATGCTGATCATGTCCGCCGACTCCCCCAGGCCGAGACGCACGGACAGGGCCGCCAGCACGCCTCCCAGGCAGGAGCACAGCAGGGAGGACAGCAGGGCGTTGGCGTCCATGCGGCGGATCAACCGGTCCAGACACTTCAGCCCCACGCCGATAATGCCGGAGGCCACCGCGTCCATGGCGCTGCCGCCGAAAAACAGGGAGAAGGAGGCGGAGATGGCGGCATACAGAAAGATCTGCAGGGCAAAGGGGTACTGCTTCTCCCCCTGGATCTCCGCCAGGGCCGCATCCGTCTCCGCCAGAGTCAGGTGCTCCGCGCAGATGCGGCGGGACAGCTGGTTCAGGCTCTCCAGCCGGCTCAGGTCGAACTGCTGCCCGCCCACCCGCCGGGTCTGGGTGACGGTACCAAAATCCGGGGCGTAGATGGTCACCATAATGCTGGAGGTGATGGTGAACACATCCGCCCGTTCCGCCCCGAAGGCCGCGCTCATGCGGCGGATGCTGTCCTCCACCCGGCTGACCTCGCCGCCGCTCTGGAGCATGTACTGCCCAATATCCAGCACCCGGCGCAGAAACTCGTTGGCCTGATCCGCCCGCTCCAGGCGTCGGAAATTTCCGGCCTCGTCCGCGGGAAAAAGTGCATTGGTATTTTCCATATCCCGATCTCCCTTATCGTTGTCCTCCCCGTCCCACGGGGCAGGGGAACAGGGCCTCCGGCGTACAGGCCGGACGGCCCTGCGTCTTCGCAATACAGCGGTACCCCGCCTGTGCAACAGGATTCCGCACATCGGTATCAGTATACATCCGCATTTTGCCAAAAGCAAGCGGACAGCAGGCCGGTCCCTACATCAGCGGGGCCAGGGGGCGCAGCACCCAGGCCAGCAGCTTCTGCATGAAGGGGCGGCGGGCCCAGTCCTCCAGGCTCACCCGCTGGCACTTGGCCAGGGTCTCCTGCATATCCCGCTCCACATCCGCCACAGCGGGGCAGCCGTACAGCAGCGCGGCGCACTCGAAGTGGAGGTACAGGCTGCGGTAGTCCATGTTGATGCTGCCCACCACGGCGGTGGTGTCGTCGCTGGTGAACATCTTGGCGTGGACAAAGCCGGGGGTATACTCATAGACCTCCACCCCCGCCTCGATGAGCTCCCGATAGTAGGAGCGGGTCAGGGCGAAGATCGTGGCCTTGTCGGGGATATGGGGGGTGATGAGCTTCACCTCCACCCCCCGCTTGGCCGCGAAGGTCAGGGCCGTCATCAGCTGGTTGTCGATGATGAGGTAGGGGGTCATGATGTGGACATACCGGGTGGCCCGGTTGAGGATATCCACATACACCATCTCCGCCACGTTCTCCTGGTCAAAGGGCTGGTCCCCGTAGGGCAGGATAAATCCCTGGGCCTCCACAGGCTGGGCTGCATCCAGGTACCGGGCGTAGTCCTCTGGACCCCGCTCCCCCACATTCCACATCTGTAGGAACATGAGGGTGAACTCCCGCACCGCCTGGCCCGTGACCATAACGGCGGTATCCTTCCAGTGGCCGAAGAGGACCCGGCGGTTGATGTACTCGTCCGCCAGGTTGATACCCCCGGTAAAGGCCACCCGCCCGTCCACCACCAGGATCTTCCGGTGGTCGCGGTTGTTGTAGTGGGTGGAGACAAAGGGCCGCAGCGGGGCATACATCTGGCAGCGGATGCCCAGGGCCCGCAGCTTCTTGGCGTACCCCGCCGGCACCTTGCCCACAGCGCAGGTGCCGTCGTAGAGGACGCGGACCTCCACACCCTCCCGGACCTTCCGCTCCAGGACGCTGAGGATGCGGCCCCACATGTACCCCTCCTGAATAATGAAGTACTCCATGAAGATGAACTTCTCCGCCTTCTCCAGCTGCTGCATGATCTCCTCGAAGGTATCCTCTCCGCAGGACAGGTACTTGCTCCCGGAGTTTTTATAGAGGCTGTGGTGGGCCTGCTTCTCCATGTAGGCGGCCAGGCTGGCGGCACCGGGGTCCTGCTCCGCCAGCTCCCGGATCAACTCCGGCTTGGCAGGGGCGTATTTCTGCGTCTCCTTCCCGATCTCCCGCAGGCGCTTGCGGGCCAGCCGGTGGCCCAGCTCCGCCTCCACAAAGAAGTAGAAGGGCACAGCAAACACCGGCGCCACCATAAACAGCAGTATCCAGGTGATCTTGATGGTGGGGTCCCCCTGCCGGCTGGTGACCACCAGGGCCAGCACCAGACTCAGCACCAGGGCCGCGGTGTAGTAATACTCCCCCAGCCGCATAAAGGCGGCAAAGAGCAGGTACACCTGCACCGCCAGCAGGAGGATCACCACCCCCGTCCGGCCGAAAAGCAGGCGCAGCAGCCCGCGCTTTCCCTTTTCCAGCAGTAAAATGTCCTCGTGATTCTTCTTTTCCATAGCGGCTCCTTCCCAAATTCTATTTCTTCCTCCGCTTTCCCTTGATTGTACCATGTTTCTCCCCTCGACGCAATTCATTTGACAGGAACTATTTTCCACGGTAAAATAAATTTATCCAAAATCTGAGGAGGTCCCCATGAAAAAGTCTGTTTTGACCGTCACCCAATATGCGCTGCCGGATGGCTTCTGCGTCTGGGCCGTCCCCGAGGACGGTCAGGTGTCCTTTTGGCTGGGGCACCAGGACTGCGACGTCCGTGAACTGATGTTCGACGTCTCCGCCGCCTTTGCCCCGGAGGAGCGCTGGGCGCGCCTCATTGAGGACAATCTGCCCGACTACCTGGAGGACTTCCGGGAGGCCTGGCTGGAGGAATAGGCGGCGGCTGTCAGTTTGTCAAAAAGCCTCGCAGAGTTCGCCGCCCGGAGGCGGCGAATAAAGTGGAATCATTTTCTGCCGCGACATGTGCGTGGCAGAAAATACCGCTCGCGGAGCGAGCGTCGCACCGGCCGCAGGCCGGAAGGCGCAGAGCGAAGCACAAGCTCCTGCTCAAAAAAGTGCTTGCACTTTTTTGACAGTCGCGGCTGTCACCAGTTTGTCACCGCTTTGTCACCAATTCCCCCCTTCCCGGGGTAGCTTGTCCCTGGACTGCGTGGTATAATGGGGCAAAACTCAGGAAGGAGCACTCTGCCATGAAACGATGGATCGCCCTGCTGCTGGCGTTGACCCTGGCCCTGTCCGCTGCGGGCTGCGGCAAAGCCAACGAAAATACCGACACCCCCGCCGCCCCGGAGAACAACGGCCAGGAGGTTCCCGCCCCTCAGCCGGAACCGGAACCCGAACCGGAGCCCGAACCTGAACCGGAGCCCGAACCCTACGCCATCTACGACCCCAAGGTCATGCCCGAGGGGGGCGTGCGGGACGGCGTGACCTACATCCCCTACAACGGCATCGTGGAGCACCTCTTCTTCCACCCGGTCATCGCCTACCCGGAGCTGGCCTTTGACGGGGACGCCCAGGCGGAGGGCCTGGACGACTTTATGATCACCGCCGGGGAGTTTGAGAAGATCCTGGAGAGCGTCTACGCCAGGGGCTTCGTCCTGGTGGATATGGACGACGTCTGGAGCGAGACGGTGGACGAGAACGGCAACCCCAAGATGGTGAAAAACACCCTGTACCTGCCGGAGGGGAAAAAGCCCCTGATTTTCTCCTATGACGACACCAACTACTACCCCTATATGCTGGAAAACGGCTTTGCCTACAAGCTCATCCTGGGGGAGGACGGCAAGATCTGGTCCTGGGGCCTGGACCCCCAGGGCAACGAGGTGGTGAGCCGGGATCTGGACGCCATTCCCATGCTGGACAAGTTTGTGGAGGAGCACCCGGACTTCTCCCCCTTCGGGGCCAAGGCCTGTCTGAGCCTCACGGGCTACGAGGGCATCCTGGGCTACCGCACCCAGACCGACGGCGACGTGGAGTGGACGGCGGAGCGGGAGGCCCAGCGCCAGGCGGAGCGGGAGGCAGTGAAGCCCATTATCGCGGAGCTGAAGCGGACGGGCTGGACCTTCGGCAGCCACACCTGGGGCCACATCCGCCTCAGCGGACAGACCCGCTCCATGGCGGAGATCCAGCAGGACACCCAGAAGTGGTTCGACGAGGTGGGCAGCCTGGTGGGCGAGACCTCCATCCTCTTCTACCCCCATGGCGAGCGGCCCGACGGCCAGGACTGGACGGAGACCGGCCCCATCTTCCAGTACCTCCAGAGCCAGGGGTTCCGGGTCTTTGCCTCCGTGGGCATTGAATCCTTCAGCTTCATCAAAAAGGACATCTGCGCGGTCATCTGCGACCGTCTCCACCCCGACGGCACCACCCTCCGCAGCGGCAAGAGCCTGGAGCGGTACAGCCAGTTCTATGACGCCCGGGAGATCATTGATCTGGAGGTTCGGCCGGAGCTGGGGGTAAGCTGGTAGGCGGGTGCGATTAGATTCGCCCTTCGCCGGGCGGGTGGGGACGAAAAATTGTTCGTCTCCAACCATGTGGGGCCTCCGGCCCCACGCCCCGGGTCACTTTTTGCTCGTGCAAAAAGTAACCAAAAACACGCTCAGGGAAAGGGGGATTTCGATTTCCCCCTTTCCCTGAGAACCCTATCCCCTTGAAACGACCAAAAGGGGGCGCCCGCCCCCTTTTTGGATTATCCCCGCCAACCCTAGTAGTCGTTCTATCTCAATTACACTGTTTCCGCGCCGCCGCGGCGCGGGGTTTTGTGGGGGCGTAGCCCCCCGTTCCCCCAGATTTGCAAGGGGGCGAATCCCTACCTCTACAAAAGCCACTCGCCCTGTGGGCGAGAATCAAATTGGCCATGACGAGAACAGACTACCGTGTGGTCATCGCAATGACGGTGCCGCACCCCTAGATGAATCTATCCCTTTAACAGCGAATCTAGGAAAAAGTGCCTACTCCTACTA
>CAUWCX010000082.1:0-6880 GCA_963557105.1 uncultured Oscillospiraceae bacterium
CCGTACTTCTTGCGCTCCTTCATACGAGGATCGCGGGTCAGGAAACCGGCCTTCTTCAGGATGGCGCGGTTGTCATCGCTGGCCAGCAGCAGGGCGCGGGCAATGCCGTGGCGCAGAGCGCCGGCCTGACCGCTGACGCCGCCGCCCTTGACGGTGGCGACAACATCCATCTTACCCTCGCAGGCGGTAGCCACCAGGGGCTGACGGACGATCATCTTCAGGGTGTCCAGACCGAAGTACTCCTCGATGTCGCGGCCGTTGATGGTGATGGAGCCGGTACCCTCGGGGAAGACGTGAACGCGGGCGACAGAGGACTTTCTGCGGCCGGTGCCATACAGATAGGGCTTCTTAGACTTATACATTTTCCTCTACCTCCTTATTCCGCGGTCCAGAGCTCGGGCTTCTGGGCCTGATGCTCGTGATTCTCACCGGCATAGACGTGCAGACGCTTGAGAGAATCCTTGGTGACGATGTTGCGGGGCATCATGCCGCGGACAGCGACGGTCATGGCCAGCTCGGGCTTCTTGGCCATCATGTCCTTGTACTTGGTCTCCTTCAGACCGCCAACCCAACCGGAGTGGGTGCGGTACATCTTCTGCTCCAGCTTGTTGCCGGACAGGGTGGCCTTGGCGGCGTTGATGACGATGACGTTGTCACCGCAGTCGGCGTGGGGAGTGTAGGTGGGCTTGCGCTTGCCGCGCAGCAGGTCGGCGACGATCACGGCGGTGTGGCCCAGGGGCTTACCGGCGGCGTCCACGACGTACCACTTGCGAACAATGTTGCTCTTGTTTGCCATAAAAGTGGACATAGTGCGAACTCCTTTTCTGTTCCTTCGATTACGAAGACGCGGGAGCGAACTCCTGTAGCTTCGTCATCGAAGGAAGACTTGTATTTTGTCCCGAAATCGGGTATTATGCCAGAGAGACATCCCCCAATTGCGAGCAAAGTTATTTATAACACAGGGGTTCAATTTTGTCAACAGCATTTTAATTTACCATATACAATGCTCTCTGGATCTCTTGTTTACTCCTGTTTTCTCTTGTTTTCTCATTTTCAATTTTTCCAACTTTTTGCCGCCGACAGCCTTTTGGCCTTTCCGGGAACATTTTTCCCGGGAAAAGCGGCGTTTTCCGGGAGGTATCGCTATGCAGCACATTTTATCTCTGGTCCGCCGGTGCGTGGAGGACTACCACATGATCGAGGACGGGGAGACCGTGGCGGTGGGCGTCAGCGGGGGGAAGGACTCCGTGCTGACCCTGGCGGCCCTGGCCCGGCTTAGGGAATTTTTCCCCAAGCGCTTCGATCTGGCGGCCATCACCATCGACAGCGGCACGCCGGGGATGGACTTTACCCCCATCGCCCAGCTGTGCGACCAGCTGAACGTCCCCTATCACCTGGTCCCCGTGCCCATCTACGAAGTGGTGTTTGAGGCCCGACGGGAGAAAAATCCCTGCTCCCTGTGCGCCAAGCTCCGCCGAGGGGCCCTGAGCACGGAGCTGAACCGCCTGGGCATCAGCAAGATCGCCCTGGGCCACCACTACGACGACGTGGCGGAGACCCTGTTGATGAACCTCTTTCTGGAGGGGCGCATCGGCTGCTTCCAGCCGGTGACCTACCTGGACCGCTCCCAGGTCACCCAGATCCGCCCCCTGCTCTATGTCCAGGAGCGGGAGGTCCGGGGGGCCATCAACCGGCTGGGCCTCCCGGTGGTGGAGAACCCCTGTCCCGCCAACGGCTCCACCAAGCGGGAGGAGACCAAGCTCCTCATCCGCCAGCTGGACCAGCAGTTCCCCAACCTGAAAAAAAAGATCTTCGGCGCCATCCAGCGCTACCCCCTGTACGGCTGGAGCCTGGAGGAAGAGCAGCGTTAAATGAACAGAGAGCCCCCAGCGTGCCGCAACCGGCGGCACGCTGGGGGCTCTCTGTCGAAAAAGTGGCAAGCCACTTTTTCGAGGAAGGGTTGCGCTGCGTTCTGCGCCTCGGTTGGCCGCCAAAGGCGGCCAATTCGACGCTCACTCCGCGAGAAGTATTTTCTGCCACGCCGCAGCGTTAAGAAAATATGCCTGCGGCATATTTTTAGCGTAGGTCGCAGCGGCTATGCCGCGAGTAGACCGTGCTACATGTCGCGGCAGAAAATGATTTGACTCTTTTCGCCGTCTGCGGGCGGCGAACTCTGCGAGGCTTTTTTAGCACGCTGGGGGCTCTGTTCCTATACTGCTACTTCTGTTCAGCCAGGAGCTTCTTCAGCGTCTTCACATTGGGGGCACGGCCACTGACCACCAGCCTGCCGTCCACCATCACCGCCGGGGCGGACATGACCCCCAGGCGGACGATCTCCACCAGGTCCTCCACCTTCACGATCTCCGCCGCCAGGCCCAGCTCCTCCACTGCCTGACACACATCCTCATAGAGCCGGCCGCACTTGTCGCAGCCGGCGCCGATCACTTTGATCTCCATAACGCCTCCTCAGTTCCGCAGCTTCATGGGCTGGCCCACCACTTCCTTCCAGGCCCCGTCCACCGTGCGGATGACCATGGGCCCGATCTTGGACAGGAACACCAGCTGGGACAGCTCCCGCTCCCCGCAGGGCTTCAGATCCACCAGCTTCTCCACCACATCCACTTGACGCCAGCCCTCCTCCAGATGGAAGAACCCCTTGATCCGGTAGCAGTCCGGCAGCACGCACCGCAGGAACTCCATGAGCATCTCCTGGGGGATCACCGCCTGGCTCTCCAGCGAGAAGGTCTTGGGCTTGTTGTCCACGGTGTTGAGGGAGTCCTGGCACTCCGCCCACTTCAGGGCGGTGAGATCCTCCTCCAGGATGGCCGGGTCCAGGGCCCCGTTGCAGGTCTTCACCAGGCGGCAGCGGGGGTTGACCTTGCGGACCGCCGTCTCCACCTCCTGCAGCCCGGCCTCGTCCAGGAGATCCGTCTTGTTGATCACCGCCAGATTGCAGTGGGCCAGCTGCCGGTCCACCGTCTCAATATCCGCCAGCTGGTCCAGGAAGTTCACCCCGTCAATGAGGCAGATCACCCCCCGGAAGTTGTACACATCCCCGGCCAGCACCTTCACCGCCTCCAGGATCTCCTCAATATTGGAGGGGTCCGCCAGACCGGAGCTCTCCACGAACACATCCTCCAGGTCCATCTGTCCCATCTCCGCCAGCGCCTGCACAAAGGACAGCTTCAGGCAGGAGCAGAAGATGGAGCCCCGGCTGATCTCCTTCATGGTGATCCCGCCCCGGTCCAGCAGCTCCCCGTCGATGCTCAGCTTGCCGAACTCATTTTGGATGACCCCCACCCGGCGCTGCTGCGTGTGCTGCAGCAGATGCTGGAGCAGGGTGGTCTTTCCGGCCCCCAGGAAGCCGGTCAGCACATATAAATTTTTCTTCTCCACGGCTGTTTTCCTCCATTGATATACCATTTTTCTGCGGCCCGCTGTTACAGCAGCAGGGGCTGCAGCCCATTGAACACATAGCCCACCAGAATGATCCCCCCGGTGCAGATGGCAGTAAAGATGGCCAGCAGCTTTGGCTTCACCGCCTTGCGCAGCATGACCAGGGAGGGGAGGGACAAGGTGGTGACCCCCATCATGAAGGCCAGCACCACCCCCAGCTGGGCCCCCTTGGCCAGCAGCGCCTCCGCAATGGGGATGGTGCCGAAGATGTCGGCGTACATGGGGATGCCCACCAGGACCGCCGCCACCACCCCCAGGGGGTTGCCGTCGCCCAGAAGGCGGACCACCAGCTCCTGGGGGATCCAGTTGTGGATCACCGCCCCGATCCCCACCCCCACCAGCACATAGGGGAGCACCTTCCTGGCGGTGGTCGCCACCTGCTCCCAGGCGTACTGCACCCGGTCCCGGGGGCGAAGGGCCGCCTGGGGGATATCCACCGCGGGACTCTGCCGGATAAATTCCTCCACCTGTTCCTCCAGATGGAGCCGCTGGATCAGCGTCCCCCCGGCCACCGCCACCACCAGGCCCAGGGCCACATAGATCACCGCCACCCTCCAGCCGAAAATACTCATGAGCAGCACCAGGCTGCCCAGATCCACCATGGGGGAGGAGATGAGGAAGGAGAAGGTCACCCCCAGGGGCAGCCCCGCCCCGGTAAAGCCCATAAACAGGGGAATGGAGGAGCAGGAGCAGAAGGGGGTCACCGTCCCCAGCAGGGCGGCGGCGGCATTGGCCGCCAGCCCCCGGAAGCGCCCCAGGATCTTCCTGGTCCGTTCCGGGGGAAAGTAACTCTGGATGTAGGAGATCACGAAGATCAGAACGCCCAGCAGCACCAGGATCTTCACTGCGTCGTACAGGAAAAACTGCACACTGCCCCCCAGGCGTCCCCCGGGGTCCAACCCCAGGGCCGCCACCAGGCGGCCCATGAGCCGCTCCAGCCACTTCATCCCCAGGATCTCCCCCTGAAAAACGTCCCACGCCGTCCGCAAGCCCTCCATATCCGGTCATCCTCCAACACATCAAGTTTTTTCAATATATTTTCCCCGGAAAAAGCCATCGCCTCCCGGCAACGGCTCTTCATTTATCGCTGCTCCACCCCGGTGATAGCCGCCAGCAGCTCCACCGCCCGGCGGCTGCCGTGGGGGCTGATGCGGTAGTGGGTCCACTTGCCCTCCTCCCGGCCCACAACGATGCCGGACGCACAGAGGATCTTCATGTGGTAGGAGAGGGAGGACTGGGGCATCCCCAGGGCCTCGATCAGCACGCAGGCGCACTTCTCCCCGCTGCCCAGCAGCTCCAGAATGCGCTGCCGCCGCTCATCCCCCAGGGCCTTGAATACCCTGGCCCGCTCCTCATATACTGTCTCCACCGGCTCACCTCAAATCCAAGTTTCTTGATGCATTATACACCTCAAATCAACTTCTGTCAATCTGTAACAGTAAATTTTTTTCAGGGTAACACTTTTCCTAGATTGGGCAAAAAACGGACTTCCTCCGGCTTTTGTCCAAGCCAATTTCCAGAGGCTTCTGCTATACTGATACCATCAACCAAAACCACTCTTCAGATAAGGAGGACGCCATGAGCGCGATCATCTTGTTCACCCTTCTGGGGTACATCTCCGGCAGCGTGCTATATGCCCAGCGCTTCGGCGCCCTGCTGGGCCGGGGCGATGTGACGGAAAATACCGCCGACGGCAACCCCGGCGCCTTCAACGCCTTCAAAAACGGCGGGGCCCTGTGCGGCACCCTGACCCTCGTCTGCGACATCCTGAAGGGGCTGTTGCCGGTGCTGCTGTACCTGCGCCTGTTCCCCCGGACGGCGGGCTTCGCCCTGGTGCTGGCCGCCCCGGTCATTGGGCACATCCTGCCGGTGTTCAACCACTTCCGCGGCGGCAAGGGCATTGCCGTCTCCTTCGGCTGTCTCCTGGGCCTGCTCCCGGATTGGCGGCCGGTGGCGGTGCTGGCGGTGTGCTTCCTCTTCTTCAGCCTGATCCTGCGGGTGGAGCCCCACTACCACCGGACACTGCTGACCTACCTCTGCTCCTGCATGGGCATGGCCCTGCTGGTGCCGGACAAGTCCGTGGTGCTGGGCTTCTCCCTGGCCGCCGCCGCCATTGTGATCAAGCTCCTCATCAGCCCCGAAAAGCGTGAGAAATGTGTGGTGACGCCCATATGGAGATCCTGATCCTCTCCTGCGGCACCGGCGGCGGCCACAACGCCGCCGGGCGGGCGGTGGCGGAGGAGCTGGAGCGCCGGGGCCACACCGTCACCTGCCTGGACCCCTTCCAGCTGGTGGGCCGGCACACCGCCGGTCTGGTGGGCGGGGCGTATATCCAGCTGGTCCAGCGCTCCCCCCGGCTCTTCGGCATGGTCTACGCCCTGGGACAGGCCTACCGCCGTCTGCCCATCCACTCCCCGGTGTACTGGCTCAACGGAAAGCTGGCCAACAGCCTGGGGGCCTATCTGGCAGCCCACCCGGCGGACGCCCTGGTCATGCCCCACATCTACCCCGGCCAGACCGTGGCCTGGATGAAGAAGACCGGCGCCCCGCTGCCCCCCACCTTCCTGGTAACCACCGACTACACCTGCATCCCCTTTGCGGAGGAGACCGGCTGCGACTATGTGGTGATCCCCTCCCCGGAGCTGGAGGATGAGTTCAGCGGCCGCGGCATCCCCCGGGAGTGCCTGCACCCCCTGGGCATCCCCGTGTCCGCCGGCTTCCGCCGCCCCCCGGAGCGGGCAGAGGCACGCCGGCGGCTGGATCTGCCCCAGAATGGGACGTGCATCCTCCTGTCCGGCGGCAGCATCGGCGTGGGAAAGCTGGGGAAGGCCGTGGGGACCCTGACGGGCTGGCTGGCCCGGCACCCGGAGGCCCAGCTCACCGTGGTCTGCGGCAGCAACCGCAAGCTGTATCAGAAGCTCACGGAAAAATACGGCCAGCTGCCCCAGCTTCGGATTTTGGAGAGCACCACCCACATGGCCGACTATCTGGCGGCCTGCGATGTATTTGTGTCCAAGCCCGGCGGGCTGTCCTCCACGGAGGCCGCTGCCTCCCGCACCCCCCTGATCCATATTGCGCCTATCCCCGGATGCGAGAGCCGCAACGCCGACTTTTTCCACAGCCGGGGCATGAGTCTGTTCGTCAAAAATCCGGGGCGGGAGCTGCCCCGCGCCCTGGACCACCTGTTGGACCCGGCGGCACAGCAGGAGATGCGCTCCGCCCAGGCCCGCTATGTGGACCCCCTCTCCGCCGTAAAGATCTGCGACCTCATCGAGGCTGCCCCCCTTCGGCAGTAACAGCCAGATTCTCCCACACCGTCCCCGGCACAATCTGGGACTGTCAAAAAAGTGCAAGCACTTTTTTGAGGAAGGCTTGCGCTGCGCTCTGCGCCTTCCGGCCTACGGCCGGTGCGACGCTCGCTCCG
>CAUWCX010000083.1:0-6688 GCA_963557105.1 uncultured Oscillospiraceae bacterium
GGTTTCCCCCTTTCCCTAAGGACCCTATCCCCTTGAAACGACTCTTCAAGGGGGCACGGCCCCCCCGCCAGAGGGGCTACCCCCCGTGCTGTCCTGGGGGCGGGTTGCACAGTAAGAAGCGGGGTAAGGGGTGCGGCACCAACATTTCGACTACCACACGGTAGTCTGTTCTCGTCAAACACAATTTGATTCTCGCCCCAAGGGCGAGTGGTTTTTTGTGGAGGTAAGAGGCCCCCGCGGAAATCTGAGGGGGAATTGGGGGTGGTAATCCCCACAAACCCCCGCGCCGCGGCGGCGCGGTGCCATGTTGTTGGGGTGCAACCAGGCAACAAGGTTGCACGGGGGATACTCCAATAAGGGGGCGTGCCCCCTATTGGTCGTTGCGGGGCCGCAGCGTTAAGAAAATATGCCTGTGGCATATTTTTAGCGTAGGTCGCAGCGGCTATGCCGCGAGAAAACCGTGCTCCTTACGGGGATCAATGTGTCCTTTCAAGATAGGACACAATCGAAAGTGTCCCCTTCCTGAGCGTGTTTTTGGTTACTTTTTGCACGAGCAAAAAGTGACCCGGGGTCCGGGGACGGAATCCCCGGTACTGCCGACGAGAAGGATCTCTCGTCCCCCTCCCCTACATTACCCCCCAAACTGCCAGCCCGTTGACAAACCCGTGGAGCAAAATACTCCCCCACAGGGTCCCGGACTGCTCGTAGGTCCAGGCCAGCACCAGGCCGGGGACCAGATACTGTAGCATCAGCAGGAAGTAGGTCAGGGAGTGGTTGACCACGGCGAACTGCCAGACATGGAGGAAGGCGAAGAGCAGGCAGGACACCAGGTAGGCCGCCCAGCGGCTCTTCTCCCGGATGTTGCCGAAGACATAGCCCCTAAACAGCACCTCCTCCACAAAGGGGGCCAGGAAGACCACGATCAGGAGTGTACTGCGGGGGGCGTCGTTGACCTGGGCGGAGATGGCCACGTCGTTGAGGTTCACCTGGCTGGACCAGAAGAGGGAGAAGGCCCGGTGGGCCAGCTCGTTGAGGCCGTAGAACCCCACCATCCCCACCAGCACGGTGCCCAGCGTTCGCCAGACGCTGCCGAAGAAGTAGTTGGTGGTCCGGCCCAGATACATCCAGAAGATCACCAGGGTCACGGCGAACAGCACATAGTAGAAGATCATGTTCCGCACATTGTCGGGAATGCTCCTGCCCATGAGCTGCTCCAGCATACGGAACAGGGGGTCCGTCACAAAGGGCAGCACCAGCAGGTAGATGACGAAGTGGATGCCCCCCAGAATGCGCTCCGTCAGGGACATATAGGTGGAATGGCCGCGTTTTGCCATGGAAAAACCAACTTTCTCTTGAAATAGGGGGGTCAGCCCAGCTTCTGCTTCAGCTCGTACAGCAGGCCCATGGCCTCAATGGGGGTGAGGGTGTCCGGCTGGGTGCGGCGGAGCCGGTCGATGACCTCCGCCTCCCCCAGGGCCTCCAGACTCACCTGGCCGGTGGCGGGGGCTGCGGCGGGGGTCGCGGTGTGTTCCCCGCTCTCCAGCTCCTTGAGCACTGCTCTGGCCCGGCGGACCACCGTGTCCGGCAGACCCGCCAGCTTGGCCACCTCGATGCCGTAGCTGCGGTCGGCGCCGCCGGGGATGATCTTCCGCAGGAAGATGATGTCCTCCCCCCGGGCCTTGATGGCGATGTTGTAGTTCTTCACCCCGGGGAGGCTGTCCTCCAGCTCCGTCAGCTCGTGGTAGTGGGTGGCGAAGAGGGTCTTGCACCCCAGCTTCCGCCGGTCGGCGCAGTGCTCCAGCACTGCCCGGGCGATGCTCATGCCGTCGAAGGTGCTGGTGCCCCGGCCGATCTCGTCCAGGATCAGCAGGCTGCGGCTGGTGGCGTTCTTCAGGATCTCCGCCACCTCCGTCATCTCCACCATGAAGGTGGACTGCCCGGCGGCCAGGTCGTCGCTGGCGCCGATGCGGGTGAAGATCCGGTCCACCACGCCGATGCGGGCGGACTTGGCGGGGACGAAGGACCCCACCTGGGCCATGAGGGTGATGAGGGCCACCTGGCGCATGAAGGTGGACTTGCCCGCCATGTTGGGGCCGGTGATGATGGCCACCCGGCTCTCCTGGCGGCCCATAAAGGCGTCGTTGGGGACGAAGAGGCTGCCCCGCAGGACCTGCTCCACCACCGGATGGCGGCCGTCGTGGATCTCAATGACCCCGTCCTCGTCCACGGCGGGACGGCAGTAGTTGTTTTTGGCGGCCACGGCGGCAAAGGAGCACAGGGTATCCAGCTCGCCCACGGCGGCGGCGGTGCGCTGGATGCGGCCCATGTGCTGGCCGATCTGGGCCCGCAGCTGGGTGAAGAGGTCGAACTCCAGGGCCACCACCCGGTCCGAGGCGGTGAGGATGGTGTGCTCCAGGTCCTTCAGCTCCTGGGTGATGAACCGCTCGCAGTTGGCCAGGGTCTGCTTGCGGATGTAGTCCGCCGGCACTTGGTCGTAGTAGCTCTTGCTGACCTCGATGTAGTAGCCGAAGACCTTGTTGTAGCC
This sequence comes from uncultured Oscillospiraceae bacterium, assembly GCA_963557105.1. GTDB lineage: Bacteria > Bacillota > Clostridia > Oscillospirales > Oscillospiraceae > Pelethomonas. The sequence continues at coordinate 2,546 of CAUWCX010000083.1, forward strand.
CACCTTTAGGCTTTTGATGCCGGTCTTCTCCCGCTCCCGGGCCTCCACCTGGGCGATGATGCCCTTGCCGCCGGAGAGGATGTCCCGCAGGCGGTCCACCTCCTGGTCGTAGCCCGCCCGGATGAAGCCGCCCTCCCGCACGGAGAAGGGCGGGTCGTCCACAATGGCCTGGGCCAGCAGGGCGTGGACGTCCTGCAGCTCGTCCATCTGCGCCTGCAGCTCCCCCAGCCGTCCGGCGGTGAAGGGGGCCAGCTTCTCCCGCAGGGCGGGGAGCTTCTCCAGGGCGGAGCGCAGGGAGGCCATGTCCCGGCCCCCGGCGGAGCCGTAGACGATGCGGCCCATGAGCCGCTCCATGTCGCTGATGCCGCCCAGGGCCAGGATCAGCTCCTCCCGGCCCATGGTGTCCTTCACCAGGGCGTCCACGGCGTCCAGCCGCCGCTCGATGGCGGTGACGGACAGCAGCGGCCGCTCCAGCCAGGAGCGGAGGGTGCGCCCGCCCATGGCGGTGCGGGTCTTGTCCAGCACCCACAGCAGGCTCCCCCGCTTCTCCTTCCCCCGCAGGGTCTCCGTCAGCTCCAGGTTCCGGCGGGTGGACAGGTCCAGCTCCATAAACCGGCCCTGCTCGTAGTATTCCAGGTCGTTGATGTGGCTGAGATCCGTTTTCTGGGTCTCGTAGAGGTAGTCCAGCAGCCCGCCCAGGGCCATGAGGGCCGTGGGATTTTCCCGGGGCAGGGTCCCGGCGGCCTGGGGGCCGAACTGCCGCTCCACGGCGGAGACGGCGGCCTCCGGGCGGAAGCTGTCCTCCCCCCGCTCCTGGGCCAGACAGCTGAACTTCTCCCGCAGGAGGGTCAGCAGCTCCCCGTGGGCGAAGGCGTCGCCGTTGAGCACCGCCTCCGTGGGGGAGAATCGGCCCACCTCGTTCATCACATGGCTCAGGGCGTCGGGGCAGTCAAAGGCGGTGGCGTGGGTCTTGCCGGTGGTGATGTCGCAGAAGCACAGCCCCGCCCGGTCCCCCGCCATGCAGATGGCGCAGATGTAGTTGGAGCGGCTGCCCTCCAGCATGGAGCTGTCCACGGTGCCGGGGGTGACCACACGGATGATGTCCCGCTTCACCAGGCCCTTGGCCTGGGCGGGGTCCTCGGTCTGCTCGCAGATGGCCACCTTGTAGCCCTTGGCAATGAGCCGGGCGATGTAGCCGTCGCAGGAGTGGTAGGGCACGCCGCACATGGGGGCGCGGTCCTCCTCCGGCTTGCTCCGGTCCCGGGTGGTGAGGGTCAGGTCCAGCTCACGGGAGGCCACCTGGGCGTCCTCGTTGAACATCTCGTAGAAGTCGCCCAGACGGAAAAACAGGATGGCGTCCTTGTTCTGTTCCTTGATCTCCAGGTATTGACGCATCATGGGGGTGAGCTCTGCCATAGTTTTTTCCTCTTTCTCTGTTTTGCCGCCTCCGGCGGCGGGGGAGTTTTTTTGCTTTTTTGGTGGGGGATTCGCCTGCGGCGGGTGGGGACGAAAAATTGTTCGTCTCCAACCTTGTGGGGCTGCCCGCCCCACGCCCCGGGTTACTTTCCCCTCGCCGGGAAAGTAACCAAAGGGGCGCGAAGGTGGAGAGGGATTTCGATTTCCCTCTCCCCCTTCGAACCCCCTCTCCTTGAAACGACTCTTCAAGGGGGGCCGAAGGCCCCCTCGCCAGAGGGGCTACCCCCCCGTGCTGCCCTGGGGCGGGTTGCACAACAAGAAGCGGGGTAATGGTGCGGCACCGACATTTCGACTACCACACGGTAGTCTGCTCTCGTCCAACACAATTTAATTCTCGCCCCAGGGGCGAGTGGCTTTTTGTAGCGGTAAAAGGCCCTCACGGAAATCTGAGGGGGAATTGGGGGTGGTAACCCCCACCAACCCCCGCGCCGCGGCGGCGCGGTGCCATGTGGTTGGGGTGCAACCAGGCAACAAGGTTGCACGGGGGGTAGCCTCTCTGGCGAGGGGGCGAAGCCCCCTTGAAGATGTCGTTGCGGGGGGTGGTTCTCAGGAGGGGGACACAATCGAAAGTGTCCCCCTCCTGAGCGTCCCTTTGGTTACTTTCCCGACGAGGGGAAAGTAACCCGGGGTCCGGGGGCGGAACCCCCGGTGCTACCGACGAGAAGCATCTCTCGTCCCCCCGCCCGGCGAAGGGCGAATCACCCCTGGGTGGGGGGATGAAATCCCCCCAAAAAAATCAAAGCGAAACAACCTCTCCAAACAGCGCCCAGGTATTGCTGTCCGTGATCTTCACCTGGGCATACTGCCCGATGAGGGAGGCATCCCCCTTCAGGTGGACCAGCCGTCCGCCGGCGGTGCGGCTGGAGAGGGGCCAGCCCTCATCCCCGCTCTCCCCGTCCACCAGTACCCGCAGGGTCCGGCCCACATAGGCCTGGTGGAGCTGGGCGGAGATCTCATTCTGGGCGTTCACCAGCTTGTCGAACCACACCTGCTTCTCCGCCCGGGTGGCGGGGTCAGGCATCTGGGCCGCCGGTGTGCCGGGGCGGGGGGAGTAGATGAAGGTGAAGAGGGCGTCGTAGCGCACCTCCTGGATGAGGGAGACGGTGTCCATGGCCTCCGCCTCCGTCTCGCCGGGGAAGCCGATGATGATGTCGCTGGTGAGGACCAGGTCCGGCATGACGCTGCGGGCGTAGTTGAGCTTCTCCAGGTACTGCTCCCGGGTGTAGCCCCGGTTCATGGCCTTCAGCACCCGGCTGTTGCCGGACTGCACCGGCAGGTGGAGCTGGTGGGCCACATGGGGGCAGCGGGCCATGGTGTCGAAGAGCTTGCGGCTGGCATCCTTGGGGTGGCTGGTCATGAAGCGGATGAGGTAGTCGCCGGGGATCGCATCGATCTGGCTGAGGAGGTCGGCAAAGTCCATGGGGGTCTCCAGATCCTTGCCGTAGGAGTTGACATTCTGGCCCAGGAGGGTGATCTCCCTGTACCCGGCCTCCACCAGCTCCCGGACCTCCGCCAGGATGTCCTCCGGCGCACGGCTGCGCTCCCGGCCACGGACATAGGGCACGATGCAGTAGGAGCAGAAGTTGTTGCAGCCGTACATGATGGAGACCCAGGCCTTCACGCTACTCTCCCGCACCACCGGCAGGCCCTCGGCAATGGAGCCGTGCTCGTCGGCGATGGAGAATACCCGGCGGCGCTGGGTGGCCACATTGTACAGCAGCTCGGGGAAGCGCCACAGAGCCTGGGGGCCGAAGACCAGGTCCACATGGCGGTAGGACTTCTTCACCCGCTGGGCCACCACCTCCTGCTGGGCCATGCAGCCGCAGAGGCAGAGGATCAGATTCGGGTTTTTCTCCTTGGCGTGGGTCAGCTGGCCCAGGACGCCGAAGACCCGCTTCTCCGCATTCTCCCGGATGGCGCAGGTGTTGAGAACGATGATGTCGGCGGCCATGGGGTCTTCTGTGAAGGCGCAGCCCATGTCCTGGAGCATACCCATGATGCGCTGGCTGTCGGCCACATTCTGCTGACAGCCGAAGGTGTCCACCATGGCCAGAGGGGTGCGTCCGCCCTGGGCGCTCATGGCGGCCAGCTTATCGGTGAATTCCCGCTGCCGGGCGATCTCCCCGGCGGGGATGACGACTTCTTTTCTATTCAAAACGGCTCTCCTTTTCGTCGGTCGTTGGGGGTCTTTAACACCTTATTATAGCGCAGAATAAGGGGGAACTCAAGGGCTGGGGGAGGATTTTTGATGATTCTGCTGATGATTCGCCCATCGCCGGGCGGGCGGGGAGGAACAATGTTCTTGTCGATAGCCCCGGGGATTCCATCCCCGGACCCCGGGTCACTTTTTGCTCGTGCAAAAAGTGACCAAAAACACGCGAGGGGGAGAGGGATTTCGATTTCCCTCTCCCCCTATTCGAGACCCCCACAATATTCTCCACAAGAACCACGGTTTACTCGCGGCACAGCCGCTGCGACCTACGCTAAAAATATGCCACTGGCATATTTTCTTAACGCTGCGGCCCTCGCCAGAGGGGCTACCTCCCCAGCGGACTTGAGGGCGGTTTTCACAACAAGAAGCGGGGTAATGGTGCGGCACTGTCATTTCAGTGACCACACGGTAGTCTGTTCTCGTCCAACACAATTTGATTCTCGCCCACGGGGCGA
>CAUWCX010000084.1:0-6670 GCA_963557105.1 uncultured Oscillospiraceae bacterium
CCACAGCGTGGGCCGACTCGATGGCGGGGATGATGCCCTCCGTCCGGGCCAGATACTCGAAGGCATTGACCGCCTCCTCGTCGGTGACGGGGACATATTCCGCCCGACCAATGTCGTGGAGGTGGGCGTGCTCTGGGCCGATGCCCGGGTAGTCTAATCCGGCTGAGATAGAGTAGACCGGGGCGATCTGGCCGTACTGGTCCTGACAGAAGTAGGACTTCATCCCGTGGAAGATGCCCAGTTTTCCGGTGGCGATGGTGGCCGCCGTCTCCGGGGTGTCCGCCCCCCGGCCAGCCGCCTCACAGCCGATGAGCCGTACTTGGGAGTCTTCAATAAAGTGATAGAAGCTGCCGATGGCATTGGAGCCACCTCCCACGCAGGCAAGCACCACGTCGGGCAGCCGCCCCTCCTTTTCCAGAAGCTGTGCCCGGATCTCCCGGGAGATCACCGCCTGGAAGTCCCGGACGATGGTTGGGAAGGGGTGGGGGCCCATCACGGAGCCCAGGCAGTAGTGGGTGTCTTCGATGCGGGAGGTCCACTCCCGCATTGCCTCGGATACGGCGTCCTTTAGCGTAGCCGTGCCTGTCTTAACAGGAACCACCTCCGCCCCCAAAAGGCGCATTCGGTACACATTGAGGGCCTGGCGGACCGTATCCTCTTCCCCCATAAAGACCACACACTCCATCCCCATGAGGGCGGCTGCGGTGGCGGTGGCCACCCCGTGCTGCCCTGCCCCTGTCTCGGCAATCAGACGAGTCTTGCCCATCCGCTTGGCCAAAAGGGCCTGACCCAGCACATTGTTGATCTTATGGGCCCCAGTGTGGTTCAAATCCTCGCGCTTCAGATAGATCTTCGCCCCACCCAGATCCTCCGTCATCTTTTTGGCAAAATACAGCCGGGATGGTCTGCCCGCGTATTCATTCAAAAGCTCGGTGAGCTCCCGGTTGAATGCTTCGTTGTTCTTGTAGTAATCGTATGCCGCTTCCAGTTCGATGACCGCATTCATCAGCGTCTCAGGGATATACTGTCCCCCGTGTATACCGAAGCGTCCATTTGGATTGGTCATGCTCTCGCTCCCTTTCTGACTGCGGTCACAAAGGCCGCCATTTTTTCCGGATCCTTGCTCCCATCCGTTTCAATACCGGAGCTGACGTCCACCGCATAGGGATGAAGCCGCTCCACCGCCCCTTTCACATTCTCCGGTCCCAGTCCGCCAGCCAGGAAATAGGGCCGCCGGATCTGCCGGAGCATACTCCAGTCAAAAACGGTTCCCGTACCTGCACCGGCGTCCAGCAGAATATGGTCAGCTATGCTGTGTTCAGCCCATTTGACGTCCTCCTCGGATGTAATGCGGAAGGCCTGAATGACCGGCTTTCCGGTACGTGTCCGCAGCTGTCGGATATAGTCCGCATCTTCACTGCCGTGGAGCTGTGCCAGGTCGATGACGCCACTGTTCAGAAGTTCTTCCACTCTGTCTATTCCCTCGTTTACAAAGACCCCCACTGTCCGGATTTGAGATGAGAGAAGCGCTTTGAGTTCCCGGGCCTGCTCAGAAGAGATATACCGGCTGCTTTTGGGGGCAAATACGAAACCAATATATTCCGGTCTCAGCTGATTTGCGGCCAGAATATCCCTGGTGCGAGACAGACCGCACAGCTTGATTTTTGTCATGCTCCACCTCGCAGTTCCGCCAGAGCTGCCTTTTTGTCCGCTGCTCACATCAGAAACTCTCCAATCAGGACTCCGTCCGTTCCCATCTCCCGGAGCACTGCGACATCTCCGGCACTTTGGACGCCGCTTTCGGAAACAAACAGCACCTCGCGGGGGATCAGCGTCCGAAGCTGGCGGCTGTTGTCTGGGTCCACAGAGAAATCCTTCAGGTTGCGGTTGTTCACCCCAATGATCCGCGCCCCTGCCCGGAGGGCAATTTCCGCTTCTGCCTCGTTGTGGACCTCCACCAGAGCGGACAGGCCCAACCCGTCGCAAATGTGCAGGTACTCCCGGATCTGTCTCTCCGTCAAAATAGCACAGATCAGCAGGACTGCCGACGCACCCAGTACCTTCGCCTCATAGATCATATATTCGTCTACGGTAAAGTCTTTCCGCAGGCAGGGAATGGAAACGGTCCGGGCAATCTCTCGCAAATACCGGTCGCTGCCCAGAAACCACTTAGGCTCGGTGAGCACTGAGATGGCATCCGCCCCCGCCGCCTCATAGTCCATGGCAATCTGGAGATAGGGGAACTCCGGGGCGATGAGCCCCTTGGATGGCGAGGCCTGCTTGCCCTCACAAATGAAAGAGAGTCCGTCTTTTCTCAGGGCTTTCTCAAACCCAAAATCTCCTTTGGGAAGAGAAAGCGCCTGCCGACACAGATTTTCTAGAGAAACAGCGCTCTTGGATGCCGCCACCCGCTTCCGGGCATGGCCGGCCAACTGGTCCAGTATGGTCATGCCTCCACCTCCGGGCGGTTGCTGACCTCCACCAGCCTGTCCAGCACGGTGGCAGCCCTTCCGCTGTCGATCAGTTCCGCCGCCAGGGCCACGCCTGCCTTCATGCTGTCCGCCTTTTCACCGATATACAGGGCAGCCCCGGCATTGAGCAGCACCGCGTTCCGCTTGGCGCCCCGTTCTCCGTTCAAAATAGCTCTGGTAATGGCGGCGTTCTCCTCCGGCGGCCCGCCCTTCAGCTCCTCTTTTGTGCAGCGGTCAAAGCCAAAATCCTCCGGGGTGATGACCGAGGATTTGAACCAGCCGTCCCGGATCTCGCAGATGGTGGTAGGCGCACTCAGGGAGATCTCGTCCAGCTTGTCCTGTCCATATACCACCATGCCCCGCTTGATCCCCAGATTGATGAGCACCTGGGCCAGGGGCTCCACCAGATAGTCGTCATAGACGCCCAGCAGCTGCTGTACCGGCGTCCCGGGGTTGGTCAGCGGGCCGAGGATATTGAATACTGTGCGGAAGCCCAGTTCCTTGCGGATGGCCCCCACATATTTCATGGAGGTGTGATAATCCTGGGCGAAGAAAAAGCACATCCCCACGTCCCGGAGCAGCTCCACGCACTTGGCGGGACTCTGATGAATATTGACCCCCAGGGCCTCCAGACAGTCCGCCGTGCCGCACAGGGAGGATGCAGCCCGGTTGCCGTGTTTGGCCACCTTCATGCCCCCTGCCGACGCCACCAGGGCGGCGGTGGTGGAGATATTGAAGCTGCCGGCGTTATCTCCGCCGGTGCCCACAATCTCAAAGAGCTCCATGCCGGTCTCCACCTTGACGGCGTGGCCCCGCATGGCGGCGGCGCATCCTGCGATCTCGTCGGTGGTTTCCGCCCGGGCGCTCTTGGTGGAGAGGGCGGCAAGAAAGGCGGCGTTTTGGGTGGGGGTGGTCTGGCCTCCCATGATCTCATTCATCACGGTGTAGGCCTCCTCATAGGTGAGGTCCCCTTTATTGACGATCTTGACGATGGCTTCTTTGATCATGGTTTACATCTCCTTTACGAAGTTTTGTAGCATGGTTTTCCCGTCGGGTGTCAAAATGGACTCCGGGTGGAACTGTACGCCGTAGATCGGATGTTCCCTGTGCTGCACCGCCATGACCTCTCCGTCCTCGGTTCTGGCAGTGATCTTCAAGCACTCCGGAAGGGTTTCGGCGTCCGCCGTCAGGGAGTGATACCGTCCCACAAGAGCGGTTTCCGGACAGTCACGGAACAGCGGGCAGTTCGGATCGAACTGGACCTGGGACTGCTTCCCGTGCATCAGTTCTCTGGCATAGGTAACAGAAGCGCCAAAGGCGGCGCAGATGGCCTGGTGCCCCAGACAGACCCCCAGAATGGGGATCTCACTTCCCAGAGCAGTCACCACCTCCATGGTGATCCCCTCGTCCTCTGGTCGGCCCGGGCCGGGGGAGAGGATGATCCGTTCCGGCTGCAGTGCCCTGATCTCTTCCACCGACAGTTCATCGTTTCGAATAACCTGAATGTCCGGACAGAGCTGGCCGGTCAGCTGATAGAGGTTATAGGAAAAGCTGTCATAGTTGTCGATCAGCAGGATCATAGCTCCACCTCCTGTGCAATCTCCAGCGCCCTCAGGGACGCCCGCGCCTTGTTCATACATTCCTCAAATTCCTGTTCCGGGACCGAATCGGCCACGATCCCTGCTCCGCTTCTCACGAACACCCTGCCGTTCTTCTGATAGGCCAACCGGATGGCGATGCAGGTGTCCATATTCCCAGTGAAGTCGATGTAACCGATGGCCCCGCCGTAGATGCCCCGCTTGTTGTTCTCCAGCTCTGCGATCAGCTGGCAGGCCCGGAGCTTAGGAGCTCCGGAGAGGGTCCCGGCGGGCAGCACCGCCTCGATGGCATCCAGCGCGTCCTTGTCCTCCCGGAGCTCGCCCCGCACGGTGGAGCCGATGTGCATGACATGGGAGAAGCGCTCAATGGTGTGGAACTTCTCCACATGGACCGTACCGAACCGGCTGATCTTTCCCAGATCGTTCCGCCCCAGATCCATCAGCATATTGTGTTCGGCCAGCTCTTTCTCATCGGAGAGCAACTCTGTCTCCATGGCATGGTCTTCCTCCGGGGTATTTCCCCTGGGCCGGGTGCCCGCCAAAGGGAAGGTGTGGAGCACGCCGTTTTCCAGCTTGACCAGAGTCTCCGGCGACGCCCCCGCCACCTCCACATCGGTTCCGGAAAAATAGAACATATAGGGGGAGGGGTTCAAGGTGCGCAGCACCCGGTAGGTGTTGAACAGGCTGCCCTCAAAGGGGGCCGACAGGCAGTTAGAGAGGACGATCTGAAAAATATCCCCTTCCCGGATGTGGACCTTGGCCCGCTCCACCATGCGGCAGAAGGCCTCCCGGCCAAACAGCGGAGTCACCGGACCTAGGAGCCGCCCGGCATGATCCTGCTTCTTCGCTCCGGTCCGCAGCAGTTCCGCAAGCTGTCTGAGCTCCAGCACCGCCTTGTTGTAGCCGGTCTCCGGCTCATCCAGAGACATATTGACGATAAGAATGAGTTTCTGCCGCAGATGGTCAAAGGCGATGACCTTGTCAAAGAGCATCAGATCAAGATCCCGAAATTCCTCCCTGTCCTTCACCTCCACCCGGACAGACGGCTCGCTGTACCCCAGATAGTCATAGGAGAAGTATCCCACAAGCCCGCCGGTGAAGGGAGGGAGATGGTCAAAGCGGGGGCTTTTGTGCTCCTCCAGGACCTGACGCAGGTAAGCGGATGGGTCCGCCGTTGGGAGGTGCAGGCATCCGGCCCGCATCTCCCCTCTCCTACAGGTGATCTCCAGACTGGGATCAAAGCCCAGAAAGGTGTAGCGTCCCCAAGTCTCATGGCTGGCCGCGGACTCCAGCATATAGCAGTAGGTGGAAACCTGCTTCAGAATGCGCATGGTTTCTATGGGTGTGGTGAAGTCAGACAGGATCTCACAGCTCACCGGTAGCACCCGGTATTGCCTGGCGGAAGCAATCTCCTTGACTTTCTCCAATGTGGGAACGATTTGCATGGTCTGCACCTCCAAATAAAAATACTCCTCTGGCGTTTCTGCCAGAGGAGTAAAAAATCGCCCTTGACAGAAACTACGATCTGTCAAGGACGAATAAAAACATTTTATCCGCGGTGCCACCTTGATTCACGGCATGACCCGTGCGCTTAGCAGGATACCAACATATCCCCGGCAAATGACGTCTGCCTGCAACGTCGCAGCATACTTTGTGAGCTTCACATTTGGCTGCGCCCTCAGCGGTCCATTTGACAACTTGTTTCTTACCTGACTCTCAGCACCACAGGCTCTCTGTAAAGGCATGATTGCCGTTATCTCCGCTTCAACGGTTTAGGATATTAAATTTTCCCTTACTATACTACCCGTTCCTCTACTTGTCAAGACCTGTCACAGAAAATTTTCCGCGCCCATCGGAGAAGCAGAGCCAATTCTGGCCCTTGACAAAACTTAGGCACCGGAAAAGGACGCGCCTCTACTAGGGAAGCGTTTTCTCCACCGCAGTCAGAATATCCAGATGCATATCCTCCGCTGTTCGGGGTTCCGTCCCGCAGGCACTGTCTAGCACCGCCAAATCGACCTTCACATTCCAGATAAGATCGGCTGTGTAGACCAAAGTGTGCTCCGTATAGTCTCCGCTGAACAAGATGCTGTGTCCCTCCGATCCCACCTGATACCCATACGCTGCCCCTGTAGTATCCGAATCGCTTCCAGTTCACTGTCAGGCAATCGGGCGGCGCAAACTGATTCAGACACACTGCACTTCAGGGCAATGTTTTCAACTGTAAGAGGGACTCCCAGTTAGCAATCGCCGTCCCTGCAAATCCTTGTTCTTCCGGCTATGACAGGGTCTCGGCATAATCAGCAGTGGATGAAGAACGGAGCAGCAGATTTTGAATCTCATCTGGTGTCAGATTAGGGTATTGACATACTCCGGAATCTTGAGAGATTTGCTGTTGTGTGTTGTGCTTACGGACGCACGAAGAAGGCGTTCTGACCGTACTGGGAGGCATCCCCATCTGGGTTGACGATGGTCTTGGAAAGGATCTTGGCATACTTCTCCGCCTTGGCACGGGCGGCAAGGTTTTCAGAATCCTCCCGGCAGATATCCATGTAGTGGTTGATGAGCGTCAGCAGATTGTATCCGTCCGAGCGGGTGGGG
>CAUWCX010000085.1:0-6579 GCA_963557105.1 uncultured Oscillospiraceae bacterium
CAGAGGGAGAGCCAAGGCTGCAACTGTTTTACGGACACCCGCGTGATCCCGGGGGGAATGGGGGGCGGTAGCCCCCGCAAAACCCCGCGCCGCGGCGGCGCGGTGCCATCTCCTTGGTGTGCAACTGGGTAACAAGGTTGCACGGGGGGTAGCCCCTCTGGCGAGGGGGCGGAGCCCCCTTGAAGATGTCGTTGCGGGGGGTGGTTCTCAGGAGGGGGACACAATCGAAAGTGTCCCCCTCCTGAGCGCCCCTTTGGTTACTTTCCCGGCGAGGGGCCGCAGCGTTAAGAAAATATGCCAGTGGCATATTTTTAGCGTAGGTCGCAGCGGCTATGCCGCGAGAAAAATCGCTTAGCGGGAGCACCCCTCCCCCCCCCACCCCCCCGGCGAAGGGCGAATCTCCCCGCCCCCCACAAGCAGCCCCCCTCATCCCAAAAGAAAAAACCACCCCGCCGCCGGAGGCGGCAAAGAAAGGACACCGCCATGAAGACCCTATGGACCTCCTGCGTTATGGCCTTCTCCACCTACTCCCGGCTGCCCATGCCCCAGGTGGAGTGGAGCGAAAAGAATATGCGGTACACCCTGGCCTTCTTTCCCCTGGTGGGGGCGGCGGTAGGCGGGGTGTTTGCGCTGTCTGCCTGGCTGCTGGGGCTGCTGGGCTTCGGCCCGGTGCTGCGGGGGGCGGTGCTGACGGCGGTGCCCCTGGCGGTCACCGGGGGCATCCACATGGACGGCTTCTGCGACACAGTGGACGCCCTCTCCTCCCACGCCCCCCGGGAGCGGAAGCTGGAGATCCTGAAGGACCCCCACGCCGGGGCCTTTGCCCTCATCTGGGGGGCGGTGTGGCTGCTGGTGTACTTCGGCCTGCTGACGGAGCTGCGGAGTGCGGCCACGGTGGCGGCGGGCTTTGTGCTCAGCCGCAGTTTCAGCGCCTGGGGGGTGGAGCGCCTGCCCTCCGCCCGGGGCGGCATGGGTGCCCAGCTGAAGCGGGGGAGCCGCTTCCCCTGGTGGGTGCTGACCCTGTACCTGGGGCTGTACCTGGGGGCGGTTGCCCTGTGGGGGGACCTTTTGGCGGGACTGGCAGCGCTGGGGGCGGCACTGCTGGTCTATCTGGGCTACCGCGTCCTGGCTGTGCGGCAGTTCGGCGGCTTCACCGGGGATTTGGCCGGGTGGTTCTTGCAGGTGTGCGAGCTGGCCATTCTGGCGGCCGTGGTGGTGGTGGAGCGATGGTGACCGTGTATCTCATCCGCCACGGGCGGACCCAGGGCAACCTGGAGCGGCGGTACATCGGCAGCACGGACCAGCCCCTGTGCCCGGCGGGCCGGGCGGAGCTGGCAGGCCGGACAGCCCCTGTGGTGGACCAGATCTGGACCTCCCCCATGCTGCGGTGCCGCCAGACGGCGGAGCTCCTGTTTCCCGGCCAGGCCGTCCATGTGGCGGCGGATCTGCGGGAGTGCAGCTTCGGCGCCTTCGAGGGCCGCACCTACCAGGAGCTGAAGGACGACCCCGCCTACTGCGCGTGGCTGGACAGCGGCGGAACAGCGCCGCCGCCCGGCGGGGAGAGCTGTCCGCAGCAGCAGGAGCGCACCCTCCGGGCCTTTTATAGGATCGTGGGGGATGTACCGCCTGGGGCGGCGGTGGCCCTGGTTGTCCATGGAGGGACCATCATGTGCCTGCTGGAGGCTCTGGAGCCCAGCGGGGAGTTCTACCGCTGGCAGGTCCCCAACGGCGGGGGATTCCGCTGCCAGTGGGACGGGAAAAATATGTCCGTTATAGAAAAACTGTGACAAATAAAGCTGCCGTCGCTCGGTATCGAGCGGCGGCAGTTTTGTTTAACGGAAATTACAGCTTGTTGACCACGGGGATGACCATGGGGCTGCGCTTGGTATGCTTGAAGAGGTAGTTGCTGACGGCGGACTTCACGCCGCCCCGCAGCTCACCCATATCCCGGCTGTTCTTGCCCATGACGGACAGGGCGGCGGACATGGCCACCTCCCGCAGGGCGCTGAGCAGCTCCTCGGACTCCTTGACATAGATAAAGCCCCGGGTGATGATCTCCGGCTCGGAGATGATCTGGCCGTTCTGGACATTGAGGATGATGACCACCATGCCGTCCTCCGCCAGGATCTTCCGGTCCCGCAGCACCACGGCGCCCACATCGCCAACGCCGCTGCCGTCCACCAGGACAGCCCCGGCGGGGGCCAGTTTGTCGGCAATCTTGATGGTCTTGGTGGTCAGCTCGATGACATTGCCGATGTCCGCCAGGACGATGTTCTTCTCGTCCATGCCCATCTCCATGGCCAGCTTCATGTGGCGGCGGAGCATCTTCTGCTCGCCGTGGACGGGGATGAAGAACTTGGGCTTGGTCAGGGCGTGGATGATCTTCAGCTCCTCCTGGCAGGCATGGCCGGACACGTGCAGGGGATCGGACTTGTCGTAGACCACATCCACACCCTTGCGGAACAGCTCGTTGATCACCCGGCCCACGGTCTTCTCGTTGCCGGGGATGGCGCTGGCGGAGATGATGACCCGGTCGCCGGGGCCAACATCGATCTGCCGGTGCTGGGAGAAGGCCATGCGGTACAGGGCGCTCATCTCCTCCCCCTGGCTGCCGGTGGTGACGATGACCTGCTTGTCCAGGGGCTGGCTCTTGATCTTGTTGATGTCCACCACGGTGTTCCGGGGCAGCTTCATGTAGCCCAGCTCCGTGGCCACCTTCATGATGTTCTCCATGCTCCGCCCGGTGACGGCCACCTTGCGGCCGCAGGCGGCGGCAGCGTCGATGACCTGCTGGATGCGGTGGACATTGGAGGCGAAGGTGGTGACGATGATCCGCTGCTTGCAGCCGGTGAAGAGGCGGTCGAAGGTCTTGCCCACGATGCGCTCGCTCATGGTGTAGCCCGGCCGCTCCACATTGGTGGAGTCCGCCAGCAGGGCCAGAACGCCCTCCTTGCCCAGCTCGCCCAGGCGGCCCAGGTCGATGACCTCCCCGTCGATGGGGGTGGAGTCGATCTTGAAGTCGCCGGTGTGGACCAGGACGCCCATGCTGGTGTGGATGGCGAAGGCCACGGAGTCCGCGATGGAGTGGTTGACGTGGATGAACTCCACGTAGAACTTGCCCACCTTGATCATCTCGCCGGCCTCCACGGTGATGAGCTTGGTGCTCTTCAGCAGGCCGTGCTCCTCCAGCTTCAGCTTGATGAGGCCGGCGGTGAGGCGGGTGCAGTACACCGGCATGTTCACCTGCTTGAGGACGTAGGGGATGGCGCCGATGTGGTCCTCGTGTCCGTGGGTGATGAACAGGCCGCGGATGCGGGCCTTGTTCTTCACCAGGTAGGTGACGTCGGGGATCACCAGGTCGATGCCGTACATGTCCCCGTCGGGGAAGCCCATGCCGCAGTCCACCACGATGATCTCGCCGCCATGCTCGTACACGGTCATGTTCTTGCCAATCTCATTGAGACCGCCAAGGGGGATGATTTTCAGTTTTTCTGCCAAATTTATCCATTCCTTTCTCTAGATAACAACAATTAATAGAATACTGTGGGGGGAGAGAAAGACGCAGAACAACTAGACGGGAGGCTGCCCCGGCTGGGCGCACCTCGCTTCGTGCGCTGCCGGAGGACTGCCGCCCGCTGGCGCAGGGTTCCTCTCCGTGGCCCGCCAAAGGCTGGGGGCCCATATTTTATCGCGGCTCCGCCCGCTGGGGGCCGCAAAAAAATCAAAAACCGGGGCGCTTCCACCCGCCGGAGGGGCGGGGAGCAGCCAAAAAAGGGACAAAAATTCCCTTATACTGAAGGTAGTATACCACACTTTCCTGCGCTTGTATACTAAAATTTTTCGACATTCACCGGCAAGGGCGGAAATTATGGCCGGGAACCAGGAATTAGTCCTTTGATTTACCGGGGGATTGTGCTATAATGTAATATCTATATCTATCTCCATCCCGCGCCGGGAAAATGCTGCCGGTGGGATGGGGAGAAGGGGGAGAAATCTGTGCATAACAAGCTGTCCCGGCTCATTGAGCCCAATTTGCAGCCCTATTTTCTCTGCCTGGCGCTGTTTATCCTGATCGCGATCCCCATTGAGCCCTGGCTGGCTCTGGCGGAGACGGCGGCCCTGGCCGCGCTGTACGGGTGGTACCGCCGCCAGAGCGTCCGCCGGCGGCGCAGCGTCATGCAGTATCTGGAGACCATCACCGGCGGTGTGGATTCCCTGCGGAAGAACAGTATGCTCAATACGCCCCTGCCTGTGGTGGTGTTCCGGGGGGACAACGGGGAGATCATCTGGACCAACGACAGCTTCATGGGCCTGACCCAGGCCCGGGAGGGGATATTCGATCTGCACATCGCTGACATCGCCCCGGGCTTCGACTACCAGTGGATCCTGGGCGGGGACAACCGGGGCTGGGAGCTGACGGAGATGAACGGCAGCGTCTACCGGGTGTACGGCACCGCCAGCCGGGAGAGCCACCGCTCCTCCAGCACCCTGGTCACCGCCTACTTCGTGGACGTCACCGAGAGCCAGCACCTGCGGGCGGTGTACGATGCCACCCGCCTGGTGGTGGCCCAGCTGGTGGTGGACAACTACGAGGAGCTGATGAAGGCCGGGGGAGAGGCGTCAAAGTCCGCTGTTCTGGCCCAGATCGACGAGCGGCTCAACGCCTGGGTCACCGGTACCGGCGGCCTTCTGCGGAAGTACGACCGGGACCGCTACCTCTTCGTCTGCGATGAGCAGTGCTTTGGGCATATGGTGGCGGAGAAGTTCTCTGTGCTGGAGTCTGTCCACCAGGTCCAGAGTGAGGACGGCGTCACCGCCACAGTGTCCCTGGGTATCGGCAAGGACTGCGACACCTATGAGGAGGCGTGGAACTCCGCCAGCAAGGCCCTGGAGATGGCCCTGAGCCGCGGCGGCGACCAGGCGGTGGTGAAGGACAGCCTGGACTTCCAGTTCTACGGCGGCCGCTCCAAGTCCACGGAGAAGCGGACCAAGGTGAAGAGCCGGGTCATGGCCAAGGCCCTGGGGGAGCTCATCGGCGACTCCAGCGAGGTCTACGTCATGGGCCACGAGTATGCGGATATGGACTCCGTGGGCGCCTGCGCCGGCATCTGCTGCGCCGCCCGGAAGAAGGGGAAGAAGGTCCGCATCGTTATCGACCGGGAGAACAACAACGCCCAGGCCCTGGTGCGGAAGCTGGCGGAGGTGCCGGAGTACAAGGACACCTTCATCTCCGGCCCCGACGCCTTCCTCCACGCCCAGCCGGGAGCGCTGCTGGTGGTGGTGGACACCAACCGGCCGGACATGGTGGAGAGCCGCCAGCTGCTGGACAGCTGCAACCGGGTGGCGGTCATCGACCACCACCGCCGGGCGGCCAGCTACATCGAGAGCGCGGCCCTGAACTTCCACGAGCCCTACGCCTCCTCCGCCTCGGAGCTGGTGACGGAGCTGCTGCAGTACCTGGTGGAGCCTTCGGATCTCCTGCGCCAGGAGGCGGAGGCCCTGCTGACCGGTATTGTGCTGGACACCAAGAATTTTATGCTCCGCACAGGGAGCCGGACCTTCGAGGCTGCATCCTTCCTGCGCCGGGGCGGCGCCGATCCCGCGGAGGTCCGCCGCTACTTCCAGAGCGATCTGGGCAGCATGATCCAGCGGTACGACATCATCCGGGAGGCGAAGATGTACCACGGGGATATTGCCATTGCCGCCGTGGAGCGGGAGGTGCCCCGTGTCACCGCCGCCAAGGCCTCTGACGACCTGTTGACCCTGCGGGGCGTCCAGGCGTCTGTGGTGCTCTACCAGGCGGGGGACGGCGTGTCCATGTCCGCCCGCAGCCTGGGGGAGATCAATGTCCAGGTGATCCTGGAGCAGCTGGGCGGCGGCGGCAACTCCACCACCGCCGGTGGTCACGCCGCGGGCATCGATGTGAAGACGGCCTACCAGAAGCTCACCGCCGCCATCGACGCCTATTATCAGCAGTAACACAGCATTACACACAGCGAAAACAGTAGTGAATATAGGAGGAAACCAACCATGAAAGTGATTTTACAGCAGGACGTGAAGGGCCAGGGCAAGAAGGGCCAGATGATCGAGGTGTCCGAGGGCTACGGCCGGAATTTTCTGCTGCCCCGTAAGCTGGCAGTGATCGCCACCGCCGACGCCATGAACACCATGAAGCTCCAGGAGAAGGCCAGAAAGGCCGAGGAGGCCCGGCTGAAGGCGGAGGCGGAGGCCATCGCCGAGAAGCTGAAGAACGCCCAGGTGAAGATCGCCGCCCGCTCCGGCGCCAACGGCAAGCTCTTCGGCGCCGTGACCAGCAAGGAGGTCTCCGACGCCCTGAAGGAGCAGTTCGGCATCGAGCTGGCCAAGCAGAAGATCGTGATGGACCCCATCAAGGCCTACGGCGGCTACCAGCTGAAGGCAAAGCTGGGGTTTGAGGTCTCCGGGACCATCTATGTGATGGTGGTGGAGGAGAAGTAGGACGAGAGATGCTTCTCGTCGCTAGCCCCGGGGGTTCCGCCCCCGGACCCCGGGTTACTTTTTGCTCGTGCAAAAAGTAACCAAAAACACGCTTAGGAGGGG
>CAUWCX010000086.1:0-6525 GCA_963557105.1 uncultured Oscillospiraceae bacterium
CAAAAAGTGACCCGGGGTCCGGGGGCGGAACCCCCGGGACTGCCGACGAGCAGGATCTCTCGTCCCCACCCGCCCAGTGAGCGGCGAATCAGCCCAGTGTGGGGATGGAATCCCCACAAGCTTGGAAAAGAAAAATCTCCCCCGGCAAAGGGCAAATCTCCCCCGCCAACAGCCAAAGGACCCCGGCGGCGGATCGCCGCCGGAGTCCTCCGGTAAAACGATTAGAACAGCCCAGAGATCTTCCCCGTGGCATCCACATCGATGCGCTCAGCGGCGGGCACCTTGGGCAGGCCGGGCATGGTCATGATATCCCCGGTGAGGGCCACCAGGAACCCGGCGCCGGCGGAAACCTTCACATTGCGGACGGTGACAGTAAAGCCTGTCGGCGCACCCAGCTTGGTGGGGTCGTCGGTGAGGCTGTACTGGGTCTTGGCCATGCAGATGGGCATCTTGTCGTAGCCCAGCTCCGTGAGCTGGCGGATCTGCTTCTGGGCAGCGGAGGTGAAGGCCACATCCTTGCCGCCGTAAACTCTCTGCACAATGGCGGTGATCTTCTCCTCAATGGACATCTCCAGGTCATAGGCAAACTGGAAGTCGTTGGGCTCCTCGCACAGGCGGATGACCTCCTTGGCCAGGGCGATGCCGCCCTCGCCGCCCTTGGCCCAGACCTCGCTGAGGGCCACATTGACGCCCAGCTCCCGGCACTTGTCCTCCACCAGCTTCAGCTCCGCCTCGGTGTCCAGGGGAAAGCGGTTGATGGCCACCACGCAGGGCAGCTTGTAGACATTGGTGATATTGCTCACATGCTTGAGCAGGTTGGGCAGGCCCCGCTCCAGGGCCTCCAGGTTCTCGGTGCCCAGCTCGGTCTTGGGCACGCCGCCGTTGTACTTCAGGGCGCGGATGGTGGCCACGATGACCACGGCGCTGGGCTTCAGCCCCGCCATGCGGCACTTGATGTCCAGGAACTTCTCCGCCCCCAGATCCGCGCCAAAGCCAGCCTCCGTGACGGTGTAGTCACTGAGGCGCAGGGCGGTCTTGGTGGCAATGACGGAGTTGCAGCCGTGGGCAATATTGGCGAAGGGACCGCCGTGGACGAAGGCGGGGGTGTGCTCCAGGGTCTGCACCAGGTTGGGCTTCAGGGCGTCCTTCAGCAGGGCGGCCATGGCCCCCTGGGCGTTGAGGTCCCCGGCAGTGACGGGCTTCTCGTCATAGGTGTAGCCCACCACCAGGCGGCTCAGCCGCTCCTTCAGGTCGGTGATGTCGCTGGCCAGGCACAGCACGGCCATGATCTCACTGGCCACGGTGATGTCGTACCCGTCCTCCCGGGGGGTGCCGTTGACCCGGCCGCCCAGGCCGTCCACCACAAAGCGCAGCTGGCGGTCGTTCATGTCCACGCAGCGCCGCCAGGTGATCCGGCGGGGGTCGATGTTCAGCTTGTTCCCCTGATAAATATGGTTATCCAGCATGGCGGCCAGCAGGTTGTTGGCCGCGCCGATGGCGTGGAAATCACCGGTAAAGTGGAGGTTGATATCCTCCATAGGCACCACCTGGGCGTAGCCGCCGCCGGCAGCGCCGCCCTTGACGCCGAAGACAGGGCCCAGGGAGGGCTCCCGCAGAGCCACCAGCACGTTCTTGCCCAGCTTCTTCATGCCATCGGCCAGCCCCACAGTGGTGGTGGTCTTGCCCTCACCGGCGGGGGTGGGATTGATGGCGGTGACCAGCACCAGCTTGCCGCTGCGCTCCGGGGTCTCCCGCAGAATGTTATAGTCCACCTTGGCCTTGTAGTTGCCGTACTGCTCCAGATACTTGGGGTCCACACCGGCGGTCTTGGCGATCTCACCGATGTGCAGCATAGGGGTCTCCTGGGCGATCTCAATATCCGTCTTGTAGCTCATGTCTTCTGTTTCCTTTCTCCGCCTGCCGCCGTGCTGGATCACTCTGGTCCCGGGCCAAAGCAGACTTTTTTGATAAAATATTCACGATTTGCCGGGTTTCCGGCGGAAAAACGGGTGGTCCGTCTGAGTCCCGTTCCTCGCCCTTAGCATAGCAACCGCCGCTGGCCTTGGCAAGTGACAACGGTAACAAATTTCGCTCCCGCTCCGCCGGGGGTTTACAGCAATTTTTCCTCCTCCGCCGCCAGAGCCTTCATCCGCCCCAGGACAATGTCCCCAATGACCGCCATATCCTCGGCAGTGAAGGCCAGGAGGAAGTTGTCGGAGAAGAGGATCTGCCCGCTTGGCGGGAACTCCTCATCCCCCAGCCACAGGATAAACTGTATCTGCAATCCAGGCAGGAGCTCCACCTGGTAGCCCGCATCCCCCCGGTCCAGGCGGACAGCGGGCAGGCGGGCCATGACGCGCTCCAGCAGCTCCGGCCGTCCGCCGTAGGTGAAGGCGAAGCGCTTGACGCACCGGCCGTCAAACTGCTGGAGATACACCTCCCCCCAGGGGACCTCCCGGTAGGTGAGCCAGCGGCCCCCGGCGGGAGCTGCCCGCCCCTCCAGCAGATAGCGCAGAAGCAGGATCCGCTCCGCATTGGTGAGTGTCCGGGGTCCCTCCACCTCAAATTCCGGGTGGGTCAGGGTGAACTGCTCCCCCAGAAAGGGCAGGGAGAACCGCCGGGTCTTATCGTCCCAGGGCAGGCCGCAGCGGACGGACATCTCCCCAGGGTCAGCGGCCCTATATCTCTCCAGGTAGTGGGCCAGGGGCCGCTCCTCCTTGTTGTTCTTTCCGTAGACAGGTTCCATGGTGCCTCCTTACGCCTCGCCCACGCTGGGGAAGAGGGAACGGTCCGTGTGGGGCAGGAAACAGGCCGCCACAAACTGGTCCATATACCCCGGCTCATTGCTCAGCTCCAGGTAGGTCATGGACCTGCCCAGGTCGAAGACCTTCTCCCTGGCCTGGCTGCTGACCAGCATGGCATAGGCGCCCGCCTGGGCGGAGTTGCCGATGTAGTGGAAATTCTCCAGGGGGATGTCCGGGAACATGCCGATGGTCACGGCATTTTTCATATTGATGCCGCTGCCGATGCCCCCGGCCACATCCACCCGCGCAATGACCGAGGCGTCGAAGCCCAGGGAAGCCAGCATGGTCTGGGTGGCGGAGAAGATGGCCCCCTTGGCCCGGATAAAGTTGTCGATGTCCACCTCGGTGATGGTCACATCCTTCCCGCCGGCGGCCTCCCCCTGCCAGGCCAGGACATAGGCCCCCATGCCGTGCTGGTCCCGGAGGATACGCTCCCCGGTGCGGATCAGCTTGCCCTTGCCGTCGATGGCCCCGCAGCGGAAAAGCTCCGCAATAACATCGATGATACCGCTGCCGCAGATGCCCGCCGGGGCGCCGCCGCCCACCACCGTCAGCGTGGGCTCCAGGGTCTCCCGGTCAATGGTGCAGGCCTCCACCGCCCCATCCGTGGCCCGCATCCCGCAGCTGATGTCACCGCCCTCAAAGGCGGGGCCGGCGGAGCAGGCGCAGCTCATGAGAAACTCGTTGTTGCCGAAGACCAGCTCCCCATTGGTGCCCAGGTCGATAAACAGACTCATCTCCGGCCGGTCCCAGATCATGGACACCAGGGTTCCCGCCGTAATGTCCCCGCCCACATAGCTGCCGATATTGGGGGCCACGATCAGCTCCGCCTGGGGGTGGAGCGCCAGCCCCACATCCCGGGCCAGGAGGCCATCCGCCCGGAAAAAGCTGGGGACAAAGGGCTCCATGCGGATGGGGTCGGCGTGGAGTCCCAGCAGCAGGTGGTTCATGGTAGTATTGGCCGCCACCACCATGCGGTAGATCCGCCGGGGCTCCACCCCTGCGGCGGCGCGCATCTCCTCCAGCAGGGGCCGGATGGACTCCTGTACCACGGCATCCTGGAGCCGCTGCCGTCCGCCAGGCTTGCCGGACTCGATAATGCGGTTGATGACGTCGGCACCGTAGCGGATCTGTCCATTGCCGCCGCTGGCCTTGGCCAGGATCTTCCCGCTCTCCAGGTCCACCAGCAGTCCCGCCAGGGAGGTCGTCCCCACATCCAGGGCAAAGCCCGCCAGGGGCGCGGCGCTGTCCCCGGGCAGGATATCTCGCAGCTGGACCCGCCCGCCCTGCCGGGCAACCACGCACTTGACGCGGAAGCCGCTCTCCCGCAGGGTGATGCTCAGATCCCGCAGGGCGCCATAGGGCAGGTCGATCTCCTCCCAGGGTACGCCCAGGGCCGCCGCCGCTGCCCGCAGCAGCCGCTCGTTGTCGGGCATGGTGTCCGCCAGGGTCGGCTCATCCAGGGTCAGGGGCAGGAAGGACAGATCCCCGCCGAAGGCCACCCCCGCCGCCTGGAGCTGACGGTTGAGATCCGTGAAGATGGCCACCTCCTGGGGGGAGCTGAGGTCAGCCACCTTCATGCGGCTGCGGTAGGCGGAGGCGATATCCGGCACCGCAATGACTGCGTCGCCGCAGACTATGGCCTCGCAGGCCAGCCGCCAGCCGGCGTCGTGCTCCTCCCGGGTGATGTGTCGGCTCACCGGGGCGTCCACCGTTCCGGACACCAGCCGCACCCGGCACTTGCCGCAGACCCCGTTGCCGGAGCATGGCGCGTCGATGGCCACATTGGCCTTTCGGGCCACATCCAGCAGCTTCTCCACGGCGTTGGCGGAGATCTCCACGCTCTCCGCCCCCTGCAGTTGAAATGTGATGGTAAACATGGCATTTCCCTCCATGAAATCCGGTGTTGTTCCTGGTTTTCAGTATATCGGCTGGGCAGACGGTTGTCAAGAAATCCGGTGCTCCAGCCGGAAGCCTATGTTAGAGCGGATAGTAGAACAGCCCAAAATCCACACCGTCCCCGGACAAAAAAAGAAATCCCGTAACCTTTGCGGTTACGGGATTTTTGGCGGAGTAGGAGGGATTCGAACCCTCGAGCCGCTTTTGACGACTACACGATTTCCAATCGTGCTCGTTATGACCACTTCGATACTACTCCATCTATATCCACAGGGGAAATGAAGCGGTCTGTGCTCAACAGCTAGATTAGTATAGCTGTTTTTTTCCATAAAGTCAAGGGCTTTTTCTCTTTTTCTCAAAATCTTTTTTTCGGCGCTGAGAGATCCCTCTCTCAGCGCCGAAAAATCACTTCTCCATGGTCTGCTTGACCGACAGCGCGGCGCTGTCCACCGCATCGGTGACCTTCTGCATGGTCTGCCCCGCCCAGGTCCGCTTACCGGTGGCCGTCCGCAGGGCCAGGTCCGCCGCCACGCCGGTGACTGCCCCCAGCACCATACCCTTGAAAAATCCATTGGTCATGTCTCACGCCTCCTCTCGCCTGCCTAGTATGGCCAATTGGCGGCAAAAATAAGCCCACAGCCGTGGATTTCCATTTGCTAATTGCTGCCGCATCTTATATAATGGGGATACAAATCAGCCTGAGAAAAAGAGAGATGATCCCATGACGACCAAAATTTTCCTCATTCGACACGCCGAGGCGGAGGGCAACCTCTTCCGGGTGGCCCACGGCCAGTACAACAGCACCATCACCCCCCAGGGCTATCGCCAGCTCCACTTTCTCCGTGAGCGGTTCCAGGGGGTGCAGCTGGACGCCGTGTACGGCAGCGACCTGCTGCGGGCCCACACCACCGCCTCCGCCCTCTATGTCCCCCGCGATCTGCCCTTCCGTCCCATGCCCCTGCTGCGGGAGGTGTGCCTGGGCGCGTGGGAACAGCAGTCCTGGGGGGCGATCGTCCGTATGGACCCCCAGATGTATGTGGACTTCAACAAGCGGCCTGACCTCTGGCACGTCCAGGGGGCGGAGACCTTCCCCCAGGTCCGTGACCGCCTGCTGGCTGCCATTCGACAGATCGCGGCGGAGAATCCCGGCGGCACGGTAGCCGCCACCAGCCATGGCGCGGCCCTGCGGACCCTGCTGGGCACCCTGGAGGGCCGGACCCTGGCGGAGATCGGCGCCACCGGCCACGGGGACAACACCGCCGTCTCCCTGCTGGAGGTGGAGGGGGATACGGTCCGCGTGGTCTTCCGGGACGACAACAGCCATGTCCCCCAGGAGCTGTCCACCTTCCGCCACCAGAGCTGGCACAAATCCGACGCCGCCACAGAGCCGGGACTGTGGTTCCAGACCCTCCGGGAGGAGGAAAACGGCCGGGAGATCCAGGCCATGCTGGGGGACACCCCCGCCGGACATCTCTCCTTCCACCGGGAGGGGGACGCCCTCCGCATTGACGACTACCAGATCCTCCCCGCCCTCCGGGGACGGCGCTACGGCGTGCAGCTCCTGGGCCAGGCGGTGCAGTTTGCCCGGGCCAACGGCCTGGAGACGCTGCGGCTGCGCTGCCCCCAGGACCTGGCGGGCTACTTCGCCCGGTATGGGTTTGTTCCTGTCGGGGAGGAGATGGAGATGGATATTCGGTTGGTTATTCGGGAGATCCCGTAGTCACGGGGACGATACATCGTTCTCGTCCAGCCTTGTGGGGCTGCCCGCCCCACGCCCCGGGTTACTTTCCCCTCGTCGGGAAAGTAACCAAAGGGACGCTCA
>CAUWCX010000087.1:0-6307 GCA_963557105.1 uncultured Oscillospiraceae bacterium
GCGGCGGGACCGCCCCAGATGGAGGAGCAGCCGGTGGCGTTGGAGATGTACATCCGGTCGCCGAACAGCTGGGTCACCAGACGGGCATAGCTGGTCTCGGCGCAGCCGGCGCAGGAGCCGGAGAACTCCAGGTAGGGCTGCTTGAACTGGCTGCCCTTGACGGTGTTGTCCTGCATATCGGCCTTGGGAGCGGTCTTCACCAGGTAATCCCAGACCTTGGCCTGCTGCAGCTCCTCCTCCTGAGGAACCATCTTGATGGCCTTGTCCTTGGCCAGGCAGGCCTCCACGCAAACGCCGCAGCCCATGCAGTCCAGGGGGCTGACGCCGATGGCGTAGGTGTACACGCCCTTGCCCTTGCCGGCCTTGACGGGGGCGGTCTTCAGACCCTCGGGGGCGTTGGCGACCTCCTCCTCAGTCAGGGCATAGGCGCGGATGGTGGCGTGGGGGCAGACATAGGCGCAGGTGTTGCACTGGATGCACTTGGCGGGATCCCAGGTGGGAACGGCAACGGCGACGCCGCGCTTCTCATAGGCGCTGGCGCCCTGCTCGAACTGGCCGTCCACATAGGGCATGAAGGTGGAGACAGGCAGGCTGTCGCCGTCCATCTTGCTGATGGGCAGGAGGATATCCTTGACCATGTTGACCAGCTCGCTCTTGCCGGTGAGGCCGTGCTCCACGGGGGCGTCCACGGCGTTGGCCCAGTCGGCGGGAACGTCGATCTTCACGAAGGCGGTGGCGCCGGCGTCGATGGCCTTGTGGTTCATCTCCACCACGTCCATACCCTTCTTGGAGTAGCTCTTGGTGGCGGCATCCTTCATGTACTGGATGGCGTCGGCCTGGGGCATGACCTTGGCCAGGGTGAAGAAGGCGGACTGCAGGATGGTGTTGGTCCGCTTGCCCATGCCGATGGAGGCGGCCAGGTCGATGGCGTTGATGGTGTAGAGCTGGATGTTGTTCTGGGCGATGTAGCGCTTGGCCTCAGCGTTCAGGTGGTGGCTCAGCTCCTCGAAATCCCACTGGCAGTTGATCATGAACACGCCGCCGGGCTTCACGTCGTTGACCATCTTGAAGCCCTTGGTCACATAGCTGGGGTTGTGGCAGGCCACAAAGTCAGCCTTGTTGACATAGTAGGGGCTGCGGATGGGCTTGTCGCCGAAGCGCAGGTGGCTGATGGTCACGCCGCCGGTCTTCTTGGAGTCGTACTGGAAGTAGGCCTGCACGTACTTGTCGGTGTGGTCGCCGATGATCTTGATGGAGTTCTTGTTGGCGCCCACGGTACCGTCGCCGCCCAGACCCCAGAACTTGCACTCGATGGTACCCTCAGCGGCGGTGTTGGGCGCGGGGACCTCGGGCAGGGACAGGTTGGTGACGTCGTCCACGATACCGATGGTGAACTGACGGCGGGGCTGCTCCTTCTGCAGCTCGGTGTAGACGGCGAAGACGCTGGCGGGGGGAGTATCCTTGGAACCCAGACCGTAGCGGCCGCCGGTGACCACCACGTCGTTGCGGCCGGCGTTGGCCAGGGCGGTGACCACATCCAGGTACAGAGGCTCGCCCAGAGCGCCGGGCTCCTTGGTGCGATCCAGGACGGCGATCTTCTTGGCGGTGGCGGGGATGGCCTCCAGCAGGCGGTCAGCGGCGAAGGGACGGTACAGGCGGACCTTCACCAGACCCACCTTCTCGCCCTGGGCGGTCAGGTAGTCGATGACCTCCTCGGCCACGTCGCAGATGGAGCCCATGGCGATGATCACACGGTCAGCCTCGGGGTGGCCGTAGTAGTTGAAGAGCTTGTAGTCGGTGCCCAGCTTCTCGTTGACCTTGCCCATGTACTTCTCCACCACGGCGGGCAGCTCATCGTAGTACTTGTTGCAGGCCTCGCGGTGCTGGAAGAAGATGTCGCCGTTCTCGTGGCTGCCGCGGGTGACGGGGTGCTCGGGATTCAGGGCGTGCTTGCGGAAGGCCTCCACAGCCTCCATGTCGCACATATCCTTCAGATCCTCGTAATCCCACACGGCCACCTTCTGGATCTCGTGGCTGGTGCGGAAGCCGTCGAAGAAGTTGATGAAGGGCACCTTGCCGCTGATGGCGGCCAGGTGGGCCACGGGGCTCAGGTCCATGACCTCCTGCACGTTGCCCTCGGCCAGCATGGCAAAGCCGGTCTGGCGGCAGGCCATGACGTCGGAGTGATCGCCGAAGATGTTCAGGGCGTGGGTGGAGACGGTACGGGCGGAGACATGGAAAACGGTGGGCAGCTGCTCAGCCGCGATCTTGTACATGTTGGGGATCATCAGCAGCAGGCCCTGGGAAGCGGTGTAGGTGGTGGTCAGAGCGCCGACGCCCAGAGAGCCGTGGACCGCACCAGCGGCGCCGGCCTCGGACTGCATCTCGACGACCTTCACCTGGGTGCCGAAGATGTTCTTCAGACCGTTGGCGGACCACTGGTCAACCAGATCGGCCATGGGACTGGACGGGGTGATCGGGTAGATCGCCGCAACTTCGGAAAACGCATAGGAGACATGCGCTGCCGCGTTGTTGCCGTCCATGGACTTAAACTTTCTTGCCATAAGTTGCTCCTCCTGAATATATTTGATACTGCTTTTGTGGAAACACAAAGACATGTACTCATACAGCCTAACTATATCACGAAAGGCGGACGCTGTAAATGTCAAGTTTTAAACAAATTTCGGAAATTTTCTTTTTCTGCGGAATGCTGAAAAATTTATTCGCTTTTTTGTGGTATTTTGCGGCAATGGCGGCTTTTTGCCCCGGGGGATCTATGGTATACTATAAAAGATGCAATAATTTGGCGCTTTTCCCGG
Source organism: uncultured Oscillospiraceae bacterium (assembly GCA_963557105.1). Taxonomy (GTDB): domain Bacteria; phylum Bacillota; class Clostridia; order Oscillospirales; family Oscillospiraceae; genus Pelethomonas. The sequence continues at coordinate 2,820 of CAUWCX010000087.1, forward strand.
GAAAGGCGCCGGGAGGAGGAGAGATGGATGGTGGTAACAGTGCGCTCCCTGGGGCTCCAGGGGGTATCGGGATACGAGGTGACGGTGGAGTGCGCCCTGTCCGGGGGACTGCCCGCGTTTGATGTGGTGGGTCTGCCGGACGCGGCGGTAAAGGAGTCCCGGGAGCGGGTCCGGGCGGCCATCAAGGGCTGCGGTGCGAAGTTTCCGGTGAGCCGCATCACCGTGAACCTGGCCCCCGCCGCCCTGCGGAAGGAGGGGACGGTCTACGATCTGCCCATCCTGCTGGGGATCCTGGCGGCCCAGGGGGATATCGACGCCCCATCCGCCGCCGCGGCTTTCCTGGGGGAGCTGAGCCTCACCGGGGCGCTGCGCCCGGTGACGGGCACCCTGCCCATGGCCCTGGCCGCCGCCCGGGCGGGGGTACGGGAGCTGTACGTCCCGGCGGAGAACGCCCCGGAGGCCACCCTGGCGGAGGGCCTCACGGTCTACCCGGTGACGGATGTGTCCGCCCTGGTGGCCCACCTGCGGGGGGAACGGCCCCTGGCCCCCGCCCCGGCCTGGACCCCGGCGCCTGCCGCCGGCGGCGGCCCGGATTTCAGCGAGGTCATGGGGCAGGAGAATGTGAAGCGGGCCCTGGAGGTGGCCGCCGCCGGGGGCCACAACATCCTGCTCATCGGCTCCCCCGGGGCGGGCAAGTCCATGCTGGCCCGCCGCCTGCCCTCCATCCTGCCGGACATGACCCGGCAGGAGGCCCTGGAGGCCACGGAGATCTGGTCCGTGGCGGGGCTGACGGACCGGGCCCATCCCCTTCTGCAGCGCCGCCCCTTCCGCAGCCCCCACCACACGGTGTCCGCCGTGGCCCTGGCCGGCGGCGGAGCCTTCCCCCGGCCGGGAGAGATCTCCCTGGCCCACAACGGGGTGCTGTTTCTGGACGAGCTGCCGGAATTTCAGAAGGACGCCCTGGAGGTCCTGCGCCAGCCCATTGAGGACGGGGAGGTCACCATCACCCGGGCGGCGGGGTCCATCCGCCTGCCCAGCCGGTTCATGCTGGTGTGCGCCATGAACCCCTGCCGCTGCGGCTGGCGGGGCCACCCGGACAAGCGGTGTACCTGCACCGACGCCCAGGTGGAAAAATATGTCAGCCGTATCTCCGGCCCCATGCTGGACCGCATGGACCTCCATGTGACGGTGCCCTCTGTGGAGTTTGAGGCCATGCGCCGCCGGGAGACGCCGGAGTCCTCCGCCCAGGTGAAGGCCAGGGTGGACGCCGCCCGGGCCCTCCAGTCCGCCCGCTTCGCGGGGACGGCGGTGACCTGCAACGCCCAGATGACCCCCGCCATGGTAGGCCAGTTCTGCCGCCTGGACGAGGACGGGGAGCGGATCATGCGCGCGGCCTTCACCCGCATGGGCCTCACCGCCCGCAGCCACGACCGCATATTGCGGGTGGCCCGGACCATTGCGGATCTGGAGGGGGCGGCGGAGATCTCCGCTGTCCACCTGGCGGAGGCGATCCAGTACCGGAACACGGACATCCTGCGGGGATGAGCGCACAAGATAAAAATAGTGAAGACGAGGAGATCATGCGATGACCACGGTAGGCGATATCCTGCGGCGGGTGGAGACCATTGCCCCGCCGGAGATGAAAATGGAGTGGGACAATGCGGGGCTGCTCTGCGGCAGCAGGACGGCGGCGGTGCGCCGCTGTCTGGTGGCCCTGGACCCCTTTGAAGCGGTGTGCCGGGAGGCGGCGGATTGGGGGGCGGAGCTGGTGGTGACCCACCACCCCCTGATCTTCCAGCCGCCCCGGGCCATTACGGACGAAACCGCCGTGGGCCGGGGGATCATGCTGCTGTGCCGACACGGCATCAGCGCCATCAATGCCCACACCAATTTGGACTGCGCCCCCGGCGGGGTAAACGATGTTCTGGCCCGGACCCTGGGCCTGGAGGCGGTGGAGATCATTCCCCCGGTTTCCTATGACAGCCAGGGCGCGGCCTTCGGCCTTCTCCGCCGGGGAACTGTGCCGGAACAGCCTCTGGGGGAATTCCTGGCCCAGGTCAAGACGCGGCTGAAGGCCCCCGGCCTGCGCTATGTGGACGGGGGAAAGCCTGTCCGGGTGGTGGCCGTGGGCGGCGGCGCCTGCGCCGGGGAGCTGGCGGATGCTGCGGCGGCGGGGTGCGACACCTTCGTCACCGCCGATGTGAAGTACAACCAGTTCTGGGATGCCCATGACCTGGGCATCAATCTCATCGACGGCGGGCATTTCTATACCGAAAACCCTGTGGTGGAGGTCCTGGCCCGGGATCTGGCGGCCCACTTCCCCCAGGTGGAGGTGCGGGTGTCGGCGCGGCATGGGGATTGTATGGGGTATTTTTGAGGGCTGTCGGCGGGGGAAGCATCGTTCTTGACGATGGCCCCCTGGGGCGGGAAGCCCCGATAGCCTGTAATCGAGGGAACTAAATTTATTTGTAATGATATCAAAAAGATATCGTTGCATTCTAAAGAAGTGAATTGACTATCATATACTTTTGATATCAAAATGAGGAGAAAGTGATGATGGCAAACTACTATACCCCGTTCTCCCTGCGGATATCCGAAGAACTCCTGGCGAAAGTCAAGGTCATCGCTGTGCGAAACAAGCGGTCCGCCAATAAAGAGATGGAATTTGCGCTGGAGCAATATGTCCAGAGCTTTGAGCAGAGACACGGAGAAATTGAGATCGAGGGCGACCGGCCATGAGGGCGGTCGCCTTATTGGACCTCTTTTTCCCACCAAAATGCATCTTCTGCGGCGCCCTCCTGGAGGGCGCCGCCGGAGATGCCGCCCTCTCCACCTGCCCTGTCTGCGCCGGGAAGCTGCCCTACCGGCCGGAGGGGGAGATCCTGCGGACGGTGGGCGGGTGCCCCTGTGCCGTGACCTTCTACTACGACGACCCGGTGCGCCAGGGGGTGCTGGCCCTGAAGTTCGGCGGGAAGGCCGGCCGCGCCCGGGCCATGGGCCGCTACATTGCCCAGACGGCGGCGGAGCACCTGGGCGGGCAGTTTGACGCCGTGACCTTCGTCCCCGTCAGTGCCCTGCGGAACTACCGCCGGGGGTACGACCAGGCCCGCCTTCTGGCGGAGGCCGCCGCAGGGTGCTGGGGCGTGAAGGCGGAAAAAACTTTGCGGAAAATCCGGAACAACCGGCCCCAGTCCAGCGTCCAAGCTCCAGAGGAGCGCCGGGCCAATGTCCTGGGGGTCTACACCGTCCCCCGCCCGCAGCAGGTGGTGGGCAGGCGGTTCCTGCTCATTGACGATGTCTGCACCACTGGCAGCACCATGGCCGCCGCAGCCCAGGCCCTGCTGAATGCGGGGGCGGCGTCGGTGGTCTGCGCCGCCCTGGCGGGGGGACGGCCGCCGGAGGGGGAAAAGCGGGCCGACCCGAGGTGAAGCAGGACAAAAGATACGGTTAAAGCCCGGGATTTTCGGGAAATATTGGGCAAATAAGTT
>CAUWCX010000088.1:0-6234 GCA_963557105.1 uncultured Oscillospiraceae bacterium
CTCTCCCAGAGGGAGAGCCAAGGCTGCAACTGTTTTACGGACACCCGCGTGATCTTGGGGGGAACGGGGGGCGGTAGCCCCCGCAAAACCCCGCGCCGTGGCGGCGCGGAGCGATGTCGTTGGTGTGCAGCCAAGCCCTCAAGTCTGCTCGGGGGGTAGCCCCTCTGGCGAGGGGGCGAAGCCCCCTTGAAGATGTCGTTGCGGGGGGAGTTTCAAAAGAGGGGGACACAGTCGAAAGTGTCCCCCTCTTTTGCGCCCCTTTGGTTACTTTCCCGGCGAGGGGAAAGTAACCCGGGGCGTGGGGCGGGCAGCCCCACAGGGCCGAACAAGAACCATCTTCTTGTCCGGCCTACCCCAGCGCCCTCACCTGCTGCTGATTCTCCTCATAGAGCTGCTGGCAGACGGCCATTTTTCGGATGATATTCTTCACGGTGGTCTCCAGGGCGGTGCCCTCCCGGTAGTCGGCGGGGTAGATGAAATCCACCCGGCCCTGGCGGAGGAGCTGCTCCACGCCGGGGCGGTTCACCGCCTGGTAAACGGCGATGGCCTGGCCGCCGTAGGCCCGCATCATCTTCATGCAGGGCACGTCGCTGAGGCCGTCCCCCAGGTAGATCATGTTGGTGAAGGGCACCCGCTTGCTGTCGTCGGGCATGGAGGCGTTGAGGTCCTTGTCGTCGCTGACGTCCAGGACCCCCTTGTTGATGCGGTAGACGAACTGGGTCTTGGCGGTGTAGTTCACCGCCAGCTTGGGCCACACCGGGCGCCCCGCCTCGTCGTAGTAGAACTGGCTGGCGTAGATCTCCTTGAAGCACCCGGCAATGGCGCTGCCGTCGATGATCTCCCGCAAACCGGAGGAGATGACATAGTGCTCCACCTGGACCCCCAGCAGGGCGCCGAAGCGGTCGATGCGGGAGAACCAGTCCAGCACACCGGGGAAAAAGCTGATGCTGCGGCCGCAGCGGACCAGGCTCTCCCGGGTCAGGGGCACCTCCAGCTCCCGGCACTTGCGGATCATGGTGTACATATAGGCCAGGATGCCGTCCATCTTCTGCTCCCGGCCAAAGTCGTTGGCCTCCGCCCAGAAGTCCCCGGGGGCCATGCCCAGGCTGGGGATAAAGGCGTAGTTCTGCATATCCTGGGTACACAGGGTCTTGTCAAAGTCGTACAGCAGGGCAACAATGGTCTTTCCGTCCATAGGCATCCTCCTTCCGGGCCGTGGAAAAAGCAAAAGGCGGCCTGGGCCGCCCTTTGTTGGTTAGTCTCTGGTATAATTTTTGCCGAACTGCAGGTCGTCCAGGTTCAGTATCCGGGTGGCGGAGGCATCCTGGCCCTCCAGGGGGACGGCGGCAAAGGGGTCGTCGTCCTCGTCGCTGTCATCGGCATCCTGGGCGGCGGCCTCCTGGGCGAAGGCGTTGAGGACATCCTGGATGTTCTTCTGGGTGTCGCTGTCCAGGGTGTCGTCGTCCTCCTCCTGGGCGGCGGGGACCTCCTGGACCGGGGCAGGCTCCGGCTGGGCGGGCAGCTCCGGCAGGCGCTCCAGCAGCTCCAGCTGGCCGTTGCACACCTTCTGCACGGCGTCGATGAAGTCCCGCAGCTCATTCTGGGCCACGGTCAGGCGCTGGTGCTCCCCCTGGATCTTCTCCTCCACCTCCCGGCGGACGTCCGCCAGGCGCTGCTCCTCCTGGGCGACCTCCTCCTGGATCTCCGCCAGACGCTGTCTGGCGGCGGCGGCGGAGTCGGCGATCAGGGCATCCCGCTTGGCCTCCGCCTCGGCCACCATGCTGCTGGCCATCTTCTGGGCGGTGAGCAGGGTGGAGCGCATGGCGTCCTCCATGCCCCGGTACTCCTCCAGCTTGTCCACCAGCACCTTCATCTTGCCCTTCAGTGCGGCGTTCTCCTTGTGGAGCTCCGTATAGTCCTCCGTCAGCTTATCCAGAAAATCGTCCACCGACGCCATGTTGTAGCCGCCCATTACGGCCTTGGCGAAGGTGCAGTTCGCTACTTCCTGCGGGGTCATCATGGTGGGTATCCCTCCCTATCTCTCTAAAAATACAGACCGTTGTTCTCCAGCTCGTCGATCAGATCCCCCTGGATATCCACGGAATAGGGGGTGATGATGTAGGTGTTGGCCGCAACCTTCTTGATCTTCCCCTCCCCGGCGTAGGCCACGCCGGACAGGAAGTCCACCAGGCGGCGGGCAATATCCTTGTGGGTGGACTCCAGGTTCATGACCACCGTGCGCTTCTCCTTCAGGTGGTCGGCGATCTCGCTGGCGGTCTCAAACCGCTCGGGCTTCACCAGGACCACCTTTAATTGGGTAGTGGCGTGGATATTCACCACCTTCCCCCGGCGGCTCTCCACAGAGGGGCGTTCCCGTTCCATGTGGGGGCGGTCCTCCACAAAGGGGGACTCCTGGTCGTCGAAGTCCATGTCAAAGTCGTCCTCGTCGTTGGTGGGACGGATAAATTTCAAGATCTCATCCTTGATGCTCATTGGGAAACCTCCTCGTCTTATTGGTAATGCCGCCGGCCGAAAATGGCCGAGCCCACCCGGACCATGGTGGCGCCGGCGGCAATGGCGTCCTCAAAATCGTCGCTCATTCCCATGGAAAGATATACAAAGCTATTATCATACAAATTCCGGTTTATGTCAACATAAAGACGAGAAACTTCCCGGAAATAGGGCAAATTCCCGTGGGGCTCCCGCTCCACCGGGGGGATGGTCATGAGCCCCCGCACCCGCAGAGCGGACAGGGTCAGGGCGTGCTCCGCGGCGGCGGCCACCGCCTGGGGGGCGAAGCCGCTCTTGCTCTCCTCCCCGCCCACATTGACCTCCAGCAGTACATCCTGCACCAGGCCCATTTTCTGGGCCTGGCGGTGGATCTCCTCCATGAGCTCCAGGGAGCTGACGGAGTGGATCAGGCTCACCCTGCCCACCACCTGCCGCACCTTGTTGCGCTGGAGGTGGCCGATGAAGTGGAGGGGCGCGCCGTCGTAGGCCCCCTCCTGGAGCTTGGCGGTCATCTCCTGGACCCGGTTTTCCCCCAGGGCGTCGATGCCGGCGGCGATGGCCTCCCGGCAGGCGGCGGCGTCATTCATCTTGCTGGCCCCCACCAGGAGGATCTCCCCCGGGTCGCGGCCCGCCTGCCGGGCGGCCTCTGCCATGCGGCGGCGAATGGCCGCAATGTTCTCCTGAATGCTCATGTTAAAAAACCACCTTTCCGTCGTATAGATCCTCCGCTGCGGTGATGACCTCGTCCCCGGCCCGGAGCAGCCGCTTGGCCGACGCCCCCTCCGCCGGGCGCACCAGCAGATAGTCCTCCTCGGACCACACCACCTCCACGGGCTTGAACAGGGCCGAGGTGCCCCACACGGTGTACACACCGGTGGTTTTTTCCGCCAGCTCCTGGCCGTTCTCGTCCGTCACGGTCTCCGTCAAAATGCGGACAGCGCTGCGGGGCACCCGGATGCCGGTGTAGCTGTCGAAGATCACCTGGGCATTCTGGTGGCGCAGCAGGGTGGTGAGGTCCGCGTGCTGGTTGGAGGACAGGGCCACCACCCGCTGTCCCCCCTCCTCCTGGCTGATGTACTCCACGGTCATGGGGAGATCCAGGTCCAGACCGTTCTGGAACCGGAGGGTCACGGTGTCCCCCTCCAGCAGCTTGTCGATCTCCCCGGAGCGGATGAGGGTGACGAAGGACCACTGGCTGCCGTAGATCATCTTCCCCACGCTCCCGGCGGGGGCCGTGGGGGTCAAGGTGCGGAGGTCCTTGGGGGTCAGGGTGGAGATCAGCTCCGGCCGCAGGACGGACTCATAGCCGTCCACCAGGCCGCTGAAGAGCCCCGACCGGGGGGCGGAGATGCGGGCGGTGCCGGGGTCCGCCGCGGCGGACAGGGCGGCGATCTGGCTCTGGAGATTGCTGATGGCGCTGTCCAGGTCGCCGGTGCCGGCATAGGTGTAGCTCCGCTTCAGCAGATTGGCCCGCAGGGTGTCCCCGGCATTTCCGGCGGCGGTGAGGTCATCCTTGGACAGGGCGCTGTGGAGCTTCACCAGGGCGGATTCAATATCCTCGTCCAGCCGCTGGGAGGTCTGGGCCCCGGCGGCCAGGGACTGGGCGTACAGCAGCTGTTCCAGCTGCTGCTCCAGGCTCCGCAGCTGGTTGGCGTTCTCCAGGGCCTGGGCGTTGGGGTAGATGAGGGCCACGGTGCCCCCGGCGCTGACCCGCTCCCCCTCCCGCCGGGAGAAGTACACCAGCTCCCCGCCGCCGGAGAGGACCTCCTCCTCCCGGACGGTGTAGCCGGACACGGTCACTGCGTGCTCGCTGGTGTAGCCGTAGGCCAGGGTGGTGGTGAAGGGGTCCATGAAGTAGGCGGCCATATTGACCCCAAAGTAGACCAGGACCGTCAGCAAAATGGCGGCCAGCATCAGTTTTGTGGCGAGACTTCCGGTTTTCATCGCGTTCACTCCTCCGCCCCGCCCGGCGGAGCGCCGGGGTGCTGGGGCTATTGCGCCTCCTCCCACAGGGACAGGTCCACAGGCCGGCCGGGACTCACGGTGGAGATGGCGTGCTTGTAGATGAGGTTTTGCTTCCCCTCGGCGGAGAGCACCACGGTGAAGGCGTCAAAGCCGGTGATGGTGCCCCGCATCTGAAAGCCGTTGACCAGAAAGACGGTCACCGGGGTATCCGAGCGGCGGGCGGAAGCCAGAAAGATGTCCTGCAGGTTAGGGTTCTTGTTCATGTTTGTCTACCTCTCTTTTGTTGTTGGGAGGCGGACAAAACAGCGGTCTATGTAGGCCTGTCCGCCCCGGAGCTATTGTAGCCCCTGGGCGTCCAGGAATTCTGTCGCATTCTGGAGAGCGGCGGCAAAATCCCGCTCTTTTTCCCAGTAGATCCAGTGGATGTCCGGGTTTCGCCGCAGCCAGGTGAGCTGCCGCTTGGCGTACTGCCGGGAGCGGAGCTTCACCTCCTCCGCGGCGTCTGCCAGGGTTCCCTCCCCCGCCAGGGCGGCCAGAAACTCCTTGTAGCCAATGGCCTGCAGCGCCGTGGCGGTGGGGGGGACGCCCTGGGCCAGGAGAGCGCGGATCTCCTCCACCAGCCCGCCGGCCACCATCCGGTCCACCCGGTGGTCGATGAGGGCGCGCATATCCGCCCGGTCGCGGAAGGTCAGGCCGATATAGAGGGGGGCGTATTTCCGGGGGATGGCCTGGGTCTCCCGGTTGTGCTGGGAGATGGTCTTTCCCGTCTCCCGCCAGACCTCCAGGGCCCGGAGGATGCGCTTTTCGTCGGCGGGGTGGAGCCGGGCGGCGGCCTCCGGGTCCACCTGGGCCAGCTCCGCCAGCAGAGGGGCGATGCCCTCCCGGGCCAGCTGTGATTCCAGCTCCCGGCGGATCTGCCCCCCGGCTTCACCGGAGGCGAAGGTGCGCCCGGCGATCACGGCGTCCAGGTAGAGGCCGGTGCCCCCCACCAGGACGGGGAGCTTGCCCCGGGCCAGGATGTCCTGGATACAGGCGTCGGCGGCGGTCTGGAATCGGGCCACGGACCAGCTCTCCGCCGGGTCGGCCACCGCCACCATGTGGTGGGGGATGCCGTCCATCTCCGCCGCCGTGGGGGCGGCGGTGCCGATGGTCATGCCCCGGTAGATCTGCATGGAGTCCACGCTGACCACCTCGCCGCCGTATTTCCGGGCCAGCAGAACGCCCATGGTGGTTTTTCCGCAGGCGGTGGGGCCCACCACGCAGAGGACTTTTGGTTGTGGCATAGGGGCTGCCTCCTTTTTCTTTTTGCCCCTGCCGGGGCGGGGGTGGTTGCTTTTTTGGTGGGTGGGAACGCAGCGGCTTTCTTCTTCCATGAAGCTGGTTCCTTCGGGGGCTGCGCGCCCCCGCGCCCCCGGGGATTTGATTCGCCCTTCGCCGGGCGGGTGGGGACGAAAAATTGTTCGTCTCCAACCTTGTGGGGCTGCCCGCCCCACGCCCCGGGTTACTTTCCCCATGCCGGGAAAGTAACCAAAGGGGCACTTAGGAAGGGGACACTTTCGATTGTGTCCTATCTTGAAAGGCCACATTGATCCCCGTAAGGAGCACGGTTTTCTCGCGGCATAGCCGCTGCGACCTACGCTAAAAATATGCCACAGGCATATTTTCTTAACGCTGCGGCCCCCTCGCCAGAGGGGCTACCCCCCCCAGCTGCCCTGGGGGCGGGTTGCACGACAAGAACCTGGGTAATGGTGTTGCACC
>CAUWCX010000089.1:0-5977 GCA_963557105.1 uncultured Oscillospiraceae bacterium
TAAAATAGGTGCAACACCTTTTTTGCTTAAATTTTCCTTATAGAGCGCATAACTGTACTCGGGATCATAGGTTCCATTATGAGTTCCCCTTCGTATCTCATAATAAATGCTACTGTTGTTTCTTCCGAGCACCTTTGCAATTTGACTACCATTCTGTCCGCTGTCAAGTAAAGTCTTGATTAGTTTTCGTTCTTCTATAGATAAGTGTGTTCTTGCCAATTTTATCACCTCAAATGTGCAAGATATCCTTCGAAAACTGACTTCTAATATCGTGACTGATCTCTGCCTCTTATAAATTTATTACTCGGGAAGGATTGAAACATATTTTATACCGGCTTTTCCCTGTGACGTGAGACTATTTTACCAGAGCGTTCCAAGAAGAGCAATATTCGAGGAGGCAGACAAATTACAGTATAAATGATGGAGAATTAAATGGAAGATGTACGGGGGATGTCGAGTATGAAAGGCGAAAGCCAAGTCCGAATTCTTTATTTATTGCAGTTTCTCTACCACAATGCGGACGAGATGAACCCTGTATCGACGGTAGATATTTTACGCTTCTGGGAATCACATGGCATCCGTTCAGAGCGGAAACAAGTTTATAAGGACATCTCATTATTACAAGATGTCGGTGTAGATGTTATCTGCATTAAAAGCACACAGAACCGCTACTTTGTTGGGAAACGGCTGTTTGAACTGCCAGAACTGAAGTTGTTAGTAGATGCAGTAGAGTCATCACATTTTATTACCAGGAAAAAGAGTAGTGAATGGATTAGAAAGTTGGCGATGCTGACCAGTCAGGCTGAGGCTGAACAACTAAATCGGCCGCTTTATATGGAGGGGACATCAAAACCTGAAAACGAAACCATCTACTATAATGTGGATGCAATTCACTCTGCCATTCAGAAAAAGCGAAAGATCTGCTTTCAATATATAGAGTATACGCCAGAAAGGAAACGAGTTCTGAAGCATGATGGTGCTTGGTATGAGTTCAGCCCCTATGCTCTTATGTGGCAGCGGGATTACTACTATGCTGTGGGCTATTCCAAAAGGCATGGGAAAGTGGCACAATTTCGCGTAGATCGTATGGTCAACACAGAACTACTGCAAGATACTGCTGTTTCTTCCCCTGATTTTGACCCTGCTTACTATGCATCTAAAGTTTTTGGTATGTATGATGATCACGTTGAAAGAATTACCCTTATGTGTGAAAATCAACTGATGCGCAGCATTGTTGATCGGTTTGGGATAGATGTGGAGACGAAAGCTGCGGATGCAAACCATTTCATAGTGACGGTAGAAGCAGCGCCTAGTCCGCCTTTTTTTGCTTGGGTATTCACCTTTGGTGGCGGAATTCGTATTATAGAGCCTGTGGAAGTCTTGGAAAAAATGAGACAGATGGCACATTGGTTGGCATAATGTTGTGAGGTGTCCGCAAATGGGGACACCTCATTTTTTATCACTTGATAGCAGAACATTTGTTTGATATACTTTGAACAGGTGTTCCCCAGATAGAGAACATTCGAAGTGGAGGTGGAAAAATGGAACAAACCTTTGGAGGCTTTGTACGTCAGAGGCGTTCCTCTATGGGCATTACCCTGAGAGGGCTGGCTGCCAGATTGGGCCTGTCACCAGTTTATATGAGCAATATCGAAACAAATCGTAAACCGGCTCCGACACAGGAGTATCTGGAGAAGTTGGCACAGGAGTTACGTTTGAATGTGGATGAGCGGAGGTATCTGCTGGATCTGGCTGCAAAGTCCAAGGAACAGTGTGTATCGGCAGACCTTCCAGAGTACATCATGGAGCGGGATATTGTGCGAGCTGCCCTGCGGACAGCCAAGGAAGTCGATGCTACCGATGAGGAGTGGCAGGCGTTTATTGACCGCCTCACGCAACGGGATAAGGATCAAAAGGAAGGGTAGAAATGGAACGTATCTATTACCGGGATCAGGTGCTGGAAACCATCGCACGGAAGGTGCTGTGTGCCTATGACGCTACCCTCTTTTACGGAGATCCGCAGCCTATCCCTGTAGAAGAGATTATTGAAAGCTATGGTATTTCTTTGGAGTACCAATATCTCCGTCAGAACGGACGTATCCTGGGTAAGACCATTTTTGATGACGGCTTGGAAGCTGTTTATGATCAGGAGCAAGGGATATATATTCTTTTCCCTGTCAAAGCAGGAACGATCCTTATTGACGCATCCCTCTGCGAGAATGAGGAGACTGCTGGCCGGCTGCGCTTTACCTGTGCTCATGAGCTGGCCCACTGGGTCCTCCACAAGAAACTCTATCAGGGGACTGGAGAAAGTGCGGCTATGACACTTGCTGCTCAGGAGGATGACATGGAGATCCAGGCCAATATCCTTGGTTCTGCTGTTCTCGTGCCCATTTCTCAGATAAAGCGAGCCTTTTACCAGCTTCGGGCAGGCCGAGATACGGAAGCTTTGGTGACAGATATGGCAGCATTGTTTCAGGTATCCAGGCAGGCCATGCGCATCAGGCTGAGGAACCATCGTTTGATTTAATTGTATTGTTTTGTTGCGGTGTTCACTAAAAAGAGAACGAATTGGAGGGGAGTCATAGATGTGCCATACATTTGCCCATCGTTTAGTCTGTCCATGGTGTAAAAAAGGAGAAGTATTGTTCAACGCCAGCCAGCAGGTGGTGATCTCCGTCCGCTGTCCCCGTTGTGGCCACGTGTTTCTTGCAGATCTGCTTGGACTGAAAACGGAGAGGGCTGCAGCACAAAAACGAACCATATATAAATCTGCTGACTGACCAGGGACGATATGTCACCAAGAGGCCGGAGCAACGCTGATCTGGAAACAGATCGGCTTGCTCCGGCCATTTTTCATTTTTTTAAAAATTTTTTTAACCCGGACAAAGGCTTGCCGGATTAACCGTTAGAGTATGAGCAAGGAAGTGAAGGAAGGGGGGACAAGGGCGTGGACGCTGTGGAGCGGCGACAACAGATATTGGAGCTGCTCTGCCAGCGTCGGAAGGACACCATGCAGAATTTAGCAGCTGAACTTGGTGTCTCAGAGCGGACCATCCGCCGGGATGTTGAGATCCTCACACGCTCCTATCCCCTGGAGACGGTCTGCGGCCGCTACGGCGGCGGGGTCCGAGTGGCGGATTGGTATCACCTGGACCGCCAGCGGATGTCTCCCAGGCAGACGGCCCTGCTCCGCCGATTGGCAACTGGCCTTCAAGGTGAAGACCTGGAGGTCATGGAGCAGATCCTCTTGAAATTCGCCTCCTGACGGAGCCTGACAGGCTCCTTTGTTCCTTGAAAAGTTCATACCAGCAGCGCGGAACACCACACAGACACCAGATCCAATGTGCGCCAAGACCCGGAGGCCCCTGCGGGGCCTCGGCGAGCGATACCACAGCGGATCGGACGGCCCCGGCAAGGCCGTTTTCTCATTCCCTGGACTGAAAGCAGTAGAGGTCCCCGGAATGTGTTTGTGAAGGACTGCCAAACCTTTTCCGTGCTGTTCCTAACTCACCGGGGGGCGAGCTGCAAATGCGGTGAGACGATCAGTAACCAAACAAATAATATGAGGATTTGAATGATGGAAAAATATAATTACAGGAAAGACCCTCACCAAGATATTGACCATGTCTTCCGGGACTTGCTCCCAGCTCACGGGATGGTGGAGCGTCCGGCACAGGTGGAACTGAGCCATCAGATGCTGGACACCATGCTGAATGGTAGCATTGCCCTGTGCGATGCCGGGACAGGCATTGGAAAAACATACGCCTATCTGGTAGCAGGGGTAGTGTTTCGGCGATACCGGTCACGTGTCGGTCTGCCGAACCAGCCCCTGCTGATCTCCACCTCCAGCATCGCACTCCAGGGTGCGATCATCCACGATTACCTTCCATTCCTCTCCAAAGTTATGATGGCTGATGGTATGTTGGACAGTCCGCTCCGAGCAGTGCTGCGGAAAGGAAAATCCCACTATGTCTGTGATGCCCGCCTGATGAAGCGGCTCCAGACAGCGAACCTGGATCGGAAGAATCCGCTGGCAAAAGCGGCGCTCCTATCCATGAGAGACCATTTGGATCTGGACATGGCCCCTCATCTCAGCGGATATGACCGTGAACGGATCTGTGTTCCTCCAACGTGTGACTGCGGAAAGACTGAATGCCGCTATCTCTGCTATCTGGATGTGTGTGCCTCAGAGAGATATGCCATCCAGGTTTGTAATCACAACCTCCTTCTGGCCGACGCCATTCACCGAGGGAGTGGGAAACGCCCCATTCTGCCGGATAGCTGCGCCATCGTAATGGATGAGGCCCACAAACTGACGGAGACTGCTCGACAGATGTTCGGCATTACATTGGAAGCGGGAGAACTGCATACTCTATGCAGAAAACTGCGGAGGGAACAGTTCCTGCTGGCGGCGGAGACCTTGGAGGACACAGCTGGGCTTCTGCTTTCTGAGATGGCTAAGCCCTGGAGCGGAGACAGCTCCTTTTCTCATTTCAGCATCCCTCTGGATGGGGTGGAACGTACCTTGTCGGTGATCCACCGACAGATCCGGCGGATGCTGACTGCCGGCACCAGGATGGAACTGGAGCGAGTGCTGGATAAAACAAAGCTGTTTTGCCTGCACCAGCCGGACATGGTGTATTATACCGCTGAGGACGAGACTGGCGGTTCCATGCTGTGTGCCTCTGCTACGGATCTTACAGCGCAGCTCCGGCAGACGCTATGGCAGCAGGACCGGCCCATGATACTGGCTTCCGGCACGCTGGCAGTGGGCAGCAACTTCCGGCGTTTCAAAGAGGAAACTGGCCTGCTGGCCGAGGGGAGAGTGCGGGAGCATATCGCACCCTCTCCCTTCGACTACCAGCGGAACTGTCTGCTGTACCTGCCCCAAATACCGCCCAGCCAGGCCGACAGCGATTACTATGACGACCTTGCAGAACAAATCGTCAAGCTGTTGGACGCAGCTAACGGCCACGCCCTGGGGCTGTTTACCTCCTACGCGGCCATGTCCGCTGTGCGTGAACGGCTGAAACAGCGGGACTTGCCCTATCCCGTGTTGACTCTGGGCCGGAATGGCGGACACACGATGTCGGAGTTTATGGCTCACCCAGGCAGTGTTCTGCTGGCTGCTGGAGCGGCGTGGGAAGGTTTTGATTTTCCTGGAGACTGCGTATCTCTGCTCATCCTCCCCAGGCTGCCGTTCCCGATGCCGGACGCAGTGAAGGAACAGGAGCGGATGAAACACGCCACGCTTCACGATTTTCTCCGGGCCGTGGTGGTGCCGGAGATGCAGATCAAACTGCGTCAGGGATTCGGGCGGGCGATCCGCACTGAGACAGATACCTGTGTGGTCGCTATCCTGGATGAACGTGCCGGGAAGGATCGGCGCTATTTCCGGGACGTGCTGACTGCTTTGCCGGAAGTGCCGGTCACCCACAGCCTGAAGGATGTGGAGCGATTCATACGGGCTGTGAAGCCGGAAGGCTACTTCCTGGAGGGCGCGGCATGAGCAACATCAAAACAGAACTGCAATACCGGATCGCACTGGGTATCCTGGGACAGATGTGTTCAGCTGGCCTTGTCAACGACCAGGAGGCAGAGACCATCCGGCGGCTGGCAGCAGAGAAATACCGCCCGGAAACTGTTCGGGGATTGTAATGGATATTCCCGCCCAAGTGTGGTAGTGTTGGCGTTGCCCAGAAGGGCAGAAAGGAGTCAGCACGATGGAATACGCATTTTACGCCGAGCAAATATACCGGCTAAAAGAAGGAATCGTCCAAGCCAGAGTGCTGCCTGCCCAGGAGGCGGCAACACTCGGCTATGAGGATGGTTATACGGCCCAGAAGCCGGAGGGCAGACTGTATGTAGATGGCTTTGACAGCGAGGCCGCAGCCAGATACCATCTGGAGGGCCTGACAGACTGCAAGATCATGAATTGAGAGGAGTTGAGACGATGGCAGCGAATGTGACCTAT
>CAUWCX010000090.1:0-5708 GCA_963557105.1 uncultured Oscillospiraceae bacterium
CCGTCCAGAAAAGCGCATCCAGCCGCATAATCCACCTTCAGCTTTCCGTTGGTAAAAACAGCGTCTGTATTCATGGTTCCCGCCTGCTGTGCATCCAGCCGGCGCTGGGTGACCCGAAGCCGGGCCAGTAACTCTTCCACAGAGAAAGGCTTTGTTAGATAGTCATCGGCACCGGCGTCCAGAGCGTCGATCTTATCCGTATCCTCGCTCCGAGCGCTGATGACGATGATGGGGAGATTGGACCAGGTGCGTATCCGGCGGATCACCTCTACGCCGTCTATATCCGGAAGGCCCAGGTCCAACAAAACAATATCCGGATTATGTGAGGATGCTTCCAAAACTGCGGACTCCCCATTGATTGCAGTCAAGTAACGGTAATCGTGGGCTTTCAATGTGGTGGTAATCAGGCTGCGGATGGCTGGATCATCCTCAACCACTAAGATCAAAGGCTTATTCATGTAATTCTACCTCCCCTGCTGGTACAGAAAATGTGAAAATGGCTCCATGAGGGCAGCGGTCAGCCACTGTGATCTCCCCGCCGTGTGCATTGACGATGGATTTGCACAGGGCCAGACCAAGGCCCATGCTGCGACGGCTATCTGCGATCTGATCCGATGCGCTGTAAAACATATCGAAGATGTGAGGCTTGGCCTGTTCTGGTACTCCCGGTCCTGTATCAGAGACAGATATCTCGATCCATGCTCCGCAACGTTTCCATTCAATATCAATCTTTGTGCCAGGGGGGGTATACTTGATGGCGTTGTTAATCAGATTGATGAGGACCTGCACGATCAACTTAGCGTCAATCTGGGCCAGAAGATACTCCTCGCTGCTTTGAATATGCAAATCATACTCCACATATTTGCGGTTGATATGACGCAAGGCCTCCGCCACGACCTCGTCAATCAGTTCCGTTGAGATATGAAGGTTCATCCTGCCGTCCTCCAGCCTGCTGACAGACAGAAGATTTTCTACCAAGTCGATCAGCCACATGGCATCGTCATAGATGTCTGTACACATCTGTTCTTTGGCCTTGGCATCAAACAGGTTCCCATTGGAGAGCAGATTACTTGCATTTCCGGAAATCGAGGTCAGCGGGGTTCGTAGGTCATGGGAGATGGACCGGAGCAGATTGGCGCGAAGCTGTTCATTCTTCGCCAGAACGGCAGCTGCTTCCTTTTCCTCCAGATTTTTTTGATTCTCCATGGCCAGAGCGCATTCGCCCAGAACAGAGAGCAGGATGCTGGTCTCAAAAGAATCCAATGGAGCATCCACGGCGGCAATGCCCATGACACCATATACAATATCCCCGGTCCGGATGGACAGGTAGGTGCAACTGGCATCCGAAAAGGTCTCCGTTCCTGCGCCTGCCCGCTTGTTGTTGGTGACGACCCATTGCGCCACATCCGTTTCCTTTTGTGTAGTATACCGTGCGGCGGAAGGTGTTTCGAGATCTGTCAGGAAAATCTCCGGAACCAACAGTTTGCCATTCTCCATCGGATATACGATAATATCCCGCCGGAAGATCTTCAATAACTGCTTTGCGGTAATAGAAAGGATCTCTTTATAGGAACTGGCCTTTTGTAGACTCTGGTTTGTTTCAAACAACAGTTTTGTACGCCAAGCCACCTCCGCAGACCGTTTTGCGTGCAGCTTGAGTTTGGATGCCAGAGAGCCAGTCATAAGAGAGGCAAGAAACATGACCAGAAAGGTAACTGGATACCCGCTGTCATAGGCATGAAGGGAGAAGCGGGGCACTGTGAAGAAAAAATTGAAGGTCAGAACACTGACAATGGAAGCGATCAAGCTGCAAACAGAACTTTTTGTAGAAATAGAGACTAACATCACGCCCAAGATATAAAGGGTGATAATATTGGCTTCCGTGAACCCCCAGTGGTAAAACAAAAGCCCAATCAAGGTGGCAAGGACAAGGATCATTGCGCTTTTCAGCAGATCCAGAATGGAGATGCTGGGGGGATGTGCAAACTCTTTGCGCCGTGCAGAGAAGTGATGATCCACTCCGCTGTCGGGGATGATATGAATGTCCAGCTCCGGCATCAACTCAATCAGCCGCTCCGTTAAAGACGGCTTTCGAAATAAGGCATGATGGACGCCGCTTCGGCCAAGAACGATCTTTGTAACGCCTGCCATACGGGAGAATTCTGCAATCTGGTAGGCAACATCGTCTCCATAGACTGTTTCGATGGAAGCCCCCAGCTGCTGCGCCAGATGGATATTGGATTGAAGTCGGTCTTTATCATCTTTTGCCACCCACTGGAAGGCTTTTGTCTCTACGAACAACGCTGTAAAGCTGCACCGAAAGGCTCCGGCCATGCGGGCCGCAGTACGGATGATCTTCTCGTTCGAAGGGGACGATGATAGGCAGACCAGAATATGGTCGTGGGACAGGTACTCTATTTTGTCCTGTGGTCCACGGACAGAAAGGGCAGCCCGGTCTGCACAGCGTCGAAGGCCGATCTCGCGTAAGGCGCTCAGCTGCGCTACGGTATACCCAGCCAGCAGATCTGTCCTATCCTGTTGGAGGAGACGCTGCTGAAGCAGCTCCGGCTCCATATCAACAAACTCTACCTGAGCGGCACGATCAAATATTCGGTCTGGTATTCGATCCGGCACAGAGGAACCAGTCACTGAGGAGATCGTTTCCTGAATACTTTCAATGTGAGAGATATCCAGAGTAGTATAGACATCGATTCCGGCTTTCAAAAGCTCTTCGACATCCTGATAGCGCCGCATATGACGGGCTTCATCTGCATTCAGGTGGGAGAAATCGTCGATCAGAATCAGGTCTGGATGACGCTTCAAGCAGGCATCCAAATCTAATTCTTCCTCCATGCAATCATTTCGGGGCATTTGTCTACAGGGCAGCCGCTCAAATTGATTTGCAATCGATCCCGTTTCAGTCCATGAGTCACAGGAAAGCGCACCGATGACAACATCTGCACCTTCCTGCTGCATCCGCTTTGCTTCCTGTAGCATCCGATAGCGTTTCCCAGTCCCAGAGAAATAGCTGACGAAAATCGAGAGCTTTCCCTGTTTCTTCTCAATGGTTTGCCTTGATGTTGCCGGCGCCATGCAACTCCCTCCCTTCAGGTGGTCCTATTATAGCATATTCTCATCCCTCCTGCCCACAGAGCCGATGGATCAATTCCAGCATATATGGACGGGATTCACCGTTCTTCCATAAGATCTGCTGATGCGTCGAGTCTTGCTCCAGCAGTCTTAGTTCCACTGTACCATCTGCAATATCAACAGGCTGCGTAGGCAAGGTGATATTCTGTCTCCGCGCAAGAGACATCGTAGTGTGAACAGACACGATCACAAGATCAACGGATCCACGGGCAAAGGCATGGGTGAGCTCCTGTTCTTGCCCAAGGACTAAGGCGCTGTGAAGTTCAGGATATTGGCAGCTAAGTTCTTTTAAGATGGCAGAAACGCTAGGAACAGAATCCAATTGGGAGGTGCCGATTCTTATCTCGGAGATCACATCTGGGTCATTCTCACTATTTTGCAGTGTTGCCAGCCAGTTATCCAGTTTTGACATAAGGAAATACCCAAACACGGCAACTGCGGCAAAGCCGCCCAGCAGTACAAAGGCTTCCATCCTGATCCCTCCCGTATACAGTAAAGAATCGGCTGTTTCTTATATATGGAAACACTTTTGGATATCCCGCTGCGTCCCCATGACAAGGATGGTGCTGTGGGCGGGCAGGCAGGTGTCAGGTTCGATGACAGTCATGGAAAATTTCCCATTCTGTTTGATCGCCATGATATTGACATGGAACCGCTTTCGGACATCCAACTGCCCGATAGTTTTCCCAACCCAGTTGTCCGGGACCTTCACTTCGAAGATCGCATGGTCATCTCCCAGAGCGATATAATCGAAAATGTGATCGGAGCTATATCGGATGGCCGTCCAGAAAGCCATCTGTTTCTCTGGGTATACCACCTCATCGGCGCCATTACGAAGCAGAAATTTGGCCTGTACATCCCGAGCAGCACGGGCGACCACCTTTTTTGCCCCCAGTTCTTTCAGCAGAGAAGCAGTTTCCAGAGAACTTTGAAAATTGTCCCCGATGGCAACGATACACACATCGAAATTCCGTACACCAAGGTCAGCAAGAAAGTCCTCACTGGTGCTATCTCCGATCTGTGCGTTGGTTACGAAGGGCAGGACAGCATTGACCCGCTCTTCGTTTTTGTCTACAGCCATGACCTGGTGGTTCAACTCGTTCAGCTTCATTGCGATATGGCGGCCAAAACGGCCCAAGCCGATCAAAAGAATCGTTTTCATAAAAATCCTCCGCTCATGATGATAGTTTATCCTACGGTGATACGTTCCTGTGGCAGACGGGCGGTTGAGCCTAAGGTGTTGGAAAGTGCGGCAAAAATCAATGTAAGACCGCCAACTCGTCCAAAGAACATCAGCGTGATCAAAATAAGATGAGAGATACAACTTAATTGCGGCGTGATACCCAAAGAAAGGCCAACTGTTCCAATGGCAGATGCTGTTTCAAATAAGCAGGTCAGAACAGGCAGTCCTTCGATTCTGCTGATGACCAGGCCGCCAGTCAAAAACAGGACCAGATACATCATCATGATCGTAGCGGCCTGCGAGACGGTTTCGCTGGAGATCCGCCGATTGAAGAAGTGAGGGTCTGACCTGCGCCGGAACACGGCAAAAGCACTGGCCAGCATCACAGCCAGAGTTGTTGTCTTCATTCCGCCTGCGGTGGAACCGGGCGAGCCACCGATCAGCATTAAAATAGTGATCAGGGATTGTCCGGTTTCGCTCATGGCGGTGAGATCGGCTGTATTGAAGCCGGCAGTTCTGGGTGTGACTGATTGAAAAACAGATAGTAAGAACCGTTTTCCAAGAGGCTCCTGAGAAAACTCAAAGAAGAAAAAGTAGACTGCGGGGAGCACGATGAGAGCGCCGGTCACCGTCAGGATCACCTTGCTCTGCATTCGATATTTTTGGAAGTGCAGCCGATTGGTGCGGATGTCCTCCCAGGTCAAAAAGCCGATGCCGCCGACGATGATGAGCAGTGCAATCACGATGGGGACCACAGGATGTCCTGCATAGTCCGTCAGGGATGAAAATGGGGTCTTTACACCCATCAGATCGAAGCCTGCGTTGCAGAATGCGGAAATAGAGTGGAACAAGGAATACCAGGCACCTTTGAGAAATCCGAATTCCTTGCTGAACACGGGGAAAAGGGCAATGGCCCCGATGAGTTCAATGATCAAGGCAGATTTTAGAATAAACACGGTCAGCCGTACGATCCCGCCGACCTTTGGCGCTGCGATAGCCTCCTGCATGGTGCTGCGCTGCATAAGACCGATCCGCCTGCCTGACAGAATGGCAAAAGCGCCGCCTACTGTGACAACGCCAAGACCGCCGATCTGGATCAGAAGGATGATTATGAGCTGCCCAAAATTGGACCAGTAAGTAGCGGTATCATGCAGTACTAGCCCCGTTACGCAGACAGCTGAAGTCGATGTAAACAGCGCATCCAGAAATGGAGTACGGACGCCTTGTTGAGAAGAGATAGGGAGCATCAGCAACAGGCTCCCCATAAAAATGACCAGTGAAAACCCGACAATAATGATCCGAAACGGGGACTTATTGTTCTTTTGGAAAAACTGCCGCATAAGCTTCCACCTCTTAATATGCCTTTATCATTTCT
>CAUWCX010000091.1:0-5628 GCA_963557105.1 uncultured Oscillospiraceae bacterium
GAAATCCCTCTCCCCCTTCGCGTCCCTTTGGTTACTTTCCCGACGAGGGGAAAGTGACCCGAGGCGTGGGGCTGGAATCCCCACACCTTTATTAATCCAGTACCTGCACCGCCGCCCCCAGGACGCCGTCGCCGATATACACGCTGAGGGTGCTGTCGATCTCCCCCTCCCAGACGTGGTCGTAGTTGGGCAGGGCGTCCTTCAGCTTCCGCTTCAGCTGGGCCATCTCCTCCGGCGCGCCGCCGTTGGCCACGGCCAGGTTGTACTTCTTGTGGCTGCCGCAGGCCTTGACCACCAGATCCACCAGCTTATCCTGGACCTGCTTACGGCCCCGGACCTTGGCAATGGACTGGAGCTGGCCGTCCTCGGCAAAGGTGATGACGGGCTTGATCTGCAGCATGGTCCCCGCCATGGCGGTGACCTTGCCGATGCGGCCGCCCTTCATCAGGTACTCCAGGGTGTCCACGGAGAAATAGGGGTTCGCCCCCTGGATCAGGGCCGGAACCCGCTTTTTCGTCAGCTCCTTCCAGCCCATGCCCGCCCGGATATCCTCCGCCAGCTGGAGCATGGTCATGCCCAGGCCCAGGGAGGCGCTGCCCGAGTCGTAGACCCGGATCTCCATATCCTTCCGCTCCTGGGCCAGCAGCCGGGTGACATTGTAGGTGCCGGACAGCCCGCCGGAGAACATAACGGCGATCACGCCGTCGAACCCCTGCTGGGCAATATGGTCAAATATGCCGGTGATATCCTCCCCCAGGGGCAGGGAGGTCTTGGGCAGCTCACCGCTGCGGAGGCGGGCATAGACGTCCGCCGGCTGGATCTCCACGCCGTCCCGGTACTCCCCGTCGGCACAGCGGATCTGCAGGGGGACCACATGGATGTGGTTCTCCTCCGCCAGGACGGGGCCCAGATCGGCACAGGAATCGGTCATCAGGGCGATTTTACGAGGTGCCATCAATACATCACTACTCCATCTCTTGACAGGGGAGTTCTCCCCCGGTATACTAGTCACAGAACACTGTTCTGTTATTATAAGCCATGGAGCGGCCAATGTCAACCGCCCCGGAAAGGAAAGCCCATGAGCTACGCACAGCGCCGTCTGGCCCAATCCCAGCAAACTGAGCGGAATATCCTGCGCTCCGCCCTGGAGCTCATGCGGGAGAAGAGTTTTGACAAGGTATCCATCCGGGATATCTGCAAGCAGTCGGGGATCTCCACCGGGGCCTTCTACTACCACTTTCCCTCCAAGGAGGCCCTGCTGAACAAGGGCTTTTCCCCTCTGGACGACTATATGGAGGAGGTCATCCGGGACCACGAGGGCGATCCCCCGGTGGAAAAGCTGTGGCTCATCCTCTCCGCCTATGCCCAGTTTATGGAGAACGGCGGGGAGCTCACCGGGCGGTACTACGTCCGCCGCATCACCGATCCCACCACCCGCTCCATGGACGGCACCCGGTACACCCTGCGGGCCATGGTGGACTGCTTCCGGCAGGCCCGGGCGGCGGGACTGCTGTCCTCCGACAAGAGCCCGGAGTGGATCGCCGATTTCTGCTACCGCCACTTCCGCGGCGTGGTCATCGACTGGGTCCTCCACAACTATTCCTATCCATTATTGCCCAAAATGGAGGAGGACTATCAGCTCTTCGCCGGGTTTTTCCAGGGTAAGGCCCCCGACGCCTCCACCTCCCCGGCATAACAGGCCACATAAAACCGGCCCCGGCAGTTCGGTGAACTGCCGGGGCCGGTTCAGTTTATGCGGTCAGCGGGAATTAGTCCTCGCTCTTGTGGCGGGGGTTGCGGATAGCGGCCTGAGCGGCAGCCAGCCGGGCGATGGGCACCCGGAAGGGGGAGCAGGAGACATAGGTCAGACCCACATTGTGGCAGAACTCCACAGTGGAGGGGTCGCCGCCCTGCTCGCCGCAGATGCCCAGCTTGATGTTGGGGCGGGTCTGGCGGCCCAGCTCGCAGGCCATCTTCACCAGACGGCCCACGCCCACCTGATCCAGGCGGGAGAAGGGATCGGCCTCGTAGATCTGGCGGTCATAGTAGCTGGCCAAGAACTTGCCGGCGTCGTCGCGGCTGAAGCCGAAGGTCATCTGGGTCAGGTCGTTGGTGCCGAAGGAGAAGAACTCCGCCTCCTTGGCGATATCGTCGGCGGTAAGGGCCGCACGGGGGATCTCGATCATGGTGCCGACCTTATAGGTCATGTCGCTGCCGGCCTCCTCGATGAGGGCGCGGGCAACCTTGTCGATCACGCTCTTGACGTAGGCCAGCTCCTTGGCCTCGCCGACCAGGGGGACCATGATCTCCGGGGTGATCTTCCAGGCGGGACGGCGGGAGCGGACAGCCAGAGCGGCCTTGATGATGGCGCTGGTCTGCATCTTGGCGATCTCCGGGTAGGTGACGTCCAGACGGCAGCCGCGGTGACCCATCATGGGGTTGAACTCGTGGAGGCTGGCAATGACCTCACGCAGGCGGGCCTCGGTGATGTTCATCTCCTTGGCCAGGGCCACGATGTCCTCATCCTCTGTAGGCAGGAACTCGTGGAGCGGGGGATCCAGCAGGCGGATGGTCACGGGACGGCCCATCATGGCCTCATAGATCTCCTCGAAGTCCTTCTGCTGCATGGGCTCGATCTTCTCCAGGGCGCGCTCACGCTGCTCGGTGGTCTCGGAGACGATCATCTCCCGGATGGCGGCAATGCGCTCGGGGTCGAAGAACATGTGCTCCGTGCGGCACAGGCCGATGCCCTCGGCGCCGAAGTTCTTGGCCTGGTGGGCATCCTTGGGGGTGTCGGCATTGGTGCGGACCTGGAGATCCCGGAACTTGTCGGCCCAGGCCATGATCCGGCCGAACTCGCCGCTGATCTTGGCCTCGGCGGTGTGCAGACGCTCACCGTAGATGTTGCCGGTGGAGCCGTCCAGGCTGATCCAGTCGCCCTCCTTATAGGTCTTGCCGCCCAGGGTGAACTGCTTGTTGGCCTCGTCCATAACGATATCGCCGCAGCCGGACACGCAGCAGGTGCCCATACCACGGGCGACCACGGCGGCGTGGCTGGTCATACCGCCGCGGACCGTCAGGATGCCCCGGGCAAAGTGCATACCCTCGATATCCTCGGGGCTGGTCTCCAGGCGGACCAGGATGACCTTGTGGCCCTTGTCCACCCACTCCACAACATCGTCAGCGGTGAACACCACCTGACCGGCGGCAGCGCCGGGGGAGGCGGCCAGACCGTGGCCAATGGGGGCAACGCGCTCCAGCTCCTCCTTGGGGAAGGTGGGGTGCAGGAGGCTGTCCAGGCTCTTGGGGTCGATCATGCACACGGCCTCTTCCTCGGTGATCATCCCCTCGTCCACCAGGTCGCAGGCGATCTTCAGCGCGGCGGCAGCGGTGCGCTTGCCGTTGCGGGTCTGGAGCATGTAGAGCTTCTTGTCCTCAATGGTGAACTCCATGTCCTGCATATCCCGGTAGTGGTACTCCAGCTTGGCGCTGATGTCCACGAACTGCTGGTAGGCCTCGGGCATGACCTCGGCCAGCTGGTCGATGGTCTGGGGGGTGCGCACGCCGGCCAC
This sequence comes from uncultured Oscillospiraceae bacterium, assembly GCA_963557105.1. Lineage (GTDB taxonomy): Bacteria > Bacillota > Clostridia > Oscillospirales > Oscillospiraceae > Pelethomonas. The sequence continues at coordinate 3,573 of CAUWCX010000091.1, forward strand.
CACGTCCTCGCCCTGGGCGTTCATCAGGAACTCGCCGAAGAGCTTCTTCTCGCCGGTGGCGGGGTTGCGGGTGAAGGCAACGCCGGTGCCGGAGGTGTCGCCCATGTTGCCGAAGACCATCATCTGCACGTTGACGGCAGTGCCCCAGGAGGAGGGGATGTCGTTCATGCGGCGGTAGTAGATGGCACGGGGGTTGTCCCAGGAGCGGAACACCGCGCGGACAGCGCCCATGAGCTGCTCACGGGCATCCTGGGGGAAGTCCTCGCCGATCTTGCTCTTGTACTCGGCCTTGAACTGGTCGGCCAGCTCCTTCAGGTCCTTGGCGGTAAGCTCAGTGTCCAGGGTGACGCCGCGCTTGACCTTCATCTCGTCGATGAGCTCCTCGAAGTGCTTCTTGCCCACCTCCATGACCACGTCGGAGTACATCTGGATGAACCGGCGGTAGGAGTCATAGGCAAAGCGGGGATTCTTGGTCTTCTTGGCGAAGGCCTCCACCACCCGGTCGTTGAGGCCCAGGTTCAGAATGGTGTCCATCATGCCGGGCATGGAGGCCCGGGCGCCGGAGCGGACGGACACCAGCAGGGGGTTGTTGAGGTCGCCGAACTTCTTGCCGGACATATCCTCCAGCTTGCCGATATACTCCATGATCTCATCCTGGATCTCGGCGTTGATGGCCCGGCCATCCTTGTAGTACTGGGTGCAGGCCTCCGTGGTGATGGTAAAGCCCTGGGGCACAGGCATACCCAGGTTGGTCATCTCCGCCAGGTTGGCACCCTTGCCGCCCAGCAGCTCACGCATGGAGCCGTTGCCCTCGGAGAAGAGATAGACGAACTTCTTTTTGCTCACGTGTTGTATTCCTCCCGTTATTTTCGTACTCCTTCCCAGGGGGAAGGGTCATCTATTCACAGGTCTTATATTATAGAGAAATTTTACCCATTTTGCAAGTGTATTCCCCCAATATTTTGGCTGAATTTTCTCATTTTTTCTCGTTCCCTGGTTTCTTTTCATCAATTCTGTCCTCTGCCTTGCTTTTTTGCCGGCAGCTGTGATAAAATGATTTTGATTTACGATTTCTCTTCTCCTGTTCATCCCGGGAGGACAGCAAAAGGAGGCGGCAATATGGCGGATATCTACACGCTCCCCGGCGACCCCCGACTGGCTCAGCGCATCCGCCAGGCCGCCGGACGGGACGCCCTTCCCCACGCGGTGATCCTCAGCGGCCACGGGGATCTGCCCGCCGCCGCCCGCTTCCTCGCCGCCGCCATGGAGTGCCGGGAAGCGTCGCGCCCCTGCGGCCGCTGCCCCGCCTGCCAGAAGGTCCGGCGGGATATCCACCCCGACGTCATCACCGTTCAGGACCCGGAGCACAAGAATATCGCCATGGATGTCCTGCGCCAGGTGCGGTCCGACGCCTATATCCTGCCCAACGAGGGGCGACGGAAGATCTACCTCTTCCCCGACTGCGCCCTGCTGGACCCCAAGGCCCAGAATGTGCTGTTGAAGGTGCTGGAGGAGGGGCCGCCCCATGCGGCCTTTATCTTCTGCGGGGAGAACAGCGCCGTGCTGCTGCCCACCATCCGCTCCCGAGCGGTGGAGTGGAAGCTGGCCCCGCCGGAGGAGACCGCCAGCCAGGACGACGGTGCCAAAACCCTCTGTCAGCTGCTGTCCGCAGGCCGCATCCCCGAGCTGGCCGCCTTCTTCACCGGGCTGGAGACCGGGAAAACCGGACGGGAGGAGCTGCAGCAGCTGCTCTCCGACGCCCGGGATCTGCTGACCGCCGCCCTGGCCGCCACCTATGGCGCAGGCAGCCCTGACCCCTTCTCCGGCCTGCTGGCCCGGGAGATGGGGCGGACACGGATCGTCCGCGCCCTGGAGGTTCTGGGGCGGTACATCCCCCAGTGTGGGTATAATATTGGTGTTGGGCACCTGGCCGGTGCGCTGGCGGTGGAGCTGGCGGAGCGGGGGTGCCGGTAGTTGGAGATTTTTATGGTATGGAGACGGAAAATTGTTCGTCTCCAACCTTGTGGGGATTCCATCCCCACGCCCCGGGTTACTT
>CAUWCX010000092.1:0-5587 GCA_963557105.1 uncultured Oscillospiraceae bacterium
CGCTGCGGCCTACGCTACAAACAGGCCACTGGCCTGTTTGCTTAACGCTGCGGGGCGGTAGCCCCCGCAAAACCCCGCGCCGCGGCGGCGCGGTGCCATGTCGTTGAGGTAGAACGACTCCTAGTGCTTGCGGGGATAATCCAAAAAGGGGGCAGGCGCCCCCTTTTGGTCGTTGCGGGGCCGCAGCGTTAAGAAAATATGCCGGTGGCATATTTTTAGCGTAGGTCGCAGCGGCTATGCCGCGAGTAAACCGTGCTCCTTACGGGGATCAATGTGGCCTTTCAAGATTGGACACAATCGAAAGTGTCCCCCTCTTTTGCGTCCCTTTGGTTACTTTCCCGACGAGGGGAAAGTAACCCGGGGTCCGGGGGCGGAACCCCCGGGAGCCATCGTCGAGCACGATGTATCCCCCCGCCCGCCCGACGAGAGGGCAGCACAAAGAAAAAAACAAGCACCCCCGGGGGTGCTTGTTTTTTAATTAGATACTTCTGTCATCTACATACAGCTCGTGGACCGCATTGGGGTCGGCGGGCTTGGCGGCAGGAGCAGGGGTGGGGGCGGCGGGCTCCTCGTGGGGGCCGTCGCGCCAGGCCAGGAACTTGGGGGCCACCTGGGGGAAGAGGGCCAGACTCAGCACGTCCTCCTCGCTCTTGGCCAGGTCCTTGAACTCCTTCTTGTACTTCTCCAGCTCGGGCTCCAGCAGGTCGGCGGGGCGGCAGGTGATGACCTCCTCCGGCTTGATGCCGGCCTTGGCCCGGACCTCCTCGTTGACCTTGCCGGGGAGAGCGCCGTACTCGCCCCGCAGGACGGCCCGGGACTCCTTGGTGAAGGTCTTGTACCGCTCGCCCAGGATCACGTTCATAACGGCCTGGGTGCCCACGATCTGGCTGGAGGGGGTGACCAGGGGGGGATAGCCGTAGTCCTCCCGGACCCGGGGGATCTCCGCCAGCACGTCGTAGTATTTGTCCTCCTTGCCGGCCTGCTTCAGCTGGCTGATGAGGTTGGAGAGCATACCGCCGGGGACCTGGTAGAGCAGGGTGTTGGTGTCCACCCGCAGGACCTTGGGGTCCAGGGAGCCCTCGGCCTGGAGCTTGGCGGCCACCTTGCGGAAGTGGACGGCGGCCTCGCTCATCTTGTTCAGGTCCAGACCGGTGTCCCGGACGGTGCCCTGGAGGGTGGCCACCAGGGACTCGGTGGCGGGCTGGGCGGTGCCGTTGCCCAGGGGGCTGAGGGCGGTGTCCACGATGTCCACCCCGGCGTAGGCCGCCATGAGGTTGACCATGTCGCCGGTACCGGTGGTGTTGTGGGTGTGGAGGTGGATGGGCATATCCACGCTCTCCTTCAGCCGCTTGACCAGGCTGTAGGCGTCCATGGGCAGCAGCAGATTGGCCATGTCCTTGATGCACAGGGTATCGGCGCCCATCTGCTCCAGCTCCTTGGCCAGCTTTACGAAGTACTCCTCGTTGTGGATGGGGGAGGTGGTGTAGCTGAGGGTGGCCTCCACGATGCCGCCGTATTTCTTGGTGGACTTGATGGCCTGCTCCAGGTTGCGCACGTCGTTGAGGGCGTCGAAGATGCGGATGATGTCGATGCCGTTTTCAATGGACTTGCGGCAGAAGGCGTCCACCACGTCGTCGGCGTAGTGCTTGTAGCCCAGGATGTTCTGGCCGCGGAAGAGCATCTGCAGCTTGGTGTTGGGCAGGGCCTTGCGGAGGGTCCGCAGCCGCTGCCAGGGGTCCTCGTTGAGGAAGCGCATGCACACATCGAAGGTGGCGCCGCCCCAGCACTCCAGGGAGTAGTAGCCGATGGAGTCCAGGATCTCGCAGGCGGGGAGCATGTCCTCGATCCGCATCCGGGTGGCGGCCTGGGACTGGTGGGCGTCACGGAGGATGGTGTCCGTGATCAGCAGGGGCTTTTTCGACAGGAATTCCATAGTTTCCATGAGTTAAAAAACTCCTCCTTTCGGGTGAGGATAAGTTGAAGGCGGGAATTAGGGGTGATCGGTCTCCCGTCACCGTGCCGCCGCAGCGGGAACCGCAGGCGGCGCGGGGGCGAAAGCAAAGTTCTTTTTGCCTGTTTTTTGGACAGACAGGGCAGCTGTATCTCCCGTCACCGTGCCGCCGCAGCGGGAGCCGCAGGCGGCGCGGGGGCGAAAGCAAAGTTCTTTTTGCCTGTTTTTTGGACAGACAGGGCAGCTGTATCTCCCGTCACCGTGCCGCCGCAGCGGGAACCGCAGGCGGCACAGTAGCGAAAGTAAAGTTCTTTTTGCCTACTTTTTCTTTCAAGAAAAAGTAGGTTAGCCGAAGAGGGCCATGAGGACACCGGCGGCGATAGCGGAGCCGATGACGCCGGCCACGTTGGGGCCCATGGCGTGCATGAGCAGGAAGTTGGAGGGGTTGTACTTCTGACCCACCACCTGGGAGACGCGGGCGGCCATGGGCACGGCGGAGACGCCGGCGGAGCCGATGAGGGGGTTGATCTTCTCCTTCAGGAAGAGGTTCATGAACTTGGCCAGCAGGACGCCGCCGGCGGTGCCGAAGCCGAAGGCCACAACGCCCATGGCCATGATCATGAGGGTTCTGGGTTCCAGGAAGGTGGCGGCGGTGGCGGTGGCGCCAACGCTGAGGCCCAGGAAGATGGTGACGATGTTGATGAGCTCGTTCTGTGCGGTCTTGCTCAGGCGGTCAACCACGCCGGACTCCTTGAAGAGGTTGCCCAGCATGAGGCAGGCGATGAGGGGACCGGCGGAGGGCACCAGCAGGGCCACGAACACGGTGACCAGCACGGGGAAGATGATCTTCTCCCGCTTGGAGACCTCACGCAGGGGCTTCATGACGATCTTGCGCTCCTTCTCCGTGGTCAGCAGCTTCATAATGGGGGGCTGGATCACGGGGACCAGGGCCATGTAGCTGTAGGCGGCCACGGCGATGGGCCCAAGGAGGTGGGGGGCCAGACGGCTGGTGACGAAGATGGCGGTGGGGCCGTCAGCGCCGCCGATGATGCCGATGGAGGAGGCCTCAGCGGAGTTGAACATACCGGACATGACGCAGCCCACATAGGTCATGAAGATGCCCAGCTGGGCGGCAGCGCCCAGCAGCAGGCTCTTGGGGTTGGCGATGAGGGGGCCGAAGTCGGTCATGGCGCCCACGCCCATGAAGATGAGGCAGGGGTAGACGCCCAGCTTAACGCCCAGGTACAGCACGTCCAACAGCCCCAGGGAGATGGATTGTCCCACCTGGACCGAGGACAGGACGGCCTCACTGACGCCGGCCTGGGTCATTTCAGCGAGAAATTCCGCCGTGACTGGCGCGCCGCCGAAGAGATCCCAGTGGACGTGTCCGCCGGCAAAGAGGATCTCGTGGTACATCTCCGCGCCGGGCAGGTTGGTGATGAGCATACCGAAGGCAATGGGGACCAGCAGCAGGGGTTCGAACTTCTTCACGATGGCCAGATACAGCAGGACGAAGGAGATGAGCATCATGACCAAAACCTTCCAGTCCCCCATGGCAATGCGGTAGAAGCCCGTATCCTGAATAAAATTCATGATAGCTTCCATTGATGTATTCCTCCCGATGTATCCGGCCTTAGCCGATCACACACAGCAGAGCGCCGGACTCCACGGTGGAGCCCTTGGAGGTGCTCACAGCGGCCACGGTGCCGTCGCAGGGGGCCATGATCTCGTTCTCCATCTTCATGGCCTCCAGGATGAACAGGACGTCGCCCTTCTTCACGGCCTGGCCGTTGGACACGTTGACGGACAGGATGGTGCCGGGCATGGGGGCGCAGACCTTCTCACCGCCGGCGGGAGCGGCAGCGGCGGGGGCAGCGGCGGGGGCGGGGGCAGCAGCGGGGGCGGGAGCGGCGGCAGGGGCGGCGGCGCCGTCCATCAGCTCGATCTCCACCTCGTAGGCGGTGCCGTTGACGTTGACTCTGTACTTTTTCATGGTTCTTCTCTCCTCAACAACTTAAATTTTTTTGACGGACAGGATGCGGATGCCGGCGGGATCGGTCCCCAGGTCCTCCGCAATGGCGGCGGCAATGGCGGCGATCATGGCCTGGCGATTGGGGATCGCGGTCTGAACGGCGGGAGCTGCGGGGGCAGCCGCGGGGGCGGCGGCCTCGTTGTTGCTCTTCCTGCAAATAGCGCTCATGATGGAGCTGAGGAAGATGATGCAGATCAGGCCGAAGAACACGGTCCCAATGCCCATAGCGACGACGAAAGCATTGTTCACTGGTCTTGTTCCTCCTTCAAAAACTCTATGGCGGGCGGGGAGAAAAGGGCCCCGTTTCCGCCCGTTTACCGGCGCTGAAGCGTGGAAAAAGCACCGGCGCAAATACGTTCAAATTATAACAAACTTTTCCCAAAAATTCAATATGCGCCTCTGCACATTTCCCACAACTTTTTGTCCTCTCCGGGGACTTTTCTTTTCCTATGCGCTGTGCTATGCTGTGGGGAGAAGGATTTTTGCCGGAGAGGAGGCTGCATTATGGTCTATGGCGCGGTGGAGCGGGGGCGGTTCATGGCCCGGCCCAACCGGTTCGTGGCCCGGGTGGAGCTGGGGGGACGGGAGGAGACTGTCCATGTGAAGAATACAGGCCGGTGCCGGGAGCTGCTGGTGCCCGGGGCAACGGTGTACCTGGAGCGGGGGACCGCCCCGGGGCGGAAGACCCCCTACGACCTCATTGCCGTGGAGAAGGGGGACAGGCTCATCAATATGGACGCCCAGGCCCCCAATAAGGTCTTTCGGGAATTTGTCCAGGCGGGGGGCTTCCTGCCGGGGATCACCGCCCTGCGGCCGGAGTTCACCTGGGAGGACTCCCGGTTCGACTTCCGGCTGGAGGACGAGCACGGCCCCATCCTGGTGGAGGTGAAGGGGGTCACCTTGGAGGAGGACGGCGTGGTCCGCTTTCCCGACGCCCCCACGGAGCGGGGGGTGAAGCACCTCCACGGCCTCACCCGGGCGGCGGCGGCCGGACTGCGCGCGGCGGTGGTCTTTGTCATCCAGATGGAGGGGGTGCGGTATTTCTGCCCCAATGACGACACCCACCCCGCCTTTGGCCAGGCCCTGCGGGCGGCCGCCGAAGGCGGGGTGGGGGTGTATGCCTACGACTGCGCCGTGACCCCGGGGGAGTTGGTCATCCGCCGGGGGGTGGAGGTTAGGCTGTAGCTTGGACAAGGGAGATGGTTCTTGTCCAACCTTGTGGGGATTCCATCCCCACGCCCCGGGTGCGCTTGGGGCCTCCCCGGCCCCGGACCCCGGGTTACTTTTTGCCCGTGCAAAAAGTAACCAAAAACACGCGAGGGGGAGAGGGATTTCGATTTCCCTCTCCCCCTCGACCCCCTCTCACTATTCTCCACAAGAACCACGGTTTACTCGCGGCATAGCCGCTGCGACCTACGCTAAAAATATGCCACCGGCATATTTTCTTAACGCTGCGGCCCTCGCCAGAGGGGCTACCCCCCGAGCTGCCCTGGGGGCGGGTTGCACGACAAGAACATGGGTAATGGTGCGGCATCGACATTTCAGTGATCACACGGTAGTCTGTTCTCGTCCAACACAATTTGATTCTCGCCCCAGGGGCGAGT
>CAUWCX010000093.1:0-5576 GCA_963557105.1 uncultured Oscillospiraceae bacterium
CCCGCACCGACATCTTCAAGGGGGCTTCGCCCCCTCGCCAGAGGGGCTACCCCCCAGCAGACTTGGAGGCGGGTTGCACAACAAGAAGCGGGGTAGGGGTGCGACACCGTCATTTCAGTGACCACACGGAAGTCTGTTCTCGTCCGACACAATTTGATTCTCGCCCCAGGGGCGAGTGGCTTTTTGTAGAGGTATGTTTTTCGCCCCCACGAAAGACTCAGGGGGAACGGGGGGCGGTAGCCCCCGTCAACCCCGCGCCGCGGCGGCGCGGTGCCATGTTGTTGGGGTGCAACCTGCCCTCAAGTCTGCTCGGGGGGTAGCCTCTCTGGCGAGGGGGCCTTGGGCCCCCTTGAAGAGTCGTTTCAAGGGGATAGGGTTCTCAGGGAAAGGGGGAAATCGAAATCCCCCTTTCCCTGAGCGTGTTTTTGGTTACTTTTTGCACGAGCAAAAAGTGACCCGGGGCGTGGGGATGGAATCCCCACATGGTTGGAGACGAACAATCTCTCGTCCCCACCCGCCCGGCGAAGGGCGAATCAGCCCTGTAAAATCAGAGGGAAACGACCACCCGCTCGATCCCCTCCATGGCCCGCTGGACCAGCCCCTCCACATCCAGGGCGGCCTCATAGGAGCGGACCTCCTCCAGATCGGGGTGGGTCCGGGGGTGGCGGGGGGTAAAGACGGTGCAGCAGTCCTCGTAGGGCAGGATGGAGGTGTCAAAGGTGCCGATGCGGCGGGAGATGCGGACGATCTCCTCCTTGTCCATGCCGATGACCGGCCGCAGCACCGGCAGGTGGCAGGCGTCGTCGGATACGGTGAGGGCGTCCATGGTCTGGCTGGCCACCTGGCCCAGGCACTCGCCGGTGACCAGGGCCTTGCAGCCGGTGCGGCGGGCCACCGCCTCCGCCAGGCGCATCATGAACCGGCGCATAATGAGGGTGAAGTGGTCCTCCGGGCAGGCCCGGCGGATCTCCTCCTGGATCTCCGTGAAGGGGACGATGTGGAGGGTCATGCGGCCGCACCAGCACGTCAGCTCCTGGGCCAGCTCCACCACCTTCTCCTTGGCCTGCTGGGAGGTGTAGGGCGGGCTGAAGAAGTGGACCAGCTCCAGCTGGACGCCCCGCTTGGCAATCATGAAGGAGCTGACGGGGCTGTCAATGCCGCCGGACAGGAGGCTGACGGCCTTGCCCCCCATACCGATGGGCAGACCGCCTGCGCCGGGGCGGGAGGGGCCGTGGACATAGGCCGCCTTCTCCCGGACCTCCACATGGACGCAGAGCTCCGGGTTGTGGACGTCCACCGCCAGGTTGGGGTATGCCTCGTGGAGCATACCGCCCACATACTGGCTCAGCTCCACACTGGTCATGGGGAAGAGCTTGTCCGCCCGCTTGCTCTCCACCTTAAAGCTGCGGGCAGAGCGCAGCTCGCTGTCCAGATAGGACTTGGCGCACTCCAGAATGGCGTCCTTGTCCTTTTCACAGGGCTTGGCCCGGGTGACGGCGATGACGCCGAAGATCTGGCGGCAGGCCCCGTCGGCGGCCTCCAGATCGCAGTCCTCGCTCTGGGGCTCCACATAGACGGTGCTCTGCTTGGAGTACACATGGAAGCGGCCCAGGTGCTGCAGCCGCCGACGGATGTTGCTCATGAGCTTGTCCTCAAAGCTCCGGCGGTTCAGCCCCTTCAGCACCACCTCGCCCAATTTCAGCAAAATGATCTCATTCATGGTTGTTTCTGGTCCTTTCCCAGTTCTATTCATGGGTATTATAGCCGATACCGGGGAAAATGTCCAGAGGGAACGGGACTGGGCCCGGGGCAAAGGGACAGCGGTGCGGCGCACCCCCGCCGAAGGGGCCGCCGCACCGCTGCGGGATCAGGTTTTTCCAATGATCTTCTGGCCGCACTTGGGGCAGGTGATCTCGATCTTCCCCTTCCCCACGGGTACACGGCAGATGGTCTTGCAGTTCTTGCAGGTGAAGTACTTGTGGTCCTTGTCCTGCCGCCGGGCCTTAGCTCCGGCAAAGCGGCTCTTTACCGGGTACCACCAGCTGAGGAAGCGGGCGTTCTCCGCCCGGCGCTTGGGCAGGTTCTTGGAGAAGGTGCGCCACAGGAGGGTCACCGCCAGCACCAGGGACAGGGCGTTGATCAGGTGCATCAGCAGCCGGCTGTCCAGCAGGGCCACCAGCAGAGAGCCCAGGAGCCAAAGAACCATATAGGCCACCACGATGGCCATGTTCAGCTGGTCTGTGCCGTTTCGGCCGTACATGAAGCGGGCAATGGCATTTTGTATCCGGTAAAAGAAGTTTCGCATAGAGAGTGCCTCGATTCCAGCGTTTTTACTGTACAGTTTACCGGGAGATTATGAACAAATAAAGACCTGACGGGGAAAAGATGAGAAAAAAACCGCCCCAGGGCGATTTTCAAAAAAGTGCAAGTACTTTTTTGAGGAGGGGTTTCGCTGCGCTCTGCGCCTTCCGGCCTGCGGCCGGTGCGACGCTCGCTCCGCGAGAAGTATTTTCTGCCACGCCGCAGCGTTAAGAAAATATGCCTGTGGCATATTTTTAGCGTAGGTCGCAGCGGCTATGCCGCGAGAATACCGTGCTACATGTCGCGGCAGAAAATGATTTGACCTTCTTCGCCGCCTGCGGGCGGCGAACTCTGCGAGGCTTTTGACAAGCACCGCCCCAGGGAGGGAAAATGCCCTGGGGCGGCAGTGATGGGGAAAATTTTTACACGGGCTGGGTCGGGGACTGGGTGCTGGCGGCCTGGGCGCCGTTGTCCTGGGGGGCGGCGGGAGCGGTCACCTCCACCGTCACCGGCTGCCGGGCGGCCACGCTGCCGCCCACTACGCCGGAGAGCAGGGCGGTGATATCCAGACCCGTGGACTCCTTCACCCCGTCCATGATCTGACCGGCGCTGGTCATCACGTCCTTCACCAGCTTGGTGGAGTTGCCCTCGCCGTACATGACGATCTTGTCGGTCTGGGCCAGCGGGGCGGCGGCGTTCTTCACCACCTCGGGCAGGGCCGCCAGGTACATCTCCAGCACCGACGCCTCGCCCATCTTCCGCTGGGCCTCTGCCTTCTTCTCGATGGCCTCGGCCTCCGCCAGACCCTTGGCCCGGATACCCTCGGCCTCCTGCTCCATGGAGAAGCGCAGGGCCTCCGCCTCGGCCTTGCGGGCCTCGGCCTCCTTCAGGGCCTCGTAGGCCTTGGCGTCCGCTTCCCGCTGGCGGCGGATCAAGTCGGCCTCCGCCTCCTTCTCCGCCTTGTACTTCATGGCGTCGGCCTGCTTGCGGACCTCGGCGTCCAGCTGGCGCTCCTTCAGGGCGATGGCCTTCTCCGCCAGCTCCGCCTCCTTCTCCTTCCGGGCGATGTCGGCGTTGACCCGGGTGACCTCGATGGTCTTGCGCTGGGCCTCCTGCTGGATGGAGTAGGCGGCGTCGGCCTCCGCCTTCACCTTCATCTCCGCCTGCTGGATGGCCAGGGCGGCGTCCTGCTCGGCGATCATCTTCTCCGCCTGGACCTTTACGGCGTTGGCCTCCTGCTGGGCGTTGGAGGTGGCGATGGCGATGTCCCGCTGGGCGTTGGCCTTGGCGATCTGGGCGTTCTTGCGGATCTGCTCCACGTTGTCGATACCCATGTTCTCAATGGTGCCGGCGCCGTCCTTGAAGTTCTGGATGTTGAAGTTCACCACCTCAAGACCCAGCTTCCGCATATCGGGGACCACGTTCTCCGTGATCTTCCGGGCCACGCCCTGGCGGTCCTGGACCATCTCCTTCAGGCCCACGGAGCCCACGATCTCCCGCATATTGCCCTCCAGCACCTGGGTCACCAGGCCCACCAGCTCCGCAGGGGTCTTGCCCAGCAGGGCCTCGGCGGCCAGCTTCAGGAGCTCCGGGTCGGAGCTGATCTTCACGTTGGCCACGCCGTCCACGGACACGTTGATGAACTCGTTGGTGGGGACGGCCTCACTGGTGATTCCGGTATAGTACCTCGCTGTAGAGCCCGGGTTCATTAATGATGCATTCCCGAAACGAGCAAAGGCGGAGGGAGCACATTCTCCTTCCACCCTTGATTTTCTATTGAAATAGCTTTTCGTACATTACTTCTCCGGTCTCGTACTGAAGAATCACCAGCTCCGGGGAAATCCCTGCAAACAAGTTCATTGCCGCACCATATGCCTCTCTCCCCCTCTCCACTGCGCTGAGATTAGATGGCCGTGGGATAGGCCTCGCCGATGTAGGACGCGTACTCGTCAGCGGTGATGACGTTGTTGGCCACATCGGTCTGGGCCAGGGCTCGCACGTCCTCACGGACGCTGGCGGGGACGGACTCGAAGGTCCGGGCATCCGCCTTGATTCGACGCCAGTAGCTGTGCGCGATTGCCTTGACTGCCATGCTTACACACCTCCAATCATTTCATAGATTTCAATCAGCGCATCGTCCTGCGCTGCATTGATCGACTGCTGTGCCAGGTCCTCCTCGTAGAGGGCGATGGCGGTTTCGTCCGCCTGGGCCAGCTGCGCCTGCAGCTTCTCCAGGGTCGGCTTGTCCCGGTTGGCCAGGATACTGGTCGGTTTATGCTTAATTCCCATGGCTGCTCCCCCTATTCAAAGAATCCGGCGATGCTGGTCAGGCTCACCTCGCCCTGGGCGGTTCCCCGTTCCACGGTCACCCGGATGTTGTAGCCCCACTTGCCCGCCGTGTTTTTGGTGTTGGCCAGGAAGAGCTTCTCCCCCGCCAGGGCTCTCACCGTCACATCCTCCCAGGTCGGTGCGGCATCAAACCCGTTGTTGCAGATCTCCACCTTGGTCTTTGTCCCGGCGGGAAGGCTGGCCAGGATGGTCTCTGCCGCCTTGGTGATCATGGCGTCCGCCGGCAGCGGCTGGGCCAGCTGCACGGACATGGTGGTCACGTTCTTAGTAAAGGTATAGGTCCGCACAGCCGAGCCGCCCTGCCCATCGTTGGCGGTGATCTTAATGGTGTGCTTACCGTTCAGCGTCTCCAGCCACCGGTCACCCGGGATGCTGTAGCTGTTGGCCTGCCCCAATGTGGCGTTGAAACTGGCCACTGTTGCCCCGTCCAGCGTCACTGTCACCGCCACCGTATTGCCGTCGGCATCGTTGATGGTGTAGCTGACGGCCTGCGGCGGGGTCAGGGCGAAGGTCCCCAGGTCTCCATCCGTCCCGCTGATGGTGGGGGCGGTGTTGTTGGTCACCGTGAGCTTTGCCCCAGTCACCCAGGTGGAGGAGGTGAAGCCCATGTTGTCCGATGCCAGCACCCGGGCCTGGAAGGTGGGAGCGCCCTTGGGGACGGTCACCGTCTTGCTGGTGGCCGTGGTGGTCCCCGCATCTGTCCAGCTCTGCCCGCCGTTGATGCTGTACTGGTAGCGGTAGCTGATTGTCCCCCCGTAGGTATTGCTGCGGGCAGTGACCCTGATGGTGATGTTCTCCCCGCCCTTGGGGGTGGTGGTGCTGTAGCCCACCGCCGTTGGGTCGATATTGTCCGACCCGAGGTAGGTGTACCAGTAGTTTCCGCTCACCCCATCGGCAGGGTAAGTGGATTGCGAGGGGCCTGAGGT
>CAUWCX010000094.1:0-5478 GCA_963557105.1 uncultured Oscillospiraceae bacterium
CCTCTCCCTTTGGGAGAGGTGGCCGAGCGAAGCGAGGACGGAGAGGGCGAATCGGCTGCAAGGCCCTCTCAGTCACCTACGGTGACAGCTCTCCCAGAGGGAGAGCCAAGGCTGCAACTGTTTTACGGACACCCGCGTAATCTCAGGGGGAATGGGGGGCGGTAGCCCCCGAAAAACCCCGCGCCGCGGCGGCGCGGTGCCATCTCCTTGTCGTGCAACCGGGTATCAAGTCCGCTGGGGGGGTAGCCCCTCTGGCGAGGGCCGCAGCGTTAAGAAAATATGCCGGTGGCATATTTTTAGCGTAGGTCGCAGCGGCTATGCCGCGAGTAAACCGTGGTTCTTGTGGAGAATAGTGTGGGGGTCCGGGGATGGAATCCCCGGGACTGCCGACAAGAAAAATGTCTCTTGCCCACCCCCCGGCGAGAGGGCAGATCAAATCGCAGGCGTGGGGCTGCCGCCCCACAAAATCAAATCATCTCCCCGCCCGCCAGCGGCTGGCCAGCCGCTCCACGGCAGCAAAAGTAAACCCCCCGGGAAAAATACTATTGACCACCAGCGCCATGACCACCCCCACGCCAGTATCCAGGATACGGTTGAGGGCATAGCTCACATAGCTGTCCGGCGGGGTATTGAAGAGGATGATGCACAGCACCACGCCCCCGGGCTGGATGCCCCCCACCCAGAAGATCTGGCACAGCACGATCAGCAGCACGGTGCCCACAAACACCAGGGGCACCAGCAGCAGGGAGTGGCCCCCCTGGGGGTGGAAGATCAGGTAGACCCGGAACAGGGCCATGCCCAGCAGGCCGCCGATGACCGTGCCGAACAGGCGGTTCCCTCCGTGGCGCTTGGAGTCGTCCAGGTCGCTGCCCATGCCGAAGATGGCGCCGATGCAGGCGAAGGCCGGACTGCGGTCCAGAAAGTAGTAAATCAGGGCGCAGAGTGCGGCGGCAATGGCCGTCTTGATGTTGCGCATCCCCACCCGGGGCAGGGCGTACGCCGGTCGTGGTGCCATGGTGATCCCCCCATCATACATGATATGGCAAGTATACCATATCTGGCAAAAAAAGAAAAGCCGTGCTGCCAACCTTTTACAGGGGCAGCACGACTTTTCAAAAAGTGGCTTGCCACTTTTTCGAAAGCCCTTAAAATTTCTGCATACTGTCCAGATCCAGCACGAACACCACCACGCCGCCAACGCTCATCTGCACAGGCATCATGGGCATGGAGGGGTTGGGGCCGCCGGCGGCCATGGACATATCGGAGTAGGTCATCTGCTGCCGCCGCCCGGCGCACTGCTTGAGAATATTCATCACTGCCGGAACCTTGCTCTCGTCCACGCCGATCATCAGGGTCATGCTCTTCTTCTTCAAAAATCCGCCGGTAGAGCTGAGAACCGTGGCGAAGAAGCCGCCCCGGTTCAGTTCATCCACCGTATCGGCGTAGTCGTCGCCCTGCAGCACTGCCAGGATCAGCTTTTGCTTGTTGGTCTCCATGCGCGTCACCTCATCTTCCAAGTTCGATCAATGATCGTTGTCTATATTATAACGATTTTTCCCGGTTTTTCAAGGGGGAACACGCCGCATAAGGAAATCTTTATGATGCGGGGGACTTACTGCCCGCCCCTGGCGTTGATTTTTGTGATGATCGCCCCTGTGCAGATGACCAGTTCAAAGGCAAGAAAGAATCCCACGCCGGCGATCATGCCGGCCGTTTCCCCCATGCCGTTGAACCAGTGGGGGAACAGGCTCAACAATAGCCACTCGATGATCACGACACCGATGCCGATCAAACTATACTTCCACATATTGATTTTTCCGCCTTTCATGGAAATACCTCCGTTTCTCACAGAAAACTATGGTGCGATGGTGCCGTTTTGCCCCGCAGGGCCATTCCCCCTTGCGGGGGCGGGAAAATTTTGCTATGATACACCAGAACAACCCATGGACGGATCTGGAGGTGCCCTATGGCCTACGACTACCTGTTGTTTGACGCGGACAACACCCTCTTCGACTTTGACGCCGGGGAGCTGGCCACCCACGAATTGCTGTGCCGGTGGCATGGCCTGCACTTTTCCCGGGAAAACTATGAGCTGTACCACCGGTGCAACCGCCAGCTGTGGCAGGACTACGACCGGGGGCTGTGCAGCAAGGAATTCCTGCTGGTGGAGCGGTTCCGCCGCTATCTGGCCCTCACCGGGGAGGCGGGGGACCCGGAGGCGTTGAACCGGGACCACGCCCGGGGACTGGTGGAGACCTCCCGGCTGTTGCCGGGGGCGGAGGAGCTGTGCCGCCGCCTCAGCGAAAACCACCGGCTCTACCTCATCACCAACGCCGTGGCCGCCGTCCAGCGGCCCCGCTTCGCCGCCAGCCCCATCGCCCCCTACTTCAGCGGGGTGTTCATCTCCGAGGAGATGGGCTGCGGCAAGCCCAGCCGGGAATTCTTCGATCAGGTCTTTGCCGCCCTGCCCCAGGAGGCCCGGTCCAGCGCCCTGGTCATTGGCGACTCCCTCACCAGCGACATCCAGGGGGCCAACAACGCCGGGGTGGACTGCTGCTGGTTCAACCCAAAGGGCTGCCCCAAACCGGCGGACCTGCGGATCGATTTCCATATCCGCACCCTGGAGGAGTTATATGCTGTGGTAGAATAGAGGGCCGCACTTTTTCGACCAGCGTGGTCTTTGTGATTTTATCACGGAAGACCTCGCCGAGATTCGTTATACTGAGGCCACAATAAAAAACCAAGGAGGACACAACAATGATGTCTGCTCTGCATATCACCAACAGCAACTTCCAGGAGGAAGTGATGAACGCCACCAAGCCCGTGCTGCTGGACTTCTGGGCCCCCTGGTGCGGCCCCTGCCAGATGGTGGTCCCCATTATCGACGAGATCGCCGGTGAGCGCGATGACGTGGTGGTGGGCAAGGTCAACGTGGACGAGGAGCGGGAGCTGGCCCGCCAGTTCCGGGTCATGAGCATCCCCACTCTGGTGGTGCTCAAGGACGGCAAGGTGGTCAAGCAGTCCGTGGGCGCAAAGTCCAAGAGCGAGATCCTTGCTATGCTGTAAAGCAAAAACGCTTTATTCCTGATCGGCGTAATCCCGCAGCCGGACGGGGTCCAGGATCTCCACCACCCCCCGGGAGAGACGCACCAGCCCCTCCCCCTGGAGGTAGCGCAGCATCCGGGTCACCACCTCCCGGTGGGTGCCCAGGTGGTTGGCGATGGTCTCGTGGGTGGTGTGCAGCTGGAGGCTGTCCTCAATGGCAGATTCTTCCAGCAGGAAGGCCGCCACCCGCTTGTCCATGCTCTTCCACATGACCTGCTCCATGAGCCACATGACCTCCGTGAAGCGGGTGGCCATGATCTCGTTGGCGTAGTTGGCGGCGGCGGGGGACACGGCCATGAGGTCCCGGTAGACCTCCGCGGGGATGATCCACAGCTCCGTGTCCTTCTCCGCCTGGAGGGTGACGGTGAACTGCAAGCTGTTCATCATACACGCCGCGGAGAACAGGCACAGGTCCATACTGAACAGCCGGTACAGGGTGATCTCCCGCCCCTCGGGGGAGAGGATGAAGGCCCGCAGCTGGCCGGACTTCAGGAGCACCAGACCGGTGCACTCCACGCCGCCCTGGTGGACCACGGTCCCCCTGGGGACCCGGCGGGTGATAAGCGTATCCAAGACCCACTGCTGCTGGGCGGGGGTCAGCTTCGGCCAAAGGGCGAAGCAGTGCTGAAAATCCATAGCGCCCACTCCTCTCATTTCCCCCAGTATACCCCGTTTTTTTCGCCGGGTCAATGGGAAAGCGGAGGAGGGGCGCTGATGCAACAGGAGGATAGACCATGAACGAAAAGAAGACGACGAAACAACTGCCCTGGCTGCGGCCCCTGCTCTTTACCGGCGGCGGCGCCCTGGCGGGGCTGGCCTACTACTGGCTGGTGGGCTGCTCCACCGGCACCTGCGCCATCACCTCCAGCCCGGTGAATTCCATGCTGTACATGGGGCTCATTGGCTGGCTGCTGTCGGGGATCTTTGGAAAGGGGTGTAACGGCGGATGCAGTATCTGATCTCATTTTTGGAGGGCATCATCACCTTCATCTCCCCCTGTCTCCTGCCCATGCTGCCCATCTACATCTCCTACTTCGCCGGCGGCGGGGAGCGCAGCGCCGCAAAGACCATGCGGGGGGCCCTGGGCTTCGTCACGGGCTTTACGGTGGTGTTCGTGGCCCTGGGGGCCCTGGCGGGGACTCTGGGGGGACTGCTGCGGGAGTACCAGACGGCGGTGAACATCGTCTCCGGCCTGGTGGTCATCTTCTTCGGCCTCAACTTCCTGGGGGTGTTCAAGCTGAACCTGTTCCGGGGCAGCAGCCGGTCCGTGAACACGGACAACATGGGCTTCTTCTCCGCCATGCTCTTCGGCGTGATTTTCTCCCTGGGGTGGACCCCTTGCGTGGGGGCCTTCCTGGGCTCCGCCCTGATGCTGGCCTCCCAGCAGGGCCATGTGCTGGAGGGTATGCTGATGCTGCTGACCTACTCCCTGGGCCTCGGCATCCCCTTTGTGCTCAGCGCCGTGCTCATTGACTATCTGAAGTCCGCCTTCCAGTGGATCAAGAAGAATTACCGCGTCATCAATCTCATCAGCGGCAGCCTCCTGGTGGTCATCGGTGTGCTCATGGCCACCGGCACCCTGGGCCGCCTGCTGAGCCTCATGAGCTGAGGGGAGGAGAGGAACTATGGACAAGAAAAAGGTTGTACTCATCGTTGCCCTGGCCTTTGTGCTGCTGCTGGGCGGGGCCTATGTGCTCTATGACAAGCTGGGGGCGGGGCTGACCACGGATCAGCTGGCCTCCGCACAGCCCCAGGGGGGCGAAAACAGCGAAAATGCCCAGCAGCAGGAGCAGGTAAAGGCGCCTGACTTCACAGCCTACGACCGGGACGGCAACCCTGTCACCCTGTCGGAGCACCTGGGCAAGCCGGTGGTGCTGAACTTCTGGGCCAGTTGGTGCGGCCCCTGTCAGATGGAGATGCCGGACTTCCAGGAGAAGTACCTGGAGCTGGGGGAGGAGGTGGTGTTCCTCATGGTCAACGCCACCGACGGCGGCCGGGAGACTGTGGAGACCGCCTCCGCCTTCCTGGAGGAGCAGGGGTACACCTTCCCGGTCCTCTACGACACGCAGGCCCAGGGGGCCATGGCCTATCAGGCCTACTCCCTGCCCACCACCTACTTCATCGACGCCCAGGGGGGTGTGGTGGCCAAGGCCACCGGGGCTATTGATATGGCGACCCTGGAGAAGGGGATCGGGTTGATCTACGCAGGGGAATAGGGGTTTGCGGGCCGCCGGCCCACAGGGCTGATTCGCCTTTCGCCGGGGGGGTGGGCAAGAAAGATTTTTCTTGACGAACCTTGTGGGGCTTCCAGCCCCACGCCCCGGGTTACTTTCCCCCCGCCGGGAAAGTAACCAAAGGGGCGCAAAAGAGGGG
>CAUWCX010000095.1:0-5451 GCA_963557105.1 uncultured Oscillospiraceae bacterium
GTAAAGAGGTAAGAGTGATACAGATTTAGTCCATTGGACACTATGTACTAAGCGGTAACGCTATTAGGGCGGGAGAAAAACGCCAATCCTGAGCAGCTAGCTCCGTGCAATATTATTTACCCGGCCTGTTGTGAGTCAGCCGGTGAGCCAGCAGAAGTACGCAGGACAACCGTTTTCAGTTTCCTGCCTCGGAAGTTCTCCCCCTTAATGGTAAAGACTACAGCAACGTCAAAGATGCGGTCTATGGCGCACAGGAAAGCATCGTTCTAGAAGTTTTCCTTCCACTGAGTAAGGGGCACGGTTACTGGTAAAGACCATGCAGGAGAAGCCCTCCTTCTCCTGAAGGGCCCCAGCCAATCAGTGAGAAAAACCAACATGAAGCGAGCGTAAAATGCAGGAGACCGTGCTTGCCATCAAGCGGAAATACGGCAAGAATGCCATACTGAAAGGCATGAATTTGGAGAAAGGTGCGACTGCTAAAGATCGCAACGACCAGATTGGTGGACATAGAGCTTAGGACTTCATTGGAGGAAACAGGCTATGTACGATGATATTATCGATTTACCACATCATGTTTCTGAGCGGCATCCTAGAATGTCCATGATGGATCGTGCAGCTCAGTTCGCGCCGTTCGCTGCACTGACCGGTTATGATGCTGCCATCAAGGAAACTGCCAGGCTTACAGATAGAAAAATTGAACTAACCGAGGAAATGCAGGCTCGGCTGAACGATAAAATAAGCTGGCTCCAAGAAGAACTTCAAAATTACCCTCCGGTCGAAATCACCTACTTTATTTCGGACGATTATAAAGAAGGCGGACGCTACCATACATTGCAAGGACAAATTAAACGAATTGATGATGTGGAGCATATGCTCCGTCTATGTGATGAGACATATATCCACTTTGAAGATATTCTTGATATCAACAGTGAACTTTTCAAGACGAGATCACCTTGATAGAAACCTGCCGAGCCTTCCGTCTAGCGGGATAGCCATAAAATAAGCTGTGGCAGACAATGGTTGCCTGCATACCTGCTGGTGTCTGGCTAAGATGAATCGCCAACTATAAGCACTGGCTAGATTGTCTACATTTCATACAATATCACAGCCTATTTTCGAGAGATAATGTTGCACATTGTCCTCCTGCGTGATATAATTACAAAGGGAATGTTGTCAGGATTTCATTTACCTCAAATCTTAGATTCGGCCAAACACAAACCACCAATGTTAGCACAGGCGGGAAAAGGAGGAAAAACATGAGAAAGAAAATAACCGTTTTACAGCGATTATTTTTGAATGGGAAGATTTTAAAATCAAAGGCGGTGCTGCTGATTATGTGATTTTTGATGACGAGCAGCAGTGAAAACTAAGGGACTTTCCCCTATCTGAATGATTAAATTATACTATGGAAACAGTACTTTTGGAAAAAACCTCTCTCCACGAATCACAATTGAAAATTAGGAATACTGTGGAATATGAATCCGCACCCTACATTCTCAAACAAGCAAATCAATATCCGATTGAAAAATTACGAGTGGCGCTAAATCGAGAGCCGGCTATTCTTCTTGTATTATACGAATTATCTATCTATGAAAAAATATTGGGGATTGAAAACAAGATAAACAAAGATCTCTATTTTAAGATTGAAAAATCATTTGATTTTGCCGGAGTTATATCAGTTCTCTTCCAAAAGTGTGTCATATCTCAAATCAGATTGGATAATCAAGAAAGAATGTATCAAGTTACTGTCCGAGGCATTACACAATTTGGTCATACTGTGATGCAACTGATGCAAAATATCCCACACGAATTACAATGTTTGTATTGCTCAGAATACTCAATCGATAGAGAAAGTAGCGAAGGACTATATGTATTAAATCCAATTTCAAGTTCAAATTCTAATGAGATACCACATAGTACAGACCGCAAATTCAAGCTAATAGACTGTAGCAATATAAAAAGCATAGATGTCTCATGTCTGACTCTTTCTCAATTATGTCAAAATGAAGTCACACAATATCTTATGGCTAAACATGATAAGGTGTACTTAAGTATTGACATTTATCCGAAGACAGATATAAGACTTAAACAATTAATTTGGCAATAATCTTTGAGCCTCTGCTTCCAGAACAATCTACATTGGACTTATCTATGAGACAACCGATGAGGCCTATACACTATCCACTGGTGGTGGTTCTCTCACTGGAAAACTCGATTTGATTTTCCAGCTAGAAGGCAAATACTGTCCAACTATGTATAGCAATAATCACAAAAATATCTACGCTGTCATACTGTATCAATTTCAGTAGTTCAAATGTCGCCGCCGGGCGACATTTCATGGCGGCGTTAACACTTACCTATAAACGAAGGACGGAACGGCACAGCCGTTCCGCCCTTTCTTTATTTGAGGTTGCTCTTTCGTTGGGGGTTACTGCGCGTCCCGATACATGAAGGTCACGATTTGGGCGCGGGTACAGGGGGCATCGGGGCTGAACTTGCTGCCACCAGTACCTGCGGTGATCCCCTCAGCCACAGCCCAAGCCACAGCCTTAGCATAGTAGGCATCGGCGGCCACATCGCTGAAGCTGCCGCCGGAGACAGCGGGAGAACCGTTGGCCCGCCACAGGAAGGTGACGGTCTGGCCGCGGGTCAGCACTGCATCGGGGCTGAATGTGGTAGCCGTCGTGCCGGAGGTAATGCCCTTCTCAGCGGCCCACAGAACCGCGTCATAGTAGTAGGCATCGGCGCTCACATCAGTAAACGGATTGACGCCGGTAGCCTTGGGAGAGCCGTTGGCCCGCCACAGGAAGGTTACCATCTGCGCGCGGGTACAGGAAGCATTCGGCGCAAACAGGGTATCGGTCACGCCGGAGGTAATGCCCTTGTCTGCCGCCCACAGAACCGCGTCATAGAAGTAATCGTTCTTCGAGATGTCGGTAAACGGGTTCTCAGGCTCAGTTTCGATCTGCTTAAAGCTGGCCTCCACCGTGACCTTGGAGCCAGGCATGGTAAAGGTGAACTTGCCGTTGCCCTTGTCCTTAATCTTAATGGTGTCTCCGCTCTTGTCGGTGACGGTCAGTTCGTCCAGCTCATAGCCCTTGTCGGGCTTCACAGTGATGGTCACCGTGTCGCCCTTGTCGGCCCGCTTGGGGCTGACGGTCACGGTGCCGTGCTTGTCGGAGTCCACGCTGACGATGTAATCGCCGCTGGAGCTGCCGGAGCTGCTGGATCCGCCGCCGGAGGAGCGGCGCGTTACAGTCACGGTGCAGGTTGCGCTGACGCTATCATGATTGTTGTCGCCCGCATATGCCACGGTGAACACATAAGTCTTGTTACTGTTGGGCAGGGAAACGGTATACTTCCCATCTGTACCCAAATTCGGGTTATAGCTGGCGTCATCACAGGACACGCTCACGGCAGCGCTCGCAGGCAGTTTGGATGCATCGACCGTTAAGGTCACAATTCCGCCGCCGCGAAGTTCAGTGTTGTCGGCGGAAATGCTGACGGCGGGCGTAGCCTTGGCAATCTTTACATTCACGCTACCGGTCACATCGTTGTGGTTGGACTTGGTGGCCTTGTAATAGACAGTATATTCACCAGCATTGGTAAATGTGGGATTCGTCTCGCTGTATGTGCCGTTCTCCTCGGTGGAGTAAGTCACAGCCGCGCCCTCTGCCGTCACAGTGATGGAGTGGGGCTGGCCGTCATAGACGCCATCATAGCCCTGAGCGGTAACAGCGAAGTCGGCGTTGTTGATAGTGATTTTCGCAACCTTACTTGCCTCAGCGTAGTTGTCCGTCCCGGTCAGAACTGCCTTGGCATAGTAGGTGCCCGTATCGGTAGGAGCGGTGGCACTGCCTTCGCTGGAGCAGCTTTCATTGGTGTAATACTTGATGGTGATGGCGCCGTCCGTGATCGTATTTCCCGCACTGGTCTTGGCTGTGGCAGTCATTTCATAACTGGTTCCATAGGTCACAGACACACCAGACATTTCAACGGTAGGATTGTTGTCCGTGGTGATATTGAAAGTGACCTCGGCGGAATCGGTTCCGATTGTAACGGTAACTTTCGCCACGCCAGCGTTGATGTTGTTGGAGTAAGAAACGGTATATCCACTAGTCAGAACCTCTTCACCCTTCTTAACGACAACGGCGGGCGTGATTTCCTTGCCTGTGTAGACCTGATCTTGGATAGCGTTTACGGTGTAGCTGGTGGACTCACCAATTTTCTTGGTCCACTGGGCATAGAGCGTTATGTTGCCATTCTTGCCTACATTGGTTGCTTCGTCGTCATAGGCTGTGCCGGTGCCGTCCGCCTTGGTGTTCCAGCCCGCGAATTCATACCCATCACGGGTAAAGCTGTTTTTGGTCAAGGCCGTGGTGGTATCCGTTTCACAAATCGTTTGACTGCTCATGGAGCCGCTACCACCATTGCCATCAAAGGTGATGGTACTATTCCATACAACGATATAAGGGTATGGATACCGAATAGCCCACTCTATTGTATGGGGAGTAATTTCTGTCACCAGAGTATAGAGCTTGGTGCTTGCACGATCTCCATCTTTCCTTTTGTGTATAGGACGCCGTTTTCTGCTTCAAAATATGGACTATTTTCATCTACAGTCACGGTAAAGTTTCCATAAAACGCAGTAATACCAATCTTCTGAACGCCGGCAGGTATCTCCGTGGCTACCGGGGCAGAATGGAACGCCTGTTCTCCAATAGAGGTTACACTTTCTGGAATTATCACGCGCTCAAGAGATGTTGTGCCATAAAATGCTCGCCGTCCAATCGTGGTAAGTCCGTCTGAAAGAGTGATGTTTGTAATATATTCTCTCTTCTCAAACCAAGGAGGCTCCGCAGAGTTTACCGTAAAGTCCGCCATAGCCCCGGTGCCGGAGATAGTGAGGGTGTAGGTAGGATTGCTGGTATCATCGTCGTTCACTGTCAGCGCCCATGTGACATTATTGCCATCTGCGCCGCAGTTGCCGGACATTCCATCATTCGCCAGCGGTGCCGCGTCAGCTTCCAGCTCCTCGGTCGCTGCTGGTTTCTCCTCCACAGGCTCTGCCGGGATAAGGTCCGTCAGGGGCACCTCCGGTTCCTCTGCAGGTTTCTCCGGCTCTACATACAACGGACACTCCGGATCATGTGCACCGTCCACGCATCCCTCCAACTGTGCACAGACTGGAGCTTCCCGCTCAGTCGGCTCTTCCACAGGTGGCTCGACCGGAGTTTCTCCAGAAGGCTCTGTTGAACCCGCATCGGACGGATCAGCAGGGGCCTCTGTAACCACGGTGGAATCCACATCCTGCTGCGCTTCCTCCGCTGCCAGCGCACTTGCGGGCACCAGCGATAAAACCAGTACCAGAGATAAGAAACTTGCCAATATCCTTTTTTCATTTCTATAATCCGCCTTTCTGCGAAAGGCACCGACGGGGTTATGAAACGC
>CAUWCX010000096.1:0-5430 GCA_963557105.1 uncultured Oscillospiraceae bacterium
TGGCCTGTTTGTAGCGTAGGCCGCAGCGGCTATGCCGCGAGGAAAATAGCTCCTTCTGGAACTTCTTATCTCTACAAAAAGCCACTCGCCCCGTGGGCGAGAATCAAATTGTGTTTGACGAGAACAGACTCCCGTGTGGTCATCGCAATGTCGGTTCACCGCCCCTAGATGGCTCTACCCCTTTAACAGGGCGACAGCCGAAGTCGGACAAGATACCCGGCCGAGATCAGATCCCCGAAGGATCTGAAATTCAGTGGCTGGATGCCATCATCCCCCCCGCCTGCACCGATGAGGCAAAGGATTCCAAAACCATGGGTTTTGGCGCATTTTTGGTGACTTTTTGTGCGGACA
The DNA here is from genome assembly GCA_963557105.1 of uncultured Oscillospiraceae bacterium. Classification (GTDB taxonomy): domain Bacteria; phylum Bacillota; class Clostridia; order Oscillospirales; family Oscillospiraceae; genus Pelethomonas. Next base: position 352 of record CAUWCX010000096.1, read on the forward strand.
AAAAGTCACCGGGGGTACGGGGGCGCGTAGCCCCCGAAAGGTTGGAGACGAACAACTTTTCGCCCCCTCCCCCCGGCCAAAGGGCAAATCCCAAGAAAAAAGCAAAAAACCCTTGACCTTCCCCATGGTGGAAGGTGTATACTCCCCTCAACAAGGGGGAAAAAACCACCTCCCCCGGCAAGGAGGAAGAGAAAAATGACACTGCAACTGACACAAATTCTGGCTATGATCTTCGTGGCCCTGCTGACGGTGGCCCTGCCCCTGGGGCTGATGCTGGCCCTGCGGCGGCGGAGCGGGAAGTGGGGGCCCTTCTGGGTGGGGGTCCTGATCTTCGTGGTCTCCGCCATGGTGCTGGAGCAGGTATTCCACACATTGGTATTCATGAGCCCCCTGGGCCCCGTGCTCCAGGGGAGCCTGCTGGCCACGGCGCTGTATGGCGGCCTGGCGGCGGGACTGTTTGAGGAGACAGGGCGGCTGGCGGCCTTCCGCCTTCTGCTGCGGGGGGAGCGCGCCCCGGTGACGGCCCTGGCCTACGGCGCGGGCCACGGCGGCGTGGAGGCGGTGCTGCTGGGGGGCCTGACCATGGTGAACAATCTGGCCCTGGCGGCCCTGGTGGGCGGCGGCGCCGTGACGGACCCGGCGGTGCTGGCGGCGGCGGAGACCCTGGCGGCCACCCCGGCGGGGATGTTCCTGTGGGCGGGGCTGGAGCGGTGCTCCGCCGTGGCGCTGCACCTGGCCAACAGCGTGCTGGTCTTCGCCGCCGTGCGGGAGCGGCGGTACGGGCTGTATCTCCTGGCCATCCTCACCCACGCCGTGGCCAATTTCCTGGCGGTGATGCTCAGCGCCGCAGTCCCCACGGCGGTGGTGGAGCTGGCGGTGCTGGCCTGGTCCCTGCTGACGGCGGCGATGGCCTGGCGGGTGTACCGCGGCCTTCCGGCGGCAGAGCAGTAAGGAGGGCAAACCATGCTGAAGATCACCCATCTCACCAAGACCTACGGCCCAAAGCGGGCGGTGGACGACCTGAGCCTCCATGTGGCCCCGGGGGAGCTGTGGGCCTTCATCGGCCACAACGGCGCGGGGAAGACAACCACGCTGAAGGCCTGCTGCGGCATCCTCCCCTTCGATGGCGGGGACATCGCCATTGACGGCGTGTCCATCAAAGCTGACCCCCTGGGCTGTAAAGCGAAACTGGCTTACATCCCGGACGATCCCCAGCTCTACGACTATATGACCGGCATCCAGTACCTGAACTTCGTGGGGGACATCTTCGCCGTGACGGCGGCGGACCGGCGGGAGCGCATCCGGCGCTACGGCGACGCCTTCGCCCTGACGGGGGACCTGGCCCAGCCCATCGGGGCCTACTCCCACGGCATGAAGCAGAAGCTGGCGGTGATCTCCGCCCTGCTCCACCAGCCCCGGCTGATCCTCATGGACGAGCCTTTCGTGGGCCTGGACCCCCTGGCGGCCCACACCCTGAAGGGCCTCATGGCGGAGCACTGCAAGGCCGGCGGGGCCATCCTCTTCTCCACCCATGTGCTGGAGGTGGCGGAGAAGCTGTGCCATCGGGTGGCCATCATCAAGGGCGGACGGCTGGTCCGCACCGGGGACATGGCGGCAGTGCGGGGGGACGCCTCCCTGGAGAAGGTCTTTTTGGAGCTGGAGGAGGGCGGAACATGCTGAGGGCCCTGCTGAAAAAACAGGCCATGGAGGCGGTGAGCCTGCTGCTGCCCAAGGGTGGCCGGGGGCGGTCCCGGGGGTTCCTGGCCCTGTACGGGCTGCTGCTGGCCTATCTGGCGGTGGTCATGGGGGGCATGTTCACCCTCACCACCCGGACGCTGTGCGGCCCCCTGGCGGCGGCGGGGCTGGGGTGGCTGTACTTCGCCCTCATGGGCCTCACCGCCCTGACCCTGGGGGTATTCGGCAGCGTATTTCTGGCCTACGCCGGGCTGTACCAGGCCCGGGACAACGAGCTGCTGCTGGCCATGCCCATCCCCCCGGGGAAGCTGCTGCTGGCCCGGGTGTCGGGGGTGGCGGCCACGGCCTACCTGATGGCGGCCCTGGCCCTGGCGCCGGCGGCGGCGGTGTACCAGGTGCAGGTGGGCTTTTCCCCCGCCGCCCTGCTGGGAAGCGTGGCGGCGATGCTGACATTGCCCCTGGGGGCCACGGCCCTGTCCTGCCTGCTGGGGTGGGTCATCGCCCTGGTGGCCGCCCGGGTGCGGCATCGGTTCGCCCTGGTGGTGGCCCTGTCCCTGGGGGGCATGGGGGCGTACTTCTGGGCCATCACCCGGCTGAACCAGTCCCTGTCCCTGCTGCTGGCCAACAGCCAGGCGGTGGGGGACGGGGTGCGCCGGGCACTGTACCCCCTGTACCTCCTGGGCCGGGGCATGGCCGGGGACCTGGGGACCATGGCATTGACGGCCCTGGGCCTGCTGGGGGTGTTCGCCCTGACCCTGGGGGTCCTGTCCCGGAACTTTGTCCGCCTGGCCACCGCCCGGCAGGCGGCCCCCCGCCGGACATATCGGGCGGGGCGGGAGCGTCAGCGCAGTCCGGCCCGGGCCCTGCTGGGCCGGGAGCTGGTGCGGTTCTGGTCCAGCCCCACCTACCTGCTCAACTGCGGCATCGGGTCGATTTTCCTGCTGATCGGCGGTGTTGCAGCCTGTGTAAAGGCAACTGACTTGCGGGTAATTTTGGCCCAGATCCCCGCCCTGGCGGGCAGGGGGCCGTTGCTGGCCTGCGCAGCCGTGGGGCTGCTGGTGTTCACCGCCCCGGTGACGGCCCCCAGCGTGTCCCTGGAGGGGCGGAGCCTGTGGGTCCTGCAGGCCATGCCGGTGGACCCCCGGCGGGCGCTGTGGGCCAAGCTGCAGCTGCACCTGGCGGTGGTGGGGGTCCCCGCCCTGGTCTTCGCCGGGTGCCTGTGCTGGGCCCTGGAGGCGGGGGCGCTGGAGGGGGCGCTGACCCTGGTTCTCGCCCTGGGGGCGTCCCTCCTGGCGGGGGAGGCGGGGCTGGCGGCCAATCTGAAGCTGCCCAACCTCACCTGGACCAACGAGACCTACCCGGTGAAGCAGGGGGCCAGCGTGGCCGTGACCCTCTTCGGGGGCTGGGGACTGGTGGCGGCCCTGGGGGGCGTCTGGCTCCTGGTGGGGCAGGCCCTGGGGACGGCGGGATTCCTGGCCCTGGTTACGGCCCTGGTTCTGGGGGCCTGCCTGGGGCTGTGGGCCTGGCTGGGCCGCCGGGGGGCGGAGATCTTCGCCAATTTGGGCTGAAAACGAAAAAATTTCCCCATACCCCTTGACCTTCCCCCTGGTGGAGGGGGTAAAATAGGGCCAACAGGAGGGGGAAAGACCATGAAGATCAACGAGGTGGAGGCCCTGGTGGGGGTCACCAAGAAGAATATCCGCTTCTATGAGGAGCAGGGGCTGCTGCACCCCCGGCGCAACAGCGACAACGGCTACCGGGACTACGGCCAGGGGGAGGTGGACATCCTCCGGCGGATCAAGCTCCTGCGGAAGCTGGGGGTGCCCATTGAGGAGATCCGGCAGATGCAGGCGGGGGCCCACACCCTGGCCGACGGGATGCGCCGCCATCTGGTGACTCTGGAGCGGGAGCAGCGGAATTTACAGCAGGCCGCCGCCATCTGCCGGGGGCTCCAGGACCGGGAGGAGCGGCTGGATGCCCTGGATGCCGGGGCGGTGCTGGAGGAGATGGCGCAGCTGGAGCAGGCGGGCACCACCTTCCAGAACAAGCAGCGGCAGGATATCCGCATCCGCTATGTGGCCCCGGTGGTCATCGCCGTGGGGATGGTGGCCCTCATGGGGGCGCTGATGTTCCTCATGGGCTGGGCCTTTGCCACGGACCCGGCCCAGGCGCCGCCCCTGCCCCTGCTGCTGGTGCTCATGGCCCTGCCGGCCATGGTCATCGGCGGGGTGCTGCTGGCCCTGGCCCAGCGGATACGGGAGATCGGGAAAGGAGAGGCTGACGATGCCAAGCGGTACTAAGAAGAAGGTGGCGGCCGTGGTGGCCGCCCTGGCGGTGGCGGGCTTTCTGGGGGCGTTTTTGCTGAGTATGGCCCTGGGGGCCTACGGCACCGGCGGGCAGATGAGCCTGCTCCTGGTGCTGGGGCTGTACGCCCTGGTGATCCTGGCGGTGATCGCCGGGGTGGTCCTGGCCATGGTCCAGCGCCTGCGGGAGATCGAGGGAGGGGAGGAAGAGGATGCCAAGAAATACTGATTCCCCGGCCCAGGCCCTCCGCCGGCGGGAGGCCTGGCGCAGCGTGATTTTTGCCACAGTGTTCCGCCTGCTGATGGCGGCGGTGGTGCTGGGCCTGCGGTGGCACTACCAGATGGAGGGCTTCGCCGGTGCGCTGCTGCTGATCGTGGCGGTGGTGGAGCTGGGGACCATTGTCCCCGCGTGGATGTCGTTGAAGGTAAGACTGAAAGAAATCGAAGGAGGAGAAGAGGATGCTGCTAGTCAATATTGATTACCTGCCCGGGAAGGAGCTGGAGGTCCTGGGCCTCGTGAAGGGAACTGTGGTGCAGTCCAAGAACTTCGGCAAGGACTTTATGGCGGGGATGAAGACCCTGGTGGGCGGGGAGATCACCGGCTATACGGAGATGCTGGTGGAGGCCCGCCAGATCGCCACCAAGCGCATGGTGGACGAGGCCGAGGCCCTGGGGGCCGACGCCGTCATCAATATGCGGTATGGGTCGTCCTCGGTGATGCAGGGGGCGGCGGAGATCATTACCTATGGGTCGGCGGTGAAGTTTAAATAGGGGTTTTGATCTGCCCCCGCCCTGGGCGGGCGGGGGCGGGACATCGTTCTCGACGATAGTCCCGGGGGTTCCGCCCCCGGACCCCGGGTTACTTTTTGCCCGTGCAAAAAGTAACCAAAAACACGCTTAGGAGGGGGACACTTTCGATTGTGTCCCCCTCCTAAGAACCACCCCCCGCACCGACATCTTCAAGGGGGCTTCGCCCCCTCGCCAGAGGGGCTACCCCCCGTGCAGACTTGGGGGCGGGTTGCGCCACAAGGAGCGATTTTTCTCGCGGCATAGCCGCTGCGACCTACGCTACAAACAGGCC
>CAUWCX010000097.1:0-5388 GCA_963557105.1 uncultured Oscillospiraceae bacterium
TGCGTTTCATAACCCCGTCGGTGCCTTTCGCAGAAAGGCGGATTATAGAAATGAACAAAAACGTAAAAGCCCTGTGTGAGGCGGCCATTATGGTGGCGCTGGCCCTAATTTTGGATTTTCTGAAGAACATACTGCCGGGTCAGCTGCCCAACGGCGGTTCTCTGCTGAATGTCTCTATGGTGCCCATTGTCTTTTTTGCCGTGCGCTACGGTGGCGGTTGGGGCGCTATGGCGGGACTGGTATTCGGCGGGTTGAACTATATGCTGGGGGGAAAAGCCATTGATTGGACCACCATCATCTGCGACTACTTCCTGGCCTTCTCTATGCTGGGCCTTGGTGCAGGTCTTATGAAGGGCCGCAAGTACAGCGCCTGCTGGGGCTCTGTTTTGGGCGGCAGTCTTCAGTTCCTGGCCAGCTACCTGGTGGGGGTGTTCGTGTGGGGCAAGTGGATGCCCGAGGAGTTCCTGGGGCTGACCATGACTACCCCCTGGTTCTACTCCTTCCTGTACAACATCATCTGGGCCGCCCCCAATATCCTGCTGGCTGTGGTGATATTTTTGGCCTTGTACAGGGTGGCGCCCCTGCGGAAGTATCTGCTGCGCCAGGATCTAAGCTAACAGGAGCAATAAAGAATACCGCCCGGGACTTCTGCGGAAGTCCCGGGCGGTTGTTATTTCAGTTCCACAGGCTGCACAGCAGATCGGTGTAGCCGGAGGGGTCGTCGATGGGGAGGCCGGCAATGAGCTTGGCCTGGTTGAGCAGCACCTGGGCGTACTTCTTGGCCCGCTCCGGGTCGTTGGCCCGGGCGTTCTCCAGGGCCTGGAAGGCGGGGTGGTCCACATTGACCTCCAGGATGCGCTTGGCCTTGATGCCCATCTCCGGCTGGGCGATGGAGAAGTAGCGCTCCATCTCGAAGCTGACCCCCTCGCCGCAGGTGAGGCAAACGGGGTGGGTCTTCAGCTTCCGGGAGGCCCGAACCTCGTCCACGCCCTCCCCCAGGGCCTCCTTCAGGAAGGCGAAGGCGGCCTGGTTCTCCTCGCTCTTGTCCTCGGCCTGGGGCATATCCTCCAGCTCCAGGTCGCCGTCCACGGCGGAGCGCAGGTCCTTGTCCTTGTAGCTGCGGAGGATCTCCATGAGCAGCTCGTCGGTGTGGTCCGTGAGGTAGAGGATCTCGATGTTCCGCTCCCGCAGCAGCTCCGTCTGGGGCAGGTTGTCCATGGCGGCCAGATTCTCGCCGGAGGCGTAGTAGATGACCTTCTGGCTCTCCGGCATCCGGTCCACATACTCCGCCAGGGTCACCATCTTCTTCTCCGTGGAGGAGTAAAACAGCAGCAGATCCTGCAGCAGCTCCCGCTTGGCGCCGTAGTTGTTCAGGCAGCCCACCTTCAGCTGGCGGCCGAAGTTCTGGAAGAACTTCTCGTAGCCCTCCCGGTCGTCCCGCAGCATCCGCTCCAGCTCGGCCTTCACCTTCTTCTCAATGTTGGCGGCCATGAGCTTCAGCTGCCGGTCGTGCTGCAGCAGCTCGCGGGAGATGTTCAGGCTCAGGTCCGGGGAGTCCACCACGCCGCGGACGAAGCCGAAGTGCTCACCGATGAGGTCGGGGCACTTGTCCATGATCATCACGCCGGAGGAGTAGAGCTGCAGCCCCCGCTCATACTCGCTGGTGTAGTAGTCGAAGGGGGGACGGGAGGGGATGAAGAGCAGGGCCTTGTAGCTGACCTGGCCCTCGGCGGCGATGGAGATGACGGACTGGGGGGCGGCGAAGTCGCCGAACTTCTCCTGGTAGAACTTGTCCTGCTCCTCCCGGGTGACCTCCCCCTTCCGCCGCTGCCAGATGGGCACCATGCTGTTGAGGGTCTCCTCCTCCTGGTAGCTCTCGTACTCGGGCTTGTCCTCGGGGCAGTCCGCCTTCTTCCGGGACTTGGTCACCGCCATGCGGATGGGCCAGCGGATGTAGTCGGAATACTTCCGCACCAGGGTCTGGAGGGTGTGCTCCTGGAGGTACTGGCTGTAGTCCGCCTCCTCGCCGTCGGGCTTGATGTGCATGGTGATGTCGGTGCCCACGGTGTCCTTCTCACAGGGGGTGACGGTGTAGCCGTCGGCGCCGTCGCTCTCCCAGCGGTAGGCCTGGTCACAGCCGTATTTTTTGGTGGTGACGGTGATGTGGTCCGCCACCATGAAGGCGGAGTAGAAGCCCACGCCGAACTGGCCGATCACATCCACATCGGCCTCCTTGTCCATCTCCTGGCGGAACTTGAAGGTGCCGCTGGAGGCGATGACGCCCAGGTTGTTCTCCAGGTCGTTCTCGTCCATGCCCACGCCGTTGTCGCTGACGGTGAGGGTGCGCGCGTCGGGGTCGGCCTGGATGTGGATGCGGAAGTCTTCCCGCTTCATCCCCACGTTCTCGTCGGTGAGGGACTGGTAGCACAGCTTGTCGATGGCGTCGCTGGCGTTGGAGATGATCTCCCGCAGGAAGATCTCCTTGTGGGTGTAGATGGAGTTGATCATCAGGTCCAGGAGCCGCTTGCTCTCCGCCTGAAATTCTTTCTTTGCCATGGTTTTGCCTCCTGCTGCGGGCATGGCCCGCGTATTTTTACTGGAGCCTATCATGACGGCTAAATATGAACAGAGTGTGACGAAACTGTAAATATTAGCACTCTGGAAGAATGAGTGCTAAACTGCTGGATTTCCGCCCGGAATTGGGAACTCAGCGTTGTAATTTCGCCGCCGACCTGCTATACTGTATTCTGTATCCGTATGGGATTTGGCGTCCCAGCGGGAAAAAGATGAATTTTACGGGATAAGGAGCGTGTCTGCTTTGAATATCGTTGTTTTGGCGGGGGGGCTGTCCTCCGAGCGGCAGGTCTCCCTGGCCTCCGGCGTGAGCATCTGCCGCGCCCTGCGGAGCCGGGGCCACCATGCCCTGCTGGTTGACCTGTTTCTGGGGCTGGAGGGGTGCGGCCTGGCGGTGGAGGAGCTCTTCGCCGGGGCGGTGGGCCCTGTGGCGGACGCCGCTATCCAGTCGGAGGCCCCGGACCTGGAGGCGGTGCGCCGCAGCCGCCGGGACCAGTCCCCCAGCGTCTTCGGCCCCCGGGTGCTGGAGGTGTGCGCCGGGGCGGACATGGTGTTCCTGGGCCTCCACGGGGAGTGCGGGGAGGATGGCCGTGTCCAGGCCGCCTTCGACCTTCTGGGCATCCCTTACACCGGGGCGGGCTACCTCTCCTCCGGCATGGCCATGAACAAGGCGGTGACCAAGCGCTTTATGGAGAGCGCCGGGGTCCGCACCGCCCCCTGGCGGGAGCTGACCTACACCCGGGGGGACATCCCCCGCCTGGTGCAGGAGCTGCCGGTGCCCTGCGCGGTGAAGATCATCAACGGCGGGTCCTCCCTGGGGGTGGCCCTGCCCGACGACCGGGGGGCCCTGGAGGCGGCCCTGGAGGAGATGCTGGCCTACGGCGGCCACGTCATCGTGGAGGAGAAGATCTCCGGCCGGGAGCTCAGCGTGGGGGTCCTGGGGGACCGGTATCTCCCGGCGGTGGAGATCATTCCCCAGTCCGGCGCCTATTTCGACTACGCCGCCAAGTACCAGGCCGGGGGCAGCCTGGAGCTGTGTCCGGCGGACATCACTGCGGAGGAGCAGCGCCAGATGGGCGAGGCGGCGGTGAAGCTGTACAACGCCCTGGGCCTCTCGGTCTACTCCCGGGCGGACTTCCTCCTGGATAAGGAGGGGCGGGCCTGGTGCCTGGAGATCAACACCCTGCCGGGCATGACCCCCGCCAGCCTCCTGCCCAAGGAGGCCGCCGCCGCCGGCATGAGCTATGAGGACCTGTGCCAGGAGATCCTGGAGCTGTCCCTGGAGGCCCGGCGGGCGGGCCGCTGAGAAAACTGCCAGCCGCACTGCGGCGAAAGGAGCGCATATGATCCCCATTACCGTATCCCAGATCCACGCCGCCGTGGGCGGCAGCCTGTACGGCGGCGATGCTGCCGTCACGGCCCTGTCCACGGACAGCCGCAGCATCGGCCCCGGCCAGTGGTTCGTCCCCATCGCCGGGGAGCGGTTCGACGGACACGACTACATCGATATGGCCCTGGAGAAGGGGGCGGTGGGCTGCTTCTGCGCCCGCCTGCCGGAGACGCTGCGGCCGGAGTGCAGCTACATCCTGGTGACGGACACCAAGCTGGCCCTGCGGGATCTGGCGGCCTGGTACCGGGGGCAATTCCGCCTGCCGGTGGTGCAGATCACCGGCAGCGTGGGCAAGACCACCGCCAAGGAGATGATCGCCGGGGTGCTGAGCCAGGGGCTGAACACCCTGAAGACCCGGGGCAACCTCAACGGGGACATCGGCGCACCCATGCTGCTGCTGGACCTGATGCCGGAGCACCAGGCGGCGGTGGTGGAGACCGGGATGGACAACTTCGGCCAGATCCGCTACCTGGGGGCGGCGGTGCGGCCGGATATTGCGGTCATTGTCAACATCGGCGACGCCCACATGGAGAATCTGGGCAGCCGGGAGGGCATCCTCCGGGCAAAAAGTGAGATCTTCGAGAACCTCCGCCCCGGCGGCACGGCGGTGCTCAACGGGGACGACCCCCTGCTGAACACCCTGGACCTGCCGGTGGAGACCCTGCGCTGCGGCATGGGGGAGAACTGCAATGTCCGGGTGGAGCAGGTGGAGGACCTGGGGGTGGCGGGCATCCGCTGCGCCGTCCGCACGGACAGGGGAGTCTATCCCCTGTCCATCCCCGCCCCCGGGGTCCACATGGTCTACGCCGCCGCCATGGCGGTGGCCATCGGGGAGAAGCTGGGCCTCACGGCGGAGGAGATCTGCCGGGGGGTGGCCCAGTACGCCCCCGCCGGGGAGCGGATGCGGGTGGAGCACCTGGCCGGCGGCCGCACCCTCCTCAACGACAGCTACAACGCCAATCCCCAGTCCATGGAGGCCGCCGTCCGCATCCTGGCGGCAACGGCGGGAAAGCGCCGGGTGGCCATGCTGGGGGACATGAAGGAGCTGGGGGCCGCCACGGAGCCGGGCCACGCCGCCATTGGCCGCCTGGTGGGCCAGCTGGGGGTGGATACCCTCCTGGCCGTGGGCCCCTACTGCCGGGAGTATATGGTCCCGGCGGCCCAGGCGGCGGGCTGCGCCGATGTGCGGTGGTTCCCGGACCGGGAGGCGGCCTACAGGGATCTGCGGGAGGCCTTCGTCCCCGGCGGCGTGGTGCTGCTGAAGGCGTCCCACTTTTCCGGGCGGTTTGATCTGGCGGCGGAGTATTTGCGGGGGATCTTTTGATTTTTTCCCTCCTTGTGAGGGGCAAGAAGATTGTTCTTGTCTAACCTTGTGGGGCTTCCAGCCCCACGCCCCGGGTTACTTTCCCCTCGCCGGGAAAGTA
>CAUWCX010000098.1:0-5238 GCA_963557105.1 uncultured Oscillospiraceae bacterium
AAATGATTTTACTTTATTCGCCGCCTCCGGGCGGCGAACTCTGCGAGGCTGTTTCAACAAGCTGCAGCGGGCAGCGCCGAAGGGCGCTGCCCGCTGTTTTGCTGCTGTTAATGACGAAAAGCAGGGCCTATCAAACAAATTTTGACAAAACCCCTCAAAAATGGCAAACTAAAACTGGCCCCACACGGGGCCGGGCGCTGTTGCTACATAGGCGGTTAGCCACTCCCTTGAGAAAGGGGGTGATGCGGATGGGTACCCAGCGCGGGAAGAAATTCCTGCGTCTTCTGGCGTGTATCGCCGTGGTCATTATGATCGCGGTCTACTTTGCCCCAAAAGCGTGTTAACCGCCCGGCTGCAACCGAGCGGTTAACGGAGTTTATCTTTGTTGACCTGTAGGGGCTAACCGTCTGGCAACAGCGCCCTTTCTGTTTTTATTATACCACCTTCCGCCGCTTTGTCAACCGGGCGTTGATGAGGCGGCGATTTTTGTGAGGCTTTTTCGCCAAGTTGACCGCAATTCTTTGACAAAAGCCCCCAAAAATGGTAAACTAACACCGGCCCCACATGGGGCCGGGCGCTGTTGCTACATAGGCGGTTAGCCACTCCCCACTAAGCACCTGCTATAGGTGCCGAAGAAGGGAGGGGTGCTGATGGGAAACAGTCGCAGGGCGCAAGCTCTGCGGGTGCTGGTATGTTTGGCGTTGGTCCTGGTGATCGCGGCATACTTTGCCCCAAAAGCGTGCTAGCCGCTCGGTGGCACCCGAACGGCTAGCATAGAGTTATATGCTATTCTTTGTTTAGGGGGCTAACCGTCTGGTGACAGCGCCCTTTCTGTTTTTATTATACCACCTTCCGCCGCTTTGTCAACCGGGTGTTGATGAGACGGCGATTTTTGTGAGGCTTTTTCGCCAAGTTGACCGCAATTCTTTGACAAAATCCCCCAAAAATGGTAAACTAAAACCGGCCCCACATGGGGCCGGGCGCTGTTGCTACATAGGCGGTTAGCCACTCCCCACTAAGCACCTGCTATAGGTGCCGAAGAAGGGAGGGGTGCTGATGGGAAACAGTCGCAGGGCGCAAGCTCTGCGGGTGCTGGTATGTTTGGCGTTGGTCCTGGTGATCGCGGCATACTTTGCCCCAAAAGCGTGCTAGCCGCTCGGTGGCACCCGAACGGCTAGCATAGAGTTATATGCTATTCTTTGTTTAGGGGGCTAACCGTCTGGTGACAGCGCCCTTTCTGTTTTTATTATACCACCTTCCGCCGCTTTGTCAACCGGGTGTTGATGAGACGGCGATTTTTGTGAGGCTTTTTCGCCAAGTTGACCGCAATTCTTTGACAAAATCCCCCAAAAATGGTAAACTAAAACCGGCCCCATACGGGGCCGGGCGCTGTTGCTACATAGGCGGTTAGCCACTCCCTTGAGAAAGGGGGTGATGCGGATGGGTACCCAGCGCGGGAAGAAATTCCTGCGTTTTCTGGCGTGTATCGCCGTGGTCGTTATGATCGCGGTCTACTTTGCCCCAAAAGCGTGTTAACCGCCTGGCTGCCACCAGACGGTTAACATAGTCCAACTATGTTTTTCGTTTAAGGGGCTAACCGTCTAGCGACAGCGCCCTTTCTGCTTTTATTATACCACCTTCCGCCGCTTTGTCAACTGGGTGTTGATGAGGCGGCGGGTGTGCAACTGGCGTTGCCATTGATCGGGAACAGGGAAACCCCCAAGGGCCGAAGCCCTTGGGGGTTGTTTGCTAGGAGAGTTTGCTCACTGAATACTTAACAGATACACCATTAGGGAGTGACAGAAGTGCTGACGATGGTAACAGTGGTGCTACCAGTATCAGTCTCGCCGTTGTAGGTGTAGGAATAAGTCACAGTGATGTTGGAACCAACAGCCATGCTGGCAGGAGCGGAGCTGGTCACAGCGCCGTCAGAGACACCAGCAACTCTGTCGATAGCAGCCTCGACAGCAGCAACGAACTCGTTCCAGGTAGCCTTGTCGCTGGAGTTGCCGATAGCTTTCTCAACCTTCTCAGCAACAATCAGACGAATCTCAGCCTGGATAGCAGCAAAAGCGGTATCATAGGCATCGATAACATTGGTCAGAGCCTTGCCGTTGCTCCAGTCCTCCATGGGCACCGCAGTGTTCACGTCAGCCAGGAACTTGTCAAAAGCCTTGTCAATCTGGGCGTTCCAGGTATTGCCCTCGAAATCAGTACCAGTGCCGGTATTCTGACCACCAACCAGGCGGACCAGGTTATTGGTGGCAGCACCAACAACTTCGCTACGAACAGCAATCTTGCCATTCAGCATAGCAGTGGCGGCAGCATCTGCATCGTTAGCAGCCTCGATCTTGTCGAGCTCAGCGTTCAGCACAGTACCCACGGTATAACCGGTATTGTCAGAATTCTTGTACTGCTCCAGCCAGGTCTTAGCATACACGCCAACAGCGCTGGGCTCGTCCTTGGCAATCTCCTTCTTCAGAGGAGCAGCAAACGCATTCAGCTCATCACACAGGGCAGCCTTCTTCTGATCCAGATCGGTCATGGGGTTGTTGTTCAGAGCGGCCTCAATGTCGGAGAGCAGCTTCTGGACCTTCTTGTACTGATCAACAGTCAGCTTATCCTCATCCAGAGCCTCCAGAGCGGTCTTAGCAGCCTCCAGATCCTTCTTGACCTTAGGATCAGCCTTCAGCGCAGCCTCAGCCTGGGCAACAGCCTTCTCATAAGCGGAGGGAGCCTCAGCCTTGATCTCGGGCAGCATCAGCGCGTAGATAGCCTGAGCCATATTGCCCTCGTCCTTCTTCTCCAGGTTAGCGAAGGAGATGGCGTAGATGATCTCCTCATCCTCGTTGTAGGCAACCAGGACGCGGTTATCGAAGACCTGCTTGTACTCCTTCACGGTCTCGGCCAGGCCCTCCTTCACGGTGAGGTCACCCTCCAGGTCGGCCTTGTAGTCCAGATACTTGGTCTCATCCATCTTCCAATCGGAGTAGCCCAGCTTGTAGTACTTGGAATCCTTGACATTCTGGAACTCGGGGTTCTTACCGGTCTTGACAACCTCATCACTATCAGCATTCCAAGCCTCGGTGGAGATCTCAGCCCAGTCGTCGGTGCTGGTGGAAGCGCTGGTACGGACAGTACCCAGAGCGAAGTTGCTGTCGGCGATCTCGTCGGCAGTCATGCGCTCCAGAGCGTACACGCCGTCCTCATCGGTCTCCCACAGGAAGTACAGGCCGGGGATCACGATCTTGCCGTAGGCAGGATCGTACTCACGCCAGTTGGTGTAGATCTGGGAATCGTTCAGGTCAACATCAACGGAACCCTTGGTGCCATCAGCACGGATGACATCAACAGTCTCGATGCGGACATTCTTGCCAACCTCGGGAGAATCGTAAACGAAGACGACCTCGGCGTTGGCCTTGTAGGCCTTGGCAAACTCCACGACCACAACGTTAGCGGTGTAGTAGACACCGTCGCTGGCACGCTCGGTCTTGGTAGCAACAGCGTAGGAATCCTGGATCTGAGCCTTGTCCTCAGCGGTCAGCTCGGGAACGTTCTTGTAGCCGACATACTCACGGACAACGGCATCCTTGCCGCCGTGAGCACCGGGATACACGAAGTAATACACGGTGGAAGCCAGGGCGCGAACCTCAGCCTTATCGACACGACTAGTCTCGGTGTAGGCGTCACCCTTGAGGTTGGACTCATAGCGGATACCGATCTCACCGTCACGGTCAGCAATCTTGCCGTTCAGGTCGATCATGTCAACAGTCTTCTTGTTGAAGACCTTGCCCACGGGCAGCAGCTCGCCCTTGTCGTTCAGGGAAGCAACAGTGGTGTGCAGCTTGCCGTTGTCGTTCAGCTCGCCAAAGACCTTCAGGTTGCCCCAGTCATTGTCGTCACGGTTGTTATAGATGAACAGGTCGCCGTTCTCAGTGATATCGGTATCGACCAGCTCCTCGCCATTCCAAACCATGGCGCCGTAAATGTCGTTCTTGCGCTCGCTCTGGAAATAACCGTCGGTCAGCAGAGCGAAGTCGCCGGAGGTAGCAGTCTGGGTGAAGACGACCAGGTTGCCGAAAGCATCCAGGTACAGATCGTAGCTGGTCTTGCCGGACAGGTTCTTCACGCCATCCTCAAACAGCTCGTTGAAGGTGTGGTTGCAGACATCGGACTGCTCGTACTCAGCGCCATCGGTGGTGGTAGCAACCAGCTTGTTGCGGTTGACCTTGTCGATCTCGGCGGTGACGACCTCAGCCAGAGCGGTCTGAGCATTGCCGTCGATCACGGCATAGATGACCACGCTGTCCTCAGCCAGCTCGTCCTTGGTGACAACAGTAATGTCCTCATCCATCTCGTTGACCTTGTCAGCAGCATCCAGCTTCTCATCCACGGTAGCCAGGGTGACAACGCCCTTCTTGGAGATGTCGGTGACCTGGGTAGCGGTGAAGATGGTCTGCAGAGCGATATCGGCCTTGCCGTCGTCATTGTTATCAATGACCTTCAGCCAGTTACCGTTATCGTTGCTGTTGAACTCGGTGGTGCTGATGTTGGTAGTGGTCAAGTACTCCTTGACGAACTTCTTGAAGGTCATGTCGTTGGAGACATCGTCCTTCTTAGCATCCTCGACGGTGGTGTACTTGGTACCAACAAGGACCCAGCCACTGGCGTAATCGTCATTCTCAAAGATGCCCTTGATCTCATCGTACTGCTTCTGAGTCAGGGTCTTGCCAGCAGCGATGGTGGTATCCTTGGTGGGAGCATTGCCGTCAGTGCTGTAGACGATACGGATGTCGGTCTCGTACTTACCCTCGTCATTGCGGCCGAAGTTCACGAAGAACTCGGTATCCTCGTTGATGGAGATACCCTCAGCAGCAGCGGCCTTCTTGACGTTGGCAACAGCCTCGCCGGTCTCCAGGACCTTGTTGCCGGCATCAGCCATGGCATACACGGTCTTGCCGGAAACATAAGCATAGCGGGCCTCGCCGATGTCGGTCAGCTCGGTGGCATAGTTCAGCACGCGGGTGCCGTCCTTGGTCTCCAGCTCGGTCTTACCCTCAGCCAGAGTGTCGTCATCATACAGATCAGCGTACTCGTTGGCAACGACAACGCCCTCGATCTGCTCCAGCTTGAAAGCCTTCCAGCCCAGGGTGTCCTTGGTGGGCTGATAGCCGAAAGCGGGAGTGTACTCAACGGTGGGGACCAGGATGGCGCGGAACAGGATCTCGGCCACGGTCT
>CAUWCX010000099.1:0-4972 GCA_963557105.1 uncultured Oscillospiraceae bacterium
CTCCCTCGAAAAAGTGGCCTGCCACTTTTTCGACAGCCTCCAGCGGGCAGCGCCTTTCGGCGCTGCCCGCTGTTTTGCCGTTTAGATCAAATACGCGCCCCAGTCGTACACTGTCATGTCCTTTCCTGCCGCCTGGAATACTGCGTTGAGGGACAGGGGGCCGGTCCAACTGCCCGACAGGACGAACTCCTGCTCGGTGCAGGCGTCCCCCCGCAGGCTCTGCCCCTGGCGGGGGGATTCAGCGGTCATGGCCTGGCCGTTGACGGTGATGGCCGGGATTTGACTGCCGCCGGTGTAGTGGACCACCGCCACCACCTGGGAAACAGGGCCGTTGGCATCCGCCGACTCCTGGGCCGTGCCCTGGGACAGGGGGGTGCTGGTCACTGTTCCGGTGAGCGCGTTGGTCCCCATTGTGCCGAAACCGATGGTGCCGGTGAACAGTCCGCCGGTGGTGTACAGCTCCAGCCGGTAATCCCGGCCAGCCTCCACAGGGACAGCCACCGTCATGGCGTCCGTGGTATCCACCGCGCCCATGACCTTGCCCTGGTGGGCGGGGGACTGGTAGGTGTAGCGCCCGCTGCCCTCGTCAAAGAGCTTCACATAAAAGTTGATCTGCCCCGTGGTGTTGACGCAGGTGCGGTGATACCAGAAGTTCAGCTTGGTGATGGTGCCCCGCCAGCTGGCGTGGAAGCGGACCTTGGCCGTGGCGGGATCGGAAATGCCGGGGGCCGAGCCGTTTTCCCAGCTGGTAATGGCGCTGTTCAGCCGGGCCAGGGTCAGCCCCGTGGAGGGGCCCAGCCCACAGCCGCCGCCGGCCAGCGCCAGCATCCCGTCAGTGCGGGCCAGCTCCTCCGGGGTCTTCAGGCCGTTGCACACCATGCCGTGCTTTGCGCCGCCGGTGAGGGACGCCGCCCGGTAGAGGTCAAAGCCCATCCGGCGGAGACGGCGGAGGGTCTGCTGCTCCAGATCTGACGCGGCCTGACCGCCCTGCTCACGGGTCTCCAGCAGGCCCTTCTCCATGTCCGCGCACATCTGGTTGAAGTCCTGCATCATAATGCGGTCGGTCTCTGCCCACTGGGGAAAGTGATAGTTCTTTGTATATTCCATCGAATATACTCCTCTCTGTAGATTTGTCCCGGTGAAAAACCGTTACACCTATGGGGTGTAACGGCGTTTTGTTGCACGTCGCCGTGCAACGGTATTTTGCACAAAGTTTACAGAGAGGATTTGGTGGGTCTGTCCCAAGAGGCACCAGCCTCCCAGCGCCGAAAAAGCGCGCTCCTTTGGAACGAAAGACCGGGCCTATCAAACAAATTTTGACAAAACCCCTCAAAAATGGCAAACTAAAATCGGCCCCACACGGGGCCGGGCGCTGTTGCTACATAGGCGGTTAGCCACTCCCTTGCGAAAGGGGGTGATGCGGATGGGTACCCAGCGTGGGAAGAAATTCCTGCGTCTTCTGGCGTGTATCGCCGTGGTCGTCATGATCGCGGTCTACTTTGCCCCAAAAGCGTGTTGACCGCCCGGCTGCAACCCGAGCGGTCAACATAGACCATTTTTATGCTGATCAATAGGGGCTAACCGTCTGGCGACAGCGCCCTTTCTGTTTTTATTATACCACCTCCCGCCGCTTTGTCAACCGGGTGTTGACGGGGCGGCGGTTTTGCTGAAGATCTTCGGGAAAATTTGTGGAAAATGCCGTTGCATGGAAGCGTGCAACAAATGGCCGTTACACCCCATAGGTGTAACGGTTTTTTACCGGGACGCAAATACAGAAAGGAGATTTTTGGATGGAGTATACGAAAAATTATCATCTGCCCCAGTGGAAGGAGGACGACCGCATTATGATGCGGGACTTCAATGACGCCATGGTGCAGCTGGAAAAGGCCATTGCGGAGGCAGGCAAACCGCAGTGTAAGACGGGAACCTATGTTGGAAACGGGAAAACTATGGAAGAAGGCGGCGTCTATGTTGAGCTGGGGTTTCGGCCCAGAATGGTGAGCATCAGCCGCGCGCGAATTTCGCCCTCCAACACCCAGACCGATATCACTGTCGGCGAGGGCACGGTGGATGGCGCCCACCGCTATGTCACATTTCTTGACAACGGATTCCAGGTCAACTATATGGAGACTTTTGATGGGTATACTGCACTGCGATTGAACAACCCAGATCTGGTCTACAGCTACGTTGCATTTGCATAAAAGGAAAGGCCCACGGGAAATCCCGTGGGCCTTCTTGTTTGATTGCCAGTAGTTCTGGAGTTTATTTATCTATTACGCAGTGTACTTGGCAGTGGTAACGGTAACATCACTCTCAGCAACGGCAATCTTAGCGGACTCGCCAGCGTTGATAACGGCAGAAATATCGGAACCAACGCTAACAGTCAGCGCATAGCCAGCAGTGTTCTCCAGGATGTAGTTGCTGTTCACCTTAGCAACAGCAGTCTTCTCGATCGCACCCTCGACAGTGACCTTCACATACTCGGTCTTGATCTCAACAGAATCCTTCTCAGAGATGTCAATATTAACGGTGGCATTGGCAACATACTCATCGGTGTAGGAATCGAAGGTCCACAGAGAACCAGTGCCCTTAGCGGTACCAACCAGATCGGCGAAAGTCTTAGCACCAGCGGTGGTGTACTTGGTGTCACCATCCACGATGTAATCATAGTAACCGTCCTCGGTGGTCACATTGGCAGCAGGCATCTTGAAGGTAGCAACGCCGTTCTTGACCTCGACATACTCGGTCACAGTACCCTTCACAGCGACATACTCGCCATCCTGATTCTTCAGGGTAACGGTATCACCAGCCTTGTAGCCGCCAACACCGTTGACGGTGAAGGTAGCCTCGGGAGTGACCTCGGCATCGTCCAGGATGGCATCGTACAGGGTCTCAACAGCGGTCAGCACGTTCTTGTCGGCATCAATGCTCTTGGTGACGTTGATGACATAGTGAACGTCAGACAGCTTCTTGCCAGTCACAACGATGACCTTGTCGCCAGCCTTGTAGTCCTGATCCAGGGTATCAACATCGTAATCGGTCTTCTTACCCTCGGTCACAACGAAAGCGGGAGTATCGACGGTGCTGAAGGTGATCTCCTTACCGGAGGTGTTATCCTCGGCAGCCAGCTTCACATAGTCGCGACCATCAACATCGGCATTGGTGAAGACCTCGCCAGCGTAGATGTTCTTGTCGGCATAGTCACTGTTGATGGGAGTGGCAACGCCATTGGAATCGATGTCGTAGAAGTTGATGTTCTGCAGCAGGATGTGGTTGCGCTCCAGATCGGCAGCGACATCGCCGTAGGTCTCATCCTTGGCAATGTAGCCAATGGTGTAGGCCTGAGCGTCACGGCCAGCCTTGGAGTCATACACGAAGTGCAGGGAGTGGGTGTTGGCAGCCTCAGTCTCGAAGACAACGATCTGCGCAACATCGTAGTTCTTGGTGTCGCCAGGCAGAGTCACGGCGTAAGCAACAGCCTTCTCGCCCAGCTCAGCAGCGGCGGGAGCGTTCTTGTAACCGGTCCAAGTGGTGATCTCGGAAATCTTGTTGCCATCCTTGAGCACCAGATAGTACACAGTGTCAGTGGTGGTCTGGATAGGACGGTTGCCAGCGTACAGGGTCTTGTCCTTCAGACCAGTCTCGGAGGTAACATTCAGCTCCTGAGCACCATACTCCTTGCGGTTGCTGGCATCCTCGACCTTAGCCAGGGTGTAAGCATCCTCAGAAACGGTGTAGGCAGCAATGTTGGTGATGAAGGGCTCATTTGCCTCGTCCTTCTCGAAGTAGACCTGACCGGCCTCCAGCAGGCGCTTCCAGGTGCCCTTATCGCCGTGATCGTTACCCTCGGTCACATCGATGAAGTTCTCAGCCTTGGTCTCCTCGGTCTTGCCGTCAACAACATCGACATCGACCAGATCCTCGCCATCAAAAATGGTGGCCTGGAACTTGTCGTTACGGTAGTCGGTGTAGAAGTAACCGTCGGTCAGCAGAGCGAAGCCGCGGTTATAGGCAGCGTCGTCATACAGGCGGACATTGCCGAACTTATCCAGGTACAGGTCGTACTCGGTGCCGGTGTAGGCCGCGGTGATGTCACTCTGCATAACATCGGCGTAGCCAATGTGGGACTGGGTGTAGACATTATCACCGCAGGTGATGGTCTCGGACTTGCGATCGATACCGCGCTTGTCAATGGACTCGGTGACCTTCTCAGCCAGGTCGATGTAGGTCTTGCCATCGATCTCGGTGTACACCACGATGTCATCGACAGCCAGCTCGTCCTTGGTGATGATGTCGTCCTTCTTGATCTCGGTGACCTCGACGACATCGGGCTTATCGGTACCATCCAGAGCGGTCAGCGTGTGCACGCCCTTCTTGGAGATGGCGGTGATCTTGCTCATGGCGAACTCGGTCAGGAAGACGTACTCGGCCTCGCCGTCGTTGTTGTTATCAACGACCTTCAGCCACTCACCCTGATAAGCCTCCTTGATATCAGCGTCGCCATTGCCGTTGTTCAGGTACTCCTTGACGAACTGACGGTAGGACATGGTGTCGGAGACATCCTCAGTGGACTTGGTACCAACATAGACCTCGCCCAGGATGTAGCCGGCGTTCTCCTTGTCAGCGGCGGCAAAGATAGCGGCGATAACCTTGCTGTCGGTGGAGGTGATCTTCTCGTCGGGGCGGATCACGTGCTTGATGACATAAGCATCGCCATCATCGGTATACTCACCCTTGAAGTACTCCTTGAGCTCCTTATCCTCGGTCTCGGTCAGAGCGGACTTCTTGACAGACAGGTTGTACTCGATGCGCCAATCGGAGGTCTGGAACTTGGTCTCGCCACCGAAGTTCAGGAAGCTGACAGCGTCCTTCAGCTTCAGGCCGGAAGCCTTAGCGATGTTGCTGGTAGCAACACCCTCGTTCTCCCAGACAGTGTTGCTGCCGGTGTCGGCGATGGCGTACACGGTCTTGC
>CAUWCX010000100.1:0-4962 GCA_963557105.1 uncultured Oscillospiraceae bacterium
CCCCTCTTTTGCGCCCCTTTGGTTACTTTCCCGGCGAGGGGAAAGTAACCCGGGGTCCGGGGATGGAATCCCCGGGGCTATCGACAAGAACAATGTTCTTGCCCACCCGCCCGGCGAAGGGCGAATCAGCCCTTCGGCCCCTTGATCAATCCGATTAACCGCTTAGCAGAGCTTCGCCCCTGCGGGGATAGCATCATCCAGCATAATAAGGTTCAGCTTCTCCTCCCCCCGCTCGGTGTGGACGGCGGACAGCAGCATACCGCAGCTGAGCTGGCCCATCATCTTCCGGGGGGGCAGGTTCACGATGGCCACCAGGGTCTTCCCCACCAGGTCCTCCGGCTGGTAGAACTTGGCAATGCCGGAGAGGATCTGCCGCTCCGTGCCGGTGCCGTCGTCCAGAGTGAACTTCAGCAGCTTGTCGCTCTTCTTCACATTCTCGCACTTGAGCACCTTCACCGCCCGGAAGTCGGACTTGCAGAAGGTGTCGAAATCCACGCTCTCCTCCGCCAGAGGTGCGGTCTCCAGGTCGGGCAGGGCGGCCTTGCGGGCCTCCTGTGCGGCGCGCTCCAGTTCCTCCAGCTCCTTGGCCAGGTCCACACGGGGGAAGAGGGTCTCGCCCTTGCACACGGTAACGTCGGCGGCCAGGGCGCCCCAATGGGCGGCGCTGTCCCAGGTGCGGCCGCTCTCGCCGGCGCCGATCTGGGCAAAGATCTTGCCGCAGCTGTCCGGCATGAAGGGGGTCAGCAGCACGGCGGCCACCCGGACGGTCTCCAGCAGGTTGTAGAGCACCGTGGCCAGACGCACGCCGTTGGCCTCCATGTCCTTGGCCAGGGCCCAGGGGGCGTTCTCGTCAATATACTTGTTGGCCCGCTGGATGACCTTGAAGATCTCCTCCAGGGCGTTCTGGAACTGGAACTTCTCCATCTGGGCCTCGTAGCGGTCCCGGAGACCGCCCACCATGGTCAGCAGGGGCTCATCCAGCTCGCTGGCCTGGCGCTGGGCGGGCAGCTTGCCGGCGAAGTATTTCTCCACCATGGCGGTGGTGCGGCTGACCAGGTTGCCCAGGTCATTGGCCAGGTCGGTGTTGATGGTCTGGATCAGCAGCTCGTTGGAGAAGTTGCCGTCGGAGCCGAAGGGGAAGGTCCGCAGCAGGAAGAAGCGCAGGGCGTCCACGCCGAAGCGCTCCGCCAGGATATAGGGGTCCACCACGTTGCCCTTGCTCTTGCTCATCTTGCCGCCGTCCAGCAGCAGCCAGCCGTGGCCGTACACCTTCTTGGGCAGGGGCAGGTCCAGGCTCATGAGCATGGCGGGCCAGATGATGGAGTGGAAGCGGACGATCTCCTTGCCCACAAAGTGGACGTCGGCGGGCCAGAACTTCTCCAGATCGTGGTGCTCCTCGTTCATGAAGCCCAGGGCGGTCATGTAGTTGAAGAGGGCGTCGATCCACACATAGACCACATGGCCGGGGTCGAAGTCCACGGGTACGCCCCAGGTGAAGCTGGTGCGGGACACGCACAGATCCTCCAGACCGGGCTTGATGAAGTTGTTCACCATTTCGTTGACCCGGCTGCGGGGCTCCAGGAAGTCCGTGTTCTCCAGCAGGTCACGGACCCGGTCGGCGTACTTGCTCAGGCGGAAGAAGTAGGCCTCCTCCTCCGCATCCTGGACCTCCCGGCCGCAGTCGGGGCACTTGCCGTCCACCAGCTGGCTCTCGGTCCAGAAGGACTCGCAGGGCTTGCAGTACTTGCCCTTGTAGGTGCCCTTGTAGATGTCGCCGTTGTCGTACATCTTCTTGAAGATCTTCTGAATGGCGGAGACGTGGTAGCTGTCCGTGGTGCGGATGAAGCGGTCATAGCTGATGTTCATCAGCTTCCACAGGTCCAGGACGCCCCGCTCCCCCTCCACAATGTTGTCCACGAACTGCTGGGGGGTGACGCCGGCCTCCTTGGCCTTGTCCTCGATCTTCTGGCCGTGCTCGTCGGTGCCGGTGAGGAACATCACATCGTAGCCGGTGAGCCGCTTATACCGGGCCATGGCGTCGGTGGCCACGGTGCAGTAGGTGTGGCCGATGTGCAGCTTGTCCGAGGGGTAGTAGATGGGGGTAGTAATATAAAAGTGTTTGTTCTCCATAGGAAAACCTCCCGTCAGGCCAGAAAAATGGCCGATACTCTCACATAACTCATCTAGTATACCACAAAACGGGAAATGCTGACAAGGGGGAAAGGGGGAGAAAAACGGCGAAACCTGTCTTTTCCCGGCGGACAGGGGCGGCGGGCCGCCGGCGGCGCCGGGGTTTTCGGGGAAAAGGGCGTTTTCCGCAACTTTTTTCCCGGAGAGGTGTTAACATAACGATGTGGATAACTATGTGGACAATGTGTAAAACCCAGAAAATACGGCCTGTGCGGGGGGAAAATTCCGGTTATGTTGACGGTGGATCTGGTCACTTTTTTTGAAGTTCCGCCGGTTTTTGTCAAAGCCCCGGGGGGAGGCCATCACCGGGGGTAAATCTGGCCCCGCCCCCTTGCTATCCGGCGGTAAATTTGGTAAACTGAAGACGAATGTGTAACTGTGGAGGAACCTATGGCAGAAGCAAAGAAGCCGGATTACGGCAATCAATCCATCAGCGCCCTGAAGGGTGCCGACCGGGTCCGCAAGCGGCCCGGCGTCATTTTTGGCTCCGACGGCCTGGAGGGCTGCGAGCACGCGGTGTTTGAGATATTGTCCAACTCCATCGACGAGGCCCGGGAGGGCTTTGGCCAGGTCATCACCGTCACCCGCTACCTGGACCACAGCGTGGAGGTGGAGGACCAGGGCCGGGGCTGTCCGGTGGACTACAACGAGAAGGAGAAGCGCTGGAACTGGGAGCTGGTGTTCTGTGAGCTGTACGCCGGCGGAAAGTACGGCAACAACGAGGGGGAGAACTACGAGTTCTCCCTGGGCCTCAACGGCCTGGGCTCCTGCGCCACCCAGTACGCCTCCAGCTATATGGACGTCACCGTCTGGCGCGACGGCTTTGAGTATCAGCTCCACTTCAAGAAGGGCAAGGTCCAGGGCAAGAAGGGCCAGGAGCTGGAGAAAACCCCCCTCACCCGGAAAAAGACCGGTACCCGCACCCGCTGGCTGCCGGATCTGGAGGTATTCACGGACATCGACATCCCCCCGGAATATTTTACCGATGTGATGAAGCGCCAGGCGGTGGTCAACGCCGGCGTCACCTTCCGCTTCCGGCGGGAGGTCACCAAGGGGAAGTTTGAGACGGAGGAGTTCCTCTACGAAAACGGCATCATGGACTACGTCCGGGAGCTGGCGGGAGAGGACAGCCTCACCCCGCCGGTGTTCTGGGAGACGGAGCGCCGGGGCCGGGACCGGGCGGACAAGGACGAGTACAAGGTGAAGCTCAGCGTGTCCTGCTGCTTCTCCAACCGGGTGAAGGTGGTGGAGCACTACCACAACTCCTCCTGGCTGGAGCACGGGGGCAGCCCGGAGAAGGCCACCAAGTCCGCCTTTGTCAGTGCCATCGACGGCTGGCTGCGGCAGAACAACAAGTACCAGAAAAACGAGTCTAAGGTCACCTGGGCCGATGTGGAGGACTGCCTGGTGCTGGTCAGCAGCAACTTCTCCACCCAGACCAGCTATGAAAACCAGACCAAGAAGGCCATCACCAATAAATTCGTCCAGGAGGCCATGACGGAGTTCCTCCGCAGCCGCCTGGAGATCTACTTCATCGAGAACCCCGCCGAGGCCCAGCGGGCGGCGGAGCAGGTCCTGGTGAACAAGCGCAGCCGGGAGCAGGCGGAGAAGACCCGGCTGGGGGTAAAGAAGAAGCTCTCCGGCTCCATCGACATCGCCAACCGGGTGCAGAAGTTCGTGGACTGCCGAACCCGGGACGTGAGCCGCCGGGAGATCTATATCGTGGAGGGCGACTCCGCCCTGGGCAGCGTCAAGCTCAGCCGGGACGGGGAGTTCCAGGGGATCATGCCCGTGCGGGGCAAGATCCTCAACTGCCTGAAGGCGGACTACGGCCGCATTTTCAAAAGCGAGATCATCACCGACCTCATGAAGGTCCTGGGCTGCGGCGTGGAGGTCCACAACAAGCATGTGAAGGACCTCAGCGCCTTCGACCTGGGCAACCTCCGTTGGAGCAAGGTCATCATCTGCACCGATGCGGATGTGGACGGTTTCCAGATCCGCACGCTGATCCTCACCATGCTCTACCGCCTGTGCCCCACTCTCATCCAGGAGGGGTATGTCTATATCGCCGAGTCCCCCCTCTTCGAGATCACCTGCGGGGAGAAGACCTGGTTTGCCTACTCCGAGCGGGAGAAGGCGGAGATCCTCAAGGGCCTGGAGGGCAAGAAGGTGAAGATCGACCGCAGCAAGGGTCTGGGCGAGAACGACCCGGACATGATGTGGCTGACCACCATGAACCCGGAGACCCGGCGGCTCATCAAGGTCATGCCGGAGGATGCGGCGGCCACCGCCGCCATGTTCGATCTGCTGCTGGGGGACAACCTCCAGGGGCGGAAGGAGCATATTGCCAGTGAGGGGTATAAATTTTTGGATCTGGCGGATATTTCTTGATTTTTTCGGGGGAGAGAGCCTTTTTGCCGGGCAGGTAGGCAAGAACATTGTTCTTGTCGATAGCCCCGGGGGTTCCGCCCCCGGACCCCGGGTCACTTTTTGCCCGTGCAAAAAGTAACCAAAAACACGCTCAGGGAAAGGGGGATTTCGATTTCCCCCTTTCCCTGAGAACCCTATCCCCTTGAAACGACCAAAAGGGGGCGCCTGCCCCCTTTTTGGATTATCCCCGCCAGCCCTGGGAGTTGTTCTACCTCAACGACATGGCACCGCGCCGCCGCGGCGCGGGGGTTTGTGGGGGTTACCACCCCCCGTCCCCCCGGGATCATGCGGGTGTCCGTAAAACAGTTGCAGCCTTGGCTCTCCCTCTGGGAGAGCTGTCAC
>CAUWCX010000101.1:0-4877 GCA_963557105.1 uncultured Oscillospiraceae bacterium
AAGGGGGCTCCGCCCCCTCGCCAGAGGGGCTACCCCCCGAGCAGACTTGAGGGCTTGGCTGCACACCAACGACATCGCTCCGCGCCGCCACGGCGCGGGGGTTGTGGGGGTTACCACCCCCAATTCCCCCTCAGATTTCCGAGGGGGCTTAATTTACCTCTACAAAAAGCCACTCGCCCCTGGGGCGAGAATTAAATTGTGTTGGACGAGAACAGACTACCGTGTGGTCATCGCAATGACAGTGCAACACCATTACCCCGCTTCTTGTTGTGCAACCCGCCCTCAAGTCCGCTGGGGGGTAGCCCCTCTGGCGAGGGCCGCAGCGTTAAGAAAATATGCCTGTGGCATATTTTTAGCGTAGGTCGCAGCGGCTATGCCGCGAGTAAACCGTGGTTCTTGTGGAGAATAGTGAGGTGGAGAGGGAAACCGAAATCCCTCTCCACCTCGCGTGTTTTTGGTTACTTTTTGCACGAGCAAAAAGTAACCCGGGGGCCGGGGATGGAATCCCCGGGGCTGCCGACGAGCAGCATCTCTCGTCCCAGCCCCCCAGACAGAGAAAAAACCAACCGGTGTGGGCCGCAGCCCACACCGGTCAGACAGGAAATTATTTCAGCAGCTCCTCCAGCTCCTCGATGAGCTGGCCAAAGAGGGCCAGGGCGTCGTTGACGGGCTGGGGAGTGGACATATCCACGCCGGCGATCTTCAGCAGGGACACCGGATCGGTGGAGCAGCCGCCAGAGAGGAACTTCAGATAGTCCTGCACGGCGCTTTCCCCCTCCCGCAGGATGCGGGTGGACAGGGCGATGGCGGCGGAGAACCCGGTGGCGTACTGGTAGACGTAGAAGTTGCGGTAGAAGTGGGGGATGCGGGACCACTCGATGGCGATCTCCGGGTCAACCACCACATTCTCGCCGTAGTACAGCTTGTTCAGGTCGTAGTACAGCTTGCTGAGGCTCTCGGCGGTGAGGGTCTCCCCCTGCTCCGCCATCTGGTGGGCCTTCAGCTCAAACTCGGCGAACATGGTCTGGCGGTAGACGGTGGTGCGGAACTGCTCCAGGAAGTAGTTGATGAGCACCGCCCGCTGCCGCTTGTCCGTGGTCTTCTTCAGCAGGTACTGCATCAGCAGGGACTCGTTGCAGGTGGAGGCCACCTCCGCCACAAAGAGGACATAGTCGGAATAGATGGGGGCCTGATACTTGCTGCTGAAGTAGGAGTGCATGGCGTGGCCCATCTCGTGGGCCAGGGTGAAGGCGCTGTTGAGGTTGTCCTTGTGGTTGAGCAGCACGAAGGGGTGGACCGGGGAGCCGATGGAGTAGGCGCCGGAGCGCTTGCCCTCGTTCTCATAGATGTCCATCCAGCGGTCGGTGAAGGACTGGGCCAGAACGGTGCTGTACTCCTCGCCCAGAACCTTGGTGGCCTCCAGCACATCCTGGCGGGCCTGGTCGAAGGAGATGACCTGGTCCCCCTCGGGGAGCATGGTGGCGTAGATGTCGTACATGTGCAGCTCATCCAGCCCCATGGCCTTCTTCCGCAGATCCATGTAGCGGTACATCTTGTCCATGTTCTGGTGGACGGCCTCGATGAGGTTGTGGTACACGCTCTCCGGCACCTCCACGGGGTGGAGGGCGCCCTGGAGGGCGCTGTCATACTTCCGGGCGCGGGAGAAGAAGATGTCCCGGCGGACGGCGGCGTTGAGCATGGCGGCCAGGGTGTTGCGGCTGCCCTCGTAGACGCCGTAGAAGGACTTGAAGGCGTTCTCCCGCAGGGTGCGGTCGGGGCTCTCCATAAGGGAGATGTAGGAGCCGTTGGTCAGGGCGTGCTCCTCCCCCTGGCTGTCGGCCACGGCGGGGAACTTCATGTCCGCGTCGTTATAGGCGTGGTAGATATCGCTGGGGCCGCTGCCCACCTCGCCGGCGGCAGCCAGCAGGTTCTCCTCGGCGGGGGAGAGGATGTGGTCCTTCTCCAGCCGGGCCTTGTCCAGATACCGGCGGTACTTTTCCAGCTGGGGCATTTCCTTGTAAAAGCGGTCCAGGGTCTCGTCGGGGATGGCCACCAGCTCGGGGCCGGCGAAGGCCGTGGCGCTGTCCAGCTGCACGATGAAGCTGAAGCACCGGCCCTTCATGGCCTGGTAGGTGGGGTTGGCGGTGTCCTCGTCGTTTCTGATAAAGGCGTAGACGAAGAGCTTCTCCGCCTGCTGGTTTACGGCCTCGAACCGGGACAGGTAGGCGTACAGAGACTCTGCGCTCTCCCCAAGCCGGCCCTGATAAGCCGCCATCTCCGCCGGCAGGCCCTTCATGCTCTCCAGCTCGGCGGTCCACGCCTCATCGGTGGGGAACAGGTCGGCGGTGTTCCAGCAGACGGCGGGGTCCATCTCGCTGCGCTTGAGGATCTTCATATCCTTTGCCATAGTAACCTCCTGATGTTGAATATCCAGTATGGGCGGGGACGGAGCCGCCGCCGGTTTTACCGCTCACCATGATAGCACAGTTTTTCCTCCGGCACAAGCGGCATCTTTGCAGGGGAGCGGTAAACAGACGGCGGAGTGTGATAAAATTGACAAAAACTGTCTTGCACTTTCCCGGCTGTTGTTGTATAATCTGCTCATCCCCATCCGGCCACTCCGGGCCGGGGAAATACTATTGGAGGTATGTGAAAGATGAAGAATGTTCTGCACAGGCGCCTGTTGTCCCTGGCCCTGACCTTGGTCATGGTCCTGGGGCTGGCGGTGCCGGGGTTCGCTGCGGAGAATGGCGAGGTCACGGTCACCATTCTTCAGACCAGTGACCTCCACGGGATGATCAATCCCTTTGACTACGCGTCCAACAAGGAGAACAAGACCAGCCTGGCCCACGCCGCCACCATCATCGCCCAGGAGCGGGCCGCCGATCCCGACCTGCTGCTGATCGACACCGGCGACGCTATCCAGGCCAACTACATCCAGGAGTTCCGCAACGAGGAGGTCCACCCCATGGTGGCCGCCTTCAACGCCCTGGACTACGACGCCTGGATCCTGGGCAACCACGAGTTCAACTTTGAGTTTGCCAACCTGGAGCGGGCCATGGCCGCCTTCGAGGGCGACGTGCTGGCCGCCAACTTCTACAAGGATGGCAAGCGCTGGGCGGCTCCCTACCAGATCTATGAGGTCAAGGGCGTCAAGGTGGCCATCTTCGGCATCGACGCCCCCCACATCCCCCAGTGGGAGAAGTCCGACCCCACCCACTACGACAACATGACCATCACCGATCCCCTGGAGGAGACCGGCAAGGTCCTCAAGGAGCTGGAGGGCAAGGCCGACATCATCATCGGCGCCATCCACTACGGCCTTGAGGGCGAGTACGGCACCGCCGGCTGCCAGAAGATCGCGGAGACCTACGCCGACCAGCTGGACGGCCTGTTCATCGGCCACGCCCACGCCAATGTGGACGAGGAGATCGCCGGTGTTCCCGTGCTGGAGCCCGCCAACAACGCCAAGTATGTGGGCAAGATGACCTTCACCCTGAAGCAGACCGACGGCAAGTGGGCCATCGAGAAGGACAAGACCGTCTCCGAGCTGCTGGACTGCGCCGCTGTGGAGCCGGACAAGGCCTTTATGGAGACCATGAAGGACGTCCATGAGAAGAGCCTGGCCATGGCCTCCAAGGAGGTCGGCACCGTGGCGGAGACCTTTATGGACCCCGTCTTCCAGTTGCCCGGCATCCCCACCGCCATCATCCAGGACAACCCCATCACCGACCTGGTGAACATCGTCCAGATGCAGGAGACCGGGGCCGACGTGTCCCTGGCCGCCCTGTTTGACTCCGACGCCAACCTGGAGGCGGGCCCCTTCCTCCACCGGGACAGCGTGAAGATCTACAAGTACGACAACACCCTCTTCGCCGTGAAGGTCACCGGCAAGCAGCTGAAGGCCATTATGGAGCAGCAGGCCGGCAACTTCTTCAACCAGTACCAGCCCGGCGATGTGACCATCAGCTTCAACCCCGATATCCGCATGTACAACTACGATATGTTTGCCGGCGTCAACTATGAGATCGACATCTCCAAGCCCGCCGGTGAGCGCATCGTCAACGTCACCTACAAGGGTGAGCCCCTGGCCGACGACCAGGAGCTGGTCCTGGCCCTGAACAACTACCGCTACGGCGGTCTGGTCGGCGCGGGCCTCATTGACGAGGCCAATGTGGTCTACGAGGGCGGCGCTGTCCGCGACATGATCACCGAGTATGTGGCCAACCTGGGTAAGCCCCTGGAGCCCGTGTGCGACAACAACTGGAAGATCGTCGGCGCCGATCTGGATGACCCCCAGAAGGACCTGATCTATGAGATGGTGAAGAAGGGCGAGCTGACCATCCCCACCTCCGAGGATGGCCGTACCCCCAACGTGGCCGCCCTCAACGGCCCCGCCCTCCGCGCCGAGGGCAAGCTGCCCGCCCTGGAGGGTGAGGCGGAGAAGCCCGCGGAGAAGCCTGAGGAGCAGCCCGAGGTCAAGCCGGAGCCTGAGCCGGAGACCAAGCCGGAGCCCCGGCCCCAGACCGAGACCTACACCGTCCAGGCCGGCGACTGCCTGTGGTCCATCGCCCAGAAGCTCTACGGCACCGGCTATAAGTGGAGCGACCTGTACGAGGCCAACAAGGGGACCCTGGCCAGCGCGGATCTGATCTATGTGGGTCAGGTGCTGGTGGTGCCCGCAGCATAAACCTGTTCTTTCTCCTGAGTGCCGTCCGGTTCGCCGGACGGCGCTCTTTTTTGCTTTTTCCGGGGGAGATTCGCCGTTTGCTGGGCGGGTGGGGACGAAAAATTGTTCGTCTCCAACCTTGTGGGGCTTCCAGCCCCACGCCCCGGGTCACTTTTTGCTCGTGCAAAAAGTAACCAAAAACACGCTC
>CAUWCX010000102.1:0-4468 GCA_963557105.1 uncultured Oscillospiraceae bacterium
CTCTCCCAAAGGGAGAGGCAAGTGATGCGTTCAACTACAAAAAGCCACTCGCCCCGTGGGCGAGAATCAAATTGACTATGACGAGAGCAGACTACCGTGTGGTCATCGCAATGACAGTGCCGCACCCCTAGATGGCTCTACCCCTTTAACAGGGCGGCAGCCGAAGTAAGAATAGAGACCCGGCTGAGATCAGATCCCCGAAGGATTTGCCATTCGGTGGCTTCGCCCATCATCCCCCGCCTGCACCGATGAGGCAAAGGATTCCAAAACCTTGGTTTTGGCGCATTTTTGGTGACTTTTTGTGCGGGCAAAAAGTCACCCGGGGTCCGGGGCCGGGGAGGCCCCGAAGGAACCCAGCTTCTGGGAAGAAAAAGCGGTGCGCTCCCACCCGCCCGCGAAAGGCGAATCTGATCGCAGCCCCCGAAAGAACCAGCTTCCTTCATGGAAGAAGGAAGCCCCCCACCCCCACCCGCAAAAAGCAAACAAAATCCCCCGCCGCCGGAGGCGGCAAAGAAAAAGGAGGAATTCCCTTGGCAGAAGTCATCAGCGTCCGCTTCCGCAGCGGAACAAAAAATTATTACTTTGACCCCCGGGGCCTGCAGATCGCCCCGGACCAGTATGTGATCGTGGAGACCGCCCAGGGCACCGAGTACGCCCGGTGTGTGGAGGGCAACCACACCGTCAGCGACCAGGGGGTGGTCCAGCCCCTGCGCCCCGTGGTCCGCATTGCCACAGACAGCGACCACAAGGCCGCCGCCTACAACCGCAGGCGAGAGAAGGAGGCCTTCGCCGTCTGCGAGAAGAAGATCGCCAGCCACAAGCTGGAGATGAAGCTGGTCAACGTGGAGTGCAACTTCGAGGGCAGCAAAATCATCTTCTTCTTCACCGCCGACGGGCGGGTGGATTTCCGAGAGCTGGTGAAGGATCTGGCCGGCGTGTTCCGTGCCCGCATCGAACTGCGGCAGATCGGCGTCCGGGACGAGGCCAAGATGCTGGGCGGCCTGGGCATCTGCGGACGCCCCCTGTGCTGCAGCCAGTTCCTGGACGAGTTCATCCCCGTGTCCATCAAGATGGCCAAGACCCAGAACCTGAGCCTCAACCCCACCAAGATCTCCGGCACCTGTGGGCGGCTCATGTGCTGCCTGAAGTACGAGCAGAACGCCTATGAGGACGCCGCCAAGCGGGTACCGAAAAACGACAGCTTCGTGGACACCCCCGACGGCATCGGCAACGTCAACGGCGTGGATCTCCTGCGGGAGGAGGTCCAGGTCCGCCTGGACAGCGCCCCGGAGTCCCCCAAGCGCTACAAGGGCTGCGAGGTCCGTGTCCTCCGCAGCGGAAAGGGCTCCCGGGAGGGGATCGAGATCCCCAAGGACCGCCCCGCCCGCTATATCCCCCCGGAGACGGAGGAGGAGCGGGAGGAGCGGATGATCCGCAGTCACGGCATCCTCTTCCAGGACGACCCCGCCGCCCCGGCGGAGGAGGCCCGGGAGGAGAAGCGCCGCAGCCGCCGCCGGAGGAACCACAAGGGTGGGGACAAGCCCCGGGTGGAATCCGCCCCCAAGGGCGAGAGCAGCCAGGAGTCCGCCCCCAAGGCGGCAAAGCCCCCCAAGGCCGCCCCCCAGAAGGCCCCCAAGCCCGCCGCAGCCAAGGACGCCCTGTCCAAAGATGCGTCCCCCTCCCCCAAGGCTGGCGCCCAGGCCCCCAGGGCCGAGCGGAAGCCCAACCGTCCCCGCCGAAGCGGCAAGAACACCCCGGCGGAGCGCGGGGAGAAGGTGGAAAAGCTCATCGTCCGCACCACCACCGACACCACCGCCGAGAAGAAGGCCGCCGCCGACCGTGCCGCCCAGAAGGCGCAGCCCACCGGTGAGGCCAAGGCCAAATCCGGCGATGTTCGCCGCCGTCCCCGCCGCCGTCCCCGCAAGCCCCAGGGCGGCGGACAGGGCGGTCAGCCCCAATCCTAAAAAAAGCATCCAGCTGGAGACTGTCGAAAAAGTGGCAGGCCACTTTTTCGAGGAAGGGTTGCGCTGCGTTCTGCGCCTCGGTTGTCCGCCTTTGGCGGCCAATTCGACGCTCACTCCGCGAGAAGCCGCAGCGTTAAGAAAATATGCCGGTGGCATATTTTTAGCATAGGCCACAGCGGCTACGCCGAGAGGAAACCGTGCTACAGGGTTGCACAGAAATTTTCACTCTATTCGCCGCCTCCGGGCGGCGAACTCTGCGAGGCTTTTTCGATAAACTACAGCTGGAGCGGTCCCGTGACCGCTCCAGCTGCTCTTTTTCCGGCGGGGGAGCCGTATCCGCTGCCCTGTTGCATTTTTTCCTGTCCGGGGGTAAAATACAGGCACAAGCTTGCTCTACCCTTGGAAGGAGGTTTTTTTCATGAGAGATGGGTTCATCACCGTGGCCGCCGGCACCCCCAAGATCCGGGTGGCCGACTGCCGCCACAACGCCGAGCAGATCTTCACCATGATCCGGGAGGCCGACGCCCAGGGCGTCAAGATCCTGGTCATGCCGGAGCTGTGCCTCACCGGCGCCACCTGCGGCGACCTCTTTTTGCAGGACACCCTGCTGGACGGCGCCGAGGAGGGGCTGCGGACCATTCTGGCCGCCACCAAACACCTGGATATTCTGGCGGTGCTGGGTATGCCCTTCCGGGCCGCCGGGAAGCTCTTCAACTGCGCCGTGGCTATCCAGAAGGGGGAGATCCTGGCCATGGTGCCCAAGACCTACCTGCCCAACTGCGGGGAGTCCCAGGAGCAGCGGTGGTTCTCCTCCTGCAACAGCTTCGACTGCCCCATCCGGGCGGATGT
Organism: uncultured Oscillospiraceae bacterium; assembly: GCA_963557105.1. Classification (GTDB taxonomy): domain Bacteria; phylum Bacillota; class Clostridia; order Oscillospirales; family Oscillospiraceae; genus Pelethomonas. The sequence continues at coordinate 2,814 of CAUWCX010000102.1, forward strand.
GGCCTTTCCCTGCGAGGGCTGCGAAGAACTCTACACCAGCCTGGCCCAGACGGTGATCGAGTGCAGCGGCCTCCCCGGCCTCAACATCGGCATTGAGATCGGCCAGGACCTGTGGGCCATAGATCCCCCCTCCCGCCGCCTTGCGGAGGCCGGGGCCAACCTGATTTTGAACCTCTCCGCCTCCGGTGAGACTGCGGGCAAGGCCGCCTACCGCCGCCAGCTGGTGGTGGGCCAGTCCGGCCGGCTGGTCTGCGGCTACGTCTATGCCGACGCCGGAGAGGGGGAGTCCACCACGGACCTGGTCTTTGCCGGACACAACATGATTGCGGAGAACGGCTCCCTGTTGGCGGAAAATCGCTTCTCCACGGGGCTGACCATTGGGGAGATTGATGTGCAGCGGCTGCTCTATGAGCGGCGGCGGCTGAACATCTTTCCCGCCCAGCCCAGCTGGCAGGAGGACCGCTGCGGCTACCTCTCCCACAGCTGGGCAACGTTCACCCCCTCCCCCACCAAGCTCCGCCGCTATATCTCCCCCACGCCCTTCATCCCGGAGAATGCCGCCGACCGGGCGGAGCGGTGCGAGGAGCTGCTGACCATCGCCGCCCTGGGTCTGAAGAAGCGGCTGGCCCACACCAACGCCAAGGCCGCCGTCGTGGGCCTGTCCGGTGGGCTGGACTCCACCCTGGCCCTGCTCATCACCGCTCTGGCCATGGGGATGCTGGGCCGCCCGGCCACGGACATTATCGCCGTGACCATGCCCTGCTACGGCACCACGGACCGGACAAAAAACAACGCCGTCCTGCTGGCGGAGCGCATGGGGGCCACCCTGCGCACCATCCCCATCGGCGACACGGTCCGCAGCCACTTCCGGGACATCGGCCACGACATGGACACCCACGACGTCACCTACGAAAACGCCCAGGCCCGGGAGCGGACCCAGGTGCTCATGGATGTGGCCAACCAGGCCGGCGGCCTGGTCATCGGCACTGGGGACCTCAGCGAGCTGGCCCTGGGCTGGTGCACCTACAACGGCGACCACATGAGCATGTACGCCGTCAACGCCGGCATCCCCAAGACCCTGGTGCGCCACCTGGTGGACTATGTGGCCCGGGACAACTTAAAGAAGGACCAGGATCTGACCCACGTGCTGGAGGATATCCTGGACACCCCCGTGTCCCCGGAGCTGCTGCCTGCGGTCCAGGGCCAGGTGAGCCAGCGGACAGAGGATCTGGTGGGCCCCTACGAGCTCCACGACTTCTTCCTGTACTATGTCATCCGCTGGGGCTTCTCCCCCCGGAAGGTCCTGCGCCTGGCGGAGCTGGCCTTCGGCCGCCGGTACGACCGGGCGGTGATCCTCAAGTGGCTGAAAAACTTTTACCGCCGCTTCTTCGCCCAGCAGTTTAAGCGCTCCTGCCTCCCCGACGGCCCCAAGGTGGGGAGCATCTCCTTCAGCCCCCGCGGGGACTGGCATATGCCCAGCGACGCCGTGGCGCGGCTGTGGCTGGAGGAGTTGGAGGGGATTTGATTTTTCCACAGGGCTGATTCGCCTGCGGCGGGCGGGGACGAAAAATTTGTATGGTGCTCCTGCTAAGCGATTTTTCTCGCGGCATAGCCGCTGCGACCTACGCTAAAAATATGCCACCGGCATATTTTCT
>CAUWCX010000103.1:0-4411 GCA_963557105.1 uncultured Oscillospiraceae bacterium
GAAATCCCCCTTTCCCTGAGCGTGTTTTTGGTTACTTTTTGCACGGGCAAAAAGTAACCCGGGGTCCGGGGGCGGAACCCCCGGGGCTATCGACAAGAACAATGTTCTTGCCTACCGGCGACAGGCGAATCTAATCGCCTGCCGGAAAAAAATTGACACCCCTCCCCTTTTGTTATAGAATAGCGGAAGAAAAGGAAGTGATACCAACGTCTGCATTTTACACCTATGATACCGCCGTGACCTACGCGGACCTGGGGCCGGACCACCTGCTGTGCCACCGTGGGCTGCTGCACATGCTGCAGGAGTGCGCCACCCTGGCCTCCAAGCGCTGCACCTGCGGGCTGGAGGCGAAGCAGCAGCGGCTGGGGGGCTGCTGGGTCCTGTCCGGCTGGCGGCTGGAGCTGGATCAGCGCCCGCCCTGGAACACCCCCGTTTCCGTGTGTACCTGGCCCCGGGCCATGGACGGCTTCACCTCCGACCGGGAATTTCTGGTCCACAGCGGGGACACCCTGGTGGCCCGGGCCTCCTCCCGCTGGATCCTGGTGGACCCCGAGGTGGGAAAGATCACCCGCATCACCCCGGAGCTGGCCGCCGTCTACGAGCTGGACCCCCGGGCGGTGTTTGACGAGCCCATCGCCAAAAACGGCGTGACCCCCCCGGAGGCCCGGGAGACCTTCACCCTGACTGCCGGCCGCCGGGACATGGACACCAACCACCACGTCAACAACATCCACTACCTGGACTACGCCCTGGAGGCCCTGCCCCAGGGGGTGTACGACCATCTGCCCAACACGGTGGAGATCTCCTACCGGCGGCAGATCCTGCTGGGGGACCACATCCGCTGCCTCTACGCCCAGCTCCCCGACGGACGCCACCAGATCGAGCTGGTGGGGGATCAGGACGGAAAAGCCGTCCACCACGCCTTCATCTGGTTCTACAACCACGCCCCCGCCCCGGACAGCCCCGACCACACCCCCTGCCGGAACCAGGCCGCCGGAGACAGCGGCCGCATCTCACTGAATTGATTTTGGAGGTACACCCATGACCGACCTGCTCACCTTTATTGCCCAGAGCCCCAGCCGCTACCACGCCGTGGCCAACCTGTGCCGGGAGCTGGAGGCGGCGGGCTATACCCGCCTTGCGGAGGGAAAGCCCTGGACCCTGACCCCCGGGCAGAAGTATTTCGTCACCCGCAACGGCTCCGCCCTGCTGGCCTTCCGCCTGCCGGCGGGGGCCTTCACCGGCTTCATGATCTCCGCCAGCCACAGCGACGCCCCCACCTTCCGGGTGAAGGAGAACCCGGAGATGTCCGGCCCCGACGGGTACATCCGGCTGAACACCGAGGGCTACGGCGGGATGCTGTGCGCCCCCTGGCTGGACCGCCCCCTCACCGTGGCGGGCCGGGCGCTGGTGCAGACAGCGGACGCCATTGAGAGCCGCCTGGTCTACCTGGACCGGGACCTGCTGCTGATCCCCAGCGTGGCCATCCACATGGACCGGGAGGTCAACAGCGGCAAGAAGTACGACCTGAAGACCGACATGGTCCCCCTGATGGGTATCGGGGAGGCCAGGGGCGCCCTGCGGCAGCTGGTGGCCCAGGCGGCGGGCTGCGCTGCGGAGGACATTCTGGGCCACGACCTGTTTTTGTGCCTGCGGCAGGGTGGCCTCACCTGGGGGGCCAACAACGAGTTCATCTCCTCCCCCCGGCTGGACGACCTGCAGTGCGCCTACGGCTGCTTCCGGGGCTTTATGGCCGCGGAGAGCGCCAGCCCCGCCAGTATCCCCGTGTACGCCCTTCTGGACAACGAGGAGGTGGGCAGCCTCACCCAGCAGGGGGCCGACGGCACCTTCCTGCGGGATGTGCTGGAGCGGATCTGCGGCCAGCTGGGCCGGGATCTGACCGCCGTGTGCGCCAACAGCTTCATGGTCTCCGCCGACAACGCCCACGCCGTCCATCCCAACCACCCGGAGCTCTGCGACCCCACCCACCGGCCCGTCATGAACGGCGGCGTGGTCATCAAGCACGGGGTCCGCTACGCCACCGACGCCGTGGCCCAGGCCCTCTTCACCGCCCTGTGCCGGAAGGCCGGGGTGCCGGTGCAGCACTTCGCCAACCGCTCCGACCTCCCCGGCGGGTCCACCCTGGGGAACATCTCCAACGCCCATGTGTCCCTCCCCACCGTGGACATCGGCCTGGCCCAGCTGGCCATGCACTCCTGCTTTGAGACTGCGGGGGCCAGGGACGGGGACTACCTGGCCCAGGCCATGACCGCCTTCTTCAGCGCCTCCCTCCAGGGAGAGGACGGATGGTATGTGCTGGCATAAACTTATTCAAAAAAGTGCAGGCACTTTTTTGAGGAGGGGTTGCGCTGCGCTTCGCGCCTTGCGGCCGCAGGCCGCTGCGACGCGCGCTCCGCGAGAAGTATTTTCTGCCAGGTACACGCCCCGGCAGAAAATGATTTCACTCTATTCGCCGCCTGCGGGCGGCGAACTCTGCGAGGCTTTTTTATCATCTTCTGGCATATTCTCTGGCGCGTCGCTTTTGCGGCGCGCTTTTTTTGCTACCATCCGTCAGTACTTTTTGGCAGCTGGCCGAAGCGCTTTTGCAGGTACAGGTCCCGGTCGTAGGGGCCGTCGCCGTAGAGGGGTTTGCCGTAGGCGGCCAGATCCAGGGTATCCCCGGCGGCGAAGCTGTCCAGCTCCTCCCTCTTCCCGGTGCCGTTGTCCTTATCCCAGGTGCTGGCGGGGCGGGGCTCCTCCTGCCGGGCCTTGCGGGCCTCCCGGGCGGCCTTGGTCCGCCGCCACACCTGGTTGTCCCGGTAGATGCTGCCCGCCACGAAGCCGAAGACCAGCTCCACCGGCATGGAAACCTCCCGGCCCTGGAGGAACTCCTGGGGCGTCTCCTCCTCGCCCCCCTCCTGGGCGTAGTCCAGCAGCAACAGCAACAGCTCCCCCACCTCCTCCTTGGGCAGCCTGCGGATGATGGGCGCGTTGTCCTTGTAGATGATAAAGCTCTTTTTTTCCATAACAGAAGAGCCCCCTTTCACCTATAGGGCGAACCGGGGCAAAAGTTGCACGGTTTTGTGCAACCATGGGAAAAATATTTTTTCTCCCCCCGGTTTTCCGGGGACTGCGAGGAGACTAAACAGGACTGACCGAGACTAACCGGGACTCTCTAAAGGGTAAAGGAAAAAGAAAAGGATATGGTCATCGTCAGGGATAGGGATATGGGGGCCGGGCGGACCGGGGTTTTCCACCGGGTTTTCCACCGGGTTTTCCCCCGCTTTTTCCACACCGCCCGATTTTGTCCACAAGTTTTCCCCAGGATTTTCCACAGGGGCCGATTTACTCCCTGCCCCCCTCCAGCAGGGGGCTGTACATCATGATGGCGTGGTTCTCCACCATGAGCTCCTCCAGGAGGAGGTCGCCCTCCGGGTTCATCACCTGGCGGTAGAGCTTGTTGTGGCGGGTGTAGCCACCGAAATACTCCGGCTGGAAGTGGTGGTCCCGCTCCACAATGCGGTAGCGGTAGAAGGGCTCCTGCTGGCACCGCCACTGTCCCTCCAGCTCCCGCTCCCCCACCCGCAGGCGCAGCTGGAAGGGCTGGTCCGTGTCGTTGGTGATCATGAGGTCCCGGTGGGGGTAGGCGCAGGTGGCCCCGCTGCCGAAGGGCTGGGTCCGGTCCGCGTCGGGAAAGACGTCGTGGCTGTGGCGGTACCGCTCCGTCACCGTCAGGGGGGTGTGGAGGGCCATCCAGAAGATCAGGTTGGTCAGCTGGCAAAGCCCGCCCCCCACGGCGTATCGCACCTGGCCGCAGTAGAGCACCATGCCGTCCAGATAGCCCTTGGCGTAGGTGGGCCGCCCCACCAGCTGCCAGAAGCTCATAGTCTCCCCTGGCTGCAGGAGCAGCCCGTCCAGCCGCTCCACCGCCAGGCGGAGGTTTTGGATCTTGTTCACCTGGTAGACCATGTCCACATCCTTCAGCTTCCGCAGCAGCGGGGTGGAATGGCTGGCGTAGACGAAGGGCAGATCCCGCTCCCGGTCCCGCTGGCGGGCGAAGGTGAACTGGGGGGAGCACCACAGCAGGTACCGCCGGGCGGTGTACCAGGCCATCCCCGCCCGCCGCCGCAGGGCGCTGCGCCGCCGGGGAAGCATCTTCTTCACATCGTAGTCGGGCATGGGGGGACCTCCTTTTTTCTCTGGATTTTTCTCTGGATTTTTCTCTGATAAGTTCAGTATAGCGGATGATTGGGGGGAAGTCGTTACAATTTGGTGACAGAATATGGTTTTTTCTGGGGGGCTACCACAGGGCTGATTCGCCCATCGCCGGGCGGGTGGGGAAGAAACATTTTTCTTGTCCAAGCTTGTGGGGATTCCATCCCCACGCCCCGGGTTACTTTTTGCTCGTGCA
>CAUWCX010000104.1:0-4356 GCA_963557105.1 uncultured Oscillospiraceae bacterium
CGCTGCGGCCTACGCTACAAACAGGCCACCGGCCTGTTTGCTTAACGCTGCGGGGTGGCAACCCCCACAAAAACCCCGCGCCGCGGCGGCGCGGTGCCCAGCGCCTTGGGGTGCAACTGGGCAACAAGGTTGCACGGGGGATACTCCAATAAGGGGGGAGTGCCCCCTATTGGTCGTTGCGGGGCCGCAGCGTTAAGAAAATATGCCTGTGGCATATTTTTAGCGTAGGTCGCAGCGGCTATGCCGCGAGAAAACCGTGCTCCTTACGGGGATCAATGTGGCCTTTCAAGATAGGACACAATCGAAAGTGTCCCCCTCCTGAGCGCCCCTTTGGTTACTTTCCCGGCGAGGGGAAAGTAACCCGGGGTCCGGGGGCGGAACCCCCGGGACTGCCGACGAGCAGGATCTCTCGTCCCCACCCGCCCGGCGAAGGGCGAATCACCCCTGCCTACTGAATATCATTATCCGTCAGACTCTGCCGGAACTGCGCCACATCCGCCGTCTTGTTCTCCTCCTTGTAGAGCCCAGGGACGGCGGCGTAGAGGGCGGCGCAGGTGACCAGATCCTGCTTCCAGGTGATCTCGTTGGGGGCGTGGGCCCAGCTCTCCGCGCCGGGGCCGAAGCCCACGCAGGGGATGCCGTAGCGGCCCTGGATGCTGACGCCGTTGGTGGAGAAGGTCCACTTGTCGGTGAGGGGGCGGCCCCGGCGCAGGTGCATGGCATCCCGGTAATTGTCCTCATCGGCGTGGCCGATGCGCTCCTGGCCCCACAGGGCGTGGTGGGCGTCGATGAGGGCCTGGACATGGGCGGCGCTCTCCTTGTTGATCCAGGTGGGGAAGAAGCACTCCGTCTCATAGACCTCGCCGGTCCAGGCGGGGCGGTCGTACATGTACATGCTGACCTTCACATCGTCGCCGTACTTCTTGACGCTGGGCAGCTGGCGGATCTCCTCCAGACAGGAGTCCCAGGTCTCCCCGGCGGTCATGCGGCGGTCGATGGAGATGGCGCAGCTGTCGGCCACGGCGCAGCGGCTGGGGGAGGTGTAGAAGATCTGGCTGACGGTGCAGGTGCCCCGGCCCAGGAAGCGGGCGTCCTCCCAGTGCTGGGGGTTGTACTTGGGGTTCAGCATCTTCACCAGGCCCTTGACCGCCTTGTCGTCGCCGTCGCCGTTCTCGTTGAGGGCCCGGACCTCCTGGAGGATGTCGGCCATCTTGTAGATGGCGTTGTCCCCACGCTCGGGGGCGGAACCGTGGCAGCTGACGCCCTTCACATCCACCCGGATCTCCATGCGGCCCCGGTGGCCCCGGTAGATGCCGCCGTCGGTGGGCTCGGTGGAGATGACGAACTCAATGCGCCGCTGGGCCTCCTCGCGGCTGGAGAAGTAGCGGTTGACGATGTACTGCCAGCACATGCCGTCGCAGTCCTCCTCCTGCACGGAGCCCACCACCATGATGGTGTAGTTGGGGGGGATCAGCCCCAGGTCCTTCATGATCTTGCCGCCGTAGACCGCGGCGGCCATGCCGCCCTCCTGGTCGGAGCCGCCCCGGCCATAGATCACGGCGTCGTCCTCGTACCCCTGGTAGGGGTCATGGGTCCAGTTGTTGATGTTTCCAATGCCCACGGTGTCGATGTGGGAGTCGATGGCGATGATCTTCTCCCCCTGGCCAAGCCAGCCGATGACATTGCCCAGGCCGTCGAATTCCACCTTGTCGTAGCCCAGTTTCTCCATCTCCGCCTTGATGCGGCGGACCACGCCCTCCTCCTGGCAGCTCTCGCTGGGAATGGCGATCATGTCCCGCAGAAAGCGGGTCATATCGGCCTCATAGCCCTTGGCGGCAGTCTTGATCGCATCGAAATTCATTGCGCGTCTCCTCCTCGATATGTCATGGGTGTGGTTGTCACTTTTGCCCAAAAGAATGTGGAAGTTTCCTGCTGTCTCTATCATAGCATATAAACGGCTGAAGTCAAATAAAATTTTAGAAAGGCTAAAAAATTTTTTGAAAAACCGTTGCAATATGGGGAGGATGCTGGTATAGTGGTAGCAGAAGCAGAGCATTTACAGGAGGTGATCCACCATTGGAGACCAATAGGTTGGAGATGCTCAAACAGATCGCCGACGCCCTGGCGGCCCAGTTCGGCCCCAGCTGCGAGGTGGTGGTCCACGACCTCAACGCGCAGAATGCGGAGCACTCCATCGTGTACATCGTCAACGGCCATGTCTCCGGCCGCAGGGTGGGGGACGGCCCGTCCAAGGTGGTCATGGAGCAGATGCTCCACAGCGACAAGACGCCCCGGGACCATCTGGCCTATCTGACCCGGACGCCGGACGGCAAGATCCTCAAGTCCTCCACGATCTACATCCGCAACAGCAAGGGGAAGGTGACGGCCATCCTCTCCATTAACTACGATATTTCCGCCCTGCTGATGGTGGAAAACGCCATCAGCGGCATCGTCAGCACCCCCGCCGTTGGCCAGGAGGAGCAGGAGCGCATCACCATCGTCAATGTCAACGACCTGCTGGATGAGCTCATCGAGCAGAGCGTGGCCCTGGTGGGCAAGCCCGTGGCCCTGATGAACAAGGACGACAAGGTGAAGGCCATCCAGTTCTTGAGCCAGCACGGGGCCTTCCTCATCACCAAGTCCGGCGACAAGGTGGCAAAATACTTCGGTATATCCAAATATACGCTATATTCCTATATTGACACGAAGCAGGAGGAGAAACGCAATGGGTAAGATCGATCTCACTATCCACCAGGAGGCCCTGGACCGGAACATCCAGAAGGCCAGAGAGAACAATGTCATCATCCCCACCATCGCTCAGATGCAGCACCCGGAGACCATCCCCGAGAAGATCCAGGAGAAGCTGAAGGGCGTGGGCCTGTGGGATGTGAACCCCCTGAACCTGTTCCGCATCACCTGGAAGAACGAGGCCAAGGCCTCCGGCGGCCTGTTCCAGGCGATCCCCAACTATGTGGAGATCCCCTCCAGCCTCTCCGGCGTGCCCTGCCGCATCATCGCCATGGCGGGGAAGTGGTTCCCCACGGGCTGCCACAAGGTGGGCGCCAGCTTCGGCTGCCTGGCCCCCCGGCTGGTCACGGGGCAGTTCGACGCCACCTATCACCACGCCGTCTGGCCCTCCACCGGCAACTACTGCCGGGGCGGCGCCTTCAACAGCAAGCTGCTGGCTTGTGACAGCGTGGCCATCCTGCCGGCGGAGATGAGCCGTGAGCGCTTTGAGTGGCTCAGCCAGATCGCCGGTCAGGTCATCGCCACCCCCGGCTGTGAGTCCAACGTCAAGGAGATCTTCGACAAGACCTGGGAGCTGCGCCAGGACCCCAGCATGATGATCTTCAACCAGTTTGAGGAGATGGGCAACCCCCTGTGGCACTACAATGTCACCGGCACCGCCCTGGCGGACCTCTTCGAGGCGGTGAAGCGCCCCGGGGACAACTTTGCTGGCGCCTGCTTCACCTCCGGCTCCGCCGGAACCATGAGCGCCGGCGACCTGCTGAAGGAGCGGTATCCCGGGCTGAAGCTGGCGGTGGGCGAGGCTCTGCAGTGCCCCACCATCCTGGAAAACGGCTTCGGCGGCCACCGTATCGAGGGCATCGGCGACAAGCACATCCCCTGGATCCACAATGTGAAGAACACGGACATGGCCATCGCCATCGACGACGAGGACTCCCAGCGCCTGCTGCGGCTGTTCAACACCCCCGAGGGTCACGCCTATCTGAAGGATGAGCTGGGCCTGGAGGATGAGCTCATTGAAAAGCTGTCCTGGCTGGGCATCAGCGGCATCGCCAACGTGCTGTGCTGCATCAAGATGGCCAAGTACTATGAGCTGGGGGAGAACGACGTGGTGGGTACGGTCCTCACCGACTCCGCGGAGATGTACAAGTCCCGCATCACTGAGCTGGATGAGAAGCACGGCGCCTACAACATCCACGAGGCCGCCCTGGACCACAACCTCCATATGCTGGGGCTGAAGACCGACAGCATGATGGAGCTGACCTATGTGGACCGCAAGCGGGTACACAACCTGAAGTACTACACCTGGGTGGAGCAGCAGGCCCGGGATGTGAAGGACCTCAACGCCCTGTGGTACGACACCAAGAACACCTGGGACGCTGTCCACGCCCAGGCGGCGGAGCTGGATGAGCTCATCAATGCCTTCAATGAGGCTACTGGACTGCTGAAGGATCTGTAAGTTGACGCCTCTGGGGCGGGGCTGTGGCCCCGCCCCTTCTTGATGGGAGTCGCCTGCGGCGGGCGGGTGGGGACGAGAGATTGTTCGTCTCCACCCTTGTGGGGATTCCATCCCCACGCCCCGGGTTACTTTTTGCTCGTGCAAAAAGT
>CAUWCX010000105.1:0-4317 GCA_963557105.1 uncultured Oscillospiraceae bacterium
TACGTACAACACGAATGAGGTGCGCGTTCTGGTCAAGAGCGTGAAGCCTGCCCCCGATCCCACCCCCGATCCCACCCCCGATCCCAAGCCTGATCCCAAGCCTGATCCCAAGCCCGAGGAGCCTGTCAAGACCTTTACCGTCACCTTTGACGCTGGCCGCCATGGCGATCTGAAGGGAACAGACAAGTTCCGCGTGGAGAAGGGGAAGACTGTTCCCCGTGTGCCTGAGGTGGATGAAGACCGCGGCTGGGAGTTTACCCATTGGGAAGACGAGGATGACAAGGAATACACCAGCCGCGAGGTAGAGCGCCTGGAGATCACCTCCAACAAGAAGTTCACCGCCTGCTATGAGCGGGAAGATGAGCGGAGAGATGTCTTCGAGATCATCTACTGCGAGAACCACGGCAGAGACCGTGAGCGCAGCCAGTACTGGGAGATCCGCGAGACGGCTGAGATCGAGGATGCCGACCGCTGGAACTTCGAGCGTGACGGCTATGACTTTGTGGGCTGGAACACCAGACGCAATGGTTCCGGCACGGACTACGAGCCCGGCGAGGAGTTCAAGGTCACGAAGTCCGGCACGCTGAAGCTGTATGCCCAGTGGGAGGAGAGCGAGGATAAGCGCCCCGGCGCCGTGATCACCCCCGAGGATACCGGCGTGTCCACGCTGCTGGAGACTGAGGAGCACATCCAGTATCTGCGCGGCTATCCCGACGGCACCTTCGGCCCTGGCCGCAACATGACCCGCGCCGAGGCCTGCCAGATGTTCTATGCCCTCCTGCTGAACAAGTCCGTACCCATGACCGCCTCCTTTACGGATGTTGCGGCGGGCCAGTGGTACACCGACGCAGTTCACACCATGGCGAGCATCGGCATTGTCCGCGGTTATCCTGACGGTTCCTTCCAGCCCAACAAGGCGATCACCCGCGCTGAGTTTACGGCCATGGCCATGCAGTTTGCCAAGCTCAGCAAGGACGGTGAAAACCGGTTCAGCGATGTGAAGGTCAACGACTGGTTCTTTGATGTGGTGGTGGGCGCCAGCTCCTACGGCTGGATCTCCGGCTACCCCGACAGCACTTTCCGCCCCAACGCCAACATCACCCGCGCCGAGGTCACCAGCATCGTCAACAACATGCTGGGCCGCTTCGCCGATGAGGTGTATGTGGACAGAAATGCTGAGGAGCTCAACAGCTTTACTGATCTGAACAACAGCCACTGGGCCTACTACGCCATTATGGAGGCCACCAATGAGCACGACTACACCAAGGACGGCCTGTCCGAGGATTGGAAGGACGTGAACTTCCGCTGATGCGGCGGGAGATGTGACTCCATAGCGGGGAGAGCCGCACCGGCGTCTCCCCGCATAGCGCAAAAAAACGCAGCCCCCGCCGATTTCGGCGGGGGCTGTATATTCAAAAAGTGCAAGCGCTTTTTTGCGTGGTGCTCCGCTTCGCGCCTTGCGGCAGAGCCGCCCTCTCCGTCGGCTTCGCCGCCGCCTCGCCTGTTATCCAACATTGGATCACAGGCGACCTTGGCTCTCCCGCTGGGAGAGCTGTCACCGCAGGTGACTGAGAGGGTTTTGTAAGCGATTCGCCCCTCTCCGTCCTCGCGTCGCTCGGCCACCTCTCCCAGGGGGAGAGGCAAGGGACGCATTCAACAGACAATACCGAAGCAAGGCACAGCAGAACATTCTGCTGTGCCTGTTACCTGTTTTATGGGCCTCCGCCAATTTTGACGGGGGCTGCTTTGTCAAAAAGTGTCTGCACTTTTTTGACTATCTTCTGCCCTTCTTGGCCTGCTGCTTTTTGCTGTGGGTGGGACTGCCGGTCTTGACGCCCTTGCCGCCGGGGCGGCCGGTGCGCTGGGGCTGCTGGCCCCGCTGGCCCTGGCGGGGGGACTGACCGGACCGCTGAGCGCCCGGGGACTGCCGGTGGGCTGGGGCGGCGGGCTGACGGCCCTTGTCCTGGCTGCGGCCGGGGGCGGGGCGGTCGCCGCTGTGGAGGGGGCGGATGAGGCAGTCCTTGCCGTAGCCGATGAGATCCTCCCGGCCCGCCTTGTGGAGGGCCTCCACCACCAGACGCCGCATCTCCGGCCGCTTCCACTGGAGGAGGGCCCGCTGCAGGGCCTTCTCGTGGGGGTCCCGGGCCACATACACCGGCTCCATGGTTCGGGGGTCAATGCCGGTGTACCACATACAGGTGGAGAGGGTGCCGGGGGTGGGGTAGAAGTCCTGGACCTGCTCCGGCTGGCGGCCGGTCTTGTTGAGGAACACCGCCAGCTCCACAGCATCCTCCAGGGTGCAGCCGGGGTGGCTGCTCATGAGGTAGGGCACCAGGTACTGCTCCAGGCCGTAGCGCTGGTTCAGCCGCTGGTACTTGTCCCTGAACTTCTCATACACATCGAAGTGGGGCTTGCCCATGTAGTCCAGGACACGGCTGGCGCAGTGCTCCGGGGCCACCTTCAGCTGGCCGGAGATGTGGTACTTCACCAGATCGGAGAAAAATTCGCTGTTCTTCTCGCACAGCATGTAGTCGTAGCGGATACCGGAGCGGATGAAGACCTTCTTCACCCCGGGCACCGCCCGGACCTTCCGCAGAAGGGCCAGGTAGTCGCTGTGGTCCGGGTCCAGGTTCTTGCAGGGAGTGGGGGCCAGGCAGGAGCGGTTTTTGCACATACCGTGCTTCAGCTGGTGCTGGCAGGAGGGGTGGCGGAAGTTGGCGGAGGGGCCGCCCACGTCGTGGACATAGCCCTTGAACTTGGGGTCCCGGGTGAAGCCCTCCACCTCCCGGATGACGCTCTCGTGGCTGCGGGAGGTGATCATCCGCCCCTGGTGGAAGGCCAGGGAGCAGAAGTTGCACCCGCCGAAGCAGCCCCGGTTGTGGGCCACGGAGAAGCGGACCTCCTCAATGGCGGCCACGCCCCCCTGGGCGTCGTACATGGGGTGGACCTCCCGGGCGTAGGGCAGCTCATAGATGTGGTCCAGCTCCTGGCGGTCCAGGGGCATCTGGGGGGGATTGACGATGAGCAGCTGATCCCCGTGGGGCTGCAGGATGGCCTTGCCCCGGATGGGGTCGTGCTCCTCGTTTTCGATCTTGGTGGCCAGGGCGTAGTCCTGTTTCCCGGCCACCACAGCCTCAAAGGAGGGGACGGTGACGGCGGGGAAGGCGCAGTCCTCCGGCTTTCCGGCGAAGGCGGTGCCCCGGATGTCCGTCAGGGTGGACACATCCTCCCCACGGCTGAGGCGGCGGGCGATCTGCCGGGTGGCCCGCTCGCCAGCAGATCCGCCTGGGCATCAAAGAGGATGGAGCGGCGGACCTTGTCGTCCCAGTAGTCGTAGTGGGCGAAGCGGCGGAGGCTGCCCTCCAGGCCGCCGATGACGATGGGGACCCCGGGGAAGGCCTCCCGTGCCCGGTTGGCGTAGACGATGGTGGGGCGGTCGGGCCGCAGGCCCATCCTGTTGCCGGGGCTGTAGGCGTCGGCGGAGCGGCGCTTCTTGGCGGCGGTGTAGTGGGCCACCATGGAGTCGATGTTGCCGCCGCCGATCATCACGCCGTAGCGGGGCTTGCCCATGGCCCGGAAGGCATCGGCGCTGTGCCAGTCCGGCTGTGCCAGCACGGCCACGCGGAAGCCCTCGTCCTCCAGGACCCGGGCGATGATGGCGGAGCCGAAGCTGGGGTGGTCGATGTAGGCGTCGGCGGTGACCACCAGGAAGTCGTAGTACCACCAGCCGCGCTCTTCCATGTCGGCCTTGCTGACGGGGAGAAAATCAAAGGTATTCATGGGGACCTCAATTCTTTCTGCCGCCTTCCGGCGGCGGGGGGATTTTTGATTCCTTTTGGTAGTATTCTTTGCGGAAATTGCTAATTGTTGTTGAAACTGGGCGGAATTGGGGGGGGGTATTGGGGGATTTGACTGTGGCGGCAGACAAGAAGATTGTTCTTGTCGAACATTGTGGGGCCTCCGGCCCCACGCCCCGGGTTACTTTCCCCTTGCCGGGAAAGTAACCAAAGGGGCACTTAGGGAAAGGGGGATTTCGATTTCCCCCTTTCCCTAAGAACCCTATCCCCTTGAAACGACTCTTCAAGGGGGCACGGCCCCCTCGCCAGAGGGGCTACCCCCCGTGCAAACTTGGGGGCGGGTTGCACGACAAGAAGCGGGGTAAGGGGGCAGATTCGCCATTGCGATGACCACACGGTAGTCTGTTCTCGTCATGGTCAATTTGATTCTCGCCCCAGGGGCGAGTGGCTTTTTGTAGAGGTAAAAGGCCCCCAAGGAGCTATTTTCCTCGCGGCATAGCCGCTGCGGCCTACGCTACAA
>CAUWCX010000106.1:0-4082 GCA_963557105.1 uncultured Oscillospiraceae bacterium
CAATCGAAAGTGTCCCCCTCCTGAGCGCCCCTTTGGTTACTTTCCCGGCGAGGGGAAAGTAACCCGGGGTCCGGGGATGGAATCCCCGGGAGCACCCGGGGTCCGGGAGAAGAGACTGCTGCTTACTCCGCAGTCTCCTCCTCCAGGGCAGTAATCGCAATATGCAGCTCATCCAGCTGCTTCTGCTCCACGGTGGAGGGGGCGCCCATCATAATATCCTGGGCATTCTTGTTCATGGGGAAGGGGATGATCTCCCGGATGGACTCCTCGCCGGCCAGCAGCATGACCATGCGGTCCACACCGGGGGCGATACCGGCGTGGGGGGGAGCGCCGTAGGTGAAGGCGTTGTACATGGCGGGGAACTTGCTCTTCACATCCTCCTCGCCCAGGCGGACCAGCTGGAAGGCCCGGATCATGATCTCGGGGTCGTGGTTACGGACAGCGCCGGAGCTGAGCTCCACGCCGTTGCACACCAGGTCGTACTGGAAGGCGGTGATGGTCAGGGGGTCCACCTCGCCGGCAATGGCCTTGTCCAGGATCTCCATACCGCCGTTGGGCATGGAGAAGGGGTTGTGGCAGAACTCCAGCTGGCCGCTCTCCTCGCCGATCTCGTACATGGGGAAGTCCACGATCCAGCAGAACTCGTACCGCTCCTTGTCCATGTGCTCGGGGCACAGGGCACCCAGCTTGGTGCGCAGGACGCCGGCGGTCTTCTGGGCGGCCAGCTTCTTACCGGCGGTGAGGCCCACGAAGCAGCCGGGGGTGAGGCCCAGGGCCTCCACCACCTGGTCCTTCAGGGGGGCGACGAACTTGGAGATGCCGCCCACGATCTCTCCGTTCTCGTCCAGGCGGAACCAGTAGGCCTTGTTGCCGGACTGGACCTCCACATCGGCGCACAGCTTGTCGATCTGCTTGCGGGTGGCGTTGAAACCGGTGACCACAATAGCCTTCACGGTGTTGTCGGCGAAGGGGCCGAAGCCGCAGTCCGCCAGCAGGGCGGTGGCGTCCTGAACGGTCAGGTCGATGCGCAGGTCGGGCTTGTCGGAGCCGTAGGTGTCCATGGCCTCCAGGTAGGGGATGCGCTTGAAGGGGGGCTGGGAGGCGATGTTATAGGTGCCGTACTTGGCGAAGATGGGGGGCAGCACATCCTCCAGGACCGCGAACACGTCGTCCTGGGTGGCGAAGCTCATCTCCATATCCAGCTGGTAGAACTCGCCGGGGGAGCGGTCGCCACGGGCGTCCTCATCCCGGAAGCAGGGGGCGATCTGAAAATACTTGTCGAAGCCGGAGGTCATGAGCAGCTGCTTGAACTGCTGAGGCGCCTGGGGCAGGGCGTAGAACTTGCCGGGGTGCTTCCGGGCGGGCACCAGGTAGTCCCGGGCGCCCTCGGGGGAGGAGGCGGTGAGGATGGGGGTGGTGATCTCCAGGAAGCCGTGGTCGGTCATGGCTGCCCGCAGGGCGGACACCACGTTGCACCGCAGGACGATGTTGGCCTTCACCTCCGGGTTGCGGAGATCCAGGTAGCGGTACTTCAGCCGCTGGGTCTCGTCGGCCTGGCGGCTGCGGTTGATCTGGAAGGGCAGCTCGTTGTGGCGGCAGCGGCCCAGGACCTCGATCTTCTCCGGCACCACCTCGATGTCGCCGGTGGGCTGGGCGGCGTTCTTGCTGCTGCGCTCCCGGACAACGCCCTCCACGGAGATGACGCTCTCCTTGTTCAGCTGGTGGATGATGGACATCATGTCCTCGGTCTCCACCACCACCTGGGTGGTGCCGTAGAAGTCCCGGAGGACCACGAAGGCGAAGTTCTGGCCCACCTCACGGACGTTTTCCATCCAGCCGCTGAGCTTCACGGTCTGGCCCACATGCTCCAGCCGGAGCTCGTTGCAGGTATGGGTGCGGTTCTGTGTCATAATGATTTTCCTCTTTTCCATATTGAGAATTGTATTGCTGTTTTACTGATAGGGGGGGCGGCCTGTCGGTCTACTCCCGGATGACGCCGCCCTCTTCCCGGGAGGAGAGACCCTTCTGGATCCGCTCCAGGGTGAGAGAAAAGTCCAGCTTTGTCTGCTCGCCGGTGACCATGTCCTTGCAGGTGGCGACGCCGTTTTGGATCTCCTCTTCACCTAGGAAGATGACGTAGGGCACGCCGATCTTGTCGGCGTAGTTCATCTTGGCCTTGAACTTTTTCTGCTCGGTGTACAGCTGGGCACGGATACCCGCCTGGCGCAGCTGGGCGGCGAAGGTGATGGCGTGGCTGAGATCCTCGGTCATGGGCAGGATCAGCACGTCCGCCGGGGCGGCGTTCATCTCCGGGTTCAGCATGCCCTGCTCGTTGAGCACATAGAACAGGCGGGTCAATCCAATGGAAATTCCAACGCCGGGGAGTATTTTATCTGTATAATATTCCGCTAAGTTATCATATCTGCCGCCGGAGCAGATACTGCCGATCTCCGGGTGGTCCAGCATGGTGGTCTCGTAGACGGTGCCGGTGTAGTAGTCCAGGCCCCGGGCGATGGTGAGGTCCACGGCGAATTTCTCCTCGGCTACGCCGAATGCGGACAGGTATTTCACCACGGTGGTCAGCTCGTCCAGGCCCAGGTCAAAGACCTCGTTGCGGCCCCGGTAGCCCTCCAGGGCGGCCAGGACATCCTGGTTGCTGCCCTTGATGGCGATGAAGGCCAGGATCTCCCGGGCCTGCTCCGCCGTGAGGCCAAGCTCGCCGGTGAGGAGCTCCGCCACTTTTTCACTGCCGATTTTGTCCAGCTTATCTACGGTCCGCATGATGTCGCCGGACTTCTCGCTGAGGCCCAGCATGGCGTAGAAGCCGTTGAGGATCTTCCGGTTGTTCACCCGGATCTGGAACCGCTGGAGGCCCAGCCGGGTGAAGGTCTGGGAGATGATGGCGGGGATCTCCGCCTCGTTGGCGATGTCCAGCTTGCCGTCGCCGATGATGTCGATGTCCGCCTGGTAGAACTCCCGGAAGCGGCCCCGCTGGGCCCGCTCTCCCCGGTAGACCTTGCCGATCTGGTAGCGGCGGAAGGGGAAGGCCAGGTCAGCGTAGTGCAGCGCAACATACTTAGCAAGGGGGACGGTCAGATCGAAGCGCAGGGAGAGGTCGCTGTCCCCCTTGGTGAAGCGGTAGATCTGCTTCTCGGTCTCGCCGCCGGCCTTGGCCAGCAGCACCTCGCTGGACTCGATCACCGGGGTGTCCAGGGGGGTGAAGCCGTAGAGGGCGTAGGTCTCCCGCAGGGTGGACATGATCCGCTCCATGAGCTGCTGCTGGCGGGGGAGGAGCTCCATAAAGCCGGAGAGGGTCCTGGGTTGTACTTTCATTTTTCTTCTCCTTTTTCTTCGCCCCTTCGGGGCGAAGGGGGTTTTTGTTTTTTGGGTGGGGGATTTGTCTGTGGGAGGAAAGTGGGCTTGCTTCTTCTCTGAAGCTGGGTGTTTCGGGGGCTACGCGCCCCCGGACCCCCGGTAACTTTTTGCCCGCACAAAAAGTCACCAAAAATGCGCCAAAACCCATGGTTTTGGAATCCTTTGCCTCATCGGTGCAGGCGGGGGATGATGGGCGAAGCCACCGAATTTCAGATCCTTCGGGCATCTGATCTCGGCCGGGTATCTATTCCAACTTCGCCTGCCGGCCTGTTAAAGGGATAGATTCATCTAAGGGTGCGGCACCGACATTGCGATAACCACACGGTAGTCTGCTCTCGTTAAACACAATTTGATTCTCGCCCACGGGGCGAGTGGCCTTTTGTAGTTGAACGCATCACTTGCCTCTCCCTCTGGGAGAGGTGGCCGAGCGAAGCGAGGACGGAGAGGGCGAATCGGTTACAATGCCCTCTCCGTCACCTGCGGTGACAGCTCTCCCAGAGGGAGAGCCAAGGCTAAAACTGTTTTACGGACACCCGCGTAATCTCGGGGGGAATGGGGGGTGGTAGCCCCCACGAACCCCCGCGCCGCGGCGGCGCGGTGCCATGTGGTTGAGGTGCAGCCAAGCCCTCGAGTCTGCTGGGGGGGGTAGCCTCTCTGGCGAGGGCCGCAGCGTTAAGAAAATATGCCTGTGGCATATTTTTAGCGTA
>CAUWCX010000107.1:0-4061 GCA_963557105.1 uncultured Oscillospiraceae bacterium
CACAAAATGTGCAGGGGTGGTGCATTTCTTTCTAAGGCGGGACCACCAGCCGCCGGAGAAAATAACGGGTTATGAGGTCAGTCCCAAATCCACGGGAACAAATCCTCTGAGCTCTTGTCTGGCTGCTCCAGCAATGGAAAGTATAATTCCTGCATGGTTTGTGCCAATGACATCACATCTTCCGGGAGACCAACGCAGTTGCTCCAAGAACTGTGATAATCGTCCACGCCATACCGTTCGTTGCGCCAGCAGTTGACATCCAGCTGCTTCTCACTGATCTTAACTTCACATCTGCGTCGTCCGTTCTGAAGTTCCAGAGTGATGCCGGAATCGGTGGTTTCACGGCGCAGACGACAGCGTGGAAAAGTCTCTTTCAGTTTGCGGTGTTCCGCTGTCATCAGTCCTTCAAATAGAGCCATAACTTCGATTTTGGTGAATTCCATTGTTTTTACCTCCATTTCCCAAAAACTGAATCATATCACCATCAGGATACTGTCTCTCAGTTCGGCAAAATACAGCTTGCCTTGCGGAGTTATCAGCGTATAAGAACCGGTATGACCGTGATTGCAGTAGTCCTTTACACAAAACAGCCCTTCATTGGCTGGCTTTGCATAGGGCAGTACATTGCCGGACGCAGTGCGGTACACAAAACGCTTTTCCAAAAGGAATCGGACAAAGCGGCGTTCCGGTACATCAAGCTCTTTGGCAGTAGTTCTGAGATTGGTGCTATGCTCCAAATCAATAAACAGATCATAAAAAGCGGCTTTACCCTCCAGCTGTGCGTTTGCTATGCGCAGAGATACATTCTCCTCTCGTTCAGCCAGGAGATCTGAGCAGAGCTTGAGCAGTGCCTCCGGTGAAGTGGCTACTTCCCAGAGCTTTTCTTTTGTGAGGTAGGCTCCATGCTTACGAATGGTAGGAAGAACCTCGTCAAAGACCCATTTTTCAAATCGTTCTGCCGATGGCAATTTGCTGTGGACAATCAAGCGATACAGGTTTCCTTCGCTGATGAATTTAGCTTTCTGTTCACGCCCCAAATTGTCAGTGAGGTGGTAAAACGCCACCCCATCTTCTCTGCAATGTGTCTTTAGGGCATTTACTGTATCTTTGTATCCCAGAGATTTTGCAACATCAGCGCCGCAAAATAGGTATTTCCCATTTTCCTCGATTACTCGAATACTTCCAAACTCTGGGCTATTGAAAATCTCAATCTGATTCATGCTGTGCCTCCTTTGGTGTAATACAAAAGCGGCTGATTACCAGCCGCCTGCGTGCATATCGTGGTTGACCAATGAAGTGAAGTGATTGTTCATGGTGGTAGGCGCATTGAACAGCACCGCAAGCAGGTACTGCTTCATGTTGCGTACCTGGGTGGTGTTCTTTTGCAGACAGTCCATGACAAACTCGATGTGGGAGCTATCCAACTTCAAAAAGCGGGAACGCACAATCTCGTGAGGGAAGTCTGCCCCAGAGATTCGGGTGGTCTTTCGTTTGGCACAGACCGTTTCTACCAACAGCTCTACGATCTCATTTAGGTCATCCAGGTAGAGAGGATAACGCTGCTTCAAGCAGTCATACTCGATATTCTCCAAAATCAACTCCCGATAATTTTCTATCTCTGTGACAGACATCGCATCCCTTCCTTTCCGTTCCGGCGGTCCTGCCGCCGCTATTTCCCGGAAGGGAATGGAATCGGTACTTGATCCATGAGTATTTTGTTTTTGGGTATTTGATTTCTTAGTATTTAATTGTGTTGGATTTTCCGGTAACGGATTTACCGCTGACGGGTTTACCGTTATCGGGTTTTCCGACGACGGCTTATCCAACACCGGGTCTCCCTCGATAGGACGCTCAAAAATGGTATATTCGTTGGCTGCGAATTTACCAGAAGCATCGGTTGTCTGTCTGCGCCGAATGTACCCGGCTGTTTCAAGTTCATTGACAGCAGAGCGAATTGCATCTTTGCTTTCTCGATTGATATAGCTGAGTCCGGACAGTGTATAATCCCAGTCATCAGGCAGGGACAACATCTGCGACAGGAGACCCTTTGCCTTCAAAGAAAGCCGTTTGTCCTTTAGATGAAAATTGCTCATAACCGTGTAATCGCCAGTGCGTTCTACACGAAAAACAGCCATTTACTTCACTCCTTTCATTTCTCAGGTATGAAAAAAGCCGCAATTCATAAAAGAATTGTGGCAGCGGTTAGGTTCTGTTTGTATCTTTTTTCTTGCGTCGGTAAGGGCGTTTGGGCATTGGTGGTTTATCAAACAGATCTCTTTCCTGAGAAAATGGTAAGGTTTGAAAAACACGGTCAATCTCGGCGGATTCCATATCACGCTGTGAGCGGCAATCTTCTTGAATAGCTTCTCGGATTTCTCTTAAAGTACACATATTCATTCCTTTCCTTTCTTGCATTGGTTATGAACGACGGTGTTTTTTAGGTTTGAAGTCGAGGATATGCCCCTCAATAACATGAGCATATCTCTTGATTTTGATTTCTCGACGCTGCTGGCCTTGCAGAGCTGACTGATACCCGTCCTCTGTGAGAAAAAGCCTCATTTCGTCACCGGGTTCTCCATAAGCAGTAGGGCGCAAGACAGTAAACTCAATCATCCAGCAAGTGCTGTCCCAAAATCGCTCCACTGCAAGAATGTTGTGGCCTTTCAGTTCCCTTGCTGCAATATCTTTCATAGGCTCTCCCTTCATCGTTCCTGATCTCGTTGGCGTTTTTTCTGCCATTGTTCCAGCAGTTTAATAATGGTTTCCTGCATTTTGGCCGGTGTATAGCTTTTGGGGAAATACTTTCGTAAGGTGTCGCTGCTCAGGGTCACTTTCTCCAAATCGCCCTTTTTTTCCTCTGACATGATGGCAAGCATCACATCTTCTGACAATTTCCCATCCTGGCTGAACTTCTTCATTCGCTGAGCCTGAGAGAGAGAAGGGGTAGCTTGCTCATAGTCCATTGTTTCCACCAGCATTTGCTGTTCGTTCGGTTTCAAAAAAGAGAGTTCATAGGCTGGATTAAATGCGATTTTCTTTTCATCCACCATATCCAAAAGCTCTGGGATCAGTTCAGTCAAACGAACATATCGCATTACCTGAATACCGCTTCGTTCACCAGCTTCTTTTGCCACCTGGTCTCTGGCGCTCAACTTCTGTTCAAGTTGAACAGAAGTAAGGTCTGTTCTTGCTCCTTGATGTTTAATGGCTTCCAGCTTCATTTTGTAGGCAAAGGCCCTTTCACTGGGGAGAAGATTTTCACGCTGTAAATTGCTGTCAACCATGATGATTGTGGCAGCATCGTCATCCAAGTCGCGCACAATGACAGGCATAGTCTCTTTTCCGGCCAACTCGCTGGCTCTGCGGCGTCTGTGTCCGGCTACCAACTCATAACTGCCATCAGGCAGAGGTCTGGCAATCGCAGGAACCAACACGCCATACTTTTTGATGCTGTCTGCGGTTTCTATCATTGCATCATCATCCTTGACCTTGAAGGGGTGATCCTTGAACGGATGCAGTTCAGATAGGGGAATTTCCTGGATTTTTTCCAGTTGTTCGTCTTGCCGACTTTCTTCAGTAGAAAACAGGTCATCTACTGAGGCCAGCTCTATTTTTTTCGCGCTGCTTTTCAAGTTTCAATACCTCCTTCGTCAGATTTTTGTAGCCCTCAGCCACTTTGCCATTAGGATCATGGGCATAAATGCTTTTTCCTTCAGCACTGATCTCCTTAGCCCTGACAGAATGAGGAATTTCTGATGTAAACACCTTGATCTTACTGCCATAGGTTTCGCGTAGGAGAGCGGAGATTTCTTTGGCAAAATTGGTTCGGCTGTCTACCATCGTCAGCAGAATCCCATCAATTTGCAGCTTGGGATTGATTTGTCTACGAACCTTATTGATAGTTTGTAAAAGCTGCTCCAAACCTTTGGCGGGAAGATACTCTGCCTGGACGGGGATTATAACCCTATTAGCGGCAGCCAGTGCGTTGACTGTAAGCATACCCAGGGAGGGCTGGCAGTCGATGAGGATATGGGAGTATTGCCCCTTCAGCGTGTCCAGAT
>CAUWCX010000108.1:0-3866 GCA_963557105.1 uncultured Oscillospiraceae bacterium
GGCGAGAATCAAATTGTGTTGGACGAGAACAGACTACCGTGTGGTCATCGCAATGGCGAATCTGCACCATTACCCATGTTCTTGTCGTGCAACCCGCCCCCAGGGCAGCTCGGGGGGGTAGCCCCTCTGGCGAGGGGGCGGAGCCCCCTTGAAGATGTCGGTGCGGGGCCGCAGCGTTAAGAAAATATGCCTGTGGCATATTTTTAGCGCAGGTCGCAGCGGCTATGCCGCGAGAAAACCGTGCTCCTTACGGGGATCAATGTGGCCTTTCAAGATAGGACACAATCGAAAGTGTCCCCCTCCTAAGTGCCCCTTTGGTTACTTTCCCGGCAAGGGGAAAGTAACCCGGGGTCCGGGGGCGGAACCCCCGGGACTGCCGACAAGAAAAATGCTTCTTGCCCACCCGCCCGGCGAAGAACAACACAGCAAAAAAACAGAAAAACCCCACGCTGTGGAAAACTCTGTGGAAACCGCGTGTAAAACCTGTGGAAAACCCGCGGTCCCCCGGCGCCCCATTACCATTCCCCTAACGATGACAATAACAATTTCTATTACCCTTACCCTTTAGAGAGTCTCGTTTAGTCCCGTTTAGTCCCGGCTGGTCCCCCTTAGTCCTGTCCGGCGGCTGAAGGGCGGCGGGGAAGGATATGGAGTGAGCCGGTATCCACCCGGCCCGCTGGTAACAAAATTTGTTACCATTTGTTATTTTTTGCCCCGCCTTTTGGAAAAAAGTAGGGGGGTCAGGTTTGCCCCCGGCGGGGGCAGCCCCGGGGGAGATGTTGGCGGGGTGGTGGTTTTCACTGAAATTTCAGCATTTTTTTGGTGAAATTGTGGGATGGAGTTTGACAAAATTCCCGAAAAAGCGCGGAAAGTTGGGGTTGACAGAGAAAAATCAATATGTTACAATTTGGTTACAAATATGACAAAGCGAGGAAGTGAACCTATGCCCCAGAAGAGCGAAGGACTTGTTTACAAGAACCATCCTCTGCGCCGTATCGGCAATATGATCTACTTCGGTTCCATGGCCGACCCCTATATCATCCTCATGCAGGTCAAGGAGACCCGCAAGGAGAAGGATCTGGATGTGGCCACCAAGGTCTCCGTGGAGCTCCAGCGCACCGCCCCCGACCTGAGAAGCCGGGACCGCGTGGTGAAGAAGAGCGAGAAGGACAGCCTGTACGCCGCCATGGACGTCTCCACCATTTGGCTGGAGCGGGCCCTGGCCGGGAAGCTGTAAGCCGGGAACAGAAGAAGAGAGCAGACGAGACGCACATAAGAGGATGTACGAATGAATAGATTGCTGAAGAAGACCCTCATCCTGGCCGCCCTGGCGGTCGTTTTTCTGACCATCACCGCCGCCGCCAAGGCCGGCTCCGCCGTGGTGGACGCCGACGCCCTCCGCCTGCGGAGCGAGCCCTCCACCAGCTCCGAGATCCTCACCCAGCTGCCCAACGGGGCGGTGGTGGAGGTCCTGGAGGTGCTGGACGGCTGGTACAGGATCAGCTACAGCGGCATGGAGGGCTATGTCTCCGCCGAATACCTGGTCTACACCCCCGAGACGGACGCCGCTCCGGTGGAGGAGGTCCAGGAGGAGGACGACGAGGCCACCATCAGCGGCAGCGAGGTGAACTTCCGCGCCGGCCCCTCCGAGAGACACGCCGTCATCACCACCCTGGATCTGGGTGAGCAGGTGGAGCTGCTGGGCATGGACTCCGGCTGGTGTGAGGTCGTCTTCAACGGTCAGGTGGGCTATGTCAACGCCCAGTACGTCTCCGTGGACGGGCTGGCGGTGGAGGACCCCCGGGGCATCATCACCGGCGACTGCGTCAACGTCCGCAGCGCCCCCACCACCAACAGCGACGTCCTCTCCAAGGTCTACGCCGGCAATGTGGTGGATCTCATCGCCCTGGAGGGCGGCTGGTACGCCGTGAGCTACAACGGCGTCACCGGCTATGTCAGCGCCGACTATGTCCGGGAGTACACCGCCGCCACCGCCAGCTCCATTGGCGAGGATGTGGTGGCCCTGGCCCTGAGCTATCTGGGCACCCCCTACAAGTACGGCGGCGCCTCCGCCAAGGGCTTTGACTGCTCCGGCTTCACCATGTACATCTTCAGCCAGTTCGGCTACAGCCTGCCCCACTCCGCCACCTCCCAGTGGTACGACTCCGGCGAGCAGGTGGCCCGGGAGGATCTGCAGCCCGGCGATCTGGTCCTGTTCTGCGACCCCTCCCGGAGCAACGGCAAGGCCTGCTCCCACGTGGGGATCTACATCGGCGACGGGGAGTTCGTCCACGCCGCCTCCGGCTCCAGCAGCGGCCGTCAGGTCCGCATCAGCAGCCTCAGCGAGGACTACTACAACGGCTACTACAAGGGCGCAAAGCGTCTGGCCTGAGTTACAGCAAATACGAGGAACAAAGACGGGGACTTCTGTGGAAGTCCCCGCTTTTTTCTTGCTTACAGGGGCGGCCTGTGCTACACTGGGGGCAACAAACCATACAGGAGGAACCCTCTATGCTCGACTTTCATCAGACCGCGGAGCAGGCCCTGGACCAGGCGGCCCAGCTCCTGGCCATCGACAGCCCCTCGGGCTACACCGCCCAGGCGGCGGAATATGTGCTGGACGCCTTCCGCGCCCTGGGCCTGGCCCCCAGCCTCACCCGCAAGGGGGGCGTGCTGGTGTGCCTGAACCCCGACGCCCCGGAGGAGGACGCCCTGCTGCTGGAGTCCCATGCGGACACCCTGGGGGGCATGGTCACGGAGATCTCCGCCGCCGGGCGGCTGCATTTGACCCGCCTGGGCGGGCTGAACCCCAACAACACCGAGGCGGAGAATGTCCGCATCGTCACCCGCGGGGGAAAGATCTACACCGGCACCTTCCAGCTGAAGAACGCCTCCATCCATGTCAACGGAGACTACAGCGCCACCAAGCGGGACTACGGCGTCATGGAGGTGGTCATCGACGAGGAGGTCCACAGCCGGGGGGATGTGGAGAAGCTGGGCATCCAGCCCGGGGACATCGTCTGTTTCGACCCCCGCACGGTCATCACCCCCTCCGGCTTCATCAAGAGCCGCTTCCTGGACGACAAGCTCTCCGTGGCCATTTTGCTGGCCCTGGCGGGCCAGGTGGTCCGGGGGGAGGTGAGGCCCCGGCGCCGGGTGTGGTGCCATGTCACCGTGTTTGAGGAGGTGGGCCACGGCGGCGCGGCCTCTGTGCCCGCCGGCGTCACCGAGGCCATCAGTGTGGACATGGGCTGCGTGGGTGACGGCCTGGGCTGCGACGAGTACAAGGTGTCCATCTGCGCCAAGGACAGCGGCGGCCCCTACCACTACCAGGTGGTGAGCGACCTCATTGACGCCGCCAAGCGGGGTGGGGCGGACTACGCCGTGGATGTGTACCCCCACTACGGCTCCGATGTGGAGGCCACCCTCTCCGCCGGACACGACCTGCGCCACGGCCTGATCGGCCCCGGGGTCTACGCCTCCCACGGCTACGAGCGCAGCCACCGCAAGGGGGTGGAGGCCACGCTGCGGCTGCTGGCGGCCTATGTGGACCCGGCGTGCTTCTCCGCCTCTTGACAGCGGGGGCGGAGCCTGCTATACTGTACCCACAATCCAAGGGGCGCTGGCGCATGCCGGCTGAGATGTGACGTATTGCCGTCTGGTCCCTCGAACCTGATCCGGGTAATGCCGGCGTAGGAATGCGATTACTGCACATGCTGTTGAAGTATTGATCTATCGTATGCCCGCGCCTTGCGGGCATACGATTTTTTTGTTGCCCGCAGGCACTTCCCAAAAGAATTTTTAGGAGGAAGAAAGTTTGAAACAAAGCGATAGCCGAAGCAGAAGGAAAAAGGGCGCAAAAACAC
>CAUWCX010000109.1:0-3820 GCA_963557105.1 uncultured Oscillospiraceae bacterium
GCATTTTTGGTGACTTTTTGTGCGGGCAAAAAGTCACCGGGGGTGCGGGGGCGCGTAGCCCCCGAAAGGGTGGAGACGAACAATCTCTCCCCCCACCCCCCCGGCGAGAGGCGAATCAGCCCTGCAAAAGCCAAATCAAAAAACCTCCCCCTTTTTGAAAAAATCCTATTGACTTCAGCAAAGGAAAGTGGTAAAGTTACCACTAAGATCATCATTCCCCAACGCAATGACGGAACCAAGTAGGCCGCCAGGGCGTCCCCCACAGAGAGCTGCCGGCCGGTGCGAGGCAGCGGAGACGCGGCGTCCGAATTCTCTCCTGAGCGGCCTGCTGAAATGGCAGTAAGCAGCGACGGGCGCGCCCGATACAGCGCCAGGGATATGCTCGTATCCCATAAGGCCGCACACGCGGTAAACTGAGGTGGTACCACGGGATCTTCTCGTCCTCTGCAAGCAGTTGCAGAGGGCGTTTTTCTTTTATTCCAGACAACGACGATCACAGGAGGACATGGATATGAAACAACTGATGCTGGGCAACGAGGCCGTTGCCCGCGGGCTGTACGAGGCGGGCTGCTGCTTCGTCTCCAGCTACCCCGGCACCCCCAGCACGGAGATCACCGAGGCCGCCGCCAGGTACCCGGAGATCTACGCGGAGTGGGCCCCCAACGAGAAGGTGGCCATGGAGTCCGCCTTTGGCGCCTCCCTGGCGGGCAAGCGCAGCTTCTGCGGCATGAAGCACGTGGGGCTGAACGTGGCCTCCGACCCCCTGTTCACCATCGCCTACACCGGCGTCAACGCCGGCATGATCGTGGGCGTCGCCGACGACCCCGGGATGCACTCCTCCCAGAACGAGCAGGACTCCCGCCACTACGCCAGGGCCGCCAAGCTGCCCATGCTGGAGCCCGCCGACTCCGCCGAGGCCCTGGCCTTCACCAAGGTGGCCTACGACCTGTCCGAGGAATTCGACACCCCGGTGCTGCTGCGGATGTGCACCCGGGTCAGCCACGCCCAGTCCGTGGTGGACCCCGCCCCCCGGCAGGAGGCCCCCGCCCGGCCCTACGCCAAAAACGGCCCCAAGTACATCATGATGCCCGGCAACGCCAAGCGCCGCCACCCGGTAGTGGAGGAGCGGCTGGAAAAGCTGGCCGCCTGGGCGGAGACCGCGGAGATCAACCGGATCGAGGACGGTGAGGACCACAAGGTGGGCATCATCACCTCCTCCACCAGCTACCAGTACGTCAAGGAGGTCTGCGGCGACCGGTTCCCGGTGCTGAAGCTGGGCATGGTCTGGCCCCTGCCGGAGAAGCTCATCCGGGACTTCGCCGCCTCCGTCAGCCTGCTGACCGTGGTGGAGGAGCTGGACGGCTTCATCGAGGAGCACTGCCGGAACATGGGCCTGGCCCTGGTGGGCAAGGCCGTCTTCCCCTGTATCGGCGAGTTCAGCCAGAACCTGGTGGCGGAGAAGATGGGCCTGCCCCACGAGAGGGGCGCCGCCCTTGCGGAAAACATCCCGCCCCGGCCCCCGGTGATGTGCGCCGGGTGCCCCCACCGGGGACTGTTTTACACCCTCAAGAAGCTGAAGCTGACGGTGATGGGGGATATCGGCTGCTACACCCTGGGGGCTGTGGCCCCCCTGGAGGCCATGGACGCCACCATCTGCATGGGCGCCTCCATCTCCGGCCTCCACGGATTCAACAAGGCCACCGGCGGGGAATTTGCCGGGCGGTCCGTGGCGGTGATCGGCGACTCCACCTTCATCCACTCCGGGGTCACGGGCCTCATCAACACCGCCTACAACGAGTCCAACTCCACCATCATCATTCTGGACAACTCCATCACCGGCATGACCGGCCACCAGCAGAACCCCACCACCGGCTACAACCTAAAGGGGGACCCCTGCACCAAGATCGACCTGGAGACCCTGTGCCGGGCGGTGGGCATCCGCCGGGTGCGGGTGGTGGACCCCTATGACCTGTCCCAGTGCGAGGACGCCATCCGGGAGGAGCTGGCGGCGGAGGAGCCCTCCGTCATCATCTCCCGCCGCCCCTGCGCCCTGCTGAAGTATGTCCGGCACCCCGGCCCCATCGCCGCCGATTCGGACAAGTGCGTGGGCTGCAAGAGCTGCATGCGGATCGGCTGCCCCGCCATCAGCATGGCGGAGGGCAAGGTACACATCGACACCACCCTCTGCGTGGGCTGCGGCGTGTGCACCCAGCTGTGCAAATTTGACGCCCTGGGCGGAAAGAAGGAGGCGTAACCATGGAGACGAAAAACATCATGATCGTGGGCGTCGGCGGCCAGGGCACCCTGCTGGCCAGCAAGCTGCTGGGCCGGCTGCTGCTGGGCCGGGGCTACGATGTGAAGGTCAGCGAGGTACACGGCATGAGCCAGCGGGGCGGCAGCGTAGTCACCTATGTCCGCTACGGGGACAAGGTCTACTCCCCCGTCATCGACAGGGGCCAGGCGGATGTGGTGCTGTCCTTCGAGCTGCTGGAGGCCGCCCGGTGGACGGAATATGTGAAGCCCGGCGGACGGATCATCACCAACACCCAGCAGATCAGCCCCATGCCCGTCATCACCGGCGCGGCGGTCTACCCCCA
Source organism: uncultured Oscillospiraceae bacterium (assembly GCA_963557105.1). GTDB lineage: Bacteria > Bacillota > Clostridia > Oscillospirales > Oscillospiraceae > Pelethomonas. Next base: position 2,598 of record CAUWCX010000109.1, read on the forward strand.
GGACCTGGAGGAGAAGATTCGGGGGCTGGGCATTGAACTGGACGCCCTGGACGCCCTGTCCCTGGCGGAGGAGGCCGGCAGCAGCAAGGCAGTGAACATCGTGCTGCTGGGCCGCCTCGCCAAGTGGTTCGACTTCACTTTGGAGGAGTGGATGGCGGCCATCGAGCAGAGCGTCCCCCCCAAGTTCCTGGAGATGAACAAAAAAGCCTTTACCCTGGGCCGGGAGGCGTAATACTCCGTCAGCAGAGGGCAAACCCTTTGCTGCGGAGGGCCCCTCCCCCACCCCCATTTCACCATAAGGAGAGCGACAGTATGGAGCGCTACTATCAGCCTGAGATCGAATGCGCCAGCCGGGAGGAGATCCTGGCCTGGCAGAATGAGCGCCTGGTCCGGCAGGTGCAGAACGTGTGGGACAACGTCCCCTACTACCGGAAAAAGATGGAGGCCAAGGGCCTGACCCCGGCGGACATCCGGGGGGTGGCGGATCTGCACAAGCTGCCCTTCCTCACCAAGGACGACCTGCGGGAGGCCTACCCCTACGGCCTGATGGCCCGGCCTGTGGCGGACTGCGTCCGCATCCAGTCCACCTCCGGCACCACCGGCCGGCGGGTGGTGGCCTTCTACACCCAGCACGACGTGGACCTGTGGGAGGACTGCTGCGCCCGGGCCATCGTGGCCGCCGGGGGCACCCGGGAGGATGTGTGCCAGGTGAGCTACGGCTACGGCCTCTTCACCGGCGGCCCCGGCCTCAACGGCGGCAGCCACAAGGCGGGCTGCCTGACCCTGCCCATGAGCTCCGGCAACACCGACCGGCAGCTGCAGTTCATGGTGGACCTGGGGGCGACCATTCTGTGCTGCACCCCCTCCTACGCCGCCTACCTGGCGGAGAGCATCCACGAGCGGGGCCTGCGGGACCAGATCAAGCTGAAGGCCGGCATCTTCGGGGCCGAGGCCTGGAGCGAGGAGATGCGCCGGGACATTGAGGCAAAGCTGGGCATCAAGGCCTACGACATCTACGGCCTGACGGAGATCAGCGGCCCCGGCGTGGCCTTCGGGTGCAGCGCCCAGTCCGGGATGCACATCAACGAGGACCACTTCATCGCCGAGATCATCGACCCCGACACCGGGGAGGTGCTGCCGGAGGGCAGCAAGGGCGAGCTGGTGTTCACCTCCATCACCAAGGAGGCCTTCCCCCTGCTGCGCTACCGCACCCGGGACATCTG
>CAUWCX010000110.1:0-3587 GCA_963557105.1 uncultured Oscillospiraceae bacterium
GGCAAAGGATTCCAAAACCTTGGTTTTGGCGCATTTTTGGTGACTTTTTGTGCGGACAAAAAGTCACCGGGGGCGCGGGGGCGCGTAGCCCCCGAAACACCCAGCTTCTGGGAAGAAACAACCCAGTTGCGTCCCCACCCACCCGGCGATAGGCGAATCAGCCCCCGAAGAAGGCGAACCCCCTCCATAAAAAATCAAAAAGGACCATCAACAATGGCAAAAAAGAAGACCCCCTCCCAGGAGGGAACGAAAAAAGTCAATAACCCCAATGTGATGGGGCTGAAGGCCGAGGTGCTAGAGCAGCCCATCACCGACATCCTGGAGACCAACTTCATGCCCTACGCCATGAGCGTCATCGTCTCCCGGGCCATTCCCGAGATCGACGGCTTCAAGCCCAGCCACCGCAAGCTCCTGTACACCATGTACAAGATGGGCCTGCTCACCGGGGGCCGCACCAAGTCCGCCAACATCGTGGGCCAGACCATGCGCTTAAACCCCCACGGCGATGCCGCCATCTATGAGACAATGGTGCGCCTCAGCCGGGGCTACGGCGCCCTGCTCCACCCCTTTGTGGACAGCAAGGGCAACTTCGGCAAGGTCTACTCCCGGGACATGGCCTACGCCGCCAGCCGGTACACGGAGGCCAAGCTCTCCCCCATCTGCGCCGAGCTGTTCCGGGATCTGGACCAGGATGCAGTGGACTTTGTGGACAACTACGACAACACCATGAAGGAGCCCGCCCTCCTGCCCACCACCTTCCCCAACATCCTGGTCAGCGCCAACCTGGGCATCGCCGTGGGTATGGCCAGCCAGCTGTGCGGTTTCAACCTGGGGGAGGTGTGCGACACCACCATCGCCTACCTGAAAAATCCCGGCTGCGACATCTCCGCCACCCTGCTGGCCCCGGACTTCCCCACCGGCGGGGAGATCGTCCTGGACGGCAGCGGGCTGGAGGAGGTCTACCGCACCGGCCGGGGCGGCGTGAAGATCCGGGGCAAGTACCGCTACAACAAGGGCGAGAACCTCATTGAGATCTACGAGATCCCCTACACCACCACCACGGAGGCCATTCTGGACAAGGTGGCGGAGCTGATCAAGGCCGGCAAGCTCAAGGAGATCAGCGATATGCGGGACGAGACGGACCTGAACGGTCTGAAACTGGCCATCGACCTGAAGCGGGGGGCCGACCCGGAGCTGGTCATGGCCAAGCTCTTCCGCTCCACCACCCTGCAGGACACCATCAGCTGCAACTTCAATGTGCTGGTGGGGGGCACGCCCCGGGTCATGGGGGTGCGGGAGATCCTGGAGGAGTGGTGCGCCTGGCGGACGGAGTGCGTCCGCCGCCGGGTCTACTTCACCCTGAACCGGAAGAAGGAGAAGCTCCACCTGCTCAAGGGCCTCAAGCGCATTCTGCTGGATATCGACAAGGCCATCCGCATCATCCGGGAGACGGAGGAGGAGGCCGAGGTCATCCCCAACCTGATGATCGGCTTCGGCATCGACCAGGTCCAGGCGGAGTACGTGGCGGAGATCAAGCTGCGGAACATCAACAAGGAGTATATCCTCAAGCGGGTGAAGGAGGAGGAGTCCCTGCGGGAGGAGATCGACGACCTGGAGGACCTGGTGAACAGCCCCCGGCGCATCCGCAAGGTCATGGTCACGGAGCTGGAGGCGGTGAAGAAGAAGTACGCCCAGCCCCGGAACACCACCATCATCTACAGCCACGAGATCCAGGAGCCCGACCCGGAGGAGGAGGCCCCGGAGTACCCCGTGAGCATCTTCCTCTCCCGCGAGGGCTACTTCAAGAAGATCACCCCCCAGTCCCTGCGGATGGCGGATGTGCAGAAGTACAAGGAGGACGACGGCCCCAGCCAGAGTGCGGAGACCACCAGCCGGGCGGAGGTCATGTTCTTCACCAACCGCCAGCAGGTGTATAAGTGCCGCCTCAGCGACTTTGAGGACACCAAGGCCAGCGCCCTGGGGGATTACCTGCCCACCAAGCTGGGCATGGACCCGGAGGAGTCGGTGGTTTCCATGGTGCTGCCCGGGGACTACGCCGGCGCGGTGCTGTTCTTCTTTGCCAACGGCAAGGTGGCCCGGGTGAACCTCAGCAGCTACGCCACCACCTCCAACCGCCGCCGCCTCACCGGGGCCTACAGCGACAAGAGCCCCCTGGTGGCCCTGCGCCACATTACGGCGGAGGAGGAGCTGGTGCTCTACTCCAGCGAGGTCCGGGCGCTGATATTGTCCACCGCCCTGCTGACCCCCAAGACCACCCGCTCCACCCAGGGGGTGCAGGTCATGACCATGAAGCCCAAGTACCAGCTGGCGGAGGTCCTGCCCCTGGCGGACAGCAGCATCACCAACCTGGGCCGCTACCGCTGCCGCGCCATCCCCGCCGCCGGGGCCATCCTCAAGGAGGAGGATGGGGAGCAGCTGAAGCTCCTGTAAATCCAGCGCCTGTTGCGAGCGTTACCACCTGTGCAAGTTCCTGTATGAGAGAAAGGAAGGCTCCGCCATGAAGAAAAATAATCCTGTGACCAAGACCCTGTGGGAGTACGGCATGATCCTTCTGGGCAGCGCCATCTATGCCGTGTGCTTTAACTGGTGCTTCCAGCCCAACAACATCTCCATGGGCGGTTTCACCGGTATCGCCCAGGTCATCAACCGGTTCCTTCCCTTTCTGCCTGTGGGTATGACGGTGCTGGTGCTGAATATCCCCCTCTTCTATATCGGCGTGCGGAAGCTGGGGCTGAAGCTCCTCATCAGCTCCCTGTTTGCCATGGCCGCCGGGTCCCTGATGATCGACGGCCTGGCCATGGCCTACACCTTCCACCCCATGGACCCGCTGCTGGCCACCATCTACGGCGGCGTGCTGCTGGGCCTGTCCATGGGCCTGCTCATGCGGGTGGGGGCCACCACCGGCGGAACGGAGCTGGCCGCCCGGCTGCTGAAGCTGAAGCTGAAGCACCTGTCCATCGGCAAGCTGTGCATGAGCATCGACCTGATGGTGGTGATCCTCTACGCCCTGACCTTCAAGAACATCAACAACGCCCTCTACGGCATTGTGGCCATGTATATCTGCAGCCTCACCATGGATACGGTGGTCTACGGCGCCATCGGGGCCAAGATGGCCTATGTCATCAGCGACAAGAGCGAGGCCGTCACCCAGCGGCTGCTGGCCATGAACCTGGGGGTCACTCTCCTCAACGGCCAGGGGGCCTACGCCGGGGGCAGCAAGCAGGTGGTGCTCTGCGCCTTCAAGCGCAGCCAGATCGCCGCCATCAAGGGCGCCGTCACGGAGATCGACCCCAATGCGTTTATCATCGTCTGCGAGGCCCACGAGGTCCTGGGCGAGGGGTTTGGGACGTATTCGCCGGATGGACTGTAAGGGGGATTCCCCGGGGATTCCATCCCCGGACCCGGGGGCGCTCGAGGCCTCCCCGGCCCCGAAGAGCTGATTTGCCTCTCGCCGGGTGGGTGGGGACGAAAAATTGTTCGTCACCAAGCTTGTGGGGATTCCATCCCCACGCCCGGGTCACTTTTTGCCCGTGCAAAAAGTAACCAAAAACACGCTCAGGGAAAGG
>CAUWCX010000111.1:0-3498 GCA_963557105.1 uncultured Oscillospiraceae bacterium
GAGTGGTTTTTTGTAGTTGAACGCATCACTTGCCTCTCCCTTTGGGAGAGGTGGCCGAGCGAAGCGAGGACGGAGAGGGCGAATCGGTTACAAGGCCCTCTCAGTCACCTGCGGTGACAGCTCTCCCAAAGGGAGAGCCAAGGCTGCAACTGTTTTACGGACACCCGCGTGATCCCGGGAACCCCGCGCCGCAGCGGCGCGGAAACAGCGTAATTGAGGTAGAACAACCCCCAGGGCTGGCGGGGATAATCCAAAAAGGGGGCAGGCGCCCCCTTTTGGTCGTTGCGGGGGGAGTTTCAAAAGAGGGGGACACAATCGAAAGTGTCCCCCTCTTTTGCGCCCCTTTGGTTACTTTCCCGGCGGGGGAAAAGTAACCCGGGGTCCGGGGATGGAATCCCCGGGGCTATCGACAAGAACAATCTTCTTGCCCACCCGCCCACCAAAGGGCAAATCAAAAACACCCCCGCCGCGGCATCAGCCGCAGCGGGGGCAAAAAATCCCATATTAGTACGCCAGCTTCTCCTCCAGCCAGCTCTTCAGCTCGCTGATGGGGATCCGCACCTGCTCCATGGAGTCGCGCTCACGGATGGTGACGCAGTTGTCGGCGGCCACGCCCTTCTCCTCATCGCCCACGGTGTCGAAGTCCACAGTGATGCAGAAGGGGGTGCCGATCTCGTCCTGGCGGCGGTAGCGCTTGCCGATGGAACCGGCGTCGTCGTAGTCCACCATGAAGTACTTGCTCAGCTCCATCTGGATCTCCCGGCCCTTGTCCGCCAGCTTCTTGCTCAGGGGCAGGACAGCGGCCTTGAAGGGGGCCAGGGCGGGGTGGAAGCGCATGACCACACGGATGTCGTCCTTGCCGTTCTTATCCTGGCCCACGACCTCCTCGTCATAGGCCTCGCACAGGAAGGCCAACACCACACGGTCCGCGCCCAGGGAGGGCTCAACAACATAGGGGATATAGTGCTCGCCGGTCTCCTGGTCGAAGTAGGTCTGATCCTTACCGGAGACGGTCTGGTGCTGGGTCAGGTCGTAGTCGGTGCGGTCCGCCACGCCCCACAGCTCGCCCCAGCCGAAGGGGAACATGAACTCGAAGTCCGTGGTGCCCTTGGAGTAGAAGCACAGCTCCTCGGGGTCGTGGTCCCGCAGGCGCAGGTTCTCCTCCTTCATGTTCAGCCCCAGCAGCCAGTCACGGCAGAAGGCGCGCCAGTACTGGAACCACTCCTCGTCGGTGCCGGGCTTGCAGAAGAACTCCAGCTCCATCTGCTCAAATTCACGGGTGCGGAAGGTGAAGTTACCGGGGGTGATCTCGTTGCGGAAGCTCTTGCCGATCTGGCACACACCGAAGGGCAGCTTCCGGCGGGTGGTGCGCTGGACATTCTGGAAGTTGACGAAGATGCCCTGGGCGGTCTCCGGCCGCAGGTACACCGTGTTCTTGGCGTCCTCCGTGACCCCCTGGAAGGTCTTGAACATGAGGTTGAACTGACGGATATCGGTAAAGTTGTGCTTGCCGCAGGTGGGGCAGGGGATCTGGTGCTCGTCCACGAAGGCCTTCATCTCCTCCTGGGTAAAGGCGTCGATGGGCTTGGGCAGGGCAATGCCCTTCTCCTGGCAGTAGTCCTCAATGAGCTTGTCGGCCCGGAACCGCTCCTTGCACTCCTTGCAGTCCATGAGGGGATCGGAGAAGCCGCCCAGATGGCCGGAGGCCACCCAGGTCTGGGGATTCATCAAGATGGCGGCGTCCAGGCCCACGTTGTAGGGATTCTCCTGGACAAACTTCTTCCACCAGGCCTTCTTCACATTGTTCTTCAGCTCCACGCCCAGAGGACCGTAGTCCCAGGTATTGGCCAGGCCGCCGTAGATCTCGCTGCCGGGGAATACGAAGCCGCGGCCCTTGCACAGGGCGACAACTTTTTCCATGGTCTTCTCGGTGTTCTTCATGACAATTTCTCCTTTTCAATGAGTGGTACTGGTATTTTGCCTCCGGGAAAAAGAAAAAACGCCCGGAAGCCGCATTGGCTTCAGGGCGAAGAAAAGTTTCTCCGTGGTTCCACCTGAATTTGCCCCCGCAGGGACACACTCGTCATCGGTAACGGGATGACCGTCGGAGCATTTCCGCTCCGCAGCTCCGAGGCGCCCTTCGCCGCGCGTCCGCCGGGGACTCGCACCACCGTCCCCTCTCTTCAAGGCGCCGGCGCGGCTACTCTTCCTCTTCACAGCCTTATTGGAACTCACTGTACCATCTTTTTCTTCCAATGTCAAGGCAGGACTTTGGGGAAAACGGTCTTTTCAAAAAAATACCGCACTTTTTTGAATTGCACTCCGCTTTGCGCCTTGCGGCTGTGCCGCTGCGAGGCTTTCGGGAAGAAAACCCAAAAGCCCCGCCAACCGGCGGGGCTTCTGGGTGTGTGTTGTGTGTTTTAGGAGGGAGAAATCGCATCGGGGAGGTGTTCCCCTTTGCTGATTGTAAGAATACAGGAGGAATTTTTCTAAATCGTGTATTTGGTATGAACTTTTTATGAATTGTTCCGTTATTTCAGCTTCTGCCACTCCCCCACTGCAAGTTCATCACAGCGGTTATTGTAAGGATTCTCCGCGTGGCCCTTGACCCAGTGGGTGTTGACGGTGTGGACTTCACACAGGTCCAGGAGCACGGCCCACAGGTCCGGGTTCAGTGCGGGCTTTTTGTCGCTCTTGACCCAGCCCCGCTTCCGCCAGCCCACGGCCCAGCCCTTCTCCAGGGCGTCGATGACATATTTGCTGTCGGAGTACAGCTCCACCTGGCAGGGCTCCTTCAGCAGTTGCAGCGCCCGGATCACCGCCGTCAGCTCCATGCGGTTGTTGGTGGTGTTCCTCTCCCCGCCGGAGATCTCCTTCTCGTGGGGGCCAAAGCGGAGAATGGCGCCCCATCCCCCGGGGCCGGGGTTGCCGGAGCAGGCCCCGTCGGTGTAAATGGTTACTGTTTTCATAGTCCTCCAAAAAATAGATCAAAAGAAGATGGCTCTCGGCTTCTTCGGGGGCTGCGCGCCCCCGAAGGGCTGATCCGCCCTTCGCCGGGCGGGTGGGAACGCACTGGCTCTCTTCTTCCATGAAGCTGGGCTTTTCGGGGGCTACGCGCCCCCGAGCCCCCGGTGACTTTTTGCCCGCACAAAAAGTCACCAAAAATGCGCCAAAACCCATGGTTTTGGAATCCTTTGCCTCATCGGTGCAGACGGGGGATGAAAGGCGAAGCCACCGAATGTCAGATCCTTCGGGCATCTGATCTCGGCCGGGTATCTCATCCAACTTCGGCTGCCGCCCTGTTAAAGGGGTAGATTCATCTAAGGGTGCTGCACTGACATTGCGATGACCACACGGTAGTCTGTTCTCGTCCAACACAATTTGATTCTCGCCCCAGGGGCGAGTGGCTTTTTGTAGTTGAACGCATCACTTGCCTCTCCCTTTGGGAGAGGTGGCGGCGAAGCCGACGGAGAGGGCGAATCAGTTACAAGGCCCTCT
>CAUWCX010000112.1:0-3485 GCA_963557105.1 uncultured Oscillospiraceae bacterium
TTCGCCCTCTCCGTCCTCGCTTCGCTCGGCCACCTCTCCCAAAGGGAGAGGCAAGAGACGCGTTCAACTACAAAAAGCCACTCGCCCCTGGGGCGAGAATCAAATTGACCGAAGGGCTGAAGCGAGCTTCCGTGTGGTCACTGAAATGACGGTGCCGCACCATTACCCAGCTTCTTGTGGTGAAACCCGCCCTCAAGCCTGCACGGGGGGTAGCCCCTCTGGCGAGGGGGCCGTGCCCCCTTGAAGAGTCGGTGCGAGGGGTGGTTCTTAGGAGGGGGACACAATCGAAAGTGTCCCCCTCCTAAGTGCCCCTTTGGTTACTTTCCCGGCATGGGGAAAGTAACCCGGGGTCCGGGGGCGGAACCCCCGGGAGCCATCGTCGAGAACGATGTATCGTCCCCCCCCACCCAGCGAAAATACAACAACCAGAATCGAGGAAAACAACATGAAGATTTTTGGCCTTGTCCAGGACTCCATCGTCGATGGCCCCGGCTTCCGCTTCTCCTGCTTCGTCCAGGGGTGTCCCCACCACTGCCCCGGGTGCCACAACCCGGAGAGCCACGACCCCGCCGGGGGCCAGGAGCTGCCGGTGGAGGAGGTCATCCGCCGGATGCTGTCCAACCCCATGACCGACGGGCTGACCCTCTCCGGCGGGGAGCCCTTCGCCCAGGCGGAGGACTGCCTCCTGGTGGCCCAGGCCGCCCACAGCCACGGCCTCAACGTGTGGAGCTACTCCGGCTGGACCTTCGAGCACCTCCGGGACCACGGCACCCCCGCCCAGCAGGCCCTCCTGCGGGAGGTGGATGTGCTGGTGGACGGCCCCTTCCTCCTGGACCAGCGGACGCTGTCCCTGCCCTGGCGGGGCAGCCGCAACCAGCGGGTGGTGGATGTGCCCGCCTCCCTGGCCGCCGGGGAGACCGTCCTCCGCCCGGACTAGTCCGGTCGCGTTAAGAAACGGCCCGATCGCGTTAATTTTTTGTCAAGACTTCCCCGGAGGACTTGCACTTTTCTCCCCGCGGCCTATAATGACCCACAGACCACTACTGGAGGGTTCACTATGCCGGAATATTCCAATCTCACCGTATGTCTCATGGGCATGGGCGTCACCTTTGTGGGGCTGATCTGTCTGATCTTCCTGGTGATGCTCATGGGCAAGCTGGCCGGCGGACAGAAGGCCGCCCCTGCCCCCGCGCCGGTCCCCGCTCCCGCCCAGCCCGCCGCTAACCGGCAGGAGATCATTGCCGCCGTGGCCGCCGCCATTGCCGAGGAGCTGGGGACCGAGGTATCCGCCATTCGGATCGTATCCTTCAAGCGGATCTGATCCCCTTCCCCGCGCCGCCGCAGGACAGCTGTGCCTGCGGCAATTTTTTGCCCGGAGTTCTTAGCAGTTTCTTAACTCCCCTCTGTGGTATACTGAGGGGAACACCACTTGGAAAGGAGGAGTCCCTATGCCCCAGCATAACCACCGGCCCATCCTCCGGGACGGGGCCATTACCGTTGGATTCCTGCTGCTGGGAAATCTGCTCAGCGGCCTTTTGCTGCTGGCGGACCCGGCGGGGGGCTTCGTCTCCATGATCTTTGTGCTCATGGTGGCCCTCATCGCCCGGCTGACGGAGGGGTATGTGTGGGGGGTGTCCGCCTCCTTCGTGGGGGTCATCTGCGCCAACTATGTGTTCACCTACCCCTACTGGTCCCTGAACTTCACCATCGCCGGCTACCCCCTCACCTTCCTGACCATGCTGTCCGTGTCCCTGATGGTCAGCACCCTCACCTCCCAGATCAAACGGCAGGAGCAGCTGCGGGCGGAGAGCCAGCAGGAGGCCCTGCGGGCCAATCTGCTGCGGGCGGTGAGCCACGACCTGCGGACTCCCCTGACGTCCATTGTGGGCTCCGCCTCCGCCATTCTGGAGAACGACCAGGCCCTGACCCAGGAGCAGCGCACAGATCTGCTGGGCAACATCCGGGACGAGGGGCAGTGGCTCATCCGCATGGTGGAGAACCTGCTGTCCATCACCCGCATGGGGGACGGGGCCGCCCACATCCGCAAGGAGCTGGAGGCCGCCGAGGAGGTGCTGGCCTCCGCCGCCGCCAAATTTCAGCAGCGCTTCCCCCGCATCCGCCTGTCCCTGTCCGCCCCGGCCGAGCCCCTTTTCGTGCCCATGGACGCCACCCTGGTGGAGCAGGTGCTGCTCAACCTCATGGAGAACGGCGCCTACCACGGCCGCTGTGGAACCATCCGCCTGTCCGCCCAGCGGCGGGGCCAGGAGGCCCTGTTCCTGGTGCAGGACGACGGCGCCGGCATCCCGGAGGAGCTGCTGCCTCGGATCTTCTCCCCCGGGGTCCACGGCGCCAGCCCTGCGGACCACCGGCGGAACAACATGGGCATTGGCCTGTCCGTATGTACATCCATCGTCACGGCCCACGGCGGCGCCCTGACGGCGGAAAATGTCCCGGCGGGGGGCGCGGCGTTCCACTTTACCCTGCCTCTGGAGGAAAAGGAGGAGAACAACTATGCGTATCCGGGATAAGATCCTGGTCATCGAGGACGAGGCCAGCATCAGCAGCCTCATCACCGCCATTCTCACCGCCAACGACTACGACGCCATGGTCTGCCAGACCGGCGGGGAGGCCATCTCCATGATCACCTCCCACTGCCCGGACCTGATCCTGCTGGATCTGGGCCTGCCGGACATGGAGGGCGGCGACATCATCCGCTTTGTGCGGGAGTGGTCCTCCTGCCCCATTATCGTGGTCTCCGCCCGCAGCTATGAGCGGGACAAGGTGGAGGCCCTGGACGCCGGGGCCGACGACTACATCGTCAAGCCCTTCGGCACGGCGGAGCTGCTGGCCCGCATCCGCACCGCCATCCGCCACACCCGCACCCATCTGCCCAACGGCAGCATCGCCCAGTCCGGCCAGTTCAAGGCCCTGGGCCTGGTCATCGACTACGACAGGCACCTGGTCACCGTGGACGGCCAGAGCGTCCACCTGACCCAGAACGAGTACAAGCTGGTTTCCCTGCTGGGGATGTACGCCGGGCGGGTGCTGACCTACGACTTCATCATCCGCCAGCTCTGGGGCCCCAAGGCCAAAAACGACAACCAGATCCTCCGGGTGAACATGGCCAATATCCGCCGGAAGATCGAAAAGAACCCCGCCGAGCCGAAGTATATCTTTACTGAGATCGGGGTGGGGTATCGCATGGTGGAGGGGGAGTAAGGTTGGAGACGAAAAGTTGTTCGTCTCCAACCTTGTGGGGCTGCGATTAGATTCGCCTTTCGCCGGGTGGGTGGGGACGATACATTCTGCTCGTCGGCAGCCCCGGGGATTCCATCCCCGGCCCCCGGGTTACTTTCCCCTCGCCGGGAAAGTAACCAAAGGGGCGCAAAAGAGGGGGACACTTTCGACTGTGTCCCCCTCTTTTGAAACTCCCCCCGCAACGACCAAAAGGGGGCGCCTGCCCCCTTTTTGGATTATCCCCGCAA
>CAUWCX010000113.1:0-3373 GCA_963557105.1 uncultured Oscillospiraceae bacterium
GGCAGATCGGGGGGTAGCCCCTCTGGCGAGGGCCGCAGCGTTAAGAAAATATGCCTGTGGCATATTTTTAGCGTAGGTCGCAGCGGCTATGCCGCGAGTAAACCGTGGTTCTTGTGGAGAATAGTGAGAGGGGGTCGAGGGGGAGAGGGAAATCGAAATCCCTCTCCCCCTCGCGTGTTTTTGGTCACTTTTTGCACGAGCAAAAAGTAACCCGGGGTCCGGGGGCGGGGAGGCCCCGAGCGCACCCAGGGCGTGGGGATGGAATCCCCACAAGCTCAGTCAAGAACCATGTTCTTGACGAGCACCCTCACCCCAAAAACTCCTCCGGGTCCACCGCCACCCCATCCTTGGCCACGGCGAAGTGCAGGTGCGCCCCCAGGGCGGACTCGCTGAGGGAGGTGTTGCCCACAGCGCCGATGACGGTCCCCGCCTGGACGGTGTCCCCGGCCTGGACCTCCGTCTCCGGCAGGAGGCTGGCGTAGGTGGTGGTGTAGCCGCCGCTGTGCTCAACGACCACCATTGTCCCCAGACGGCCGTCCTCCTCCACGGAGCGGACGGTCCCCGCCGCCGCTGCCGCCACGGCGGAGCCTGCCGCCGCCCGGATGTCCATACCGTCGTGGGTGCGCCAGTCACCCAGCGTGGCGTCATAGGTCAGCTTGTCCACGGAGAACACCGCCACCGTCTCCCCAGCCAGGGGGCTGACCACCTCCAGCCTGGTATCCGGGGCGGGCTCCGGGGCGGCGGTCTCCCGGACCGGAGCCGCCGTCTCCTCTGCCGCCGGAGCCTCCAGCTTCGGGAGCGTCACCGTGGGGCGGGGCACCCGCACCGGCTGCTCCTGGATCACCGGCAGGGCGGGCTTCACCGCCGGCCGCACCACCGGCTGGGCCGGGGCGGGGTCCGCCTTCTCCACAGGCACATCGTCCAGAACTTCTACATCCACGGGGGGCTTATCGCTTCCCCGCAGGGCATAATAGCCAACCACTCCGGCTGCGACCACGCAGACCAGCAGGGCTATGTAGAAGCCCATGCCGCCGAAGATGGAGGCAGCCTGCCGCTTGCCTCGTTTGTTGTCCATATCCGTATCCTTTCCTTTTTCCGCCGCCTGCGGCGGCTGAAATCGAGATGAAAAGCACCTCTGACCACAGTGTGTACGGTCAGAGGTGCTTTTATACGGTCCTATGGAAAAATCAGCGGCTTGCGCTGCCGGGCCTTTACTTGCCGGCCTGGGTCTCGCAGTACAGGCAGCGGTAGACCCGCTTCTCCCGGTCGGTGAGCTTGAACACCTGGGGCAGCTCCTGCTCCACGGAGGTGATGCACCGGGGGTTCTTGCAGCGGATGACGCCCCGGATGGTCTCCGGCAGCTTCAGCTGCCGCTTCTCCACCCGCTCGCCGTCCTTGATGATATTCACGGTGATATCCGGGTCCACATAGCCGATGAGGTCCCAGTCCAGCTCCAGGACCTGGTCGATCTTGATGATGTCCTTGCGGCCCAGCTTGCCGCTGACCACATTCTTCAAAATGGCCACGGTGCAGTCCAGGTCGCCCAGACCCAGGATGTTGTACAGCTCCATGCCCTTGCCGGCGGAGATGTGGTCGATAACAATACCGTTTTTGATCGCGTCGATGATCATTGCTCTTTTCCTCCCTTACTCGATGCCCAGCAGCTTCAGGATGAGGGCCATACGGATGTAGCGGCCGTAGCGCACCTGCTTGAAGTAGCAGGCCCGGGGATCCTGGTCCACCGCCACAGAGATCTCATTGACACGGGGCAGGGGGTGCAGGATGCTCAGGTCCGCCTTGGCGTTTCGCAGCTTCTCCGGGGTGAGGATGTAGCTGTCCTTCAGCCGCAGGTAGTCCTCCTCGTTGAAGAACCGCTCCCGCTGGACCCGGGTCATGTACAGGATGTCCAGCTCCGGCATAACGGACTCCAGGTCCGTGGTCTGGATGTACTCGATGTTGTTCTTGGCCAGGACCTCCTTCTTCACATAGCTGGGCAGCTTCAGCTCCTCCGGGGACACCAGCACCACCCGGATGCCGGTGTAGCGGCTCATGGCGCTGATGAGGGAGTGGACCGTGCGGCCGAACTTCAGGTCGCCGCAGAAACCGATGGTCAGGTCGTTGAACCGGCCCTTCTCGTGGTGGATGGTCAGCAGATCCGTCAGGGTCTGGGTGGGGTGGTTGTGGCCACCGTCACCGGCGTTGATGACGGGCACCAGGGAGTGCATGGCGGCCACCAGGGGCGCGCCCTCCTTGGGGTGGCGCATGGCGATGATGTCGCTGTAGCAGGAGACGGTGCGGACCGTGTCCGCCACGCTCTCGCCCTTGGCGGCGGAGGAGGACTTGGCCTCGCTGAAGCCCAGCACCTGGCCGCCCAGACTCAGCATGGCGGACTCGAAGCTCAGGCGGGTGCGGGTGGAAGGCTCAAAAAACAGGGTGGCCAGGATCTTGCCGTCGCACTTGTGGGCGTAGGCGGCGGGGTCGGCGATGATCTTGGTGGCCAGCTCCACCAGTTGGTCGATCTCCTCCGTGGTCAGCTCCAGAATGTCGATCAAACTGCGCATTACTTGTTCCCTCCGATCCAGCTCTCGTCCGCGGGGTTGTTGCGGAAGGCAATGAGCCGCTGCACATCCTCGGGACGGATATAGTTCTCGTCGGCGGCCACCTGGGCGATGACGTCGAAGTTGGTGAGGCTGATGTTCTTCACCTGGGCGGCGGCCAGGCGATCCAGGCCCTTCTGCATACCGTAGGTGAAGATGCTCACCACGCCCAGGACCTCGGCCCCGGCCTCCCGCAGGACGTTGACCACCTCGATGACGCTGCCGCCGGTGGAGATCAGATCCTCCACCACCACCACCTTCTGGCCCTTCTCCAGGCGGCCCTCGATCTGGTTCTGGCGGCCGTGGTCCTTGCTGCCGGAGCGGACATAGCCCATGGGCAGGCCCATGATATGGCCCACAATGGCGGCGTGGGCAATGCCGGCGGTGGAGGTGCCCATGAGGACCTCCGCCTCGGGGTACTCCCCGCGGATGGTCTCCGCCAGGGCGTTCTCCACGTCGTTGCGGACCTCCGGGGCGGTGAGGGTCAGCCGGTTATCGCAGTACACCGGGCTCTTGATCCCGCTGGCCCAGGTGAAGGGCTCCTCCGGGCGGAAGAAGACCGCCTTGATCTTCAGCAGGTCTTTTGCGATTACATTTTGAATATTTTCCATCTTGTATTACTCCTTGTTGAAGTTTTTTCGTTTTTTACGGTTGGGGTGGGGACGCAGAGGCTTTCTTCTTCCCAGAAGCCGGGGTGCTTCGGGGCCTACCCGGCCCCGTGCCCCGGGTGACTTTTTGCCCGCACAAAAAGTCACCAAAAATGCGCCAAAACCCAT
>CAUWCX010000114.1:0-3308 GCA_963557105.1 uncultured Oscillospiraceae bacterium
CGCAGCGGCTATGCCGCGAGGAAACCGTGCTACAGAGTTGCACAGAAAATTTTACACTATTCGCCGCCTCCGGGCGGCGAACTCTGCGAGGCTTTTTCAACAAGTTGAGCGCCCTCCGGCCACAGCCGGAGGGCGCTTTTTGCAGCTTGGCCTGGGTCCACCCCAGTATGTTTTGACCAGTTGTGCGCTGAAATCGACCAGCTATCGAAAATCCATTGCAACCACGGCCTGCGTTATTTATAATGGCACTACAGAGAAAGAGGTGATCGCCATGCAGGTCGAAATTAAAATTGACCCCGCGTATACCGACCCCAAAATCATTATCCTGACCGCTTCCATGACGGAAGAGGTGAGCAACCTGGTCAAAAAACTTTCAGACCATATCCCTCCCATACTTTCCGGGTACAAAGATGAAAAGCTTGAACTGTTGGAGCTGAGCGATCTGGTCCGCATCTATGCAAACACCGGAAAAGTTTTCGCCGCCACGGACAACGGCGAGTATGTCCTTCGCCTCAGATTATATGAGATCGAAGATCGCTTGCCCGCCAACCAATTCATTCGGATATCGAATTCGGAGATCATCAACTTGAAAAAGGTCCAAAATTTTGATTTGAGCTTTACCGGTACGATTTGCGTGAAATTATCCAACGGAACAACGACCTATGTATCCCGGCGCTATGTTCCAAAGCTTAAACGGATACTGGGAATATGAGGTGAATATGATGAAAAAGAAACTGATCAAGCGCATTCTGCTCGGTTTTCCCCTTGGCATTACCCTGGGCCATTTGATCACGATCTTGATTTCTCTTGGCGGGGCAAATGGGTACTACTCCCCCTGTGTACCCCAGCTCATATCCATGATGGGGAATGAGATCAACGCGGTTATTTTGCAAACCGCGCTCAGTGGGGTCCTCGGCGCGGGGTTTGCGGCAAGTTCGGTCATATGGGAAATAGAGGATTGGAGCATTGTAAAGCAGACCGGAATTTACTTTTCCATCATTTCCCTCATCATGCTGCCGATCGCCTATGTCGCCTATTGGATGGAACACAGTATCCGGGGATTTTTGGTCTATTTTGGCGTTTTCGCTCTCATTTTCGCCGTTTTTTGGATCGTATTTTATGCCATCGGCAAGCGGAATGTCCGAAAAATGAATGCGAAATTGTCCCAGGCCCAGGACAACAGCGCCTCGTGAGCTCGGCGGGATACCCGCCCCCGTGGGGCAGAAAGAGCCCAATACCACCTCCCCACAGGGGCCTTCTCCTGCGTCCGCCGCATATTCTGCGGCGCTGAACCGGTTCTCCCCCATAGTGGCAGCGAAGAATCCCCCCCCTGTTTTTGCTCTCCAAGGCAAAAACAGGGGGGATTTCCGTAGAATACCGCGCAAAAGAGAAAATTTTTCTTGACAAAGCGTAACCCTTCCCGTATAATGTAGAGTTGTATAATTCTGTTTTCAACTATTCCTATCCACCCCCACTAACCCGTAAGGAGGTCGCCCATGAAAAAGGATGTTGTCATTATTGGCGCCGGCCCTGCCGGCATTTTTACTGCCCTGGAGATGCTGAAAAAAGGCAGCCGCCAGAGTATTCTCATTGTGGAGAAGGGTCAGGCTGTGGAGAACCGCCACTGCCCCAAGAGCAAGACCAAGAAGTGCGTCAACTGCAAGCCCTACTGCCACATCACTACCGGCTTTTCCGGCGCCGGGGCCTTCTCCGACGGCAAGCTGTCCCTGAGCTATGAAGTGGGCGGCGATCTGCCCACCCTGATCGGCCCCGACCTGGCCCAGGAGACCATCAACTACACCGACCAGATCTACCTGGAGTTCGGCGCCGACGACCACATCGAGGGCATCGGCAACACCGAGGAGGTCAAGGCCATCCGCAAGCGGGCCATCCAGGCGGGGCTGAAGCTGGTGGACTGCCCCATCCGCCACCTGGGCACCGAGAAGGCCCAGAGCCTCTACTACGCCATTGAGCAGTACCTGCTGGCCCACGGGGTGGAGATCCTCTTCGGCTATGAGTGCACCAATCTGATCCTGGAGAACGCCGCCTGCCGTGGGGTGTGCATCACCAACGGCCGGGACAGCCAGGAGATCCTCTGCACCCACACCGTCATCGCCACCGGCCGCCGGGGCGCGGACTGGCTGGAGAGCCTGTGCGCCGAGCACAACATCGCCCACCAGCCCGGCACCGTGGACATCGGCGTTCGGGTGGAGGTCCGCAACGAGGTCATGGAGACCGTCAACCGGGTCCTCTATGAGTCCAAGCTGGTGGGATACCCCAAGCCCTTCAAGAACAAGGTCCGCACCTTCTGCCAGAACCCCGGCGGCTTCGTCAGCCAGGAGAACTACGACAACGACCTGGCGGTGGTCAACGGCCACAGCTACAAGGAGCTGAAGAGCGACAACACCAACCTGTCCATCCTCTGCTCCCACAACTTCTCCGTCCCCTTCAACCAGCCCATCGCCTACGCCCAGAAGGTGGGCGAGCTGACCAATATGCTGGGGGCGGGCCACATCATGGTCCAGCGCTTCGGCGACATTCTGGACGGCAAGCGCACCTGGGAGAAGGAGCTGGCCTTCTCCAACGTCCGGCCCACCCTGCCCGACGCCGTGGCCGGCGACATCACCGCCGCCATGCCCTACCGGGCCATGACCAACATCATCAACTTTATCCAGGCCATGGACATGGTGGTCCCCGGCTTTGCCTCTACGGAGACCCTCCTCTACTCCCCGGAGCTGAAGTTCTACTCCAACCGGGTGAAGATGGACGAAAAGTTCGACACCAATATCCAGGGGCTCCACTGCCTGGGCGACTCCTCCGGCTGGACCCGGGGCCTCATGATGGCCTCCGTCATGGGCGTCCTCATGGGCCGCCGGCTGGCGGAGGAGCAGTAAGGCGCGTTAGCGTACATCTGCTATCCCTGCAAAAAAGGCCGCTGTGTTTTCCACATGGATCTGTGGAAAACACAGCGGCTTCTCGCTCTACAGCCCGCTGAATATGTATTTTCTTTGGAAATGATCCATCAAGCACCCGCTAGTCGATCTTTTCCCCGCAGTGCTGGCAGTGATCGGTGCTGCTTCTCCCCAGGCTCTTCCCACAGTGGGGGCATTTATCAAAGAGTATACTGACCACAAAGCCAGCCCCCAGCGCAATGCACGCCAGGGCAAGAAACGCAACGTGGATGTACCCGCAAAAAACAAAAATCAGTCCAGCGATCCCCAGCCAGAGGGTCAGCTTCCTTGCCGTCTTCGGCTTCATTTCTATAATCCGCCTTTCTGCGAAAGGCACCGACGGGGTTATGAAACGCA
>CAUWCX010000115.1:0-3301 GCA_963557105.1 uncultured Oscillospiraceae bacterium
GCCACAGGAAGGTCACCATCTGGGCACGGGTGCAGGCGTCGTCGGGGCTGAAGGTGGCGGCGCTAGTGCCGCCGGTGATGCCCTTCTCCACGGCCCACAGGACTGCGTCGTGGTAATAGGCGTTCTCGTTCACATCCACGAAGGGGTTCACCACCTGGGGCTTCTCGGGGATCTCCTCCACGGCCCGGAAGGTGGCCTCAACAGTGACCTTGGAACCGGGCATCTTGAAGGTGAACTTGTTCTCCCCCTTCTCCCGCAGGTCGATCTCCCGGCCCTTGCTGTCGGTAACGATCAGCTCGTCCAGCTCGTAGCCCTTGTCGGGCTTCACGGTGATGGTGACGGTGTCGCCCTTCTCGGCCCGCTTGGGGCTGACGGTGACGGTGCCGTGCTTGCCGTCGTCCACGCTGACGCTGTACTCCTTGTCGGCGCTGCTGCTGCCGCCGGAGGCGCGCTTGGTGACGGTGAGGGTGCCGTTTTTATAGGAAATCTCGTAGTTGTCCCCGGCGTCCGCATTGCTGGGGACGATGGGGTACTCGCCGGGGGGCTTGCCATCGGTGTCACAGGTCAAGGTCGGCTCCTTAGCCAGTTTTTCACCGTTTACCAGTCCGGTGATGGTGTAGGTGAACTCCGGCAGATCCTTGCCCGCGCGGATGGTCTGGTCCTCCGCCTGGATGGTCAGGGGGGCGGGGGCGATGACCAGGCCGCTCGTAAAGGTATAGGTGTAGGGCAGTTTGTCCGCCGTCTCCGCCGCGGAGATCACCACATCGTAGCTCCCGGCGTTCTTGGGCTCCACGGTCTGCCCATTCTGCTGATAGATAGCGGTGAAGCCTGCATCCAGGTCAAAGCCCTGGATCTGGCCGTTGTAGGTCTTGGTCTGCTGGGTCCAGGTGGTGTTCCATGCGTCCTTATCGCCCCAAACGGCGTAGAGGGTCACTTCTCCGCCGTTCACATCCGTCAGATTCTTGACGGATGCTCCATCCTGATGCACAACCGGCCCGTTTTCCGCCGTAGCCCAGCCCTGGAACTTCTTCCCGGCCAGGGTGAAGGCGTTGTTGGGGAGGGTGACGGACTGGTCGTACTTGGCGGACACATTATCCATGTTCCCCGTACCGCCATTGGCGTCGAACTTGATGGTGTAGGTGTAGGGCTCCCACTGGGCGTAGAGGGTGGTGCTGGTGGTGGGCGCATTAGCCTCGTCTGCATAAGCAGTGCCAGTGCCGTCCTTCTTGGTGTTCCAGCCAGCAAAGGTGTAGCCCACCCTGGTAAAGGTGTTGGCGTTCAGTTTGGTGGAGGTATCGCCCTCCGTGACCTGCTGGGCGGCCATAGTTCCTACGCCGCCGTTGGCGTCGAAGGTGATCTCCGTGACCCACTTGGCGTAGTAGGTCTGGCCTGCGGTGGGATTGGTCACCTTATCACCGTTGAAATTCTCATTGTTGTACCAGCCGCCGAAGGTGTAGCCCTCCTTGGTGGGGGTAGCCAGTTTTCCAGTTTCAAACTGGGTGTCTGCGGCAAAGGTACCGCCGTTGGCGACGGCCAATGCCGTTTCATCAGAACTATACTGATTGCTACCTATTGAAACTTTTTTGGCAAAATAAATTGCCTCAACCGCGTCATTAACAAGTCCAAATTCTGAAATAGACTTTAAGTCTCCGCCAACAACAACAGCGTCCAGTCCTTCACAGCCATTAATAGCATAGTTGCCAATTTGCTCTAGTTTAGGCAGAAACAGGGCCCCCGAAAAACCTTTGCAATCCATAAAAGCAGAGGCGCCGATATTAGTAACATGAGTAAGGATGAGATTTTGGGAGGACAAACTGCTAAGTCCATTAAATGCAGAATCTCCTATCGTTTCAATCTGCTGGCCCCAAGTCAATTTACCCTTGAACTGGCAGTCTTTAAATGCAGATTCTCCTATTTTCTTAATCTCTGAACCCAGTTTTAAATCTCCAGTAAAATCACAACCATAAAACGCTTCATCACCAATTTCAGTGACACCATTACCAATCGTCAAATTGCCACTAAATTTAGCGTTCTTAAATGCATTTTTTCCAACGGAAGTGAGCGTATCTGGAATCAATAGATCCCCTGTAAATCCAGACTCTTCAAAAGTGCTGGTAGCTATACTTGTCAAGCCTTGACCAATAGTCAGTGTTCCAGAGAACTTATCGCAATTATTAAAAGCCTTTTGTCCAAGTGTTTGTAAAGAGGACGGAAGATCTAAATCTCCTGTGAACTGAGTCTTTAGGAATGCACTGGCACCTATTTTTTCGATGCTATTGCCAAGCGTTAATGCCCCATTTAAGCCTGTACAGCCAGAAAAAGCAACGCCTTCAATTTCGGTTACAGAGTTTGGAATTCGGATATCCCCAGCAAGAGATGTCATATTTTGAAAAGAAGCTCTCCCAATTTTGGTAATTCCCTCTTCAATAACGAGCTTTGTAACAGTATAGTCGTTCCAAGGTCTTGCTGTTAAGGGCTGCAACCCTGACGATGAACTATTGTTCCAACCCTTCATCGCTCCCGAACCGGAAATCGTAAGAGTATAGGTGGGGTCCTGAGAATCATTATTATTTTGCTCCATATAGGCGAAAACATGATTCTCCTCGCCATCGGCAGAAATATCCCACGGATTCTCTTTGGTACCCTGTCCAACATCAGTATCACCCGCCGCTAAAGGCATCGTATCGCCGATATTGTCAGTGTCCGGCTCTTCTACCGCTAACGCCGTTGTAGGAAGTATTCCTAACAGCATACACACACATTAAACTAGCCAATAATCGTTTTCTCATGATTTCCTCTCCTTTGTATTATTGATCGTCCGGTATCCCAGAAAATACCGGGCAATTTACTAGCTTCATTATAGTTAATATATTAGCCATAGTCAATACTTTCACCATGTTATCTTAGACAAGGGTGAGAACATTGATCAGCTATCGGCCATTTTATGAGACATTGTTTCGCAAGGGTGTGACGGAATACTATTTGATCTATAAGCAGGGGATGGACTCCAACACGATCCACCGCATGAAGCACGGGAAGGCCATCACCACCAAGACCTTGAACACCCTCTGTGAGATTCTGGATTGCTCCGTCAGCGACATTTTGGAATATGTCCCGGACGCCGCCGCGGCGGAACAACACAAAAACGACGCTTAATGACACATCTATCCTGTGTCATTAAAGCGTCGTTTCTCGTATATGATCAGCTTTTGGGCATGAAAAAGGGCAGAGTTATCCCTTACTCTGCTCTGCTCTGCTCTGCTCTGCTCTGCTCTGCTCTGCTCTGCTCTGCTCTGCTCTG
>CAUWCX010000116.1:0-3124 GCA_963557105.1 uncultured Oscillospiraceae bacterium
GGGCCGGAGGCCCCACAAGGTTGTAGAGGAAGAATTCTTCCTCTCCGCAACCGCTTCTACGCCCGCTTGAACATCCGCTCAATCTCATACTTGGACAGCTTCACCTTCACCGGCCGGCCGTGGGGGCAGAACTGCACCTCCCCGCTCTGGACCTTGTCGATCAGCACCCGCAGCTCTGCGGGATCGGAGGTCCACCCGCCCTTGATGGCGGATTTGCAGGCCATGGTGTGGAGCATGGCGTCCCGGGCGGCGGAGGGGTCGGCGCTGCCGCAGGTGAGGAGCTTCTCCGCCAGCATTTCCAGGGTCTCCTGCACAAGTCCGGTGCCGATATCCGCGGGGACGGTCCGCACCAGGATGCTGCCCTGGCCGAAGTCCTCCGCCTCAAAGCCGAACTCCTCCAGCAATAGCAGGTGCTCCAGCAGGACGGCGTACTGCTCCTGGGGCAGATCCACCGCCAGGGGGGCCAGCAGCTGCTGGCGCATGACCGGCTCCGGGTCTGCCTTCAGCCGGTCGAAGTTGATCCGCTCGTGGGCGGCGTGCTTGTCGATCAGGTATACATCGTCCCCGTCCTCGGCGATGATGTAGGTGTTCAGCACCTCTCCGGCGAAGCGCCAGGGGGCTGCGGCGGGGTGCAGGGACAGCTGCTCCTGCACCGGCTCCTCCGGGATGAGGGCGGTCTGCGGTGTGGGGGATGTTGCCGGGGCGGTGGCCTCCGCTGCTGGCGGGGCAGACTGTGGGATCTCCCTGGGCGGCTGAACTGCCGCCGGGGCAGGTGCGGCGGGGGATTCCGGGGCGGGCTGCTCCCGGCGGAAGAGCTCCGTCTGCACGGGGCGGGGCTCCGGGGCCTTCTGCCGGGGCGGTTCCGCCGGGGGGATGTAGACAGGGGGCGGCGTCCGGCCGCTGTCCCGGAAGGTCAGGCGCCCGCCCATCTCCGGGCTGGAGCGGACAGCGGGCCTGCTCTGCTCCTGCTGGGCCCGGAAGGTCTTGGCGTCCATGGTCTGGTAGAAATCCTGCCGGGGATTGCTGACCGCCGCGGCGGGCTTGGCCGCCTGGGGCTTGGGTGCGCCGCCGTCCAGGGCGTCCTGCACCACATGGTGGACGGCGGAGAACACCGTGCGTTCGCTGACGAACTTCACCACCGTCTTGGCGGGGTGGACATTGACGTCCACCAGATGGAGGGGCAGGTCGATGTGCAGCACGCAACCGGGGAACTTGCCCTTCATCTGTCGGTTGGCGTAGGCCTCCTCCAGGGCGGCGGTGAGCAGGGGCGAGCGGATCATCCGCCCGCAGCAGAAGAAGGTCTGCATGGCCCGGGTGCCTCGGCCCGCCAGGGGCTGGGTGACGAAGCCCCGGACGGTGACCCCCTCCCCGCCCCCCTCCACCGGCACCAGGGACAGGGCGAAGTCCCGGCCCCGGGCGGCGTAGATGGCGGACAGCAGCTTCCCGTCGCCGGGGGTGTGCAGCTCCTCCCTGCCGTCCCGGATGTACCGCAGGGAGACCTCCGGGTGGCTCAGGGCGATCTGCTGGACCAGGGCCGCCACGGCGGATGCCTCGGCGGAGTCGGATTTCATGAATTTCAGCCGGGCGGGGGTGTTGAAAAAGAGGTCCCGCACCACCACGGTGGTGCCCTCCGGGCAGCCGGCGGCCTCCACCGGGCCGGGGACCCCAGCCTCCAGGGACAGGGACGCCCCGGCATCGCTGCCCTTCTGGCGGGAGAAGACGTCCAGACGGCTGATGGCGGAGATGGCCGCCAGTGCCTCCCCCCGGAAGCCCAGGGTGCCGATGGCCGCCAGATCCATGGGGGAGCGCAGCTTGCTGGTGGCGTGGCGGAGGAAGGCGGTGGGCAGCTCCTCCGGGGCAATGCCGCAGCCGTCGTCGGTGACACGGATGGAGGCCATGCCACCGGATTGGATCTCCACGGTGACGGTGGCGGCCCCGGCATCGATGGCGTTTTCAATAAGCTCCTTCACCACGCTGGCGGGGCGTTCCACCACCTCGCCTGCGGCGATGAGGTCGGCCACGTGGGGGGAGAGCTGTTGGATGTGGGGCATGGGGGTTCCTCCTTTTTGGGTTTTGCCGCCTGCGGCGGCGGGGTTTTTCTTTTGCGGGTGGAGATGGTACATCGTTCTTGTCGATAGTCCCGGGGCCGGGAACCCCCGGGCGTATCCGCCTCATCTAAGGCGGAACATCCTTCAGATCCAGATGGCGAAATCTCCGTGGTCGAATATGCCGCTGCCGTGGTGGAGCTTCCCGGCAGTGTCCAGCTGGCGGAAGGCGTCCCGCACACGCAGAAGGACATCCGGCTGAATGTCCAGGCTGTGGTGGGCGGGATAGACCTGCTCTACCGGCAGGGCTGCGATGCGCTCCAGGGAACGGAGGTATGCCTGGGGATCGGTGGAGGGGTAGTAGGCCAGGAGCGTGTCCAGATAGACCAGGTCGCCGGTATAGAGGTCGCCTCGCGCCCGCTCAAAAAAGCACATATGCCCCGGGGAATGTCCCGGCGTGTGCAGGACCTCCAGCACCCGGCCGCCCAGATCAATGGTGTCGCCGTCCTGCAAAAGCCGGGTAGGCGTACCCTGAAAGAGGGTATATGCGGAGATCTGAAAATCCTCCGGCGGGTCGCAGCGGTCCAGCACCATATGCTGAACCATTTCCAGAGACAGAGGAAAGCCGCCGGTGAGCCAGGCAAGCTCCGCCGGATGGGCGTAAAATTCTGGAAAGTAGCGGTGGCCGCCAATATGATCCCAGTGGATGTGGGTAGCTACGGCGGTCACAGGTTTGTCCGTAAGCTGGCGGACCACCGGGGAGATATCGCAGATCCCCAGGCCGGTGTCGATCAGCAGCGCCCGCTGAGTGCCGCACAGGAGGTAGGCGTGGGTCTCCTCCCAGTGGCGGTACTCACTGATGATATGGGTTGATGCGTCGATGTGGTCGATGGTGAACCAGGGGGGCATGGGGGGGGCCTCCTTTTTGTTTTTGCCGCCTCCGGAGGCGGGGGGGTTGTTGATTTGCCCATCGGGGGGGCGGGGGCAAGAACGTTGTTCTTAACGAATCTTGTGGGGCCTCCGGCCCCACGCCCCGGGTTACTTTCCCCACGCCGGGAAAGTAACCAAAGGGGCGCTTA
>CAUWCX010000117.1:0-3120 GCA_963557105.1 uncultured Oscillospiraceae bacterium
TTTTTGCACGAGCAAAAAGTGACCCGGGGCGTGGGGATGGAATCCCCACATGGTTAGTGACGAACAATGTATCGTCAATAGCCACCCAAAAATCACCGCTCCAGCATCTTCTTGAGATACTTCCCAGTATAGCTGGCCGGACAGGCGGCCACCATCTCCGGCGTGCCGGCGGCCACGATCTGTCCGCCGCCGTCGCCCCCCTCGGGGCCCAGGTCGATGATGTGGTCGGCGCACTTGATGACGTCCAGGTTGTGCTCAATGACCACCACCGTGTTTCCGGCGTCCACCAGCCGCTGCAGCACCTCCAGCAGCTTGCCTACATCGTCGGTGTGGAGGCCCGTGGTGGGCTCGTCCAGGATGTAGATGGTGCTGCCGGTGGAGCGCTTACTAAGCTCCGTGGCCAGCTTTACCCGCTGGGCCTCGCCGCCGGAGAGGGTTGTGGAGGCCTGTCCGATCTTGATATAGCCCAGGCCGACATCGCACAGGGTAGCCAGCTTGGCGCCGATCTTGGGCAGGGCCTTGAAGAACTCCTTCCCCTCCTCGGCGGTCATCTCCAGCACCTCGTGGATGTTCTTGCCCTTGTAGCGGACCTCCAGGGTCTCCCGGTTGTACCGCTTGCCCTTGCACACCTCGCAGGGAACGTAGATATCCGGCAGGAAGTGCATCTCGATCTTCAGCAGTCCGTCGCCGGAGCAGGCCTCGCACCGGCCGCCCCGGACGTTGAAGCTGAAGCGGCCGGAGCCGTAGCCCCGGGCCTTGGCCTCCGGGGTGGAGGCAAAGAGGTCCCGGATGTCGTTGAACACCCCGGTGTAGGTGGCGGGGTTGGACCGGGGGGTGCGGCCAATGGGGCTCTGGTCGATGCAGATGACCTTGTCCAGGAATTCCTCCCCCTCAATGGCCTGGTGCTTTCCGGGGCGGCACTTCATGCGGTTCAGGTCCGCCCCCAGGCGCTTGAAGAGGATCTCGTTGACCAGGGAGGACTTGCCGCTGCCGCTGACGCCGGTGACGCAGGTGAAGGTCCCCAGGGGGATGGAGACGTCAATATTTTTCAGATTGTTCTCTGCGGCCCCGCGGATGGTGAGGCACTTGCCGTTCCCCGGCCGGCGCTGGGCCGGGACGGCGATATACCGCCTGCCGGACAGGTACTGCCCCGTCAGGGAGGCGGGATTGGCCATGACCTCCTCCGGGGTGCCGGCGGCGATGATCTGTCCGCCGTGGACCCCGGCCCCGGGGCCCACGTCGATGATATAGTCGGCGGCCCGCATGGTGTCCTCGTCGTGCTCCACCACCACCAGGGTGTTGCCCAGATCCCGCAGGTTCCGCAGGGTTTCCAGCAGCTTGTCGTTGTCCCGCTGGTGTAGGCCGATGGAGGGCTCGTCCAGGATGTACAGTACCCCCATAAGGCTGGAGCCGATCTGGGTGGCCAGGCGGATGCGCTGGCTCTCGCCGCCGGAGAGGGTGGCGGCGGAGCGGCTGAGGGTCAGGTACTCCAGTCCCACGCTGCGCAGGAAGCCCAGGCGGGAGCGGATCTCCTTCAAAATGCGCTCGGCGATCATCATCTGGGTGTCCGTAAGGGTGAGGCCGTCCATGAAGGTCAGGGCGTCCACCACGGAGCGGGTGGTGAAGTCGTAGATGCTGCTGCCCCCCACGGTGACCGCCAGGGACTCCCGCTTCAGCCGCCGGCCCTGGCAGGCGGGGCAGGGGCACTCGCTCATGCACTCCTCCATCTCCCGGCGGCTGGCGTCGGACTGGGTCTCCCGGTAGCGGCGCTCGATGTTGTTGCACACGCCCTCGAAGCTCTGGTGGAGCACCCCCTTGCCCCGGGGCTGGTCGTAGTGCAGCTCCAGCTTCTCTCCGCCGGTGCCGTAGAGGATGATCCTGCGGATCTCCTCCGGCAGCTCCCGCCAGGGGGTGGTGAGCTTGAAGTGGTACTTCTGGGCCAGGGCGTCGAAGTACATCCGGGAGATGCCGTCCCCCCGGATGTTGTTCCAGCCGCTGGCCTGGATGGCCCCCTCCAGGATGGACAGCTCCCCGTCGGGGACGATGCGGTCCGGGTCCGCCTTCAGCTGGCTGCCCAGGCCGGTGCAGGTGGGGCAGGCGCCGTAGGGGTTGTTGAAGGAGAACATCCGGGGGGTCAGCTCCTCGATGCTGATGCCGCAGTCCTCACAGGCGTAGTTCTGGCTGAAGAGGATATCCCGCTCCTCCTGGAGCACGTTGGCGATGACCAGGCCACCGGAGAGGGCGGAGGCGGTCTCCACGCTGTCGGTGAGCCGCTGGCGCACATCGGGCCGGACCACCAGGCGGTCCACCACCACCTCGATGTTGTGCTTCTTGTTCTTCTCCAGCTTGATCTCCTCCGTCAGCTCGTAGAGGGAGCCATCCACCCGCACCCGGACATAGCCGGACTTCCGGGCGTCCTCGAAGACCTTCTGGTACTCGCCCTTCCTGGCCCGGACCACCGGGGCCAGGATCTGGATACGGCTGCCCTCCGGCAGGGCCAGGATCTGGTCGATGATCTGGTCGATGGTCTGCTGGCGGATCTCCTTGCCGCAGATGGGGCAGTGGGGGGTGCCCACCCGGGCCCACAGCAGGCGGAGATAGTCGTAGATCTCCGTCACCGTGCCCACGGTGGAGCGGGGGTTCTTGCTGGTGGTCTTCTGGTCGATAGAGATGGCGGGGGACAGGCCGTCGATGTAGTCCACATCGGGCTTCTCCATCTGGCCCAGGAACATCCGGGCGTAGGAGCTGAGGCTCTCCACATACCGCCGCTGGCCCTCGGCATAGATGGTGTCGAAGGCCAGGCTGGATTTTCCGGAGCCGGACAGGCCGGTGATGACCACCAGCTTGTCCCGGGGGATCTCCACATCCACATTTTTCAGATTGTTTTCTCGGGCACCTTTGATGTAGATCTTGTCTTGCATGGTTGGTCTCCTCGGTTTTCTTCGCCCCTTCGGGGCGAAGGGGATTTTTTGTTTTTTCTGGGGGGGCGCCTGCGACGGGCGGGGGAACGCACCGGCTCTCTTCTTCCATGAAGCTGGTTCCTTCGGGGGCTGCGCGCCCCCGCACCCCCGGTAACTTTTTGCTCGCACAAAAAGTCACCAAAAATGCGCCAAAACCCAT
>CAUWCX010000118.1:0-2935 GCA_963557105.1 uncultured Oscillospiraceae bacterium
GGCAGCTCGGGGGGTAGCCCCTCTGGCGAGGGGGCGGAGCCCCCTTGAAGAGTCGGTGCGGGGGGAGTTTCAAAAGAGGGGGACACAATCGAAAGTGTCCCCCTCTTTTGCGTCCCTTTGGTTACTTTCCCGACGGGGGGAAAGTAACCCAGGGCGTGGGGCTGGAAGCCCCACAAGGTTCGTCAAGAACAATCTTCTCGACTACCTATTCCATCAGTTCCACCAAATCCCCATAGCTAACCCCCTCCTGTGCCGCCAGGCTGACCCCATACCCGATGACCTTCCCCAGCAGCCGAACCTTTTGGTCGATGCCGTCGGGGGTGACGAAGAGCCGCCGGGCGCTGCTGCCCAGGGCGGCGGGGCGGTCCGCACCGCCCCCCACCTCCCCCAGGACATCCCGGGCAACAGTCTCCACATCCACCACGGTGGGCACGCCGATGGAGATCACCGGCGCCCCCAGGGTCTCCCGGTCCAGGGCCATGCGGCGGTTGCCCACGCCGCTGCCGGGGGCCAGCCCCGTGTCGGACAGCTGCACCGTGGTGCACAGCCGGTCCAGGGAGCGGGCCGCCAGGGCGTCAATGAGCAGTATGGCCCCAGGCACCACCGCCTGTGCAGCCCCCCGGACCCATTCCGCCGCCTCCAGCCCCGTGTCCCCCAATACCCCGCCGGCCAGGGCCGACACCGGCCGCAGGCCCGGCAGGACCCCGCCCAGATGGCGGGTGACCAGCAGGTGGTCCACCGCCAGGGGCCCCAGGGCGTCGGGGGTCATGTCCCGGTTGCCCACCCCGGCGCACAGGAGCGGCCCCTCCTCCGGCAGCAGGGGGCGGAGGGTCTCCCCCACCGCCTGGGCCGCCCGGGCAAGGTCCTCCCCACCCCGCAGCTCCCCCAGGTCCAGGGACAGGTAGGTCCCCCGGGGTTTGCCCAGGGCCTCCTCCCCCGCCCGGTCCAGGATCTCCACCCGGGTCAGGGAAAAGCCCAGCACCTCCCCCTCCCGGGCCTTCACCCCCGGCAGCTGGGTGGTTTCTCCCGCATTTTCCCGCCAGAGGGCGTGGGCCTCCGCCGCCAGATCGGTGCGAATCGTCAGCATAAGTTGTGATACCTGCCTTTTTCGGACACAAAATCTTGTACTCTGTCCCCTATTCTTTCGTTGCACGCAAAAAATATGCGAAAAAAGAGAAAAAAATTGAAAAAAATCCTTGCATTTTTCAAAGAAGCGTGCTAGAATATGTTTCTGCGTGGGGCAAGTCTCTGAACTGCCCTATAGATCCCACTGGAGGAGGTGTTTGGTTTGCCGAATATTAAGTCCGCTAAGAAGCGCGTCCTGGTGGCCGCTGCCCGCAACGCCCGCAACAAGGCCGAGAAGTCCGAGCTGAAGACCACCATCAAGAAGTTTGAGGCTGCTGTCGCCGAAGGCAATCGCACCGAGGCCGAGGGCGCTTACAAGGTCGCGGTCAAGGCCGTGGACAAGGCTGCCGCCAAGGGCATTCTGCACAAGAACAATGCCGCTCACAAGAAGAGCGCCATGACTCTGAAGCTGAACAACGTTGGCTAATTAGGAACCAAACAGAGGGACCACCCCATAGGGGTGGTCCTTTTTCTGTATTTGTCACCGAAGGTGCAGGTGGTTTTCCCCATTTCCTTAGGGAATGTGGAAAAACCGCTTGCCGTTTTCCAGGGTGATGCGGGCGCACTCCTCCGGGGATATGCCCTTGATCTCCGCCAGCTTTTCACAGATGTGGATCAGATAGCCGGAGTCGTTGCGCTTCCCCCGGTGGGGCACCGGGGCCATGTAGGGGCTGTCCGTCTCGATCATCAGCCGGTCCAGGGGGACGGCCTCGGCGGCCTCCAGGGCCTTCCGGGCGTTTTTATAGGTCAGCACCCCGGTGAAGGACACCATCCACCCCAGCTTCACCAGCTCCCGGGCCACCTCGGCACTGCCGGAGAAGCAGTGGAACACCCCCCGCACCCGGGGGAACTCCCTGACTATGGCCAGAGCATCGGCGTGGGCCTCCCGGTCGTGGACGATCACCGGCAGGTCCAGCTCCTCCGCCAGGGCCATCTGGCGGCGAAAGACCTGCTGCTGCAGTTCCCTGGGGGGATTTTCTTCCCAGTAGTAGTCCAGGCCGATCTCCCCAATGGCCACTACCTTGGGGTGGCGGGCCATGTCCCGGAGGATGTCCAGCTCCTCCGGCCGGTAGGGGGCGCAGCTCTCCGGGTGGTAGCCCACGGCGGCGTAGAGGAAGGGGTATTTTTCCGCCAGGGCCAGGGCCGCCCGGGAGGAGGGGATGTCACAGCCGGGGTCCACCACCAGGGATACCCCCCGGCTGGGGAGGGCCTCCAGGACCTGGTCCCGGTCGGGGTCGAATTGCTCGGCGTCGTAGTGGGCGTGGGTGTCAAAGAGCATGGTGGTCTCCTTTCTTTTTTTGCCCCTGCCGGGGCGGGGGTGGGGAGGATATATCGTTCTTGTCGATGGCTCCCAGGGGTTCCACCCCCGGACCCCGGAGGGCTGATTCGCCCTTCAGCGGGCGGGCGGGAACGCAGTGGCTGGCTTCTTCGGGGGCTGCGCGCCCCCGTGCCCCCGGTGACTTTTTGCCCGCACAAAAAGTCACCAAAAATGCGCCAAAACCCATGGTTTTGGAATCCTTTGCCTCATCGGTGCAGGCGGGGGATGATGGGCGAAGCCACCGAATTTCAGATCCTTCGGGCATCTGATCTCGGCCGGGTATCTATTCCAACTTCGCCTGCCGGCCTGTTAAAGGGATAGATTCATCTAAGGGTGCGGCACTGACATTTCGACTACCACACGGTAGTCTGCTCTCGTCCAACACAATTTGGTTCTCGCCCACAGGGCGAGTGGTTTTTTGTAGTTGAATGCATCATTTGCCTCTCCCTTTGGGAGAGGTGGCCGAGCGAAGCGAGGACGGAGAGGGCGAAT
>CAUWCX010000119.1:0-2853 GCA_963557105.1 uncultured Oscillospiraceae bacterium
TTACTTTCCCGACGAGGGGAAAGTAACCCGGGGTCCGGGGATGGAATCCCCGGGAGCCATCGTCGAGAACGATGTATCGTCCCCACCCGCCCGGCGAAGGGCGAATCTACCCGCCAAAAAAACAAAACCCTGCCGCCCATTTTGGGCGGCAGCAAGAAAAGAGGGAAATTATGTCAACTATAGCCGCCATTTCCACGGGAAATACCGTCTCCGCCATTGGCGTTCTCCGGGTGTCGGGGCCGGAGGCCCTGGCCGCCGCTGACGCCGTCTTCCGCCCGGCGGACGGGCGGCGGCTCAGTGACCATCCCCGCCGCACCATGGTCTACGGTGCGCTGCTGGACCGGGAGGGGCGGACCATCGACCAGGCCCTGGCGGTGACCTTTGCCGCCGGACACAGCTACACCGGGGAGGACAGCGCAGAGTTCCACTGCCACGGCTCGCCGGTGGTGCTGGACCAGGGCCTGCGGGCCCTCTTTGCCGCCGGGGCGGTCCAGGCGGGCCGGGGGGAGTTCACCAAGCGGGCCTTCCTCAACGGCAAGCTGGATCTGACCCAGGCGGAGGCGGTGATCGACCTCATTGAGAGTGAGACTGCCGACGCCGCCCGCAACGCTGTGGAGCAGCTGGGGGGCAGTCTCCGCCGCCGCATGGAGGGGATCTATGACGGCCTGCTGGAGATCTCCAGCCGCTTCTACGCCGTGGTGGACTACCCGGACGAGGACATCCCCGACCTGGATCGGGAGGAGATCCGCCGGACGCTGGGGGAGGCGGAGGCGGCCCTGCGGGCCCTGCTGGCCACAGCTGACCGGGGCCAGGTGCTGAAAAGCGGTGTGCCCACCGCTATTGTAGGGCGGCCCAATGTGGGGAAGAGCTCCCTGCTCAACGCCCTGGTGGGCTATGACCGGGCCATCGTCACCGATGTGGCGGGCACCACCCGGGACACGGTGGAGGAGAAGGCCGTGGTGGGGGGCGTGCTGCTGCGGCTCATTGACACCGCCGGCATCCGGGAGACGGCGGACCAGGTGGAGCGGATCGGTGTTGCACGCTCCCGGGCGGCGGTGGAGCAGGCCAGCCTGCTCCTGGTCCTGGTGGACGGCAGCTGCCCCCTGGGGGCGGAGGACCGGGAGATCCTGGCCCTGGCCCGGGACAGCGGCAAGCCCTGGATTCTGGTGCTGACCAAAAAGGATCTGGCGAGGGAGGCGGCGCCTGTCCCGGCGGAGGAGAAGGCCGACGCCGTGGTGTCCCTCTCCGCCCGCACGGGGGAGGGGCTGGAGGCCCTGGAGCAGGCGGTGGCGGCGCGGTTTCCGGCGGGGGAGACCCCGGCGGGACAGGTCCTCACCAACGCCCGCCAGGCGGAGGCCATGGGCCGGGCGGCGGCAGCCATTGCCGGGGCTCGGTCCGCTCTGGACCTGGGCTTCACCCCCGACGCCATCCTCACCGATGTGGAGAGCGCCATGAATGCCCTGGGGGAGCTCACCGGCCGCACCGCCCGGGAGGACATGGTTAGCCGGATCTTCCAGCGGTTCTGCGTAGGAAAGTAGATAGAACGATGCCCCGGCCGCAGGAAATTGCGGACGGGGCATCGTTTTGTTTTCTGCTATTGTCCGGCGGCCTGGAGGATGAGGGCCTGGACATCGTCCATCCACTGGCCCATGCCCAGGGTGCAGATCCGCCGCTGCTCCCATCCGCCGCCGGTGCGGTGGATGGTCAGGTCCCCGAAGAAGCAGTCCCACTGCAGGGCGCCGCTGCCGTCAGGGCCGGGGAAGTCCAGCAGGATCAGCCAGCGCATATCCTCCGGCTGGGGCTGGTGGCGCTTGTTCCCCTGGGGCAGCAGATCTGCCAGGGAGCGGCGGTAGTGCCGGTCGGACAGCAGCTCCAGCAGAGGGGAGAAGGCGGGGCCCTCAGGGGAGAGGGTGAGTTCGATCTCCGGGGCCGAAGCGGCACCCTGCTGGGCGTAGATCCGGATGGCCACGCAGGTCTCCGGATCGGCCCCGTGGGAGAGCTTGGTGAAGCTCATGGGGCGGGCATACCACAGGAGGGCCAGGGCCAGGACCGCCAGGGCGGGCAGGAGCCACAGCAGACAGGTCCTCAGTTTGTGGGATGTCTTGGCGGGGGGATTGGTCGTCATGGCGGGGCTCCTTTCTGTACAGATGGCTGTGGGATCGTGGAAAGCTTAGCCCAGGAAGCTGCTGTCGAAGCTGTAGGGCAGGAGATCCTTCAGGGTCAGCGCCAGGGTCTTGCCCTCCCGGTTGACCAGGATGACTTCCATCTTCAGCTCTGGGTCAAATTCCGCCAGCACCTGGCGGCAGACGCCGCAGGGGGCGGTGAACCGCTCCGTGGTGGCGGCAATGGCGATGCGGACGAATTTCCGGTGCCCCTCGCTGACCGCCTTGAATACGGCGGTGCGCTCGGCGCAGTTGGTGGGGGAGTAGCCGGCGTTTTCCACATTGCAGCCGGTGAATACCGTGCCGTCGTCGCACTCCAGGGCGGCCCCCACGGGGAAGTGGGAGTAGGGGACGTAGGCCATGTTCAGCATTTCGGTGGCCTTCTGGCAGAGAGTTTGTTTATCCATAGTTGTGCTCCTTTCTGTTTTTGCCGCCTGCGGCGGCGGGGCGTTGTTCTTCTTCCATGAAGCTGGATTCTTCGGGGGAGCGGCGATTAGATTCGCCTCTCGCCGGGCGGGTGGGAACGAGCCGGGTTTTTCCCACCAAGCGATTTTCCTCGCGGCATAGCCGCTGCGGCCTACGCTACAAACAGGCCACCGGCCTGTTTGCTTAACGCTGCGGCGGCCCCAAACCCCGGGTGACTTTTTGCTCGCACAAAAAGTCACCAAAAATGCGCCAAAACCAAGGTTTT
>CAUWCX010000120.1:0-2782 GCA_963557105.1 uncultured Oscillospiraceae bacterium
GAATGGATGAAGGATTCGGAGAAAAACGCCACGGGCTGCGCTACCTGGTACTACCGGTATTCTGTGGCGTTGATGTATTGCGGCAGGCTGGAAGAAGCACTGGACTATGCGGAGCAGGGCGCCTGCGCAGAGCCGGAGTACCCGTGGATCTGGCTGCAAGTGGGCAAGCTGCGCAGCCACTTCGGCAATAAAGCTGGCGCTCTGGAGGCGGTCGCCCAGGGTCTTGCCCTGGAACCCGGCGACTATGAGTTCCTGACGTTGAAAAAGGAGATCGAGCATGGCGCGCCGCTGGAGCAGATGGAATACCACTGGATCAACCCCGACGCCGACCAAACGCTCCAACAGGGGCTGGATGCGGATGCCGACGATAAACAGCGCTCCATCTCCTGTATGACGGTCAATGCGGAGGGGCTGGAACGCTTCTGGCAGATCTTTGGTCCAAAGCCGGAGCAGTACACCCCTAACGCGCCCTATACGCAGTTCCCGTACATGGTGACCGATCACCCCGTGGATCTGGTGTTCCAGATGAATGAAGCGGGCATGTCCAAGCTGCACACCAACTGGCTGGAGCAGCTGAGGGGCTGGCTTCAGGATGGACGGTGGCTAAACCGGGCGCACCCGGACGGCAGGGCGGCCCGCCTGGACACAGTGCTGGTGGGGCTGGATTACCGCATGGGCCTGCTCTACAAGCTGACCGAGGAGGATGTATACTTCCAGATCTTCCTGAACCCGGACGGGACGGAACAGGAGGGCAGGTTCTGGTCCTCGGAGGAGAACCGTGAGCCGGAGCTTTACACCGAGGAAGAGATGTCCGCGGTAGAGCAGCACATCAAAAACACCTTTGGCGCGTTTGAGAATGTGTTCCATGAGCTGGTCTCCCCCGACATCCATGTGGACATCTGCGTTGTTCCTCCCTCTGAGGAGCGGGACTACTACACGCTGGTCACCATGGGCATGGGGGCCCACCGGATGAATGTGCCGGAGGAACTGGCGGAATACAAGCTGGAGCGGGCGGAGCTGGCCATCGCTTTGCCGACGGACTGGAAACTGGATGAGGAATCCCTGCAGGATGAGCGGTGGTACTGGCCTATTGGCCTCTTGAAAGTGCTGGCCCGCCTGCCCATTGCCAACGATACCTGGCTGGGCTTTGGCCACACCATGGACAAGCAGTCGCCCTTTGCAGAGGGCACGAAGCTCTGCGCCGCAATTCTGGTGGGTCCGCAGGATGTTGTCTGGAAAGGCGGCGAGGTCTGCACTTTGCCCAGCGGCGAGGAGGTCAACTTCTATCAGGTGATCCCGCTCTATCATAATGAGGTGGAGTATAAGATAGAGCATGATGCGGACGCCCTGATCGAGCAAATGGCAGAGGTGGATTTTGTGGTGCGCCCTGACCGGCCAAATGCGTTTCCTGGGGCCGCAGACAAGGGTTGATCCGTAGCGCAAACCCCAGGATTTTCTCTCTAATCTCCGTGTTGTGTAGCTTTTGCAGCAGAACGTTTGCCACCCCATGTCTCCCTTTTCCTCGTTCCAGAAGATGTGGACATGCGGAAATGATATGCGATTGGCAAAGAATAGCGCCGGCGGGACATCGTCCCGCCGGCGCTCCATTGTTCTGTCTGTGGCTTGTTCTGTGGTCAACACCGCGACCGCAGATCCTAAGCAAAATAAAGCCGCTCTTTTCGTTTGAAAAGAGCGGTTTTATTGGAGCTGCTGGGCGGATTCGAACCGCCGACCTCATCCTTACCAAGGATGCGCTCTACCGACTGAGCTACAGCAGCATATTGGCGGCTTATGCCGCATTTTATATCAAAAGGTATTTAACCTTTTCGAGCTTAAAGTGGCGACCCAGAACGGGCTCGAACCGTCGACCTCCAGCGTGACAGGCTGGCGTTCTAACCAACTGAACTACTGGGCCACATGTTGCCCGGTGACCCGAGCTATATCAAAACAGACAAGCTGTTTTCCACAATGGCAGGGGCAGAAGGATTCGAACCCTCGGCACGTGGTTTTGGAGACCACTGCTCTACCAGCTGAGCTATACCCCTATATCTGTATGCCCACGGCAGCGGTTGTCTCTCGGATGTTCCCCGGCGGAGTGCACCGCACCCCGTCGGGGATTGGTGGGCCTTCAGGGACTTGAACCCGGGACCAACCGGTTATGAGCCGGCCGCTCTAACCAACTGAGCTAAAGGCCCAAGTCGTGATGTTTTCAAAAGCTGGGCCGCCACCTGTTGAAGTGGCGGCCCACTTTGGCTCCCCCAGTTGGACTCGAACCAACGACACCGCGGTTAACAGCCGCGTGCTCTACCGACTGAGCTATGGAGGAATATACGGGAAGCGGTCCGGCCTAGTCAGACCAGACCGCTTCATGTGTTGGCGTTACCTATCTTCCCGGGCCGTCTCCAGCCAAGTATTGTGGGCAGAGGTGAGCTTAACTTCCGTGTTCGGGATGGGAACGGGTGGACCCTCACTCTAATCAACACCAACTGTTACCGCACTGCGGCAACAAACCGTATTATAGGGTTTTCTGTGTGCTTTGTCAAGTCTTTTCTGAAAGAAAAGTGGTGACCCGTACGGGAATCGAACCCATGTTTGCGGCGTGAGAGGCCGCCGTCTTAACCGCTTGACCAACGGGCCGTTGGTACACCATCAGGGACTCGAACCCTGGACACCCTGATTAAGAGTCAGGTGCTCTACCAGCTGAGCTAATGGTGCATATTGGTTTCGGGATAACACCCTGAAAACCGAACAAAGATATTTCCGTGATGGGAAGGCAATTGCC
>CAUWCX010000121.1:0-2539 GCA_963557105.1 uncultured Oscillospiraceae bacterium
TGGAAAAAGATTTGTCAAGGGTGTTTTATGCTGAAAACATATAATTAAAGATACGATATCATCATATCAAAACCTATGTAGATATAATCAAACAAATTGTTTGATTGGTTCCCTCTTGACAGTAGTCCGATATTTGACTATAATGGAATAGTCAAATATCGGACTACTCGTGTTGAAGGGAGGAACTTAAGAATGGAAACCGCAGCAATTGCATTCCTGAAACAAAATAATATCTCATATTCTACAATGGAATATCCAGAAAACGGGCCGATTGCCGCAAAAGATGTGGCGGCCTATTTCCACTTTGGTGATGAAACCGATCGTTTGTTCAAAACATTGGTCACATCCGACCGCAAGGGCGGTTACTATGTATTTTGCTTACCCGCAGAAAAAAAGCTGGATCTGAAAAGGGCTGCCTCTCTTGTAGGCGTCAAAAATCTGCAAATGGTGGAGCCGGATATCTTTCAATCACTGACAGGCTACACACATGGCGGCTGCTCTCCATTTGGTATGAAAACCCAACTGCCGACGATTGTGGAGCGCAGCGCTTTGAATTGGGAAACCATCTATCTGTCCGGAGGGAAAATTGGGCTTTTGCTTGAGGTTTCTCCCAACGCTCTGCTCCATACCTTGGGGGCAACATTTGAATCGATCGCAAAAGCGTAACGCACAGGAGGTCTTAAAATGGAATTTCAAAAATTAGCAGAGAACCGCTACTCCTGCCGTCAGTTTTCAGACAGGAAGGTTGAACCGGATCTGATCATGCAGATCGTAGAAGCTGCAAATCAAGCTCCCACTGCTGTCAATAAGCAGCCGTTCAAAATTTTCTGGCTGCGTTCCGCAGAGGCAAAACAGCAGTTGGAGCAGGTTTCCCCCTGTACCTTTGGTGCGGATACTTTTCTGGTGGTAGGGTATCGCACGGAAGAAGCCTGGGTCAGGGCCTTCGATGACCGGAATTTTGCGGATGTAGACGCCAGCATTGCAGCTACCCATATGATGCTGCAGATTTATGATCTTGGCCTGGCCACCACCTGGGTGGGGCATTTTGACTCCCCTCGTTTGAAACAGCTTTATCCGGAAATGCGAGACTATGAATTGATCGCATTATTCCCCGTTGGGTATGCGGCTGCGGACAGCGAGCCCTCTCCTCGCCATTACCAGAGAAAATCGCGGGATGAAATCCTGCAAATTTTGGAATAAAGGTGGCGGATTGAAAGATGGATCAGGAACTGAAAAAATGGAATCAGCTGGCTACACAGCAGGACGAGATCTATCATCTGTGCGCAAAGCGGAGCGGACTGCCGGACGCACAATTCTGGCTTCTGTATGCCATCTGTGAAACGGAAGATGCGCTGTGCCAGAATGCCTTTTGTGAAAGCTGGTGCTATTCCAAACAGACGGCCAGTGCGGCAGTGGCCGCTCTGGAAAAAGCGGGGCTTGTGTATCTCACCTATGCGGAAGGGTCTCGCAAACAGAAGGAACTGCATCTGACAGAGAAGGGACAACAATTCTGCGACAAATATATCCGCTCTGTGCAAACGGTGGAGGGGCAAGTTCTCAAAAAACTTTCAGAAAGAGACCGAGATGATTTCTTTCGGATCTACGCAAAAATCCTGTGCACTTTAGAGCAGGAACTGAAAGTGTAATTTTTGGATTTAGACAAAGGAGACGAAATTATGAAAAAGGCATACAAAATTGCAGCGGCCTACCTTGTATTCGGTTTAATCGCAGGACTTTTTACACATGAAGCGACATATTGGGCGAACTTCACTGGTGAAACTGTGTTGTCGTTAGTACATACACACGCTTTCGTATTGGGAACGGCAGTATTTGTTCTACTTCCGCTGTTTATGAAGAACTTCCATATTGAAAACCAAAAATCTTTTGGCAAATTCAAATGGACTTACAATATTGGTCTGATCATGACTCTGGGATTTATGACAGCTCGGGGAGTTACGCAGCTGTTTTCCCTTCCCATAAGTAGTTTTATGGATCACATGATCGGAGGGCTTGCCGGAATCGGCCACATTATCTTAACAATTGGGCTTGCCTTCCTGTTCCATGCCTTCATTAAATCAGCAGAAAACAACTAACGAGGAGGAGCTTATGATTGGACAGATCTATCATGTGGGATTGACGGTCAGCGACCTGGACCGTTCCGTGGCGTTTTATCGGGATGTGCTGGGCCTTCAGTATCAGGGAGAGCTTCTGATGGAGGGAAAAGAGACTGAGGCAATGTTCCGGCGAGAAAACTGCAAGGCACGGGTTGCTTATCTGAACGGCTCGGATCAGCTGCATATGCCGCCGGTGGAGCTGATCCAGTTTGTGGAGGATGAAATTCACCGCAAGCCCATGGACCTTTTCACCACCTCCATCTCGGAACTTTGCTTTTATACGGAGGATGCCGGGGCGGTCTATCAAAACCTGGTGGCGCAGGGCGTGGAGTGTTTCTCCGCTCCCCAGGAATTTGATTTTCGGCAGGAAGGCTTTGGCCGGAGCAAAGCCTTCTACTTTCGGGACCCAGATGGAATCATATTAG
>CAUWCX010000122.1:0-2265 GCA_963557105.1 uncultured Oscillospiraceae bacterium
AAGTGCCCCTTTGGTTACTTTCCCGGCAAGGGGAAAGTAACCCGGGGTCCGGGGGTGGAACCCCCGGGGCTATCAACAAAACCCCTCTTCCTGCAAACCACAAAAGCCGCCCGCTCCGGTCTAACGACCAGGGCGGGCGGCAAAACATATTCCTACTCGTCCAATTTGAGGACAGCCACTGCAGCGTTAAGCAAACAGGCCGGTGGCCTGTTTGTAGCGCAAGCCGCAGCGGCTATGCCGCGAGGATACTCGCTTTGCGGATGATCACTCGTCCAATTTGAGGACGGCCATAAACGCCTCCGTGGGCAGCTGCACGCTCCCCAGGTTCCGCATCTTCTTCTTGCCCTCCTTCTGCTTCTCCAGCAGCTTCTTCTTCCGGGTGATATCGCCGCCGTAGCACTTGGCCAGCACGTCCTTCCGCATGGCCTTCACCGTCTCCCGGGCGATGATCCGCCCGCCGATGGCTGCCTGGACCGGCACCTCGAAGAGCTGACGGGGGATGTTCTCCTTCAGCTTCTCGCACAGACGGCGGGCCCGGGGATAGGCCTTCTCCCGGTGGGCAATGAAGCTGAGGGCATCCACCTGGTCGCCATTGAGCAGCAGGTCCACCTTCACCAGGTCGCTGGGCCGGTAGCCGCTGAGCTCGTAGTCCAGGGAGGCGTAGCCCTTGGTGTGGGCCTTCAGGGTGTCAAAGAAGTCGTAGATGATCTCGTTGAGGGGCATCTGGTAGTGGAGCTCCACCAGGTTGGTGTCCAGGTACTGCATATCCTTGAACTCCCCCCGGCGCTCCTGGCACAGGGGCATGATGTTGCCCACAAACTCGTTGGGGGAGAGGATGGACACCTTCACATAGGGCTCCTGGGCCTCGGCGATAACGCTGGGGTCCGGGTAGTTGTGGGGGTTGTCCACCAGCACCTCCGTGCCGTCGGTCTTGGTGACCCGGTAGATGACGGAGGGCAGGGTGGTGATGAGGTCCAGGTCGAACTCCCGCTCCAGCCGCTCCTGGATGACCTCCGTGTGGAGCATCCCCAAAAAGCCGCAGCGGAAGCCGAAGCCCAGGGCCACGGAGCTCTCCGGCTCGAAGGTCAGGGAGGCGTCGTTGAGCTGCAGCTTCTCCAGGGCGTCCCGCAGGTCGGGGTACTTGCTGCCGTCCTCGGTGTACACGCCGCAGTAGACCATGGGCTGCACCTTCCGGTAGCCGGGGAGGGCCTCCTGGGCGGGGCGGTCCGCCTCGGTGACGGTGTCGCCCACCTGGGTGTGGCGCACATCCTTGATGGAGGCGGTGAAGTAGCCCACCTGGCCGGCCCGGATCTCCTGGGCAGGCTCATAGCCCAGGGGCCGCAGCAGGCCGCACTCCAGCACCTGGTACTGGGCCTTGGAGGCCATCATGCGGATGTTCATCCCCTTGCGGACCGTGCCCTCCATGACCCGGAAGTAGACGATGACCCCCTTGTAGGCGTCGTAGTAGCTGTCGAAGATCAGTGCCTTCAGGGGAGCGGTGGGATCGCCGGTGGGGGCGGGG
Organism: uncultured Oscillospiraceae bacterium; assembly: GCA_963557105.1. Lineage (GTDB taxonomy): Bacteria > Bacillota > Clostridia > Oscillospirales > Oscillospiraceae > Pelethomonas. Next base: position 1,523 of record CAUWCX010000122.1, read on the forward strand.
ACATTCTTGACCACATCCTCCAGCACGGCGGGGATATTGACCCCCATTTTGGCGGAGATCTCCGGGGCGTCCAGGGCGGGGATGCCGATAATGTCCTCGATCTCATGCTTGACCTTCATGGGGTCCGCCGCAGGCAGGTCGATCTTGTTCACCACCGGCAGGATCTCCAGGTCGTTGTCGATGGCCAGGTAGGTGTTGGCCAGGGTCTGGGCCTCGATGCCCTGGCTGGCGTCCACCACCAGCAGCGCGCCCTCGCAGGCCGCCAGGGAGCGGCTGACCTCGTAGTTGAAGTCCACATGGCCGGGGGTGTCGATGAGGTTCAAGGTGTAGGTCTCCCCATCCTGGGCGGTGTAGTCCAGGGTGACGGCCCGGGCCTTGATGGTGATGCCCCGCTCACGCTCCAGATCCATGTTGTCCAGGATCTGGCTCTCCATCTCCCGCTCCGACACGGCGCCGCAGGCCTCGATGAGCCGGTCCGACAGGGTGGACTTGCCGTGGTCGATGTGGGCGATGATGCTGAAATTTCTGATGTTTTCCTGTTTCATTGTTGTACCTCTGTTCTTCGCCGCCTCCGGCGGCGAGGGGGGATTTTTTCTTGTTTCGGTTTGGCGGACCTGCAATTAGATTCGCCTTTCGCCGGGCGGGTGGGAACGCAACCGTGTTGCTTCTTCCCAGAAGCTGGGTTCGCTCGGGGCCTCCCCGGCCCCGGACCCCGGGTGACTTTTTGCCCGCACAAAAAGTCA
>CAUWCX010000123.1:0-2196 GCA_963557105.1 uncultured Oscillospiraceae bacterium
CCAAATCTGGCGGCGGGATATGCTTTTTCCGCTTTTGGTGAGAAAAATCTCGCCGGAAGCGATTTTTGCTTTTTGGCGTATTTCAGCAGTTTGCGGCAAAGCTTATTCGGGATCAGGATGGTGCGTATTTTCCCTTTCAGGGAGATCTCCGTCCTCCCCGCCTTGGCCGCCTCCACCGTGATATACCGCACCTCGGACACCCGGATGCCAGTGGCGCAGATCGTCTCCATCAGCAGGGTCAGCCGATTCTGACCGCGTTCCTGGGCTGTGGCGATCAGCCGGTCATAGTCGGCACGAGTCAACTCTCTGGATTGATCCCGAAATAACCGCCGCTGGATCTTGAGAAATTTGGCTTTGCAATCTTCCCAGCCTAGAAATCGAAAAAAGCCATTGAGCGCGGCCAGTGCCCCATTAACCGTGGCAGGGGCACGGCCATGAGTCAGTAAGAACTCCTTCCAGCCGGTCACCGTCTCCCGGCTCACAGGGCTATCTCCCAACCAGCGGGCGAAGGCTCGAAGACTGCGAAGATACTTTTCTTCTGTGGCTGTGGCTCGTTCTTCCATATGAAGATATTGTCCATAGGCTGCAATATCATCCGGCATAATTTTGCGGTATTCCATAGTCAAACCTCCTGCAATTCGTGGATATGGTTTTATTTTACCTTGCAGGATATTTACTATTCGGATAAAGCAAAGACGGAGATGATTTACATAACATCTCCGCCCTATCGTTCTATATTTGGTTGTTATGGAGCCTCAGACTTGAAACTATCGAAAACATCCGAAGTCAGATTGATGTTATCATGTCGTGGCTGGCGAAACAGTACGGCATTACCAATGAGAATGCGGCGCAAGCGGAATAAATCCGCTTGCGCCGTTTCCTTGTTTACCAGCCAGTTCCGTCAATATTAATATGCCAACCGTCCGAAGATAGTGTGACATATCCCACACGACCATACTCCAACGCGCCTGTTGGTACATCCGCATCATTTCCGGAATACTGTCCGGTGTTTCCCGCCATAGAATTCTGGCGGGCGCGCTCGTTTTCCGGTACAAAAATCGTACTAGCACAAACAGCCCAGGTATTCTTGTCGATCACACCCTCTTTACGAAGATGCTCTGTCTGATCTTCTACGGGCATCACATTACATTTGACAAAAGAAAAACAAAATTCGCTGCCTTTGGATACCTTCAGATGAACTTCCTCTTGCTGCTGATATCCGGCTTGTGCCGCCGCCAAATAATCCTGTCCTTCATCGGGAATCACGATTTTAGGATCGCTATCGTAGCCTCCGCCCAACGCTTTATATTCCATCGTATCGTAGAAGGAGCGAAGTGCCATAGCTGCGCTCCAATCGGAATCATAGTTGTACTCTGTGGCACCGGCAAAATAGTATGTTTCGTCTCCATATGTTAATACACCATAGTTGGAGTCGGCCTCCACGGCGAGGGACCATTTTACCTCATCCTTGTTTCCTGAAAGGGATAGCCTATTCTGCTTACCTACTCCTTCAGAAGAATCTGCGGAATAATCCTCTTTTTCGGTTTCTCGCCAATTAAAATCATTGCTCGTGGGCATCCGCATACTCCAATATTCGTTTAACGTGGTTGTATAGCTTTGCCGGACACCATCTTGTTCAAGGGTGATGGTCACATCCGTTCCTTCAGAAAGCGTGTCAAAAATGCCGTTAAGAAGTGTCATTCCATCCGTCTTACTTATGTCCTCTGTACTGTTTGGATCAAGATTCTTGTGTTCGCTTTGGTGTGGCACTGATGTCTGTGATTCCGCGTCGCATCCCGCCAATGCTAGAATAAGTGTTAATGCAATAAATAAGGCAGCATATTTTTTCACGACGATCCCTCCTCAATTTGTGTTGAAACCGGTAATTTGGCCGCTCCTAATAGCGCTTATTGATATAGACGAAATACAAGGAGAAAGAGTTCCGCATTTTATCACTCTTACACATATTATAGTAAGAGATGCAAAGACGGGAGCATTATTCAAGATGTTCCTCCTTGTGCTTTAGTCCCATTTCTGCTGGACTTTCCACTCGGCTATCTCCCGTCGCTCTCAAAAATGCCTGCATCGCCGAGAGCAGGACACGAATCAAGGTCTACTCATGATACCTGCATATGGTCTTGTGGTTGCTGAAAACGACTTTTATTGCTTGGTGCTAACAAGGCATCTCGTATGCCT
>CAUWCX010000124.1:0-2143 GCA_963557105.1 uncultured Oscillospiraceae bacterium
CATATTTTTAGCGTAGGCCGCAGCGGCTATGCCGCGAGGAAACCGTGCTACAGAGTTGCACAGAAACTTTCAGCCTATTCGCCGCCTCCGGGCGGCGAACTCTGCGAGGCATTTTAGACAAGCAGACAGGGCCGCCCAATGGGCGGCCCTGTCTGCTGCATTTCTTACTTCTTCAGTTCCCCGGTGGCGTTGGCGGTGAGATAGGCGTTGATGAAGCCATCGATATCTCCATCCATCACGGCGGTGATATTGCCGTTTGCCCCAACGGCTGTGCCAGCCGCCGGGGGCCCCAGATCTCACCTGCGCGGGCGGAGTAAATCCGCCCTTGCGCCAAGGTTTTGCCTCGCGGCAAAACGCTTGTACGCCGCATAGCGGCGGTGAAAACGGCCATATCGCCGCCTTACTTCTTCAGTTCCCCGGTGGCACTGGCGGTGAGATAGGCGTTGATGAAGCCATCGATATCTCCATCCATCACGGCGGTGATATTGCCGTTTGCCCCAACGGCTGTGCCAGCCGCCGGGGGCCCCAGATCTCACCTGCGCGGGCGGAGTAAATCCGCCCTTGCGCCAAGGTTTTGCCTCGCGGCAAAACGCTTGTACGCCGCATAGCGGCGGTGAAAACGGCCATATCGCCGCCTTACTTCTTCAGTTCCCCGGTGGCACTGGCGGTGAGATAGGCGTTGATGAAGCCATCGATATCTCCATCCATCACGGCGGTGATATTGCCGTTTGCCCCAACGGCTGTGCCAGCCGCCGGGGGCCCCAGATCTCACCTGCGCGGGCGGAGTAAATCCGCCCTTGCGCCAAGGTTTTGCCTCGCGGCAAAACGCTTGTACGCCGCATAGCGGCGGTGAAAACGGCCATATCGCCGCCTTACTTCTTCAGTTCCCCGGTGGCACTGGCGGTGAGATAGGCGTTGATGAAGCCATCGATATCTCCATCCATCACGGCGGTGATATTGCCGTTTTCGTAGCCGGTGCGGGTGTCCTTGGCCAGGGTGTAGGGCATGAAGACATAGGAGCGGATCTGGCTGCCCCACTCGATCTTCATCTGTACGCCCTTCAGGTCGGAGATCTTCTCCGCGTGCTGCTGCGCCTTCATCTCCATGAGCTTGGCCCGCAGCATCTTCATGCAGTTCTCCCGGTTCTGGACCTGGCTGCGCTCCTGCTGGGAGGAGACAACCACGCCGGTGGGCTTGTGGATCAGACGGACGGCGGAGGAGGTCTTGTTCACGTGCTGTCCGCCGGCGCCGGAGGCGCGGTAGACCTGCATCTCGATGTCGTCGGGGCGGATCTCCACGCTGGTGTCGTCGTCGATCTCCGGCATGACCTCCACAGAGGAGAAGGAGGTCTGCCGCCGGGCGTTGGCGTCAAAGGGGGAGATGCGGACCATGCGGTGGACGCCGTTCTCACTCTTCAGGAAGCCGTAGGCATTTTCGCCCTCAATGGAGATGGTGGCGGACTTCAGTCCCGCCTCGTCCCCGTCCTCAAAGTCCAGGGTCTTGACGGTAAAGCTGTGGCGCTCCGCCCAGCGGGTGTACATACGGTAGAGCATCTGGCACCAGTCCTGGGCCTCAGTTCCGCCGGCGCCGGCGTGGAGGGTCATGATGGCGTTGGAACTGTCGTACTCCCCGGTGAGCAGGGTGGCCAGGTTGGCCTCCTCCAGGGCGGACTCCAGCTTGCCGTATCCCTCCTGGATTTCCGGCAGGAGGGAGCCGTCATCCTCCTCCATAGCCATCTCCAGCAGGGTGGTCAGATCCTCCCACTGGCTGATGAGGTCGGCGTGGTGCTCCAGCTTGTTTTTCAGCTGCTTGGTCCGCTGCAGGACCTTCTGGGAGGCGGCGATGTCGTTCCAGAAGTTGGCGTCTCCGGCCTTCTCCTCCAGCTCCTCCACCTCCCGCCGGGCGCCCTCCAGATCCAGCGCAGCGGCCAGCTGCTCCAGGACCGGCTCCATGGCGGCCAGCTTCTGTTTATAGGTATCATATTCAATGATGGGCATAGGAATTCTCCATTCATTTAAGTTCCAGTCTTATTATTATGCCACAAAATGGGGGGAGATGTAAAGGGGGGCAGGGGGAATTTGTGCCTGTTTTTTGTAGGTGTTACAATGATGTGTGACAGATAGGCAAAAAAAGAGAGCGAATA
>CAUWCX010000125.1:0-2009 GCA_963557105.1 uncultured Oscillospiraceae bacterium
AAGTGCCCCTTTGGTTACTTTCCCGGCATGGGGAAAGTAACCCGGGGTCCGGGGGTGGAACCCCCGGGGCTACCGACAAGAAAATTTCTCGTCCCCACCCGCCCGGCGAAGGGCGAATCAGCCCTCCGGGGATGGAACCCCCGAGGCTGCCGACGAGAAGCATCTCTCGTCCCCACCAACAACCCAAAGAACCCCACCCTCTACAATTTCCATAACTTTTTGCAAAAGCAAAAAGTTACCCCCCGCCGCCCGCAGGCGGCAAAAAAAGAACAGGAGGTCCCCCCATGCCCCACACCGCAGAACTGATCGCCGTCGGCACCGAGCTGCTGCTGGGCGACATCGTCAACCTGGACGCCCAGATCCTCTCCCAGGGACTCAGCGCCCTGGGCATCAATGTCCACTACCACACCGTTGTGGGGGACAACCCCCTCCGCCTGCGGGACGCCCTGGAGGTGGCCCGAAAGCGGGCGGACATCATCATCACCACCGGCGGGCTGGGCCCCACCTACGACGACCTGACCAAGCAGACCATCTGCGCCGTCTTTGGCCGGGAGCTGGAGCTTCACCAGGACATTCTGGACGACCTCCGGGCCTGGTTCGCCCAGAAGATGCACAAGCCCATGCCGGAGAACAACGTTCAGCAGGCCATGCTGCCCGTGGGCTGCACCGTCTTTGACAACCCCGTGGGCACCGCCCCCGGCTGCGCCTTCCAGGAGGAGGGCGTCCACGTGCTGATGCTGCCCGGCCCGCCCTTTGAGTGCCGGTATATGTTTGAAAACCGGGCGGTGCCCTACCTCTCCGCCCTCACCGACGGCGTGATCCTCAGCCACGAGATCCGCATCTTCGGCATGGGGGAGAGCGCCGTGGAGGAGGCCCTCCACCAGGCCATGACCACCATGACCAACCCCACCCTGGCCCCCTACGCCAAGCTCAACGAGTGCATGGTGCGGGCCACGGCCAAGGCGGAGAGCGTCCAGGCCGCAGAGGCCATGCTGAAGCCCCTGGTGGAGCAAGTCTGCGCCCAGCTGGGGGATGTGGTCTACGGCGTGGATGTGGACAGCCTGGAGGCCGTCGTCTCCCAGCTGCTGCGGCAGCGGGGGCTGACCCTCTCCGTCGCAGAGAGCTGCACCGGCGGCCTCATCGCCAAGCGCATGACCGATCTCCCCGGCGCCTCCCAGGTGTTCCGCGGGGGCGTGGTCAGTTATGTCAACCCGGTGAAGGCCGGCGTCCTGGGGGTGCCCCAGGCGCTGCTGGACCAGTACGGAGCGGTGTCCGATCCCGTGGCCCGGGCCATGGCGGAGGGCTGCCGCCGCATCTGCGGCAGCGACTTCGCCCTGTCCGTCACCGGCGTGGCAGGCCCCGACCGGGACGACTGGAACAACGAGGTGGGCACGGTATACATCGGCCTGGCCTACGACGGCGGCGTGCTCTGCCGGAAGTTCTCCTGCGGCAAGGGCAGGGGACGGGACCGGGTGCGCTCCGCCGCCGCCCAGCACGCCTTTGACCTCCTACGGCGGCATCTGCTGGGCCTGCCCACGGGGGAATAGGGGGCTTTTTCGCCCCGGTACAAAATTTCCCGGAAAAGCGGTTGACAAATCCGAAAAATACGGATAAGATGATTAAGATATTGTGCTAATTGCGTTGATCAGGACCAGTACCCCGGCACAGCCTGCACAGAGAGCCGCCCACATCGGTGGAAGGGCGGAGAGCGCGGCCGGGCGAATATCCCCTGGGAGCAGGCGGCTGAAGGTCATCTCCGACCGGTAGGCTGGCCCGGCAGTGACCGTTATCTCACGATCCTTGAGCGGCCGGAATTCTCCGGCAAGAAGAGTGGTACCGCAGAGGTCGTGCGCCTTTGTCTCTTGTGGAGGCAAAGGCGCTTTTGTTTTTCTTCGGGGGAGATTCGCCCTTCGCCGGGCGGGTGGGGACGATGCATCGTTCTCAACGATGGCTCCCGGGGGTTCCGCCCCCGGACCCCGGGTTACTTTCCCCTCGTCGGGAAAGTAACC
>CAUWCX010000126.1:0-1993 GCA_963557105.1 uncultured Oscillospiraceae bacterium
TCATTCATCCATTTCATGCCAAGCACCTGGTCTTGAATGAAATCCCACACGCCCATACAAAAGCCTCACTTTCCATAGATAGAAAATATATCAAAAAATTTTGATGTATCGTGCCGATAGAAACGCCATCTACTTAGATGGCGTTTCTATCCACAACGAGGACAGGTACCCTCATGCTCCATGTCTGGAGTTGTCAACTTCTTCAGCAATTCCACCGCATAGTTCCTGCCAGCAGGACTCAGGCGGTAGTGCGTCCATTTACCCTCCTGGCGACTGACAACAATGCCAGAATCGCAGAGGATCTTCATGTGGTAGGAAAGGCCGGACTGCGTTAAATCCAATGGCTCTTGCAGGACGCAAGCACACTTTTCACCGCTCCTTAACTGTTCCAGGATTGCAAGCCGCTTAGGGTCACAGAGGGCCTTGAATACCTTTGCCTGCTCTTGATATGCTTTCCCCATGTTTTCATCTCACATTAAATTATTTTGATATGATTAGTGTATGCGGCAATTATGCGTTTGTCAACAGTTCAATCAAAATTTTTTGAAGTCAACGCCCGTCACGGTCAACAGAGTGCCGGGATGTAGATTTGTCAATGATGTGTTACACATTATGAAAAGCAAATAAGACCTGTTTAGGGGATCGCCATGCGAGGGGACGGATGGGGAAATTGTTATAAGCCCTCTCCCTGACGGCGAGCTGGGCCTTAAAATCCTGAAAGCTGTAAAAGCGATGGGAAGCATAGAACTCTTCATTGTCCTTGCGGTGACTGCGCTCCACTTTTCCATTGTGTCTGGGGGTGTAAGCCCGGATGAGCTTGTGTCGGATGCCAAGGCGCTGAAGCTCCAGTTCAAAGAGTGTTGGCTTGTCACTCCCCCTTGGGAGCAGGCGGTTGGTGAATTCAGTGCCGTTGTCCGTCTGGACGCACTCGATGGCAAAGGGGAACTTTTTGACCACATGTCGCAGGAAAACAGCGGAGGAATAGGTGCTGTGTTCCTGGAAGGCTTCTATATAACGGAAGCGGCTGAATTCATCCAGAAAGGTATATTGATACCACTGGGTAGGTTCTAGTTGGCCGACAATGCAGGACTGCGGCACGAATTTCACATCGATCTGCACCCGCTGGCCGGGATACTGCATCTGTTCGTAGGGTTTCGGCGTATACTTGGGGTTTGGCAGTTTGACGGCCATAGCCCCTCGTTTCCGCAGGAAGCGGTATAGACCGGAGATGGATCTGGTATAGCCCCGCTTGCTCAGCTTGACCCAGAATACCACGATCCCTGCGTTTGGATTGCGGCGTCTCATATTCAGGATCAGCTTGATCTCTTCCGCTGTATGCTGATTGGGATGGCTGTGAGGGCGGTGCGATCGGTCTGCCAGTGACTGGAGCGTACCGTCGTACCGGTTCCGCCAGCGGTAGATATACTGCCGGTTCAGATGGTAGCGGATCGCTGCTTTTGTGACCCCGTGCTTGTTGGAATATTCGATCACCGCTTGCCTGAAGCGCATCGTTTGTGTTATCTTATTCATGGCGAATAGGGTGACACCTGCCTTTCGGTTTGGTCTCAGCAACTTAACCTTAACACAGGTCACTCCTATTCGCTTTCTTTTTTTCTATCTGTCACACATCATTGTAACACCTACACGCCACGGTCAAGAGAGCGCCGGGACTGTTTGCGGCCTTTCTTCGCCTGTTCCCGTTGCTTGTCAGCCTCCGATGCCGCCTTCACTTGTTCCGGGGGCAAAGCCCCGCTTAGACCGCGTATAGCCGACGGGCGATCTGCCGCAGGGAAAGCGAATCCCCATGGTCCTGTGGCGGGAAAATGGATCAGACCAGCAAAAAACCGTCCTGCTGAATTTGTCGTTCAGCAGGGCGGTTTCGCTTGTCCTTTGCAATCATTCCTCAGAATACTGCATGAAGCATGATTTAGTATTAAATGATAAGGTACAATAATTTTCGCAAATTGAAAAGCAAACAAAAGAAGACATGGTT
>CAUWCX010000127.1:0-1870 GCA_963557105.1 uncultured Oscillospiraceae bacterium
GGGACTGCCAGGAGGATCGGGAGCGGATCTTCCGGGAGTGCAAATATCAGGTGGTGGCCACCGATATGTTGGCGGCGGCGCTTCCGGCGCTGGAGCGTGCCAATCTGGATGCCGACTTTTTGGAGGCCCTGGCGGAGCTGTATCCCACCTGTGAGGCGTTCTATTTCCAGAACTGCGGCAAGCTGTTTCTGGCGGAGGATGTGCGCTCCCACCAGATCGAGGGGCCGGATCGGTTCATCCGCTTTGGCGTCAATGTCCGCTTCTTCAACATTGAGGGCACCGAGGATATGCTCATCGACACGGTGGGCATGAGCACCCTGTTCCTGCCCGACCTCCAGTACCACTTCCACGGCATGGACCCCAACTGGGTGGTGAACCACGCCTACAACGCGGCGTCCTATATTCTGGAGCACGACAACCCCATTGCGGATGGGGACCCCATAGACGGTGTTCTGGAGGGCAGAATGAGCCGTGAAGTCCAGTGGAAGTGCCAGTATGAGGATTCCCTGATCCAGCCGCCCAGAGGGGTGCTGGACATCCACATGGGGAACTATGCCTCGGGAGGACGCTGAATGAACGGCGTTGTGCTCCTGGTGGGCGGACTGCTGCTTGTGGCGGTAATCAAGCTGATTATGGATCGAAATTGGATTGGCCTACTTCTCTGTGCTGTCGCCCTGCTTCTGGTCTTTGGGGCTGGACACCATACAAAATAGGCCATTTTAAGAATCGAGGAGGTGAAGTATGCAGAATTCAACAAATATGAGGATACTGGAATTACTCCGGTTTCTCTATGCGCGGACCGACGAAAATCATCCCGCCACAGTATCTGACATCATTGCCCATCTGAATGTAAAAGGAATTCAGGCAGTGCGGCAGACTGTTTACGCGGATACCAATACTCTGATCGATGCAGGGATTGATATTGTGGTGGTCAAGAGTACCCAAAACCAATATTTTATGGGAAGCCGACTGTTTGAGTATCCAGAACTAAAAATGCTGACAGACGCAGTAGCTTCCTCAAAGATTATTTCTGCCAAGAAATCCGAGGAGCTGGTGCAGAAATTATGCTGTTTAGCCAGCACACATCAGGCAGAGCAGCTTCAAAAATTTGCTGCTTTATCCAGCCGTGTCAAACCGCATAATGAAAAGGTTTACTATATCATTGATAATATCCAAACAGCGATTGGAAACCATCAGCAAATTCGGTTCCAATACTATGAATATACTCAGGAAAAAAAGAAAATCTTAAAGCACGATGGATATTATTATGTCGTAAATCCTTATGCGCTTGAATGGAAAAATGACCACTATTATCTGATTGGATTTTCTCTGAAGCATCAGAAAATTGCTCACTTCCGTGTAGATCGTCTAACAAGCATAGAAAATCTTGAAACTTGCTTTATACCGATAGAGGGATTTGATGTAGCCTCCTATACAAACAAAATGGTTGATATGTTTACATCGGAGTCATCGAAGGAAGTAACCCTTCTATGTGAAAACGAATTGATGAGAGTAATCATAGATCATTATGGAGAAGATGCCCCTGTTGAGAGATATGATGACGCGCACTTCACAGCAAAAATTGAAGTGAACCCCAGTGGAACTTTTTATGGCTGGATATTCAAATTTAAGGGAAAAATAAAAATTCTATCCCCAAAAGAGTGCATTACAGAAATGCAGCAAATCGCTCAGGAATTTATATAGCGCAAAAGAGGTGTTATTGATTTTTAACACCTCTTTTCAAATGAAATTTTTATCCTTGAAGTGAACAGATGTTCGATATACAATATAAGCAAGATGTTCGCAGTTCGTCGAACAAATGAGAGGTGAATGCTGTGGGCAATATAACTTTTGGATCATTTATAGCCGA
>CAUWCX010000128.1:0-1809 GCA_963557105.1 uncultured Oscillospiraceae bacterium
GCGGGGGGAGTTTCAAAAGAGGGGGACACAATCGAAAGTGTCCCCCTCTTTTGCGCCCCTTTGGTTACTTTCCCGGCGAGGGGAAAGTAACCCGGGGCGTGGGGATGGAATCCCCACAAGCTTCGTCAAGAACAATCTTCTTGCCCGCCCGGCGAAGGCCGAATCACCCCCCGGGGCGTGGGGCAGACAGCCCCACAAATCAGCAAAGAATCGGCTGCACCTGCCTCCCCTGCAGCGCCGCCTCCACCGTCTCCCCCAGGCGGGAGAGATCCGCCGCCAGGGAGGCGGGCTTCCCCGCCGGGTCGTCCTGGCGAAATGGGACGAAATAGATATTACGTCTTACCAGCAGCTCCCCGATGTTCCGGGCAGCGGCCCCCAGTCCGTCGTTGGTGGACACTGCCACCACCACCGGCCGGCCGTTGCGGAGATGGGCCTTGGCGGCCATGGTCACGGCGGTGTCCGTTATGCCGCAGGCCAGCTTCCCCAGGGTGTTGCCCGTACAGGGGGCGATGACCAGAATGTCCAGCAGCTTTTTGGGGCCGATGGGCTCCACGGCGGCGATGGTGTCCAGGGCCTTGCGCCCGGTCAGGGCCTCCACCCGCTGCCGCAGCTCCGCCGCCGTGCCGAAGCGGGTGTCCGTCCTGCAGCAACATTCAGACAGAATTGGCGTTATGTCCCAATAGGTGCGCCCCAGCTCCTCCAGGGCCGCCAGGGCCTTCCCGTGGGTACAGAAGGAGCCGCACAAGGCAAAGCCCACACGCTCAGTTCTCACGAAAGTTCACCTCGTTCTTCCAGAATATGGAAAACACCCAGGCGGATGGCGGCGGCGGCAGCCCTGGGGGCCACCTGTCCCGGCAGGCCCCGGGCCACCAGCACCTGCCGGCCCAGGCCCTCCGCGGCCCTCTCGTCCACCCCGCCGGGGGCGGAGGCCAGCTCCACCACCAGGCACTGCTCCCCCACCTGTTCCAGCCGCCGGGCGTCCAGCAGAGGGGCGGGCGCCGTGTTGAAGATCAGCTGAAAGGCCCCCAGGGCCCCGTCAATGTCCTTCACCGGGAGACAGTCATAGCCGTAGGCCCAGGCCCAGGCCAGATCCTCCGGCCTTCGGGCGGCCACCGTGACCCTGGCCCCCAGGCCCTGGAGCCGGTGGGCCAGCACCTTGCCGATGCGGCCAAAGCCCAGCACCAGGCACTTGCTGCCCCAGATGGTCCCCGCCGTGGCCTCCATGGCCCGCTGGATGGCCCCCTCCGCCGTGGGCACGGCGTTGGCCACCTGGACCTCCTCCCGGCTGTAGTAGTCCAGCAGGGTCAGGCCGTAGGTCTCCATGAGGCGCTGGCCCAGCCCGCCAATGCGCCCCCCCAGCAGCAGCTGGCCGGACTGCAGCCGGGGCCACAGGTCCTCCGCCGCCAGGGTGCTGTCCGTCAGTGGGAGACAGAGCTGGCCGTCCGGCCCTACCGGCGGCATGGGCAGCAGGAGAATGTCCCGCCCCAGCGCCCGGTCCAGGGGTACCCCCGCCGGCCCGCCGCCCCCCTCCAGTCCCCAGGTCGCCACGTCCCAGCCCTCCTCCAGCAGCTGCTGCGCCAGGTACGCCTGCCGCAGATCGCCCCCCAGGATGGATACGGTTTTCTTCATCCCTCGGTCCCTCCTCTCTGGGAGCAGTATATGCGGGGGGAGAAAGGGGGGTGCCCGGGCGGGGGCACCCCCCCTTGTGGGGATTCCATCCCCACGCCCCGGGGATGCGCCCAGGGCCTCCCCGGCCCCGGACCCCGGGTTACTTTTTGCCCGTGCAAAAAGTAACCAAAAACACGCTTA
>CAUWCX010000129.1:0-1779 GCA_963557105.1 uncultured Oscillospiraceae bacterium
GCCTTTTCGATGACGGTGCCCATCGAAAGATCGGGATACTGCTCCATAAACGCAACGATTTCCTCCTCGATGCGGTAGCTTCTCTTGATGGTCCTGCTCCGGTCTGCCGGACGAACAGCCATCAGGTTCTGAATGGCATGATCGCAGGCAAAGGTGCGCTGTAAGATCCGGTTCACCAGGCTGCTCTTGTTCAGCCCATACTGTTCGGAAAGCGCATTGAGCTGTTCATCGATTCCGGTTCCAATGGTCATGGATATTGTTTTTCTCGCCATGTGATACGCTCCCATTTCAAAATCGGTTTCCGCTTGTGCTGCCGGCCCCCGATCGTTACTTTGCTCCGTCCAGGATCTTCCGGATCCGGTGCAGGGCCTTTTCCGCCTGCTCCGCCAGGGTGTGCAGTCTGGCGGCCTCCTTCGGGGCGAGGAGGAGTTCTCCCCCGGAGAACTCCCCCTGCAGTGCCTGCAGCTGGGCATTGATTCCCTGCAGGAAGTCGGTGTTCACCGGCACACCCGCCTGGTCGGCCCCATTCTCCGGGCGGATGGGAACGGCGGCTGCCTGGTCCACATCGCTCTGGGTGATCTCCGGCTTTCCGGCAGTCTGCTCCCTGAGTGCCGCCTGCTGCTCCCTGGAAAGGGCCGCAGCCGAACCGGCAACGGTCAAGGCCATTTTTCCGTCCCGGAACTCCTGCTTCAGTTCCTCGCTGAGGTTTTTGTCGATGCTGGAATACCGCTGCACCTGCGTTGCGGAAATCCCCAGCGTTTCGGCGATCAGGTCCCGCTGCCGTCCCCGCAAGGGGTGGCCGGCCGCTTTCAGCTCGGAGTAGATCCGCCGGAGATTCTGCACCTGCAGCATCACATCGTAGTCGGATTTTTCGCGCTGCTCGGCATTGGTGGTGGTCAGGACATACAGCTCCTTCAGCTCGTCTGACAGGGGCAGATCGATGCTCTGTACATCCATCACGATGCAGGGAACCAGGTCGTACCGGGTGCTGCCCTCTGCCCGGAGCTGCCCGATGGCCGTATACCGCCGTTCTCCGCCAATGAGCATATATCGGTCATCGTCCAGTGCCTTGACCTCCAGCGGCTCCCGGAGGCCCACATCGCTGATGGATGCCGCCAGGCTTTCGATGTCCTCGATCGAATAGTGGTTGTGTTCGTTGCGCACAATGTCCTCATAGGGGATCATGGTGATCTTCATTCTGGACTTGCTGCTGTTGTTCAGCAGGTTGTTGATGCCTGCCGAAGAAAAATCCCACTGTGCCATAAATTAGTCCCTCCTCTCCAGATATTCCCTGACCAGACTCCGGTAGTCATCGGCTGCGGAACTCTTGCCTGCATAGTCGAGCAGCGGCTGCTCTGCAAAAGTGGAAGCGGAAATGGTCGCCGACTTCCGGATATAGGTGTCCATCACCAGGCCGGGCAGTGCCGATTGCAGATGCTCCAAAGTCTCCCGGCAGGCCTTGATCTTCTCGTATTTGGTGAGGAAGATCCCCGTCAGGCGGATGCCGTCGTTATAGTCCTGGACATCTTCGACCACGCTTACAATATCCATCACCCCATCCAGGCTGTAGCTGTCCGCTGTGACCGGCACCAGCACATCCTGCGTCAGTGCCAGACCGTTGATGGTGCTGATGTTCCGGATCGCGGTGGGGCAGTCCAGGATACAGTAGTCGTAATCGGCCTGGATCGGCTTCAGGCTGCGTTTGAGGCGGAGCTGCTGCATGGTGGAGGTCTCCATCAGCACCTGCATGTTGGCCGCCTCCAGGGCCTTGTCACAGGG
>CAUWCX010000130.1:0-1660 GCA_963557105.1 uncultured Oscillospiraceae bacterium
AACTCCTCCGGCAAATTACTGGTGATTTGATAGGCACTGACACCTATGGGTTTGCTCATGTCTTTCAAAGAATACTCTGCCACTAAATCATTCTTACTCTTACAGAGCAGGAGTCCGATGGATGGGCTGTCTTGCTCCTTCTTAAGAATATCATCCACCGCAGAGAGATAGAAATTAAGTTGTCCGGCATACTCCGGTTTGAATTCGCCGGTTTTCAGTTCGATCACCACATAGCAGCGGAGGTTCAGGTTGTAGAACAGCAGGTCAATGTAAAAATCATCACCACCCACATTGAGGTGATATTGATTGCCGAGGAACGCAAAACCTGTCCCAAGTTCCAGCAACAGTTTCGTTACATCCTTGACCAGTGCCTTCTCAATATCTCGCTCTACCATATCGGGCTTGAACGGAATAAAATCGAAGATGTAGGGATCTTTCATGGTTTGCACAGCCAGTTCACTTTGTGGGGACGGAAGTCGGTTTTCAAAGTTAGAAACCTTCTCCGCCAGCACCTGCCGCTGATACAACCCACTTTCGATTTGATGCACAAGCACATTGCGAGACCAGCCGTTTTTAGATATCTGTTCAGCATACCACAAACGCTCTGCTGTGTTCGATAGCTTATCCAGCAAGACTGTATTATGCCCCCAGGGAATTTGTGCAACAGGCTGTTGCACAAATTCTTTTGACGGATATGCCTCCGCAAATTTTGCCATATATTTAAGATTCCGAACAGAATAGCCAGTAGCATCAGGGAAATCAATTTTGATATCTCTTGCAAGATTCTCGACAAACTTGTTTCCCCATACCTTGTGTTCGTTGATAATCTCACCAATGGAGTAATAGAGCATCAGCAGTTCCTGATTAACACGAACGGTCGCTTTGTACTGTGCTGTCCGAATCTCCTGTTTGATGGTTTCAACTGTATGAAGGTACTCATTTGAATTTAGCAGCATCCTATATTCACTCCTTTGTAAGTTCTTTCAGCAATCCCTGGCACCCAGCCAGCACATCCTGCCAGGTGGCCTCGAAGTCTCCTGTGTACCACGGGTCGGCTACATCGCCAGGGTGGTCGGTGTGATTCATCAGAAGGGATATCTTGTTGGCAAGATCGCCGCCGCAGATACGGTACATGTTCCGCAGGTTGGCCTGATCCATGCCGATGAGCAGATCGTAGTCCTCGTAGTCCTGCTTGGTGAGCTGCCGGGCGGCATGGCCCTCGCAGGAGATCCCATGCTCCGCCAGCTTCCGCCGTGCGGGAGGATAGACAGGATTGCCGATTTCCTCCCGACTGGTTGCCGCAGATTCGATATGGAATTGGGACTCCAAGCCGGCCTGCTTCACCAAGTCTTTCATTACGAACTCGGCCATTGGGCTGCGGCAGATATTGCCGTGACACACAAAAAGTATCTTTTTCATGCTGATCAAACTCCAAAACTTTATCATTGTCTGCATTATACCAGTATTTTTCAGTTTGGTCGAGAGAGATTTGCAGATGAGCCTCAGAAGACAGGAGTTCCAGCAGTTCTGCTTTGGTGGGATCGCACCGGAGGGCCTCATCGATATACCACGCTCTTGCTTCGACGGCCAGTTCTGCTTCCATGATGACTACATTCTGAGTCCAATTCAGCCGCAGGACTTTGGCCAGCAGTTCGGGCAT